>JAVHMA010000006.1 GCA_031081715.1 Armatimonadota bacterium | reverse complement strand
GTCTACCTTGCCCTCCACGAAGTCCATCCGGCCAACGGGAATCAGATCAGCCAGCGCTCGGGTGTCCCCTCAGCCAAGGTCTACGCATCCCTGCGGCGTTTGCAGGATCGCGGGCTCGTCACCCTCATCGACGGCCGGCCGATCACCTACGTCCCCTTGCCGGCCGATGAATTCCTCAACCTGCGGGAAGCTCGGTTTCGGACCCTGGCGGCGACGATTCGCCGTGGTTTGCGACCGGCAGCAGCGCATCCCTGGCGCGAGATGCTGTGGCACCTGGAAGGCTACGATCTCCTGCTGGATCGGGCACGGCGGATCATCGCGGAAGCGAAGCGGAAGCTCTACCTCAGCGCGTGGCGGAACCAGGTGCTGGACTTGCGGCAGAGTCTGCATCAGGCGCACCAGCAGGGCGTGCACATTGCGGCCATGCTGTTCGACGCTCCTGACGTGGAGATCGGGTTTACGGTTCATCACGTGATGCTGCGCACCGTCTACGAGCGCCACGGCGACCAGATGCTGGTAGTCGCCGATGAAACCGCCGGCCTGATGATGGACCGCTCCCGCGGCCGATGGTCTGGCGTCTGGACGTCCAACCCCGCCGTGCTGCGCACTATCCGCAACTACATCCGGCATGACATCTACGCCAACAAGCTTTACTACCGATTTGCTGCTCTGTTGCATGCGACGTACGGCCCGGAGCTGGAACTTCTCCTCGATGTCACGGGGGATCGGGTGCTTCCCACAGCGCCTCTGCCACCGTCCGTGAGGACTGATCAGGTGGCCGGTGCCGACCCGGCGGTGGAGGGGTCCACCCGCGGCACCAAAGGGACCAAGCCCAAGCGTGGCGGGCGGCGGGTGGGCACGCATGGGAACTGGCGATAGGGAACCCTGGGGGAAGGAGGATGATGATGGCAGCACCAGAGGCCTTTGGCATCACACTGGACGGCCCGTACTTCGGCTCGGGCCGGTGGGTCTCACCGCTAAACTATCTCCCCGAGGTGAGGGGGGAGATGAGACTTCCCGCACGGGTGGTGATCCACGATGTGACGCTGCGCGACGGAGAGCAGACTGCACGTGTGGCTTTCACCGTGGAGGAGAAGCTCTTCCTGGCTCAGGAGATGGACAAAATCGGCATCCCGTCCATCGAACCAGGCCTGCCGGCCACAGAGGAGGACCGCGAGGTGATCCGCACGCTGGCCCAGATGAAGCTGCGGGCCCGGGTGACGCCTCTGGTGCGGGTGCGCGACGACGATCTGCAGGCGGCCATCGCCTGCGGCGCGCCGGGAATGGTTCTGGAGTTCGGCGTCAACCCGTTCCTCATCAAGTACGCCTACGACATGACCCCGGAGCAGCTGATTGACAAGGTCGTGGTCCTCTCCCGCCGAGCCAAGGATGAAACTGGTATGTACGTGGAGTTCATGGGCTGGGACACCTTCCGCATCCCCAGCCTGGAGTACATCAAGCGCTTCTTCGGTGAGGTCATCGAGCGCGGCGCCATTGATCGCATCACCGTCTCGGACACGTTCGGTATGGCGCACCCGCTGGCTATGCGGTTCTTCATCTCCAAGCTCCGCCAGTGGTTTCCGGAGACGCCGTTGGGCCTGCACATCCATAACGACTACGGCCAGGCCACTGCCAGTGCCATGATGGCCGTGGCCTCGGGTGTCGATGAGGTGCACTGCTCCGTGAACAACCTGGGGGAGCGAGCCGGCAATGTGGCCACGGAGGAGGTGGCGGTCGCATGCGAACA
Organism: Armatimonadota bacterium; assembly: GCA_031081715.1. Lineage (GTDB taxonomy): Bacteria > Sysuimicrobiota > Sysuimicrobiia > Sysuimicrobiales > Humicultoraceae > Fervidifonticultor_A > Fervidifonticultor_A tertius. Next base: position 96,576 of record JAVHMA010000006.1, on the reverse strand, counting down.
CCTGCTGGGCATCCCCACAGGAATCCAGCTGGAGGGACTCTACCGGCTGTCCCAGATGGTGGCGGAAATCTCCAAGATCCGACCGGCCTCCAACAAGCCTATCGTCGGCCCCGGGCTGTTCGAGGTCGAGTCGGGCATCGTCATCCACATCCTGCGGCAGTTTCGCGCAACGCCCCTGGGAGAGGTGGCGGTGTTTCCCTACCCGCCCGCGTTGGTGGGCCGCGACGGGCCCAGCCTGGTGGCGGGACGCGGGACCGGTCGTAACTACGTGGAGATGACGTTGGAAGAGCAGGGCCTGCGCGCCACTCTGGAGCAGGTGGAAGAGATCGTGCGGCAGGTGAAGACCGTGGCCCTGCGGCTCAAGAACGCGCTGCCCCCGGCAGTCTATCAGGGCATCATCCGCCGGGTGCTGGGCGCGGAAGCGACGCCGTCCGGATCTGCGGCTCGATCCCCTGCGCAGCGGTAACGGCCTGGCGGGTTTGGCGCAGGGAAGGAGGGAAGGATCATGGAGAGCTATATTGTGAGCCGCACTCGGGTCACGCTGATCGACCTCAGCGATACGCTGGAGAACGGGACCGGTGCCTTCGAGCCCAACCGCCACCAGATCCAGTACATCGACCACGTGCAGGGCATGCGCATGACCGTGGACGTCTTCAGTGTCGATCAGGGTCTGCTCCCCACCCTCTTTCCGGATGGTCATGCCTGGGCCGTGGAGGTGGCCACGCTTTCGTCGCACTCCGGGACCCATATTGATGCCCCCTATCACTATGGTCCCACATCCGGTGGCGAACCCGCGAAGACTATCGAGCAGTTGCCCTTACGGTGGTTCTTCAGCGACGCCTTCGTGCTGGACATGACGCACAAGCGGCGCGGTGATGGGATCACTGCAACTGATGTGGAGGTCTCTCTGGCGGCGATGGGCTATGGTATCAAGCCCTACGACATCGCCCTGATTCGCACCGACACATGGAAGGCCTTCAAGCAGCCCGGTTATGACATGCTGCACCCCGGGCTGGAACGCAGCGCGACCCAGTACCTGGTCGAGCGTGGCGTAAAGGTGATAGGTATCGATGCCTGGGGGCTGGACCGTCCGTTCGACGTGATGTTTCGGGAAGCCGCCAGCGGGGTGCGCGGCAGGTTCTGGGAGTCCCACTTCTACGGCAAGGAGCGGGAGTACTGCCAGATCGAAAAGCTGACCAACCTGGACAAGATCCCCAGGCCCTTTGGGTTCAAGGTCGCCTGCTTCCCGTACAAGCTGAAGGCGGCCAGCGCAGCGTGGACACGCGCGGTGGCCATCATCGAAGAACCCTTTGATGGCTGAGGTGGTGTCACCAGCCGGTGCCGAGAAAGGAGGAGGAGTGGTGAGGCTATCCCGCAGGCAGGTCTTGAAGTCCGCTGCCCTAGGAGCCGGAGCGTTGGCGGTGCCCCGGGTCCTGACCCATGGAGCGTGGGCCCAGGCCAGGCCGATCCGCCTGGGAGGCACGTTGCCGTTGACCGGCCCCTTCGCTGATACCGGCGTGTGGGTGGAGCGCGGCTACCGCTACTGGGCCGAGAAGGTCAACCGGCAGGGTGGCCTTCTCGGGCGCCCGGTGGAGGTGACGATTCTCGATGACGCCAGCAGCGTGGACCGCGCCGTGAGCCTGCTCGAGCGGTTGATCACGGTCGACCGCGTGGACCTGATCCTCGGAGGGTACCCGGGGACAGCGGCGGCCGCGCAGATGGCGCTGGTCGAGCGGTACCGGAAGGTCTACATCTCCATGGGTGGGCACATGGCCTCCTTCCGCCGGGGGTTCAAGTTCAGTTTTGGCGGCCCCCCGCTGATGGGCCAGTGGTGGTATGAGGGCGCCTGGCGGTGGCTGAGTAACATTCCCAAAGCCCAGAGGCCAACGCGTGCGGCGGCCATCACTGTGAACAACCCCGTAGGTATGTCCGCGCGCGAATCGATTCAGGACGGCCTGAAGCGGCTGGAGATCCCGCTGGTCATGGACGAGCTCTACGACCTTCCTCTGGCCTCCGCCGAGCCGCTGGTCTCGCGGGCTCGGGCGCTTGGCGCCGACATGTTCCTGGCCAACGGATTCTTCCCCGACGGCGTGCTGACCATGAGAGCCATGAAGGCCCTGGACTACAACCCCAAGGTGATCCTGCAGGCAATAGGTACGCTCATCCCGGAGTGGGTGACGCAGCTGGGGCCCGACGGGGACTACGTCGTCTCGGGGACGGCCATCCACCACAGGCTCCCCTATCCCGGCATCGCCGAGCTGAACCAGGTCGCCCGGGAGCGGTGGAACCTGAAGTGGGCGCCGCTGTACTTCTTGTTCGGCTATGCCTGGGCCCAGGTGTTGCAGCAGGCCGTCGAGGCGGCCAAGAGCCTCAGCCATGCCGTGCTGGTGCGGTACATGCGCGAGACCACCTTCAAGACCATCGCGGGAGAGTTGCGCTTCGACGAGAGGGGGTTGCCGGCACCATACGAGTACGCCACGCAGGTGATCAACGGTGAGGTGGAGCTGATCTGGCCGCCCGGGCGTCGCTCGGCGCAACCAGTCTACCCCAAACCGCCCTGGAGGCGGTAGTCCGTTCGTGGCCCAGGTGCTCCAGGCGCTGGTCACCGGGCTCCTGACCGGGAGCGTCTACGCGCTCCTGGGGGCGGGGTTCAGCCTGATCTGGGGCGTGGCGCATGTCATCAACATCGTGCACCCGGCGCTGGCAGTGGGAGCAGCGTATGCGGTCTACCTGCTGGCGGCGCGCGGCGTGGATCCTCTGGCCAGCCTGGCCGTGGTGGTGCCGCTCTTCTTCCTACTGGGTGTCGGCTTCTATGAAGGGGTCATTCGCCCCGCCGCCCGGCGAGGCGGTGACCTGGTGCTGGTCTCCATGGTACTGACCTTCGGGCTGGCCGCCGCGCTGGAGAACGTCCTGGCCGCTGTCTGGGGACCCGGGCCTCGGGTGGTCAACGTGGCTTATACCGGCCGGGCGGTGCAGCTGGGCGTGTTGGCTCTGCCGATTACACACCTGGCGGGCGCCGGCCTGGCCACGGTGACCATCGCGGCACTGTACCTGTTTCTCCACAAGACATTCCCTGGCAAAGCCGTGCGAGCGGTCTGGCAGAATCCTGAGGGCGCGGCGCTCTGTGCCATCAATCTCCGCCAGGTCACCAGCCTCACCTACGGCCTGGCCATTGCTTCTGCCGGCGTGGCGGGTGTGGCCCTGGCCCTGATCTATAGCTTCTCTCCCGCGTCTCACCTGATGTGGCTCGTGTTCGTCTTCCTGGTAGTGATAGTGGGCGGAGTTGGCAGCCTGGTCGGGGTGGTGGTGGCCGGTATGCTGGTGGGAGCGTTGACTAATCTCAGCACGCTGGTCATCCCCTTCGCCTGGGCGCCTTTCTTCCTGTTTGCCTCGCTGGGTGTCCTGCTGCTGTTGCGGCCGACGGGGTTGTTCAGACGATGAGCCGGGCGGTCGCTGCCGGCCTCGCCGTGGTCCTGCTCATCTTCCCCTGGGTGGGCACAGGTGAGTACCCGCTGGCCTTGCTGTACTCCACCTTCATGTACGTTGCGCTGGCGGTGGCCTGGAACGTAATCGGTGGGTTCGCGGGCTACCTGAGCTTTGGCCACGCAGCCTTCTTCGGTCTCGGTGGCTACACGACGGGATTTTTCCTGGTCCGGGCCGGGCTCTCGCCGTTCCTCACCGCGCCGCTTGGCGCCGCGGTCGCGGCCGCGTTTGCCGCCCTGGCCGGGTACCCATGCCTGCGTCTGCGCGGTCCGTACTTCGCAGTGGTCACCATGATCCTGGGCTTGGCGGTGCGCGCCGTCGTTCTCAACCTCCCGTGGACCGGCGCGGCAGAGGGATTGTGGATGACGCTTCCGCCGTGGGAACCGATCGTGGCACGGCGTGCCTTCTACTACGCCATGCTGGCTGTGGCCCTGGTCACTGTTCTGGCCGGGCGGGCTGTGCGTCTGGGGAAGATAGGCGTTGGCCTCGAGGCGATTCGCGAGGATGAGGAGGCAGCGCAGAGCATCGGCGTCCCGGTGGTGCGGCTGAAGATGAGCGCCTTAATCCTCAGCGCCGGACTGACCGGTCTGGCCGGGGGCATTTATGCCTACGACCGTTCCTACATCCACCCCGACTTCATGTTCGACCTCCACCTCTCCGTGTTGGCTGTGCTCATGGCCTTGCTGGGCGGACGGCAGTCTTGGGCCGGTCCGATCCTGGGTGCGGTCGTCGTGCGGCTGGTCGATGAGGCCCTCACTGTCCGGGTGGGGACCGAGGCTGCGCGCATCATCTTTGGCCTGGGGCTGGCCCTGGTGATCGTGCTGCTTCCCGATGGGGTGCTGCCGTACCTGGAGCGGCTTCGATGGCGCGCCCCCCGGCCGCCTGCGGCCGTGCCGGCAGCACAGGCGCGGCCCTGACCGCCATGCTCCGCGTCAGTGGCGTCTCCAAGCGCTTCGGCGGCCTGACGGTGTTGCGCTCGGTGAGCTTCCAGGTCGCTGAGGGGGCCATCGTTGGCCTGATCGGTCCCAACGGCTCGGGCAAGACGACCCTGTTCAATGTCATCACGGGCTTCCATCCGCCGGATGGCGGGGACGTGGTCTTCATGGGCCGCCGCCTGGTGGGCCTGGCTCCGTTTGAGATCGCGCGGACCGGCATCGCGCGGACGTTCCAGGTGGTTCGGCCGTTTGCGGGGCTGACCACGGCCGACAACGTCGCCGCTGCGGTCCTCTACGGCCGGGGAGCGCGCCACGTGCGCGAGGCCCGGGCTGAGGCTCGTCACTGGTTGCAGTACGTACGCCTGGAAGGCGCGGCGGACGCGGCGGTCAGTGCGCTTACGCTGGGTGAGAAGAAGCGTCTGGAGCTGGCCCGGGCGCTGGCCACCGGGCCGAGGTTGCTCCTGCTAGACGAGGTGTTCGCGGGCCTCAATCCGGCAGAGAGCGCGGGCGCCGTGGACCTGGTACGACGGGTTCGTGACGATCTGAGGATTACCGTGCTGCTGGTCGAGCACGTCCTCCGCATTGTCATGGGCCTGTGCGAGCACGTGGTGGTCCTGGGATCGGGCCAGGTCATCGCCCAGGGACCGCCTGTCGCTATCCAGGCAGACCCGCAGGTCCGCCACATCTACCTTGGGGAGGGCTACGGTGCTGCGGGTTGAGGGCCTCTACGCCGCCTACGGCGAGCTGGAGGTGCTCCACGGGGTATCCTTGACCGTCGAGGCCGGCCAGTTCGTCAGCGTCATCGGCCCCAACGGCGCTGGCAAGACCACCTTGCTACGGGTGCTCTCTGGCCTCCACCCCACCACCCGCGGCGCAGTGGTCTTCGACGGCGAACCGATCACCGGGTTTCCCCCGGATCTCATCTGCGAGCGCGGCTTCGTCCATGTCCCGGAAGGTCGGCTGCTCTTTCCCGGCATGAGCGTGCGCGAGCACCTGGAACTCGGTGCCTACAATCGGCGTGCCCGGACGCACCTGCGCGAGCAGATGGAGCATATCTTCGCACTCTTCCCGATCCTGCGCCAGCGTCACGCTCAGCTGGCAGGTACACTTTCGGGCGGCGAGCAGCAGATGCTGGCCATTGCCCGGGCACTCATGGCTAAGCCGCTCCTGCTGGCGCTAGACGAGCCGTCCCTCGGCCTTGCCCCGCGCATGGCCGCCGAGATCTTCGCGGCCCTTCGACAGTTAAACCACGAGGGATTGACGATTCTCCTGATCTCCCAAGAGGTGACCCAGGCGCTTCTAATGGCCCACCGCGCATACGTGCTGGAGACGGGCCGGGTCATTCTGGACGGCCCGGGGCCGGCGCTGTTGCACAACGCGCAGATCGTCGCCTCCTACCTGGGCATCGCCGCCACATCCTGAGGTTTATTGCGCTACCTGGGCCGGGGCCAGCCGGACTGTGGGGTGGGACTGGGTGCCGGCTTTGTCAGTACCTCGTGTAGTGGCAGAACTCCTGGGCCAGCTCCCGTCCGGCACGGACAGCCTCTACGTGCGCGGGGGAGGCTAGAGCCAGCGCGACCCAGGGTCCTTCCAGCACGGGCTGACCATCGAGGTGGACGTCCCGTGGAACGAGGCGAACCGTCCTCACGTGGTGGAGGGCGTCCTGAAAGATGCGGACGAGCGGCCCGTGAAGGTCGGAGAGCCTCCCAACGAGCTCCGGTTCCAGGCGGAGTTCGAGGTGGGCCACCCGCCGGGTCTGCCGGCCGGTACGGCTTTGCATGTCCCACTGGCCGTACACTTCGGCCCCTTGGAGGTTCCTCCTGGGGCCGCTTACTTCTGGTCGATCAGCATCGGTGATCGAGAACTGCAACGGGTAAGGTTCAGGACGAAGAGCCGAGCATGACGGACCTTAGGTCCGTGCGCACGAATCGCTACTTGTCCGGTGATAGCAGTGGCGTTCCTCCTGTTGGACGAGTCTGAGCGCGACAATCTCCTGGTCGTGGGCGGGCTTATCGTGCCGACAAGGAACGCATCCGATCTTGAGGCAGAGTGGGCGGAGCCTTAAGGCGGGATACGGGTTACAGCAAACGTTGCCGTTGAAATGGGCTCCGCTCAGCTATCGCGTACGGAATCCCTGGGCCTCCACGACCGGCGGCCGGAGCAGCGCCTCGCGCGCCTGGCGGGCCAGCAACCGTAGCGGCGGGTGCGGCAGGCCCTCCAGCTGCATCAAAATCTCCGAGGCCTGCAGGATGGTGCGCTGGAGGTCGCCTTCCTCGCACTCGGCGTCCCGGACCAGCCGGAACCACTCCGCGCCGCGCGCCCAGGCCTCGACGGCCTCGGCGCGCCGCTCGGCCGGCGAGGGCACGATGCGCCGGCGGGCGCGCTGCCACTCTACCTTGAACTCGGCGGCCACCGGGTCGGGCTCCACGCCCAGCTCGCCCTCCAGCCGCGTCACCTCCTCGACCACGTGCCCCACCGCGGCGAGCCGCGCCTTCGTGCCGCCGCCACGCGGCGGACGCTCGGTGCCCAGCGCCGCGGCGATGGCCGCGAGCCGGGGCGCGCTCGTCGGCATCTGATCGCGCCGCACGAGCTCGGCCAGGACGAGCAGGCGGGGATGTCGCAACTGCATCGCCCAGCGGCCGCTGTGCGTGAGGCGGGCTTCGCGGTCCAGGTAGCCCAGGGTTTGCAGCACCGCCGCCCGCAGCAGGAACGCCGCGCTCAGCCCGTCCGCGGCGCGCTCGGCCGCGGCCGCGATCGCGCCCTGCGGGAGACGGCGCGGCATCCGCGGCCGGCGGCCGAGCAGCCCTTGGTAGGCGGCGAAGGAGCGGTCGAGCTGGGTGAGCGCCGCGTCGAGCGAGCGCCGCGCGAGCAGGTTGAGGACCTGCGTGTACGACGGCGCGAACGCGGAGGTCACGGGTTCAGGATCCGCCTCCGCCATCGCCAGGCCCAGCTGCGCCTCGCTCCGGTCGGTGGCCGGCACGACGACCACACCGACGCGGTCGCGGCCGCGCCGGCCCGCCCGCCCCGCCATCTGCTGGAACTCGGTGGCCGACAGCGCCACCGGACCCTGCGGGCTGTTGCGCACCAGCGTCGAGAGCACGACCGTGCGCGCCGGCACGTCCAGGCCGCTGGCCAGGGTCGTGGTCGCGGCGACCGCGCGAACGAGCCCGCGGGCCAGCAGGTCTTCGACCGCCAGCCGCCAGCCCATCAGGTGGCCGGCGTGGTGCGGGGCGATGCCGGCCTGGATGAGCGTGTGACGGAAGGGATGGCCCAGCAGCGTCGGGTACTCAGCCTCCCACCGGCCGAGCGCGCGCGCCCGCTCCTCGGCGCCGGGCTGCCGCAGCGGAGAGAGCTCGCGGGCGGCGCCGTCGCACTCGCGCCTGGACGGGAAGAACAGGATGGCCGGGAGCAGGCGGCCCGCGTCGAGCTGCCGCACCAGCTCCACCAGCGCGCCCGGTCGCGGGGCCTCCCGGCGCAGGCGGTCGGCCATCGTGGGGGGCAGCAGGCGGCCGCGGCCGTCAGCGAGCAGCAGTCGCAGCGGCACCGGGCGCCGGTCCTCGCGCACGACGCGCGGCGGTCGGCCCCGCAGGTGGCCCATCCACGCCGCCAGCTCGCCGATGTTGGGCAGCGACGCGGAGAGCAGCAGCAGCCGCACGTGCCGCGGGGCGAGCATCAGGACCTCTTCCCAGGCCGTGCCCCGCTCGGCGTCGCCCAGGTAGTGGGCCTCGTCGAGCACGACGAAGCCGAGCGACTCCCCGCCGCCGTAGAGGATGTTGCGGAGAATCTCGGTCGTGCCCACGACAATCGATGCGCGCGCGTTCACCCGGCGCTCACCGGTGAGCAGCCCGACCGCGTCCTCGCCGAAGAGGCCCTGGAACTGCCGGAACTTCTGGTTCGACAGCGCCTTCAGCGGCGTCGTGTACCAGGTCTGCCCGACGCCGGCCACGCGTGCGCGGATCGCCTCGTGCGCGATCCAGGTCTTGCCGCTGCCGGTGGGTGCCGAAACCAGGACGTCGCCCTCCGCCAGCGCTTCGAGCGCCTCTTCCTGGAAGCGCGCCGGGACGAACGTTTCCTGGAGAACCTCGCCGACCTCGTCGAGGAGAGGGTGGAGTCCGGGGTGCAGGTGGACGGGGCGGTCCGACACGGCCACGCCGTCAGTATAGCGCGCAGCGCCCGGCCGGCCTCGCACGTTGGTGAGGCTAGGCACGGGCCGATCATGCGGCGGCTCGACCGGCGCGCAATCGGGTCCGGACCGGATGGTCAGGACACCGCAGACGGGGTATGGTCAAAGCAGCCAAGGGCCCCGGATACAGCGGGCGCTCGTGGTGGGTGGACGAGGCAACCCCCGGCGAGGCAGGAGCCGGCCGCGATCAAGAAGCGGACCACAGCCTCCTCGGTAAGACGCCGGGCAGGACACCCGGTCACCCCGCGGAGTACCACGAGGCGCGCTCGAGCCTATCCGGGGCCTCCTCTTTGCGCCGCGTGCGCCGCGCCAGGAGGCGGTGCCGGCGCGCGGAATCGCACAGGCGTCATGCGGACGCGCGCGACGCAGGCGCTGGATCGTCTCGGCGTCGCCTACGATCTTCTCGAGTTTGAAGCCGAGGAGCACACGGCCGAGGAGGCCGTGCGGCGGCTCGGGCTGCCGCCGGAGGTGCTCTTCAAGACCCTCGTCGTGCGCGCCGACGACGGCCGCGTGTTCCTGGCCTGCGTGCCGGCCGACCGTGAGCTCGATCTGCGCGCGCTCGCCCGCGCCGCCGGCGCCAGGCGCGTCGAGCTGGTCGCGGCGGCGGAGCTGATGCGCCTGGTCGGGTACGTGAAGGGCGGCGTCTCGCCGCTCGCCACACGGCGCCGGCTCGCCACGTTCGTGGACGCCTCGGCGCTGCGCCACCCGCGCATCAGCATCAGTGCCGGCGCGCGGGGCCTGCAGATCTGGATCGCACCCGACGACCTGGTGCGCGCTACCGGTGCCCGCGTCGCGACGATCGCCTGACGCCGCGCCGCCGCGAGGGGAACGCCCGGTCGCGGTGGAACCCCTAGCGGCGTGACCGCGCCAGGCCGGCCCCGGCTGCACCTGCTCGGGGGCGCCGTCAGCATCGTGCTCGGGGAGGGGCTCTTCTTCCCCACCGGGCTGCTGACCGTCGCGTTCCTGACGCGGCGGCTGGGCCCCGAGGGCTACGGGCTGCTCGTGCTCGCGATGGCGCCCGTGCTCTGGGTCGAGTGGAGCATCGCGGCGTTGTTCGCCCGGGCGACGGTCAAGCTCACGGGCGACGCCGGCGACTGGCGCCCGCTCGGCGCCGGAATCGTGCGAGTGCACCTGGTCATCGGCGCCGCGGCCGCGGCGCTACTGGCGCTCGCGGCCGGGCCGCTCGCCGCGCTCCTCGGCGAACCGGCGCTGGCCGGCTACCTGCGCCTGTTCAGCTTGGACGTCCCTCTGCTCGCGCTCATCCACGCCCACCGTGGCCTGCTGGTCGGCGCCGGCGGCTACCGGCAGCGGGGCTTGGCCTCGGCGTGCCGGTGGACCGCGCGCCTGCTGCTCATCGTGACCCTCGTCGGGCTGGGGCTGTCGGTCGAGGGCGCGATCCTGGGTAGCATCGGCGCCTCTCTTGTTGAACTGGCGGTGCTACGCGGCTACGTGCGGCCGCCGTTGCTCGGCCGCGCGCCGATGGCCGTCGCCGGCCTGTGGACGTACGCGACCCCTCTGTTCCTCTCGACGGTGAGCCTCCGGCTGGTCGACCGGCTCGACCTGTTCATGCTGAGGTTGCTCGGGGTCGGGGTGGACGGGGTGGGCGCGTACGGCGCCGCGCAGAACCTGGCGCTCGCGCCGCGTGTGTTCTCGCTCGCGCTCTCCTCGCTTGTGCTGGCCTCGCTGAGCCATGCCCAGCGCGCGGGCGACCACCGCGTCGCCGCCGGGCTGGTGCGCGACGCCCAGCGCGCGACGGTCGTCCTGCTGCCGCTCGCCGCGACCGCCGCCGGCGCGGCCCCGGAGATTGTCAGCCTCCTCCTGGGCCCGGTCTACGCGGCCTCGGCCGGCACCCTCGCGGTGCTGCTGCCTGGCGCGGTGGCCGCGGTGTCCTTGTCGGTGACCGCGGTGCTGCTGACCGCGGCCGGCCGGCCCGGCTGGACCGTGCCGCTCGCGTGGGCCATGCTGCCGCTGGCCGGTGCCGGGCACCTGCTGGCCATCCCGCGCGCGGGGCCGTTGGGCGCCGCGATCGTCACGAGCGGCTGTACGCTGCTCGGCGCTGCGGCCGGGATGTGGCTCGTACGCCGTGCGTGGGCCGTTGCACCGCCCGCGGCGACCGCGGTCCGGAGCCTCGCGCTCGCCGCGGGAACGTACCTGGTGGCGGCGGCCTGGCCGACGCCGGGCGTGTGGGTCCTCCTCAAACTTGCTGCGCTCGCCGGGGCCGTGGCCGTGGGGTTCGTGCTGCTGGGCGAGGTGCGGCTTGGGGACCTGTTGCCGGCGTGGCGGGCGATCGCCCGGCGGCCGGGGCTCGGCGACCTTGCCGGGTCTGACTGACCGGAGGTGAACCAGACGCGCCATGCCGGAGTTCTGGATCGTTGTGCTCGCCGTCTGCTCGATCGGACTCTTCAGATTCCTCGAGATCCGTCTCGGGCGCCGCCGGACTGCCGTGGTCATCGCGGCGACGACCGCAATCGGGTTCGCGGCCGTGGCCACCGGTGCCGGTGTGCTGCTCCCGCTGATCGTCGCAACGCTGCTCCAGGGCGTGGCATACGGCTACGGCCGGGCGCTGGCCCGCGGGCTGCGGCTGGAGGGCGAGGTCCCTCAGGGCGCGACTGCGCCCCTGCACGTGGCGCTCGGATGGGCGATGCTCGTCGTCGTGGGGCTCGCCGCGGGGAGCGCGGGGGTGCTGACCCCACCCCTGGTGGGGGCGGTCTGCCTCGGCGGGCTCACGATGGCCGTCGGGTTCCTTCGCGCCTGGCGCGGCGCGCGCCGGGCCGCTGAGCCTTCCAGGGACGGTCTGCCGAACCGCCCGCAACCGTCGGCCGCGTGGTGGTGGGGGCTCAGCGTGCTCCTCCTGGTGGGGCTCGTCGGTGCGGTGGCGCCCGAAGTGCGACACGACGCCCTGGCCGCCCACCTGCCGATCGCTCGGGAGTTCGCCCTCCGAGGCGCCATCGTGGCGATGCCGCAGAACACGGCCAGCTACCTGCACCTCAACGCCGACCTGCTGTACGCCGTGGCCATGCTGCTCCTACCCGGCGAGATGTTGCCGAAGCTGCTGCACTTCTTCGCCGGCGCGGCGGCCTGCCTGCTCGTTTACCGCACCGGCGCGCGGCTGTGGGATCCGCGCGTCGGGCTGCTGGCCGCCGCGATCCTGGCCGGTACGCCGCTGGTCTGGTGGCTGGCGGCGACCGCGTACACCGACCTCTGGGTGACCCTCTTCGTCGCCGGCGTCCTGGACGTCGTCGCTGGTTACGACAGGCGCCCCGGAGCCGGACCGGCCTTCGCGGCCGGGCTCCTGGCCGGCGCGGCGGTGGGGACGAAGATGCCGGCGGTCGCGGTGGTGGCGCCGCTGCTGGGCGTGATGCTGTGGCGCATCGCGGCGTCCGGGCGGGGCCGCGACCGCTGGCGCGCGGCCGCCGCGCTGGTCGCCGGGAGCGTCGTCGCCGGCGCGTATTGGTACAGCCGCGCGTTCTTCCTGACCGGGAACCCGTTCCACCCGTTGTTGCGGCAGCTCTTCGGACTGCCGCCGGCCGGGGGGCCCGGCCCGCGGATCTTCGGCATGGGATACGGGGTCGCGGACCTGCTGCTCGCGCCGTGGCGGACAACCGTCGTGCCTCACCGGTTCGTCGAGGACGGCAGCATCGGCGTCGTCTATCTGTTGCTGGCGCCGCTCGCGCTCGTCGCGATCGCCCGCCGGCGCGCGCCGGCCTGGCTTGCGATCGCCTTCATCGCAGCCGGTAGCCTCTGGTTCTTCACCGCGCAGTACCTCCGGTTCTTCGTGCCGGTACTGTCGCTCGCGACGCTGCTCGCCGCGGCCGGCGCGTTCACCGCCGTCCGGCGCGCCGCTGGTGCGATGGCCGCACTCACGGTGACCGCGCTCTTCGCGGTGACCACGTCATGGACCACGTCGGGGGGCTGGTACTTCCCCCTCGGTGTCACCGCGGGCGCCGTAAGTCGGGACGACTTCGCGGCTTCCCACGTGCGCGGGTACCGCGTCGCGAAGGCTGCGGCCCGGAGCCTGCCGCGCAACGCCCGCATCGTGAGCGTCGGCGAGGACCTCGTCTATCACTACGATCGTTTCTTCGTGCCGACGTCGTGGTACGGCCGGAGGTACGCTGTCCCATTCCGTCGCGACCTCTTCGCGGCCCGGACCGGTGCGGACGTCGCGCACCTGCTGGCGGGGCGCGGGTACACGCATCTAGTCGTGGTGACGGACCTCCCCTTCATCGGCAGGCGATTCGAAGGTTCGTGGCTGGGCCGGGAGGCGCTGTGGGACGAAGGCCCCCGGCTGCTGCTCGCGGACGGGGACCGGTACCTGTTCGAGGTGAGTAGCCCGCGCGGCCCGATGGTGCCCGGTCCGTCGTTGCTCCCCCAAGCGAGCGCCGACGCGGGCCGGGCGGTGGAGGTGGCGGTGAGCGCGGGGACGCTCTACGCGCTGGAGGCGCACGTCCGCGCCGACGGCGGGTCGGGGCGGATGGTGCTGCGCGTCGAGTGGGTGGACGCGGCCGGCCGGCCGCTGGTCGCCTCGCCGCGGCGCGAGGTGGCGGTGGGGGAGGGCTGGCGCCGCGTGGCGATGGCCGCGACCGCGCCCGAGGGCGCCGTGACCGCGAGGGTTGCGGTCGAGGCGGCTGGAACGGGCCGGGCGCAGGTCCGCGCCATGCGCTTCCACGAGCTGCGATGAACTCCGCCGCGCCGCTGCTGGTCGCGGCGGTCGGCTTCGCCGGACTGCTGTGGTGGATCGAAGCGAGCGCGGGCCGGCGTCCCGCCGAAGGTCTCGCCGTTATCGTCGTGTGCGCGGCCGCCGTGATCCTGGCAGCCGGGGCCTCGGTCGCTGGTCCGCTGGCGGCCGCCGCGATCTTTTTCGGCGCGGCCTGGGGCGTGGGTGCCTCGGTCGCCGGCCAGCTCGGCCTCGACGGCGGCGCGTGGCGGAACGTACCCCTCCGTCTGGCGATGGGGTGGGCGGTGCTCGCCGTCACGGGCACGGTGGCTGGGGCAGCCGGTGTGCTGAGCCGCGGCGTTGTGGGCGCCACGCTCCTGGTCGGCGTGGGGCTAGCCGCCGTGGAGCTCGGGCGGGCATGGCCGTTCCGCCCCAGAGATCACGCTGCGCGCAGGACGCATGCCCCCTCCGTCGTCGGGTGGTGCGGGCTCGCCGTGCTGCTCCTCGGCGCCCTGATCGGCGCGCTCGCGCCCGAAGTCGGGCACGACGCGCTCGCGGCGCACCTGCCCGTCGCGCGCGAGTTCGCGGCGCGGGGCGCCATCGTGGCCATGCCCTCGAACACCGCGAGCTACCTCCAGCTCAACGCGGACGTGCTCTACACGATGGCCATGCTCGCGCTGCCAGGCGCCGAGCTCCCGAAGCTCCTGCACTTCGGCGCGGGCGCAACGGCCGCGCTGCTCGTCTACGACCTCGGCGTGCGGCTCCACACCCCTGGGGCCGGGCTGGTCGCCGCGGCCGTCGTCGCCGGCACGCCGCTCGTGTGGTGGCTGGCTGCCACGGCGTACACAGATCTGTGGGTGACCCTCTTTGTGGTTGGCGCGCTGTGGGCTGCGGACGCCTATCGCCGCCGGCCGGGCGCGGGGCGCGCGTCGGCTGCCGGGCTCCTCGCGGGCGCCGCGCTCGGCACGAAGATGACAGCGGCCGCGTTCGTGGTACCGCTGGTGGCCGTCCTGCTCTTGTGGGTCCTGCGTTCGGACGCAGGCCGCGACCGCCTGCGCGCGCTGGCCGGGCTGGCCGCCGGCCTGGTGGTTGGCGGCGGGTACTGGTACGCGCGCGCGTACGCGCTGCTTGGCAATCCGCTGCACCCGCTGTTCCCGGAGCTCTTCGGCCTGCCGTGGCGTGCCGTGCTCCCGACGGCCTTCGGTATGGGACGTGGGCCTCTCGACCTGCTCGCGCTGCCCTGGCGGGTTACCGTGCACCCCGCGCGGTTCGTCGAGGTCGGATCGATCGGGGTCGTCTACCTCCTGCTGCTACCCGCCGCGCTGGCCGGTCTGGTCAGGGGCACTGTACCGCGCTGGCTCGCTACGGTCTTCGTCGGCGCCGGCCTGACCTGGGCCCTCACCGCGCAATACCTGCGGTACTTCGTCCCGGCGTTGCCGCTCGCCGCGTTGATGGGCGCGGTTGGCGCCTGGAGCCTGCCTGGACGATGGAGGACCGTCACGATCGCCGGGTGCATAACGGCGGTGGCCGCGGTCAGCGGTTCGTGGGTGGTCCGCTCGGGGTGGGAGCTGGCCTACCGGGTCGCGGTGCAGCATCTCGCGCGGGGCGACTACGCCGCGCTCCGCGTGCCCGGCTACAGGGTCGCCCGGTTCTCCGCGCGCGCACTGCCGGCCGACGCGCGCATTCTCAGCGCCGGAGAGAACCTGGTGTACTACTACGACCGCGACGTCCTTCCCGCGTCGTGGCGGAGCCTGCGGTACGATCCCGAGATCGGGCAGCGGCTGCTGGGGTTCGGGTCCGGCGAGCGCGTCAAGGGTGAACTACGGCGCCACGGTTTCTCCCACCTGGTGGTTGCGCCCGCGACGCGCAACGTCGCCAGGCGGTTCCGCGACTCCTGGATCGCCCGCGAGGCCTTCTGGGAGGAGGGCCCGCGTCTGCTGTACGCCGACGGGAACCGATATCTGTTCGAGGTGAACAACCCGCTAGGCCCCGTGGTGTCCGGTCCGTCGCTGCTCCCCCAAGCGGGCGCCGACGCGGGCCGGGCGGTGGAGGTGGCGGTGAGCGCGGGGACGCTCTACGCGCTGGAGGCGCACGTCCGCGCCGACGGCGGGGCGGGGCGGGTGGTGCTGCGCGTCGAGTGGGTGGACGCGGCCGACCGACCGCTGGTCGCCTCGCCGCGGCGCGAGGTGGCGGTGGGGGAGGGCTGGCGCCGCGTGGCGATGGCCGCGACCGCGCCGGACCGCGCGGTGACTGCGGTGGTCGCGGTCGAGTGGGTCGGGCGAAGCCGCGGGATCATGAGGTCTGTCCGGTTCTACGAGCTGCGGTGAGCGACGCCGGAGATGACTGTCCCGGCCGTCAGCCGAAGAGGCCGTAGCGGACGACGCACCACAAACCCGCGAGTGCGTCCTTGAGTTTGATCTTCTTGCCCTCCGCGTGCGTGCGCGGGCGGTACGAGATCGGAACCTCGCGGACGCGCCACCCGCGCCGGGCGATCCGCGCGGTCACCTCGGCCTCAAAGCCGAAGCGGTTCTCGCGCAGCGCGAGGCCGTCGAGGACCTCGCGGCGGAAGACCTTGTAACACACGTAGACGTCGCTCAGACGCAGTCCGGTGAACAGGTTCGACCAGAGGGTGAGCACCCGATTGCCGATCCGCTGGCCGGGTCTACCCCGCGCGCGCCCCGCGAGGAATCGCGACCCGTAGACGACGTCGGCCTCGCCGTCCAGCAGCGGCGCCAGCAGCCGCGGGTAGTCCGCCGGGTCGTACTCCAAATCCGCGTCCTGCACGAGCACGATCGCGCCGCGCGCCTCCTGGAAGCCGCGGCGCAGGGCCGCGCCCTTACCCGCGTTCGCCGGCAGGAGCGCGATCCGAATGCCGTCCGGGACGGTGCCGTCGAGGCCCGCCAGCACCTCGCGTGTGCCGTCCGTGGACCCGTCGTCCACGACGATGATTTCCTTGTCGAACGGCGCGGCCGCAACGCGGCGCAGCAGCTCCTCGATCGTGGCCCGCTCGTTGTAGACGGGAATGACCACCGACAGCAGCGGGCCCTGCGTCATCGCTCGATCTGGAACGGCAGGATCTTGCCGGCCTTGGTGACGAGCGGCCAGCGGCGCCGCACCGTCACAGTCTCGGCGCGGCGCCAGACCTGGGCGCCCATCCCCTCAAGGCCACCCCCGCGCCCGAGCTCCTGCAGGAAGACCTCGCGCGCGAGCGCCTCGTCCACCGGGCCCAGGCGAGGGCTGATGACGAGCGCCAGCCCCAGGATGCCGTCGCGCTCTTCCTCGACGAGCTGGTAGTCGCTCGCGCTGCCGCCGAACCGCGCGGGGAGCACCTCCTCGAGCACGCGGAGCAGGTCGGTCTGGACGAAGGTCATGCCTTCGCCGCTGAGCTTCTCGAAGCTGCGGACGCGCGCGATGTGCAGGTCCAACCCGCCCGCCCCGAGCGCGCAGCCGCACGCGCGGCGCGAGAGGTGGCCGTAGTCGCCGGTCTCCACATTGAGCAAGACCTTCGGCGCCGAGGACAGCAGGGAGGTGACGAGCAGCGCGTTCACCTCGGGCCCGCCGTCGCCCACCGCGCGCCGCCGCTGCGCGAACCCGTAGCAGTCGGCGAACAGATGGAGGTCGTCGGAGTCCGTCGGGTCGGCGCACGCGTAGCCGAGGATCCCGCCCTCGGTGAACGCATAGCGCACGAGCGCGCGGGCGCCCGCGGCCTCGACCGTCGCCCGCTTCCCGGGGGTGAAGGGTTCGCCCAGCGTGATGACGCAGGCGCCGTCGAGGTCGATCCCCCGCTCGCGCGCGGCCGATGCGACGCGCACCGCCGAACTCGCGTAGGTGGTCATGCAGACGCGGCGGCCCTGCCGCAGGAGCGCGGCCAGGCGTGCGGCCATGCCGCCAGGATCCGCCAGGTCGTGGAACGCCGGGACCGGCAGGCGGCGGCCCGCGGCGCGGCCGAGCGCGGCCAGGTAGCGCGACCCGGCGCGCACGACGAACGGCAGGGGTTCCACCTGGTACAGCCAGGCGAGCGGCGGCCGGCCCAGGCGCGCGTAGATGAGGGTCGGGGTCACGCCGGCGTTCAACCAGATCACGTGGTCATAGGCGCCCAGGTCGTGGGCCGCGAACGCGAGCGCCGTGCTCACCGCGAGCTCCGAGACGAACCCAAGGTGCATCTTCACCGCGGTGGCCGGGCCGCGCGTGCCGCCGCTGCGCACCTCGAAGTGGGCGGCCACGCCGGGGTTGTCGAAGTCGCCTTCGGTGAACGCGAAGCGCTCGCTCCCACGTACCGCCTCGCGCCGCCCCTTGAACTCGTCGAAGGTAACGTAGACTCCGTCAGCGGCCAGTCGCTCCAGCGCGCCGTCCAGCCCGCGCTCCGCCACCAGCCGTTCGAGGTCGCCGTACTCGCAGCCGACGGCGCGCAGCAGCCGCAGGTACGGACTGCGCGGGTACCCGTAGATCGACGCGCGCGCGCCGGCGAGGAATTGCGCCTCGCGTCCGGCGAGCCGCCGGGCGGCCTGCGCGCGCGCGGCCGTGAGGCCGATCGGGTGCCTGAGGAACGGTCCCAGGTCGCGCGCCAGGCGCGCGAGCACCCCGAGGTCGCGCACGGCTCCAGCGGCGCTCACGCGGGGCTCCCGCCCGGTCCGCCGGGTTTGATCGCGGCCGCGGCGATCAGGTAGCCATAGCGCCGTACCGCCGGGAACCGGCGGTAGGCCCACGCGAACGGCTGCACTAGCCAGCCGCTCAGCGCGGCCAGACGGGAACGCCGCGTGTGCAGCCACAGGTCGAGCATGCGCAGCCACCCGGGCATGAAGAGGATGCCGCTGGTCCGGGTGACCTCGAACCCGGCGGCCGCGAGCATCCGGCGCAGCGCGCCGGCCGTGTACGACTTCTCCATGCCGTAGGGGTAGCGGTCCGCGAGCCGCATCAGGCCAACCAGCGCTGGCCGCAGGAACGGGTCCAGTCGGTTGGGGACCCCGACGATCGCCAGTCCGCCGGGCCGCAGCACCCGGTAGATCTCTCGCACCGCGACCTCGGTCTCGGGGAAGTGCTCGACCGTGCCCATGGAGTAGACCAGGTCGAAGACGCCTGTGGGGAACGGTAGCGCGCGCACGTCGCCGACCACGCACCCTGGCCGGTGGGGCCACAGCAGCGCGCGCGCCTCGCGCACGATGCTGAACGAAATGTCCACGCCGTAGGGCCGCGCGCCCTGCTCCGCGGCCCAACGCAGGATCTCCGTGTTCTTCGCTTCGTCCCAGAGGTCGGTCTTGAGCACGCGCGCGCCCCCAAGCCGCGCGCCGAAGTCGGCGAACAGGGTCCGCTCGCACTCGAAGTAGTAGGCCGTGGACGCGGCGCCCTTGAGAGACGGGAAGTGCGCGCCGGTCTCTTCCCAGAACGCCGCATACGAGGAGCCCGACCGCTCGGGGGCCGGTGCGGGCGGCGCCTCCGGCGCGCTGCCCTTCACGCGGTCAGGGCGCGCACGTCAGGGTACCAGCACGATCTTCCCTATCACGCCGCGACCCTGGAGCGTCCGGTGCGCCTCGGCCGCCTGGGCGAGCGGAAACGTGTGCGCGATGCGCACCCGTAGCGCCCCCGAGCGGATCCACGCGAACAGGTCGCCGGCCCGCCAGGCGATCTCCTCGGGCGTCTGCGTATAGTGCGCCAGCAGCGGCCGGGTCAGGAACAGCGATCCCTTCGCCATCAGCGTCAGCGGGTCGATCGGCGGCGCCGGCCCGCTCGCGTTTCCGAAAAGGACCAGGTAGCCGCGGGTGCGCAGACAGTTCAGGCTCCGTTCCGCGGTGGTCTTGCCCACCGAGTCGTAGACGACGTCCACCCCGCGCCCACCGGTGAGGCGTCGCACCTCGGCCTCGAAGTCCTGCTGCGTGTAGAGGATGACGTCGTCCGCGCCCGCCTCGCGCGCCATGCGCGCCTTCTCCTCGGTGGAGACCGTGCCGATGACGCGCGCGCCCAGGCGCTTGGCGACCTGGACGAGCAGCAGTCCGAGCCCGCCGGCGGCAGCGTGCACCAGCGCGACCTCGCCCGGCTTCAGCGGGTACGTGCTGTGCGTCAGGTAGTGCACCGTCATGCCCTGCAGCATCACGGCCGCGCCGGTGCGCGCGTCGATACCCTCCGGCAGCCGGACGAGCCGGGCCGCGGACACGGTGACGAACTCTGCGTACGCTCCGGTCGTCGGCGCGGCGTACGCGACCCGGGCACCGGGCTCTAGCCCCGTGACGTCCGGTCCGACCGCGTCGACGACACCGGCGCCTTCGCAACCGAGCGTGGCCGGGAGCGGCAGCTTGTAGAGTCCGGATCGGTGATAGGTGTCGATGAAGTTGACCCCGGAGGCCTCGAGGCGGACGCGGGCCTCGCCCGGCCCGGGCTCGGGGACCGGGATGTCCTCGTAGCGCAGGACCTCCGGCCCGCCGGGCTCGTGCACGCGGACAGCTTTCACGGCGTTCCCCCTTTCGTCGCCGCGGTCATTTCGACGTGGCGCCCGCGCCGGCCTCCACGCAACCCGCCGGCCGCGGCGGGGCGCGGCCGGGCAGGGGACGCTGCGGCCGGCGCGAACCGTTCTATCACTCACGGCGACTCGACAACCGTTCCGCACCTTGGGGGAGGTGGCGGTATGAGGCGAGTGGTGCTCGTGCTGTGTGTGGCGCTGCTGGCGCTGCCGGCGTCCGCGGCGACCCCGCAGACCATCAAGCTCGGCGCCGTGGTCCCGCTCACCGGCCGGTACGCGGCCGGCGGGGCGCAGGTCCGGGCGGGCTACGAGATCGCGGTCGAGGACATCAACGCCGCCGGCGGGGTGCAGGTGGGCGGCGGCCGCGTGCGGCTCGAGCTCCAGTTGCTGGACGACGAGTCCGACCCAACCAAGACCGTCAGCCGGCTGGAGGCGCTGGCGCAGGAGGGCGCGACCGTGTACCTGGGCGGGTTTGGCAGTGACCTGCACGCCGCGGCGGCCGCGGTGGCCGAGAAGAACCGCACGCCCTACTGCGGGGTCGCGTTCGCGCTGCACGCCGTCCACACGCGCGGCTTCCGATACCTGTTCTCGCCGTTCCCGAAGTCGCCCGACCTGACCATCGAGACCTACCGGTTCCTCAACGGCAGCATTCCCGCCGACCAGCGGCCGCGGCGCGTGGCGATCTTCCAGGAGCGCACCGACTGGGGCCGCGAGATGGGCGACATCTGGACAGCCCGGTCAGCCGAGAACGGCTACGAGGTGGTCCTGCGGGCGGACTACGCGCCGCTGTCGCGCGACCTCTCGGACATTATCCTGCGGGCCAAGGCCGCGGGCGCGGAGGCCGTGTTCTCGCTGCCCACGCCGCCTGATGGGATCACGCTCGTGCGGCAGATGAAGGAGCTGGACTATAACCCGAAGTTCATCATGATGATCCGCGCCGCGGATGCCGCGACCTGGCCCCAGGCGCTGGGGCGGGACGGCGACGACGTGGTGCTCTCCCCGGGCTGGCACCACTCGATCCGGTTCCCCGGCGTCGCCGAGTTGAACGCGAAGCACCAGCAGCGGTTCGGCCGGCCGGCGGACGTCATCACCGGGCCGTCGTACGCGTGCGTGCAGATCGTGGCGAACGCGATCAGCCGCGCCGGCAGCGCGGATCGCACCGCGATCCGCGACGCGCTCGCGACCACGAACATGCAGACCGTGGTCGGGCCGGTACGCTTCCGGCCGGACGGCACGGGGATGGTCACCACGATGTTCGTCCAGTGGCAGTCCGGCCGGCAGGTGCTGGTCTGGCCGCGCAACATGGGAGGGACGACGCTCCGCTACCCGGCGACGCCCTGGCGCTCGCGCTAGCGGCGCTCGCGCCTGGGAGGACCGGTCATCGAGGTTCGCGTCGGGGGTCATGGCGGGGCGGCCGCGCCCGCGGCCGCCCCGTTGCTCGCCGTCGCCGGGCTGTGCAAGGCGTTCGGCGGCGTCCGCGCGGTCTGGGATGTTAGCTTTGCGGTTGCGCCCGGCGAGATCCTGGGCCTGATCGGGCCCAACGGCTCTGGCAAGACGACCGTGTTCAATCTGGTTGCCGGCGCGCTGGCGGCCGACGCCGGCACCATCACGCTTGACGGTAGGAGCATCACGCGCCTGACACCCGACCGGCGCAACGCGCTCGGGATCGCGCGCACCTACCAGCACGTGCGCTGCCTGCCCCACCTCAGCACGACCGATAACGTCGCGGTGGCCGGCCTCTACGGCGCGCGGCCGGCCGCGTCGACGGGAGCGGCGCGCCGCGCGGCCCGGGCGCTGCTCGAGCGCGTGGGGCTGGGGTGGGCCGGCGGCGTGCCCGCCGGCCGTCTGACCGTGGCCGAGCGCAAGCGGCTGGAGGTCGCGCGCGCGCTCGCTACCCACCCGCGGCTGCTCCTGCTCGACGAGCCCCTGGCCGGCCTGAACCCGGCCGAGGCCGCGGCGGCGCTCGACCTCTTCGCCCGCATCCGCGACGAGGGCACGACCCTCATGATCGTGGAGCACAACGTCGGCGCGGTCCGGTCCATCTGCGGCCGCGTCGTCGTGCTCAACTCGGGCGAGAAGATCGCCGAGGGGGCGCCCGAGGCCGTGCTCGCGGACGCGCGGGTCATGGAGGTTTACCTCGGCGAGCGCGCGCCCGCGTGAACGGCGCTCCGGTCCTCGAGCTGCGGGATCTCCAGGTCGCCTACGGTGACCAGCGGGTCGTCTGGGGCGTCTCGCTGGAGGTGCGCGACGGGGAGGTCGTGGCGGTCATCGGCCCCAACGGCGCGGGCAAGACGACCACGTTGCTCGCGACCGCCGGCCTGCTACGGCCGCTCGCCGGGCAGGTGACGTTCCTCGGCGCGCGCATCGATGGGCTGCCGCCGCACACGATCGTGGACCGTGGGCTGGCGCTGGTTCCCGAGGGGCGGCGCCTGTTCGGGGCGATGACCGTGCGGGAGAATCTGCTCCTCGGCGGGTACCCGGCGCGGGCCCGCCGCGATCGCGCCGCCACGCTGGCCGAGGTGATGGACCTCTTCCCGGTGCTGGCCGCCCGCGCCCACCAGCGCGCCGGGACGCTCTCCGGCGGCGAGCAGCAGATGCTGGCCATCGGCCGCGCGCTGATGGCCCGGCCGCGACTGCTCCTGCTCGATGAGCCCTCGCTCGGCCTGGCGCCGCGCCTGGTCCGCCGCGTCTTCGAGCTCGTGCGCGAGATCGCCGCCCGCGGCGTCACGGTGGTCGTGGTGGAGCAGAACGCCTTCCAGGCGCTGGAGCACGCGGACCGCGCCTACGTGCTGAGCGGCGGCCGCGTGGCCGCCTCCGGGCCGGCGCGCGAGTTGCTCGCGCGGGACGAGATCCGCCGCACGTACGTCGGCCTCTGAGGCGCCAGCCGTGATCGTACTGCAGAACATCGTGTTCGGGGCGCTGGTCGGCGGGCTGTACGGCGTGGCCGCCGTGGGCCTGGCCCTGGTCTTCGGCGTGCTGAAGATGCTCAACGTCTCGCACGGCGAGCTCATCATGCTCGGCGGCTACGCGAGCTTCTGGCTGTTCAGCCTGTGGGGGCTCGACCCATTCCTGTCGCTGGCGGCGAGCGGCCCGGCGCTGTTCCTGGTCGGGGCCGTGCTCTACCTGGGGCTGTTCAGCCGGCTCGTGCCGCTCCACGACGAGGAGAAGCTGAAGAACTCGATCCTGATCGGCTTCGGGCTCGCCCTGATCCTCCAGGTGCTGGCGATCCTGGCCTGGACGGCCGACGAGCGCGCGATCACCACGGCCTACGCCGGCCAGGTCTGGCGCCTCGGCGCGGTCGTGGTTCCACTGGCGCGGCTGGCCGCGCTCGCCGTGGGCTTCGTGGCGCTCGGCGGCCTGCACCTGTTCCTGCACCGGACCGACCCCGGGCGCGCGATCCGGGCCACGGCCGAGGACTGGCAGGCCGCGGCCCTGATGGGGATCTCGGTGCGCCGGACGTACCTGTGCGCGTTCGGCCTGGGCAGCGCGCTGGCCGGCGTCTCCGGCACGCTCGTGTCGATCGCCGACGCGGTCAGCCCTTCGATCGGGCTCTCCTGGACGCTCAAAGCCCTCATCGTCGTCGTGCTCGCTGGGCTCGGGAGCATCTTCGGCACGTTCGTCGCCGGCGTCGGGCTCGGGATCGCCGAGTCGCTCAGCGCCTTCTTCCTCGGTGGGGTCTACCGCGAGGTCGTCGGCCTGGCCCTCTTCCTGATCGTGCTGGCGGTGCGGCCGTCGGGCCTCTTCGGGAGGCCATGACCGTGCGGGGCGCGGCCGCCGCGGCGCTCGCCCTCGGCCTGCTCGCGGCCGTACCGGTCCTGACCGGGCGCAGCGCGGTGCTGAACTGGCTGTTCCTCGTGCTGCTGCACGCGGGTATCGCGCAGAGCTGGAACCTGCTGGCCGGCTTCGGCGGTCAGGTCAACCTGGGGCACGCCGCGTTCTTCGGGCTCGGGGCCGTGGTGGCGCGGATCCTGTGGCTGGACGGGGCGGCGGTGCCCTGGGCGCTGTTCGCGGGCGTGGCCGCCGCGGGCGCCGCCGGGCTCCTCATCGGCGCGCCGTCGCTACGGCTGCGCGGCGCGTACTTCGCCATCGGCACGCTGGCGCTCGCCGAGATTTTGCGGATCACCTTCGCGAACGCGATGCCCGAGGTCTCGGCGCTGTCCGCGGCGCAGCTCGGCGACTACGCGCTCGCGCCGAGGTACTACCTGGCGTTGCTGCTCGCCGCGGGCACGACCACGGTCGCCTGGGGGTTCTCGGCGTCGCGGTTCGGCCTGGGCCTGGCCGCGATCCGCGAGGACGAGGACGTGGCCGCCGCGATCGGCATCCCGACCTTCCGGCAGAAGCTGCTCGCGCTGCTGGCGAGCACGGTCTTCGCGGGGCTTGCCGGCGGCGTGTTCGCGTACTACCACCTGAGCTTCTATCCCTCGTTCGCGTTCAGCCCGATCTGGACGTTCGACGCGCTGATCATCACCTTCCTTGGCGGCGTGGGCACGGTCTGGGGGCCGGTGGTGGGCGCCGCGTTCTTCATCCTGGTGCGCGAGGCGCTGGCGCTGCGGCTGGCCGAGCTCCACCTGCTCATCTTCGGCGTGCTGTTCGTGTTGGTGGTGGTAGCTTTTCCCGGCGGGCTTATGCAGGCGGGCGCCGCGCTCGGCCGCCGGCTCGGCGCGCCGGCGCGGCCGGCCCAGCGCCCGCAGCAGGGATAGCGCCGGGCCTACGCGCGAACCGTGCGCTCGAGGGCCAGCGCGGCCCCCACCGCCTCGGGGTACTTCAGGCCGCTACCCGTGTTGAAGAGCACGACCCGGCTCTGCGGGTCGAGCATCCCGGCGTCGCGGAGGTGGGGCAGCGCGGCGAGGGTGGCCGCGCCTTCCGGCGACGCGAAGATGCCAGAGGCGGCGAACCTGAGCATGGCCGCCAGGATCTCCGCGTCGCTGACCGCGAGCGCGGTCCCGCCGCTTTCCCGGACGGCCTTCAGGATCAGGTAGTCGCCGATCGCCGCTGGCACGCGGAGCCCGGCGGCGATGGTGCTGGCATCGGTCCAGCGCTCGGCCGTGGGGCGACCGTCCCGGAACGCGCGCACTATCGGCGCGCAGCCCTCGGCCTGGACCACGACCATGCGCGGCCGCGCCGGCCCGACCCACCCCAGGGCCTCCAGCTCGGCGAACGCCTTCCACATGCCGACGAGCCCGGTGCCGCCGCCCGTCGGGTAGACGATGAGGTCCGGCAGCGACCAGTCGAGCTGCTCCGCCAGCTCGTAGCCCAGCGTCTTCTTGCCCTCGACCCGGTAGGGCTCGCGCAGCGTGGACACATCGAACCACCCGGGGTGCTCGGCCTGCAACTGCCGGGCCAGCCGGCCGGCGTCGTCGATCAGGCCGCGGATGAGTTGCACGCCGACGCCGTAGGCGCGGGTCTCGGCGACGATCCCGGGCGGCGTGTCCTCGGGCAGGATCACGTGGACGTCCAGCCCGGCGCGCGCGCCGTAGGCGGCGAGCGCGGCCCCGGCGTTGCCGGCCGACGGCGCGACCAGCGTCCGGACGCCGAGCTCGCGGGCGCGCGAGACCGCGACGGCCATGCCGCGGGCCTTGAACGTCCCCGTCGGGTTGAGGCCTTCGTCCTTCACGTAGACCGCGCGCACGTCGAACGCTTGAGCCAGACGGGGGAGCGAGAGCAGAGGGGTGAATCCCTCGCCGAGCGTGACGACGTGCGCCGGATCGCGGACCGGCAACGCCTCGAAGTACCGCCACAGCGACGGCGGCCGCCCGCGGAGCGCATCGCGGGGAAGCGCCGCGCGCAGCCGGTCGAGAGCGTAGCGGGCGAACAGCACCTTGCCGCACCGCGGGCAGACGCCGTGGAGCTCGGCCGCGTCGACGTGGACGCCGCAAGCGGTGCACTCGAGGTGGAGGAGAGCGCTCTGGCTCTGCGAGGATCTCGAGGTCAGCACACCTCGATCTCGTCGCGGGCGTCTTTCACCCAGACGCCTTCCTGCTCGGCCACTCGCCAAAGCCTGCCCTCCCCGCGGGCCATCGTGCGCCACTCCGCGATGGTGTAGACGAGCACGTCGGGGGGCACCGGCAAGGCCCGCGTATCGAACTCCAGGGCACGGCGATGAAACGGTTGCTCGGAGGCGGCCACCACGATCAGCAGGTCCACATCGCTGCCGACGCCCCAATCGCCGCGCGCGTAGGAGCCCACGTAGGCGATGGCCAGCACGTCCTGGCGCTGCCGGGTGACGGCGGCCGCCCACTCCCGTATGGCCCGGTCAACGGTTTCACGGTCCGGCCACTTGAGTACGGACGAACGCGAGGATCTCACCGGCATACCGAACGGCCTCCTCGCTCTGGAGCGGTCCGTAGTGATCGTGCGGAGCTCCTTATGCGCCGCGAAGCACGCCCACTCATGTCGCCCGGCCCGGCGGGCATCTTCGGCCTGCTCGGGGTCGACAAAGGCCTGCCGCAGCCAGTCCCGGGCGCGATTGGGCATGGCATCCTATGCTCCTGCGCGCTCCTGTTGATTTCCTCCGCGGGTGGCAGCGGAGAAGGGACGTATCGCTTGGTGGAGACGACCGGATTCGAACCGGCGACCCCCTGCTTGCAAAGCAGGTGCTCTCCCGCTGAGCTACGTCCCCACAGGCGCCGCGCAGCCATCATACCGGTTGGCAGGTGCGTACCACAACTGGCCGCGACGGGCGAGCTGCCGGACCGCCGGGCCGTCAGAGACGAACAGACCCACCACCCGCCGGGTCGAGAAACACGAAGGCCCGGGCCAGCGCCCGGGCCTTCGCTCGAAGTTCGTGCCAGGCTACGGGGTCGTCAGGTTGATCGCGGCGTACCAGCCGGACCAGTTGAAGCTGCACGACGCCCCGCCGCAGAACGCCGCGGTGTTGTGGCGCCAGTCGATCACACGGTAGCCGCCCTCCAGGCCCCAGCGGCCCCGCATGTAGCCCAGGCCGGCGCGGTACTCGACCGCCGAGGCGTTGAGGCTCACGAGCCCGACGAGCGAGTAGTTCAGCTGTTCGGCCGTCCCGCCGAACGTGTAGGCCACGTCGCCCACGACGTACCAGTTCTCGCGGAAGTTGACCTTCGCATCAATGCCGACGCGCGGACCGCGCTGGCGCACGTGGTAGGGGAAGGCCGGGCCCTCGACCGCTAGCGAGCCGTACCCGGCGTACACGCTGGCCATGCCGTTCGCCAGCGAGAAGTTCCGGTGGAGGTTGATATTCCAGAACCGGTTGTAGTCACCGGGCGTGTCGACCAGGCCCACCGGGTTGTTGAGCGGACCGCTGTCGTAGTTGAAGCTGAGCGCCCAGGCCCCGCCCATGATGTCGCGGCGGATGGAAAACCCGAACATGGGCGAGCTCCATGTGTCGGGCCCGAAGCCGGGAGCGTTCCAGAGCTGGTTCGTGCTCCAGTAGCGCAGCTGGAAGTATGTCGCGGCCGATGCCGGCGCGCCTGTGGCGACGACGAGCGCGATCGCCACCGCCACAACAGAGAGACGTTTGTACATGGTTTACCTCCTCGACCAATCAGTCCGACGATGGCCGACGGTGTCCAGGTTTTCCGCCGACCACGGTGTTGCTTTGCGGCTTGGTGTTCTATGCGCTCCAGGGAACTCCTGCGTCCGTCGCCCCGGGAACCACAGCGCGGCACGGGCTTCTCCCGCCCGCCTCCGGCATTCCAGGCCATATTCGCCCCAGGCGCTGTTTTCCCTGCCCGCCAGGGTTTCAGTCCGCCGCCGCGCCCAGCGCCGCCAGCACCCGCTCCGGGGTAATGGGCAGGTCCGTGACCCGCGCGCCCACCGCGTCCGCGACCGCGTTGGCGATGGCCGCCGCCGCCGGGATGACCGGCGGCTCGCCCACCCCCTTGGCCCCGAACGGCCCGTCGTCCGAGGGGACCTCGACCATGATCGTGTCCACCCGCGGCACGTGGGGAGCCCTGGGCAGGGCGTAGTCGCTCAGGGTGGCGGTCAGCAGCGAGCCCGACTCGTCGTAGGCCATCCGCTCGAACAGGCCCCAGCCGATGCCCTGGGCCACGCCGCCCAGCATCTGCCCCTGGACCGCGGCCGGGTTGATGGCGAACCCGACGTCCTGGGCGATGGCGTACTCCAGCAGGTGCACGGCGCCGGTCTCGCGGTCCACGCGCACCCGCACCAGGTGCCCGGCGAACCCGGGCGACTGCCGGGTGATGACCGTGTTGCCCTGACCGAACACGGGCGGGTACTTGGCGCCGAACCGCATGCTCATCGCGGCGATCTCCGCGACCGGCAGGGTCACGGTCGGCGAGCCTTTGACACGCACCGTGCCCTCGACGATCTCCAGGTCCTCGGTGCGTGCCTCCAGGTGGCTGGCGGCGATGGCCAGAATCTGCCGGCGCGCGTCCTCCGCGGCCAGACGGACCGCGCTGCCGACCGTGTAGGTGATCTTGCTCCCGCCGGACATGCCGGCATACGGCGCCTGGTGAGTGTCGGCGGTGATGACGCGAACGCGCTCCGGCGGCACCCCGAGCACCTCGGCCGCGATCAGCGCCATCGTGGTCGCCGTCCCGGTGATGTCCACCGCGCCCATGACCACCTGGAACGTGCCGTCGGTGTTGGCGCGCACGCAGGCCGAGGCCGACTCCAACCCGCCCGGCCAGCCCCCGATCGCCACCCCGATCCCTTCGTCCGGACCCTTCGGCCGGCGGCGCAGCGGATGGCGGTCGAGCGCCTCGAGCACCTGGCGCAGCCCCATCTTGGGCCAGGGCCGGCCGTGCGGCTGCGGGTCGCCCGGGGCCGCGGCGAAGCGCAGCCGGTAGGCGATCGGGTCCTCGCCCAGCAGGCCCGCGAGCTCGCTCATCGCGGACTCGATGGCGAAGGTGGCCTGCGGCACGCCGGGCGCGCGGTAGGCGCCGGTCTTGGGCTTGTTGGTCAGGACTTCGACGGCCTCGATCTCCAGGTTGGGAAACTTGTAGTACCCGCCCAGCATCAGGCTTGCGATGGACAACGGGGCCCCGGGCTCGCAGCCGGCGTCGAAGATGATGCGGGCGCGCAGCGTCAGCAGGGCGCCAGAGGCTTCCGCCCCGAGCTCCAGCTCGATGCGCGAGGCCGGGCCCGGCTCGGTGGCCGCGAAGTCGTCCGCGCGCGTCAGGACCAGGCGGACCGGCCGGCCGACAAGCCTCGTCAGGGCTCCGGCCAGCGGCTGGAACAGGAGGATCTTGCCGCCGAAGCCACCGCCAACGGTCATCGGCACAACCCGCACCTGCTGCTGGGACAGGCCGAGCGCGCTCGCGACCTCGTTGCGGACGTAGAACGTGCCCTGCGTGGCGGTGTAGATCGTGAGCTCGCCGGTGCCCGGATCGGTGGTAGCCACGGTGGCGTGCGGCTCCAGGTAGCCCTGGTGGATGCGCGAGGTCGCATACGTGCGGCGCACGACCACGCGCGCCTGCGCCAGCGCCTCGCCGGCGTTGCCGCGCGAGAACGTGACGCGGTTGGCGATGTTGCTGGGCCGCTCTGCCCGCTGCGTCTGCACGGCGACCGTGGCGTGGGCCTGCGCGTCGCCCTCCTCGACCTCGGTGGACTCGCGCACGAGCGGGGCATCCGGGCGCATCGCCTCGTCGATGGTCATCACCGCGGGGAGCGCCTCGAAGCGCGACGCACCGCGGAGCGCCTCCAGGCCGTCGGCCGCCGCCTGCTCGGTGGCGGCCAGGACCACGGCCACCGGTTCGCCAGCATAGCGCGTGATCGCGCCTGCGAGCAGGCCGCGGGCGCCGGCGCCCAGCCGTGCGAGCTCGGCCGCGGTCACGACCGCCGCCACGCCGGGGACCGCGCGCGCCGCCTCGGCGCCGACCGCCGCGACCCGGGCGCGCGGGTGCGGGCTCAGCAACAGCCGCGCGTGCAGCATGCCGGGCAGGCGCAGGTCCTCGGTGTACCGCGCCGCGCCGGTGATCTTCTCCAGCCCCTCGATTCGCCGGGCCGACTTGCCGATGACCGCCATCGTCGCCTCCGTGCGTCGGGTCGCGACCTTCTTCGCCGCCGCCGGTCGCGCGCCTTGCCCGACCGCGGCGTGATGCTATGGTCTGAAGATCAGCAACAGCGAGCCGCTGGTGATGACACCCGCGCCCAGCCACAGCCGCCCGGTCACGCGCTCCAGGTGGCGGCCGAGGACCAGCGGGGCCAGGGCCAGCACCACCGCCGGGACCACGGCCTGGATCAGGGCGAGCACGACGGCGACCGGCGCCAGGTCGATCGCCACCCACCGCGCCCACTGCGAGAGCGCCACCAGCACCCCGGCCAGCAGCTTATACCCGAGCGCCTCGGGTTGTTGCAGCGCGCGGTCCACGCCCGCGCCGCGCCGCGCGGCCAGCAGCATCCCGTAGGCGACCACGGTGCCGGCCAGCCCGAGGGTGAGGCCCAGCAGCGGCGACGGCAGTCCCTCGAGGCCGCGCCGGGCGAAGACCGGGCTGACCGCCCAGCACAGCGCCGCGCCCAGCCCCAGCCCGATCTCCCACCAACGCGCCGGTCGGCCGGCGCCCTCGATGCCAGGGTGCTGCCCGCTGACCAGGATCACACCCGTCACGGTGAGCCCGACCCCGGCGGCCACGGGCCAGCCCGGAAACTCGCCGAGCCCGACGGCGGCCGCGATCGTACCGAAGACCGGGACGGTTGCCACCAGCAAGGTCGTGCGGGCGGCGCCCGTCTGCTTCTGGCTCGCGTTGAGCAGGGTCCAGCCAAGGAAGAAGTGCAGGAACGCTGCGATGCCGAACTCGATGATCGGCCCGGCGCCGGTGCCCCGCAGGAGCGCGAGCTCGCCCGAGGCGACGACCACGGCGCCCAGCACGAGGACGCTGACGACGAGCTGCAGGAACGTCGAGACGTAGACGTCGAGGTCGCGGACCGCGCGCCGGTTGAAGACCTGGAAGAGCCCGAACCCGACGCCCGAGGCGACGGCCCACAGCACACCGCTCATGAGTCCTGACGATTCCCCGGCGCGGCCTCGCGGTTCCTGCCCGTTGGCCGGCGGCGTTGCCGGACGGCCTAGAGGCCAAAGCGCTCGCTGGGGGCCATCGTCGAGGCCCAGCCGGCGCCGCCGCGCAGCCAGGCCGGCAGCACCTCGCACAGCACCCGCGGCTCGAGCCGGCGCGCGGCCAGGGCGTCTGTGGCCTGCCAGAAGAACTCGATGTGCGGCTCGCGCGAGGCGGGCGGCCGGTCCGCGGGCAGGCCGTCGGCGTGCGCGAGGAACAGCAGGTTGACCTCGTGACCGCCGCCGCCCTCGGTCCAGGCGTGCTCCACGGCGCCGAGGAAGCGTCCGACCGTCGCCGCAACCCCGAGTTCCTCCAGGAGCTCGCGCCGGAGCGCGGCCGCGGCGGATTCGCCCGGCTCGATGTGCCCGCCTGGGAGGAAGGTGTGGGCCGCGCCGGGCTTGTGGGCCAGCAGCACGCGGCCGTCGGAGAGGATCACCGCGCGGACGATGACCTCGACCGCCCGGCTCACCGCCGCTCGACGCCCGCGCGGCCGGTGGCGGGCTCGACCACGGTAGGCTCGACCTCGGCGCGCTGCGCCGCGGCAGCGGAGGGCGAGGCGGGATCGGGCGCGGCCCTCCGGGGCGCGACTTTCCAGAAACGCATCAGGTGGGCCTCCCAGTTGCCGAGCAACGCCCGGGCGCGGCGGCTGCCGGTAGCGCGCTGGTGCGCGGTCACGAGCGCCCGTAGCCGATCGCCATCGCCGGCGTCGGGCCGCATGATCGTCACGAGCTGCGTGTTGTAGCGCAACGGCAGCGTGCCGGTCTCATCGTACACGTACGCCAGCCCGCCGGTCATCCCCGCGCCGAAGTTGCGGCCGACCTCGCCCAGCACGACCACCGTCCCACCCGTCATGTACTCGCACCCGTGGTCGCCGCAGCCTTCGACGACAGCGACCGCCCCGCTGTTGCGCACCGCGAACCGCTCACCCACGCGGCCGGCCGCGAAGAGCCGGCCGCCGGTCGCGCCGTAGAGCACGGTGTTGCCCGCGATAACGTGGCGGTGGCTCTCGGCGAGCAGCGGCCGTGGCGGCGTGAGCACGATCTCCCCGCCGGCCATGCTCTTGCCCACGTAGTCGTTCGCCTCGCCGACCAGGTGGAGGTGCAGCCCGGGCACCAGGAACGCGCCGAAGCTCTGGCCCGCGGCGCCGGTGAAGTGCAGCCGCACCGAGCCCTCGGGCAGGCCGGCGTCCCCGGCGCGCGCAGCGATGGCGCCCGCCAGGCGCGCGCCCACGGTTCGGTGGATGTTGCGCAGCGGCAGGCGCAACTCCACGGGCCGGCCCGCCTCGATCGCGGGCAGCAGCGGCATCAGGTGCGCCTCGTCGTAGGGCTCGTCGGGCCGGGCGTTGCGCGCGACCGTGCAGCGGCGGGGGCGCGGGTCGTCCGGACCTGGCAAGCCGTCCAGCAGCGCGCCCACGTCCAGGCGCGCGCCGGGCCTGGGCCGCAGGCGGTCCGCGCGGCCGACGATCTCGTCCAGCCGGCGGGCGCCCAGCGCGGCCAGCAGCTCGCGCACGCCCTCGGCGACCCCAACAAGATAGTTGACGACGTTCTCCGGGGTCCCGGGGAACTTGCGGCGGAGGTCCTCGCGTTGGGTCGCGATGCCCACCGGGCAGGTGTTCAGGTGACACTGCCGCGCCATCACGCAACCCAGCGCGGCCACCGCCGCGGTCCCGAACCCGAACTCCTCGGCGCCCAGCAGGGCGGCAATCACCACGTCCCGAGCGACCTTCAAGCCACCGTCCACCCGCAGCCGCACGCGACCGCGCAGGCCGCTGGCGACGAGAACCCGCTGCGCTTCCGCCAGGCCGACTTCCCACGGCACGCCCGCGTGCTTGATCGAGTCCAGCGGCGAGGCGCCGGTCCCGCCGTCGGCGCCGCTGATCTGCACCGTGTCGGCGAAGCCCTTTGCGACGCCCGCGGCGATCGTGCCCACGCCGGTCTCCGCGACGAGCTTCACCGCCACGCGCGCCTCGGGGTGCACGACCTTGAGGTCATAGATGAGCTGCGCGAGGTCCTCGATGCTGTAGATGTCGTGGTGCGGCGGCGGCGAGATGAGCGTGATGCCGGGCTGCGAGCGCCGGATGCGCGCGATCTCCGCGCTCACCTTGTGCCCCGGGAGCTGGCCGCCCTCGCCGGGCTTGCTCCCCTGCGCCATCTTGATCTCGAGCTCGCGCGCCGACCGGACGTAGGCCGGCGTCACCCCGAAGCGCGCCGAGGCGATCTGCTTGATGGCGCTGTTCGGCCAGTCGCCGGTGGGCCGGCGCACGTAGCGCGCGGGATCCTCACCGCCCTCGCCCGAGTTCGAGCGCGCGCCGATGCGGTTGGCCGCGATCGCGAGTGTCGTGTGCGCCTCGAGCGAGAGGGCGCCGTGGGACATCGCCGAGATGACGAAGCGCGCCACGATCTGCGAGGCCGGCTCGACCTCCTCAAGCGGCACCGGGGTGCCCGGGACGAACTCCAGCAGGTCGCGGAGCGCGGTGGCGGGCCGGCCTTCCACCAGGGCGGCCAGCGCGCCCCTGGCGTCGGCCGCCGCGTCGTCGTCGCGGGCGTCCGCGCGTCGGATTCCGGCGATCCGGTGGATCGCCCGGACGACGTCCGGGTTGTAGGCGTGGTACTCGCCGCCCCGCTGGTATCGGATCCATCCGGTCTCGACGATCGGACCGCTGGTGCGGTACGCCTCGGCGTGGCGCGCCAGCACCTCCGCGGCGAGCGCGTCGGGGCCCACGCCGCCCACGCGCGAGGGCGTCCCGGGGAAGTAGGTGTCCACCAGGTCGCGGGCCAGGCCCACGGCCTCGAAGACCTGCGCGCCGTGGTAGGCCGCCAGCGCGCTGATCCCCATCTTCGACATGATCTTGAGCAGCCCGGCCTCGACCGCCTCGCGCCACCGCTCCACGCGCCCCCGCGCCTCGCGCTCGTCGGCGGCGTCGGCCGCGATGCTTGCGAGGGCCAGGTAGGCGTGCACACCGCTCGCGCCGTACCCGATGAGCGCGGCGATGTGGTGGATGTCCCGCGCCTCGCCCGACTCCACGAGCAACCCGGTCCGGCCGCGCAGCCCGGCGCGGATCAGGCCGTGGTGCACCGCCGAGGTGGCGAGCAGCATGGGGATCGGCGCGCGGTCGGGCGTCACGTCCCGGTCGGTGAGCAACAGGACGCCGGTTCCCGCGCGCACCGCCTCGCACGCGGCGCGCACTAGGTCGTCGAGCGCGCGGCGCATCGCCCCCGGTCCCCCGCCGGCGTCGAACAGCGTCGCCAGCGTTGTCACCGGGAACGGCGCGTCCCTCCGGATCGCCTCGACCATTCCGGCAGTGAGCACGGGTGAGGGCAGAGCCACCAGCCGGGCATGCGCCGGGGTTTCCTCGAGCAGGTTCGGCCGCGGGCCGAGGTAGCCGGTCAGCGACATGACGAGCCGCTCGCGCAGCGGGTCGATCGGCGGGTTCGTGACCTGCGCGAAGCGCTGCCGGAAGTACGCGGCGAGCCCGCGGGGGCGCGTTGCCAGCGCCGCGGGCGGCGTGTCGTCACCCATCGAGAAGACGGGGTCCTTGCCCTCGTCCACCATGGGCCGCAGGACCCGGCGGAGGTCCTCGCCGGTGTAGCCGAAGACTCGCTGCCGTCTGACCAGGTCTGGCGGCGGCGCAGGGGTCTCGCCGGCCGGCCGGCCGAGTCGGATCAGCTCCCGCTCCACCCAGGTGCCGTAGGGCCGCTGCGCGGCGCAGAGCATCTTGACCTCGTCGTCGTGCAGAACGACGCCCTTGTGCGTGTCCACCGCGAGCACCTGGCCCGGACCGAGCCGGCCTTTCTCGACCACGCGCTCGGCCGGCACGTCGACCACCCCGGCTTCCGAGGCCACGACCACCAGGCCGTCCCGCGTGACGACGTAGCGCGCCGGGCGCAGGCCGTTCCGGTCGAGCGCGGCCGCGGCGTAGCGGCCATCGGAGAACGCCAGCGCGGCCGGGCCGTCCCACGGCTCCATCAGGCAGGCATGGTACTCGAAGAACGCGCGGACCAGCTCGGGCAGGTCGCCCAGGCCCTCCCAGGCACTCGGGACCAGCATGAGCATGGCGTGCAGCAGCGACCGGCCGCCCCGCCGCAGCAGCTCGAGCACGTTGTCCAGCATCGCGCTGTCGCTGCCGCCGGGCTGGATCACGGGGGTCAGGTCGTCGAGCCCCTCGGGCCAGTGCGGCGAGCGCAGCAGCGCCTCGCGCGCGGCCATCCAGGTGACGTTGCCCTGCAGCGTGTTGATCTCGCCGTTGTGCGCCAGCAACCGGAAAGGCTGCGCGAGCGCCCAGGACGGAAAGGTGTTGGTGCTGTAGCGCTGGTGGAAGACCGCGATCGCGGTCTCGAACGCTGGGTGCTCCAGGTCGGGGTAGAACTTCGGCAGCTGTGGCGAGACGAACAGCCCCTTGTAGACCACGGTGGCGTGCGAGAGCGAGGGTAGGTAGAGGTCCAGGGCCTCGGCGGCGGCGCGGCGTTCGATCGCGCGCCGCGCGCGGTAGAGCGCCCGCTCGTAGGCCTCGTCGTCCGCGCCGCGCGGCCGGCCCACGACCACCTGCGCGATCTCCGGCTGGGTGCGGCGCGCGTGGTCGCCGAGCGCCGTGGGGTCGGTGGGCACGAGCCGCCAGCCGAGCACTGGCACGCCGTGCTCCTCGAGCGTGGTGGCGACAAGCGTCCAGGAGGCGCGCGCGGCGTCGGTGGCGCGGGGCAGGAAGACCATGCCGACACCGAGGTCGGCGTTGGCCGTGCGCAGCCGCAGGTCGCGGCGCAGCAGGGTGTAGGGGATCTGGGTCAGGACCCCGGCGCCGTCGCCGGTCTTCGCGTCGGCGGCGAGCGCGCCGCGGTGGCTCATGCTGGCGACCGCGGTGAGCGCACAGCGGAGCACGGCGTGGCTGTGCCGGCCACGGCGGTCGGCGACGAAGCCGACGCCGCACGCGTCGCGCTCACGGTCCCAGGTCGCCGGGGGGGCCGGCGGCGTACGCGCGATCACCAGACGATCACCCGCTGTCCCGCCGGGCGGACCGGCGGGAAATGCGAGAAGCCCGGGCGATGGGCTCCCCGGTGTGCATCCGGAGGCGACCTCCGGTGCGAGGAACCTCTCCCTCGGGCTTCTCTCCCGACGGTGTAGCGGACTGGGTTTCCGCCTGCGCCGCTCGGTCCAGACCGGCCGCGGGTGCGGCCGCGGAACCCTAGGCGCACTTCCTCAGGACGCTGACGCGGCGGACCCCGATCCCATCCGGCCGCGTCGCGGCGGCCCACGGTCCACCGTTGCGTGCTACCTTACGGAACCGCGCCGCGGTTGTCAAGGTGGGGCGCGGTAGTAGGGACGGCGCGGGGCCAGGCGGCTGGCTAGTCGTGCCCTCCGCGCTCGGCGAGCGCGCGGACGATGTCCTCCTCGCCAACGACCCCGATGACCTGGCCGTCCTGGACGACCGGAAGCTCCCGGGTGCCGGCGTCCGCGAGCCGGGCGGCGCACTCCCATAGCGAGGTCTCCGGCGCCAGCGCCCCGGCCGTGCTTGCCTGCATCGCCACGGGCGGCGCGCGCAAGACGTCCGCGGCGATCGCCGCGGTGGGGCCCGTGCCCTTCCCGACCCAGCGGCCCCCGGCCACCGCGGCCAGGATGTCGCTGTCGCTCACGATCCCGACGATTTGGCCCTCGCGGGTGACGGGCAGGCGGCGCACGCGCGCGGCGGCCATCTCGGCCGAGCACGCCTCCACGGTCGCCTCGGCCGCGACGGTGCGGAGCGGGCCCGACGCCAGGGCCTCGACGCGCGTGGCCTCGATCGGCCGGCCGTGCGCGACGGCCTTGGTGACGACGTCGCGCTTGGTGACGATCGCCGCCGGGGGGCCGCCGGGCGCGGTCACGAGCAGGCTGCTGATGCCCGCGGCCACCATCTTGGCGACCGCGTCGCGCACCGGCGCGTCGCCCGCGATGGTGAGCACCGGGCTCGACATCAGGTCGGCGACCGCTGCCGCGGGCCCGGCCGCCGCCGCCCGCCGAAGCGCCCGTTCCTTGCGCACCCGCCGCACGTGGCCCCACTCCTCGCGCGGCACGAGCGACGTGAAAATGTCGGTGTCGCTGACGAGCCCCACGATGCCGCGACCGTCGGTCACCGGCAGGCGGCGCACCCGCGCGTCCGCCATGGCCTCCGCGGCCCGGCGGACCGTCCAGCCCGGCTCGGCGGTCACGAGGCGCCAGGTCATCACGTCGCCCAGGCGGACCGTCCGGGCGTCGGCACCGGCGCGGACCACCTTGGCCAGGACGTCCTGCATCGTGACGATGCCGTACTCGGGCGAGCCCGCCAGCGGCGGCACGAGCACACTGGAGATGCCGTGCGCGCGCATCACGCGCAGGGCGTCGGCCACGGTGGCCGCGGCGTGGACGGCCACCGGCTGCCGGCTCATGACGTCAGCGACCGTCAGCACTGGCGCCTCCCGCCGCCACCGCGGGCCGCATCCAGGTCTCCAGGAGCTCGAGGAAGCGGTGTACCTCCTCCACGCTGCGCACGGCGTACCGGGCCGCGGTGGGCGCGCTGCCGGCGCCGACCCGCACCGTGACGGCGTCGTCG
Source organism: Armatimonadota bacterium (assembly GCA_031081715.1). Classification (GTDB taxonomy): domain Bacteria; phylum Sysuimicrobiota; class Sysuimicrobiia; order Sysuimicrobiales; family Humicultoraceae; genus Fervidifonticultor_A; species Fervidifonticultor_A tertius. The sequence goes on along the minus strand of JAVHMA010000006.1, from coordinate 59,326 downwards.
CCCAGCGCCACGAAGGCGTCCTCGTCGGTGCGGTCGTCACCGACGTAGACGACGGCCGCGCGCTCGGGCCACCCGTCGCCGTAGGTGCGCACGAGCAACCAGCGCGCCGCGGCCCCCTTGTCCCAGTCCACGGCCGGCCGGATCTCCAGCACCTGCTTGCCGCGGCGCACGGCGAGGCGCGCGCCAGCAACCCGGGCGACCTCCTCCATCACGGCCACACGGACCTCCTCGACGCGCGGGGCCGGGGTGCGGCGGTAGTGCACACTGGCGCTGTACCCTTTGTCCTCGATCAGCACGCCCGGGACCCGGCGTAGCCGCGCGCGCAGCGCCGTCAGAGCAGCCGCGAGCGCCTCACGCGCGCCGACGGCGCCCTTGTGCGACCAGTTCCACCCCGGGCCGCTCATCTCCAGCCCGTGATTGCCGGCGTAGACCAGACCGTAGAGGCCGACGCGGGCACGGATGTCGCCGAGCGCCCGCCCGCTGATGACCGCCACGAGCGTGCCGTCGGCGCGGGCGATGCGTGCCAGCGACGCGCGGACCGCGGCGGGGATCTCGGCGCGCGCGGGGTCGTCCACCAGGCGTGCCAGCGTCCCGTCGAAGTCGAGCAGCAGCGCCAGCGCACGGCCGGCGTCGAGCCGCTGCCGCAGCGGCATGGTGCGGTCGAGCAGCCACTCGGTCGGCGCGCGGCCCGCGGCCAGCCGGGCCGCCAGCCGCAGGTGCTCGCGCAACCACCGGCCGATGTCGTGCTCCTCCACCGCGCGCCGCAGGTGCGCCATGCGCTCGCCGCGCTCCTCGGCCGGCATCCGCAGGCCCGCGGCGATGATTTCCGCGCACCCCTCGGCGTCGTACGGGTTGACCGGCAGCGCCCACGGCAGCTCGTCGCGGGCGCCGGCCAGCTCCGAGAGGGCGAGCACGCCGCGGCCATCCACCTGGCAGGCGACGAACTCCTTGGCGACCAGGTTCATGCCGTCGGCCAGCGAGCTCACGATGCAGAGGTCGGCCATGCGGTACAGCGCCGCCATCGCCGGCGGCGGCAGCGGCCGGGGCAGGTAGACGACCGGTTGCCAGCCGGGGGTGCCGTACGTCGCGTTGAGCCGGGCGATCTCGGCCTCCACGCGCTGCTGGAGCTCACGGTAGGCTCGGATGCCGGTCCGGCTGGGCGCGCACTTCTGCACGAAGACCACGCGCGAGCGGAACTGCGGGAACCGCCGGAAGAACAGGTCGATGGCGCGCAGCCGCTCGGGAATGCCCTTCGTGTAGTCCAGCCGGTCCACGCTGACCGCCAGCAGGCGGTCGCGGGCGCCCAGCCGGCCCCGCAGCCGCGTCATCCACCGCTGTGCGGCGCGCGAGCGGCTCGTCGCGTCCCACGTCGCGAAGTCCACGCTGATCGGAATCGCGGCCACGCGCACCATCCGGCCGTCGTACTCGACGCCCTCGCGCTCGGCGTCGGCGCGCGCGCCGACCTCGCGTTCCGCGCACTCGATGAAGTGCTGCGCGTGCCGGGGGTGCTGGAAGACCACCAGGTCGTTCGCGAGCAGGCCGTCCACCAAATCCGCGCTCTGCGGGCAGGCGCGGAAGACGTCCCACGCGGGCCAGGGAATGTGCCAGAAGTGCATCAGGAACAGGTCGGGCCGGGCGCGGCGCAACGCGCGCGGGCACCGGGCCAGGTGGTAGTCCTGGATCCAGACGAACGCGTCGCCGCGCGCCTCCTCGGCCACGGCGTCGGCGAACCGTGCGTTGACCGCCTGGTAGACCTCCCACGCGCGCCGTCGGAAGCGGGCGTGCTCCATCGCCATGTGGCAGAGTGGCCACAGCGCCTGGTTCGCGTAACCGTTGTAGAACCCGTCCACCTCGTCGCGCGAGAGCCTCAGCCGCCGCAGCACGTACCGGGCCTCCCCCGGCGGCACCATCACCCGGCCGGCGGCGTCTGCGACCTCGAAGTCGGCGTCGCCGCTGCCCCAGGCGATCCAGGTACCGCGCACCGCCTGCATGACCGGGTCCAGCGCCGCCACCAGCCCACCCGCCGGCCGCTCGACCTCGACGCCCGCGGGGCCGTGCCGGTGGACGTAGGGCTCGCGGTTGCTGACCACGATGAACTGCCGGTCGGCCGGCAGGCCGCACGGCTGCGGGTCGTGGCGGTGCTCAACCGACATCGGCCGTCACCTGCCTTCGGTCCTCGAGCTGTCGCATGACCTCAGCCCCCATCAGCAGCACGAACGCCGCGAGGTAGATCCAGATCATCAGCACGACCACGCCCGCCAGGTGGCTGTAGACGAGCGGGTAGTCCGCGAGCACGCGCAGGTACCAGAAGAACGCCTGCTTCGTCGCCTCGAAGAGCGCGGCGGCGGTCAGCGTTCCGACCGCCAGCGTGCGCCACGCCAGGCGCACGTTGGGCAGCCAAGCGTAGACCACCGCGAACGCCGCGACCGACAGCACCCACGGGCTCACCCGCGCCAGCGTGGTGGCCATCGGGCTCACCCGCAGGGCTCTCACGGCGTCTGCCAGCGCGGGTACCGCCCCCAGCGCCGCAAGCGCCGCGCTCGCGATCAGCGAGAGGCTGATGAGCCCTCCGGCGAGCGTCACCAGCCCGAGCTCGATCACCTTGCGCCGCCAGAACGGTCGCGGCCGGGCCGCGCCCAGCACACGGTTCAGGCTGTGCCGAATCGTGCTGGCCGCCGCGGTGGCGGTCCAGAACAACACCACGGTCGCCACCACGCTCGCGGCGCCACGCGCCCGGATCGCCGCGTCGAGGGTGCCCCAGACCAGGCTCACCGCGCCCGGCGGCAGGTAGGGGCGTAGCGCCTCCACCACGGCCTGCTGTGCCCGCGGTTCCTCGACCCACCGTGCCAGCAGCGCCACGACGCCGACCAGGAGCGGGAAGAACGACAGGACCGCCGTGTAGGCGATCGCGGCCGCCAGGAGCGGCACTTCGTGCGTCACCAGGCACCGGGCGAAGGTGACCACCGTCGCGATCCACACCCGCCCCCCCATCAGGACGCCGACCCCGCCGCCGCGCTCCGGGCGAGGTAGACCGTCTGGGTTGGGTACGCGAACTCGACGCCCTGGGCGGCGAAGCGCCGGCCAATCTCGAGGTTGATCGCCTGCTGGACGTCCATGTAGACGTTGAACGCCGGATCGCGGACGAAGTAGACGACCTCGAAGACGAGCGCGAAGTCGCCGTACGCCTTGAAGTGCGCGCGGTCGAAGCGTGCCAGCGGCTGGGCCTCGACGATCTCCCGCAGCATCCCGGGTATGGCCTCGACCTTCGCCAGGGGCGTCTGGTACGTGACCCCGATGGTGAAGACCACACGGCGTTCGTACATGCGCTTGAAGTTGCGCACCCGGCTGGACAGCAGGTCGTTGTTCGCGAAGATGATCTGTTCGCCCGAGAGGCTGCGCACGCGGGTGGTCTTGAGCCCGATGTGCTCGACGGTGCCCGCGTGCTCGCCGATGACGATGAAGTCGCCGATGACGAACGGTTTGTCCAGCACGATCGTGAACGAGGCGAAGAGGTCGCCCAGGATGTTCTGGACCGCGAGCGCCACCGCGATGCCGCCCACGCCCAGGCCCGCCACGAGCGCCGTGATGTTGACCCCGAGGTTCCCGAGCGCGACGAAGAACAGCAGCGTCCACAGCGCGAGCCGGCCCAGGAACCCGAAGGCGGCCATCGTGGTGGCCGCGGCCGCGTCCTGCTCGAGGCGCAGGCGCACGTGCCGCGCCAGCAGGAAGCCGATGAGGGCGTTGCCCCACGCGCCGACCTGCAGCAGGACGGCGAGCATCACCGCGACCGCGAGCAGGCGGTCCGCCCGGGGCGGCAGCGCGAGCGCGTAGGCCCCGGCCGAGAGGGCGAGGAGGAGCAGGAACAGCAGCCGGGTGCGTCTGACCAGGTCCGCGGTCAGCTCGTCGAGCCCGGTCGGTGTGCGATCCGCGGCGGCCAGCCGGCGCAGCAGGACGGCCTGCCCCACGCGCAGCCCCGCGAGCACGCCCGCGGCCACGGCCGCCGCCACGAGCCAGGCCCGCACGGTATTGCCGTAGTAGACCAGGTCGAGAACCGTCACCGCACGACTCGCTCCTCGGGCCTCCGGGCGCTCGTGCCCGTCGTGACGTCGCAGAGCAGCCGCAGCTCGTCCCGGAGCAGCCGCGGCATCAGGAAGCGCCGCCGGACCACCTGATAGCCCGCCTCGGCAACGCGGCGGGCCTCCTCGGGGTGGCGGAGGAGGTAGAGAGCCCGCTCCGCGCACTGCTCGACCGTGGTGACCAGGTAGCCGCCCACCCCGTCCTGGAGCTGCAGCGGGATGCCGCCGGCCGCGCCGCCGATCACCGGCCGCCGCTTCCACAACCCCTCCGAGACCGCCAGCCCGAACCCCTCGCGCAGCGACTTCTGGATCACCACGTCGCTGGCGCGCTGGAAGCAGTTCACCTCCAGGCTGCCGACCCCGACCAGGTTCGTGAACACGAACAGGTCGTCGTCGCGGTCGGTCTCGGTGATGCCGCGGTAGATCTCCCAGGCCTCGGGGTCGTCGCCGGCCATCGAGCCGATGAGGGCGAGCTGTACCTCCGGCAGTTCCGCCTTGACCAGGCGGTAGGCCTGGATCACCCCGGCCGGGTCCTTCCACGGGTCGAACCGCGCGACCTGGACCATGAGCGGCCGCTCGGCGTCCACGCCGAACTCGCCGACGAGCGCCCGGGCCAGATCGTCGGGCAGGTCTCGGTTCTTCGACGACAGCGGGTCGATCGCGGGCGGGATGAACTCAAGGCGCGACACGGCCAGGCCGGGCGGCACGAACTGAGCCATGGTGAACACGGCCGCGTCGTGCTCCTCCACGTAGGGCTCCACGAAGGCCCACACCCCGGCGTCGGGTTCGGAAGTGTCGATGTGGCACCGCCAGATCCACCGCGCGCCGCGCCGCCCGGCGACGTGCCGGACCGCGGCGGGCTGCGGGTCGTGGACGATGACCGCGTCGTACTGTCCGTTCAGCGCCCCGGCCGCGGCCTCGTTGCACCGCAGGTAGGTCGCGCGCTCCTCATCGGTCATGTCGTAGGGCTGCCCCTGCAGGGCGTTGTGGATGCGCTTGGTGACCTTGAAGAACGCCTCGTCCTCGCCCATGGTGCGCCACTCGACGTCGAGGCCGACGTCCTTCTCGAGGGCCACCAGGGACACGAGCAGCTCGGCCACCCCCCCACCGTAGGCCGTGGAGTTCAGGTGGAGGACCCGCAGGCCGCGCAACCGGCTGGCCAGCTCGCGGATCTCGGCGATCAGGTCGTCGTCGGTCAGCGGTTCGTAGGACCGCAGCGCCTTGCGCTTGACGCCGACGAGGTTCAGCATCCGGGTCGCGCGCCTCCCCTCCGGCGAGAAATCAACAGCCCGGAGAAGGTCTCCGGGCCGGATGGACCTCGGCCACCTTCTCTCGCTGCCTGCGGGGTTAGCTGACGGGCTCGGGTCGAGAGACTACCCTACTCGCGGCTCGCGAGATGCGCCCCGACGGCTTGGTTCCCCCGCTCCCCGCCGCGCGGCGGAGATTCGGCGATGGCTGTTGTCTGTTGCGTCGTCGTCGTAGATTATTCTAGCATCGGTCAGCCGCGCAGACCAGCGTGGGGTCTTGATGACGCGCGGGCACATCGCAGGCAGGCCAGGACGCCCTCCCGCCGAAATGCGAGACCATGCTCATGTGGCCGGGGAAACCCTACCCGCTCGGCGCGACCTGGGACGGACTCGGGGTGAACTTCGCCCTCTATTCCGAGCATGCGGAGCACGTGGAGGTCGCGCTCTTCGACCACGCCGAGGACGAGGCGCCCTCTGCGCAGATCGCGCTCCCTGAGCGGACCGGCCCGGTCTGGCACGGGTACGCCCCGGGGCTGCAGCCCGGCCGGCTCTACGGCTACCGTGTCTGGGGCCCCTACCGCCCGGAGGCGGGGCACCGCTTCAACCCGGCCAAGGTGCTCCTCGACCCCTATGCGCGCGCGGTGGGCCGGCCGCTGCGCTGGCACGACAGCCTCTTCGGCTACACCATCGGCGACCCGCAGGCCGACCTGTCGTTCGACGGGCGCGACAGCGCGGCCTGGGCGCCGCTGGGCGCGGTGGTGGAGGAGGCCTTCGAGTGGGGCGATGACCGCCGGCCCGCGATCCCCTGGGAGGACACGATCATCTACGAGACCCACGTCAGGGGGATCAGCCGGCTGCACCCCGAGGTGCCGGAGGACCTGCGCGGCACCTACCTGGGACTGTCGTCCGAGCCGGTCGTCGAGCACCTCCGCTCACTGGGGGTGACCACCGTGGAGCTGCTCCCGGTGCAGGCGTTCGTCAATGATCGGCACCTGGCGGAGCGGGGGCTGGCGAACTACTGGGGCTACAACCCGCTCGCGTATTTCGCCGCCGAGCCCCGCTACGCGGCGGGCGAGCCGCTGGCCGCGACGCGCGAGTTCAAGATGATGGTGCGGGCGCTGCACGCGGCCGGGCTCGAGGTCGTCATCGACGTTGTCTACAACCACACGGGCGAGGGCAACCACCTGGGGCCGACGCTGGCGTTCCGCGGCATTGACAACGCCTCGTACTACAAGCTCGCGCCCGACCCGCGCTACTATATGGACTACACCGGCACCGGCAACACACTCGACCCCGGCAACCCCTACGTGCTTCAGCTCGTCACCGACAGCCTGCGGTACTGGGTCGAGCAGATGCACGTGGACGGCTTTCGGTTCGACCTGGCCGCGGCGCTGGCGCGCGAGTTCTACGACGTCAACATGCTGGCCTCGTTCTTCAAGATCATCCAGCAGGACCCGGTGCTCTCGCGCGTCAAGCTCATCGCCGAGCCGTGGGACGTGGGGGAGGGCGGCTATCAGGTCGGCAACTTCCCCTGGCTGTGGGCCGAGTGGAATGGCCGGTACCGCGACGTGGTCCGGCGCTTCTGGCGGGGCGACCACGGGCAGGTGCCCGAGTTCGCGACGCGCATCGCCGGCAGCGCCGACCTCTACGCCCGCAGCGGCCGCAAGCCGTACGCGTCCATCAACTTCGTGACCGCGCACGATGGGTTCACGTTGGCCGATCTGGTCAGCTACGAGCGGAAGCACAACGAGGCCAACGGCGAGGACAACCGCGACGGCGCCGATGACAACTACAGCACGAACTGTGGCGCGGAGGGCCCCAGCGACGATCCGGCGGTGCTGGCGTGCCGCGACGCGCTGGCGCGCAGCTTCCTCGCCACGCTGCTGCTCTCGCAGGGTGTGCCGATGCTCGCCGGGGGCACGGAGCTTTCCCACACGCAGGGTGGCAACAACAACGCCTACTGCCAGGACAACGAGACGAGCTGGTACCGCTGGGACCTCGACGACCGGCGCCGCCGGTTCCTCGAGTTCGTGCGAACCATGGCCGCGTTCCGGCGCGCTCACCGAGCCTTCCACCGCCGCCGGTTCCTGACCGGCGCGGCCGAGGCAACGGGCCGACGCGATGTCATCTGGTGGCACCCCGCGGGGCGCGAGATGACCGCCGAGGACTGGCAGACGCCACGGCTGCGCGCGCTCGGCATGCTCCTCGACGGCCGGCTGCTCCAGGAGGTGGACGCCCGCGGCCGACCGCTCGCGGACGAGACGTTCCTCGTGCTGTTCAACGCCGGCCGCGCCGGCCGGTTCGTCCTTCCAGAGCCGCCGCAGGCCTGGGGGTGGGAGCCCGTGCTGGGCACCGAGGGACCGGTCGGCCGCCGGCGCGCCACCGCGCTGCCGCCGGGCACGCCGCTCGTGCTCAAACCCCGCTCGGTGCAGATCCTCCGGGCGATTCAGCCTCGCTGAAGAGCACGACCCACGGCAGCGGCCACGCCGCGGCCCGCCAGGACGCGCCGGCGTCCAGCGGCTGCTCGGTGAGCACATCACTCCAGGGGCGGCCGCCGGGCTCGGCGGGCAGCGCGAGTCGCGTCGCGCCAAAGCCGCCCGCGCGCTCGAGCGCGAGCGGGAAGCGCGGCACGGCGACCACCAGCGCGGCGTTGGCGGCCTCGCGGGTGTACGCGACGAGACAGCCGGCCTGCGGGCCCTCGGCCTCTAGCGGCCGGTAGGTGCCCGCGAACAGCGCCGGGTGCGCCTGCCGGAAGCGGAGCAGGCGCACGGTCACGAAAAACTTGGCGCGCGGGTCAAGCGCCTCCACCCACCCGCGGAGCACGGCCGGGTCGGGCTGCGCCAGGTGGGGCTCGAGCTCGTCGAGCAGGCGGGTGCGCGCCTCGAAGTCCACCGGCCGCCGATTGTCCGGGTCCACCAGCGAGAGGTCGAGCAGCTCGGTTCCCTGGTAGAAGTCCGGGACGCCCGGCGAGGTGAGCTTCACCACGAGCTGGCTCAGACTGTTCGCGAAGCCGGCGCGCGCGAGCGCGCGGGCCAGGGGATCGACAGCGCGGCCGACGCGCGCGTCGGCGATCATCCCGCAGACGAACCGTTCCAGCGCGGCCTCGTAAGCGGCGTCGGGGCTCAACCAGCTCGTGCGGAGCTTGGCCTCGCGCGCGGCCTTCAGCATGTACGCCGCCAGCCGCCCGGCCAGCTCCTCGCGCGCGGCGCCGTGCCAGAGCCCGGCCAGGGTCTGATAGAACAGATACTCGTCGCCGCGGGACGGGCCGTCGGGCGAGCGGTGCCGGCGCGCCAGTCCGGAGAGCACCCCCACGGTGCGCCGCCAGATCTCGGGGATCTCGGCCAGCGCGACGAGCCGCGCGCGCAGGTCCTCGCCCCGCTTGTGATCGTGGGTCGCGGTGGCCAGGAGCGTGCGCGGGTAACGGTGCGCCCTGAAGCGGGCGCGGGCGTGAAACGCCCGGGCCGGGACCCCAAAGCGGTCGGGCGCCCCACCGACCTCGTTGAGGGCGACCAGGCGCAACCACCGGTAGAATGCCGTGTCCTCGACGCCCTTCGCGGCGAGGGGGGCCGTGTACTGCTGGAACTGCGCCGCCCACGCGGCGGCCGCCTCGCGCAGCGGTGGGGCGACCTCGCCCAGCAGGGCCGCGCCGACGAAGGCGTACACCGTGGGCTCGACGCCGGGGTGACGCCGCCGCGCCTCGTGGACCGCCTCGCGGATCGTGCGCTCGGCCTCCGGCCGGTCATGGGGCAGGTAGGTGCGGTAGCGCGGGAGCGCGGCGGTGATGTCCGCAAGCGCCTGGCGCAGGGCCTCGAAGGTGAAGTCGCGCGTGTGGTAGTCGCCCTCCGAAATCCGGTCCAGGCTGTAGGCCAGGCGCGACAGCTCGCCCGCGAGCGAGGTGTCCATGACCAGACGCCGGCTCTCGTAGGCCACGTCCGCGTACGGCCGCGGGTCGCGGACGAACCAGCGCCAGGCGCGATCCAGCGGCAGCGCGCCCTCGGGACGGGTCAGCAGCCCGAGCACGTCGTTGAGGAACTCGTAGCCGCTCGTACCCTCCACCGGCCAGTTCGGGGGCAGCGTCTCGCCCAGGGCCAGGATCTTCTCGACCCAGACGCCCCGCACACCGATGGTGCGCAGCCGCTCCAGGTAGGCCTGCGGGTCGAACAGCCCGTCGATGTGGTCCACCCGCACGCCCTCGACGCCCGGTTGCGCGGCGAGGCGCGCGATCAGCCGATGGGCGTCGTCGAAGACCTCAGGCCGTTCCATGCGGAGCCCCACCAGGTCGTTCACGTCGAAGAAACGGCGGTAGTTGATCTCGTGCGCCGCGACCTTCCACGAGGCGAGCCGCCAGAACTGCCGCTCCAGGATCGCGTGCAGCCGCTCGCCGCGCACGCGGGCCAGACGCGCGGGCAAATCCAGGCGACCCGCGAGCACGGCCAGGCGGGTGCGCAGCATATCCGCCCGTCCCCGCTCGTGCGGCGCCAGGGTCGCGAACTCCCCGGCAAGCGCCGCGACCGCGTCGCGGTCGTGCACGTCCTCGCCGTCGAACGCGGCCGCGAGCACGTCGGCGTAGGTGGCGGGCGCCAGGGCAAAGCGGTCTCGCCCGCAGGCCGCCGAGAGCCGGCCTTCCTCGAACACGAGCGTGATCTCGCCGGCGTCAAGCGCCTCGCCGTACGGCCGGCCCAGATAGGGCAGGAGGATCTTGCGCCGCAGTTCGGGCTTGAGCGGCTGCCACTCCACATCGAAGTGGAAGGCGTACGGCGAGTGCGGGCCGTAGGCGAGCACGTCCTGCCAGCGGGCGTTGCGGGCGCCGACGCCCGCGTGGTTGGGCACGATGTCGAGGATGAGCGCGAGCCCCGCGGCGCGCGCGGCGCGCAGCAGGGCCCGGAAGCCGTCGGGCCCGCCGAGCTCGTCGCGGATGCGGTTGTGGTCCACCACGTCGTAGCCGTGCGTGCTGCCCCGCCGCGCGTCGGTGATCGGGGAGAGGTAGAGGTGGCTGATGCCCAGGCGGCGGAAGTAGGGAACCAGCGCGCGGGCGTCGTCGAAGCCGAAGCCCGGACCGAGCTGGAGGCGGTAGGTCGCGATCATGGCCGCCTGGCGGCCAGCGCCGCCGCCGGCCGCGGGAACGCCAGGCCCGCCGCCGTCGAGCGCGGTGGCTCGCCGGCCAGGGCGTAGCGTGTGTCCTCCGTGGTCCACGCCACGCGGGCGCCCCGGGGCGGCGTCAGGACCACCCCCGGCCGCAGCGCCACCAGCAGTGTGTGGCGCCCGCGGTGCATGACGATGCCGCCGTCGGTCGGGCTGGCCACGTGGAACGGCCCGCGCAGCCGCGGCCGTAGCGCCAGCAGGTCGCGGTAGAGGCGGAGCACGCCCGCGTGAGGCATCCGATCCACTTCGGCCCAGTCCAGGCGGCTGGCCGCGAACGTGGCCGGGTCCTGCGGATCCGGTACGTCCCCGCGAAACCCTTCGAAGCGCTCGAACTCGCGCCGGCGTCCCTCGCGCACCCGGGCCCCCAGGGGCTCCGCGTGGTCGGTAAAGTAGCGGAACGGCGTGGTCGCGGCCCACTCCTGACCCATGAACACCAGGGGGAGAGCGGGTGCGAACAGCAGCAGCGCGCTCGCCGCGCGGAAGGCGTCCAGGCCCACGCGCGCGGTCAGGCGGTCGCCGCGCGGCCGGTTGCCCACCTGGTCGTGGTTCTGGATGAAGTGGACAAACCGGTCGAGCGGGATGCCGGCGGGATCGGAGCCGCGCGGCCCGCCGAAGTACGCCGAGGGCCGGCCATCGAACAGCCATCCGCGCGCGATTGTGGTCGCCAGATCGCGCGTGGTGCCGGCGAAGTCGGCGAAGTAGCCGTCGCGGTCGCCGGCGAGCAGCCGGCGCAGCTCATGGTGGTAGTCGTCGCTCCAGACCGCGTCCAGCCCGTAGCCGCCGGATCGCTCCGGCCGCACCAGCGTGTCGAGGTTGCGGTGGTCCTCGGCCACGAGGAACCGGCGCGGGCCGGGCAACCGGCGCACCGCGTCGCTCAGTTCGCGGAGGAAGTGGACCGGGCTGTCGTCTGCGAGCGCGTGCGTGGCGTCCAGCCGCAGGCCGTCGGTGTGGTACTCCTCCAGCCAGTGCAGGGCGTTGTCGATAAAGAAGCGCCGGACGCCCCCGGCGTCGGGGCCGTCCAGGTTGACCGCCGGGCCCCACGCGGTACGGTGACGCGTCGAGAGGAACGCGGGCGCCACCGCCGGCGCGTAGGCGCCGTCCGGGCCGAAGTGGTTGTAGATGACGTCGAGGACGACCGCCAGCCCGAGCGCGTGCGCTTCGTCGACCAACGCGCGCAGGTCATCGGGCGCCCCGTACGCGCGGCACGGCGCGAAGAGGGCCGCGGGGTCGTACCCCCAGTTCCACCGCCCCGGGAACTCGGCGACGGGCATGAGCTCCACCGCGGTCACGCCGAGCGCGCGCAGGGACCGTAGGCGGCGCCGCGCGCCGTCGAAGGTGCCCTCGGGCGAGAACGTGCCGACGTGGAGTTCGTAGAAGACCAGGTCGCGCCGCCGGGGCGGTCTCCAGTGCGCGTCGGACCAGCGAAAGGCCGCGGGGTCGATCACCTCGGACGGGCCGTGGGGCCCCTCGGGCTGGTAGCGCGACGCGGGGTCGGGGCAGGCCGGGCCGCCGTCCACCCGGATGCGATAACGCGTGCCCGTGCGGAGTCCGGGGGCCAGCGCCTCGAACGTCCCGTCGCGCGCGGGCGCCATGGGAAGCGCACCGCCGGGCTCGAGCACCACCTCGGCGGTCCGCGCTCCCGGCGCCCAGAGCCGGAAGCGCACGCCGCCGGGTACCGGCACCGCGCCGAGCCCGGCACGGACCGCGCGGCGGGGGCGCGCGGTGCGGCTCACCCCGGCCGCTGGAAGAACAGCGCGGCCAGCGGCGGGAGCGTTAGGGAGAGCGAGTGGTACCGGCCGTGCGCCGGGTGCGGTGACGCCTCGACGCCGCCGAGGTTGCCGCGGCCGCTGCCCCCGTAGGCGGCGGCGTCGGTGTTGAGCCGCTCGCGCCAGTAGCCGGGCGCCGGCACACCGACCAGGTAGTTGTCGCGCGGCACCGGCGTGAAGTGGCAGACCACCAGGACGTCGTCGGCCGCGGTTCGGCCGCGCCGCAGGAAGGCGATCACGCTCTGCTCGGCGTCGCCGGCGTCGACCCACTCGAACCCCCACGGCTGGCAGTCGCCCTCGTGCAGCGCGGGCAGCTCACGGTAGAGCCGGTTCAGGTCGGCCACCAGCCGCTGGACGCCCGCGTGCCGCTCGTCGTCGAGCAGGTGCCAGTCCAGGCTCCTCTCGTGGTCCCACTCGCGCCACTGGCCGAACTCGCCGCCCATGAACAGCAGCTTCTTCCCGGGCTGCGCGTACATGGAGGCCAGCAGTAGCCGGAGGTTGGCGAACCGCTGCCAGTCGTCCCCGGGCATCCGCGCGAGCAGGGAGCCCTTGCCGTGCGTGACCTCGTCGTGCGACAGCGGCAGCACGAAGTTCTCGGTGTACTGGTAGAGCGCCCGGAACGTCAGGGCGCCGTGGTGGTACTTGCGGAAGATCGGGTCGCGGGCCATGTAGGCGAGGGTGTCGTGCATCCAGCCCATGTCCCACTTGAGGCCAAAGCCGAGCCCGCCGAGGTAAGTCGGTCGGGAGACCATGGGCCAGGCCGTGGACTCCTCCGCGATGGTCTGCGCGTCAGGGACGTGCCGGTAGACGTCCTCGTTGAGGCGCCGCAGGAACGCGATCGCCTCCAGGTTCTCCCGGCCGCCGAAGGCGTTGGGAATCCATTGACCCTCGGCGCGCGAGTAGTCCAGGTAGAGCATGGAGGCCACCGCGTCGATGCGGAGGGCGTCGGCGTGGTAGACCTGCAGCCAGAACAGCGCGCTGCTCACGAGGAAGCTGCGTACCTCGTGACGACCGTAGTTGAAGATCAGGCTGTGCCAGTCCGGGTGGACGCCCAGCCGCGGGTCGGCGTGCTCGTAGAGGTGCGTGCCGTCGAAGAAGCCCAGCGCGTGGGCGTCGGAGGGGAAGTGCGCCGGCACCCAGTCGAGGATCACGCCGAGCCCGTGCCGGTGCAGCGTGTCGATCAGGAACATCAGGTCCTGCGGTGCGCCGTAGCGCGCCGTGGGCGCGAAGAACCCGGTGACCTGGTACCCCCACGAGCCGTAGAACGGGTGCTCCATGATCGGCAGCAGCTCCACGTGCGTGAAGCCGAGCGCGCGGGCGTACTCGGCGAGCGGGGTCGCCAGCTCGCGGTAGGTGAGCATCCGCCCGCCTGCCTCGAGCGCGCGGCGCCACGAGCCAAGGTGCACCTCGTAAATCGCCATCGGCCGGTCCAGGCGCTGACGCGCCCCGCGCGCCGCCATCCAGTCGCCGTCACGCCACTCATACGCCAGGTCCCAGATTACCGACGACGTGCCGGGCGGTAGCTCCGAGGCGAAGGCGACCGGGTCCGCCTTGTCGGCGCGATGTCCGCCGTAGCGCGAGAGGATGTGGTACTTGTAGCGCATCCCCTGGTCGGCGCCCGGGACCCAGCCCTCCCAAACACCCGAAGAGCCCCGCGGCGTCAGTGCGTGCCGGCCGCGGCTCCAGCCGTTGAAGTCCCCCATCACCCACACGCCCTCGGCCGCAGGCGCCCACACCGCGAAGTGCGTGCCCGATACGCCGTCGGCGGTCAGGGGATGGGCACCGAGCTTCTCCCACAGCCGGACGTGCGTCCCCTCGTTGAACAGGTAGAGATCCGCGTCGCTGAGCAGCGTCACGGCCGGCTACGCCCCGTCGCCCCCGGCGCCGAGCATCTCGAGGATGCCGGCCAGCGGGAACGCGACCCATTCCGGCCGGCTCCGCAGCTCGTAGCCGACCTCGTAGACCGCCTTCTCGAGCATGTAGGCGTCCAGCAGGACCGCAAGCTCGGCGCGCGTTCTCGGGAGGAACCGGGCCGCAGAAGCGGTCTCCAGGTAGGCACGGAGGAACGCGGCGCCGGCCCAGGTTGCCCACAACCGCGCCCAGGCCTCCAGGCGGGGCCGCTGATCGGGACGGACCGCGCCCCCGGCCACGTGGCGGTCGGCCGCGGCGAACGCGGCGTAGTGGAACGAGCGGAGCATCCCGGCGACGTCCGCGAGCGGCGACCGCTTGAGGCGACGCTCCCCGATCGGCCGCGCAGGCTCGCCCTCGAAGTCGAAGATGACGAAGTCCTTGCCCGTGTGGAGCACCTGACCCAGGTGGTAGTCGCCGTGGCACCGGATGCGCATACCGGTCACCCGACCGTCCAGCGCCTTGCGGAACCGGGCGAGAATCTCGGGCTCCAGGTCGGCGACGCGTGCGGCCAGCGTGCGCGCCGGCTCCGGGAGCGCGCCGATGCGCCCTCGCAGCCGCGCGAGCACGCCGCGGGTCAGGTTGCGCAGCGACTGGTAGACCGCGCGCTGGTAGAGCGGGGTGAAGGGCTCGGGCGCGAAGTCGCGGTTGGCCGCATCCGAGGCGAGCGCCAGGTGCAGCTCGGCCGTGCGGCGGCCGAGCCGCGCCGCAGTCTCCAGGTAGGGCGCCATCAGCTCGCGCACGAGCAGGGGCGGCTCCTGCTCGGCCAGCGCGACCACGCCGTCTGCGGGCACCGGCACCGCGTCCACCGCGGCGTCGCGCGCCTGGGCCTGGTCCAGGTAGCCGCCCAGGAAGTGCAGCGCGTGTTCCCACCCGTCGCCCTCGTTGCGCACGTACTGCAGCAGCACCGCCAGCGTGGCCGGCTCGCCGCGCCCGGCGCGGTACTCGATGGCGCCGGCGAGCTGCGGGATGTGCGCGAACCGCCTCTGCGTCAGGAACTGGCCGATCTCGTGCTCGGGGTTGGGGCCCGGCTCCACGCGGCGGAGCACCTTGAGGATGAGCCGTCGGCCGTAGACCACCGAGGTGTTGCTCTGTTCCGCGGCCAGGGGCCGCGGCGCCAGCGTCCGGCCGCCGGCGAGCCGCGCGAACGCGCGCGTCCGGACGCCGGCGACCTGCCCGGCCTCGCCCCGCACGCGCCGGCGGCGTGCGATGAGGTCCAGCAGCGCCGCGCAGAAGCGCCGGTCCGCGAGCGCGTCGCAGAGCACGCCCGGGGAGACCTCCCCGGCCGCCTCGGTGGTTGCGATCGCGGTGGCGGGCGCGTCTTGCAGGATGCGGCGCGCCGCCTCGCCGGTGACGTGCGCGAGCGGGAGCAGGTAGGTCTCGGGCTCGCCCTCGGTGTACTCGGTGCGGACGAGCGCCAGCGCGCCGTCCGCACCCTCGCCGGGGACCGGGACGACGTCCGCGATCCGCGCCGCCTTCAGCCGCAGCGCCTTGCCGCCGAACCACCGGCGCGCCGGGAGGTAGGCCGCGAGCACGCTCTCCAACGCGCGGCGGCCGGCCGGCTCGAGCACGCCGCGGCCGCTCGCCTGCACCCGCGGCAGGTCTCCGGCCGCGGCCTGGGAGGCCGCCGCCCGCTCGGGCGTGAGCTGGAACCAGATGAACGCGTGCGGCCCGAGCGTCAACACATAGGGGGCCTCGCCGATCCGGGGAAACTCCTGCCGGCCGAACAGCTCGACGGGCACCCACCCGGCGAACCGCTTGAGGTCGAGCTCGACGTACTCGACAAACCGGGAGAGGTTGGCCACGACCAGGACGTGCTCGTCGCCGTACCGCCGCACATACGCCAAAATCTTGCGGTTGGCGGGCGCGAGCACCTCCAGCGTTCCGCGGCCGAACGCCTGGAGCTGCTTGCGCAGCCCGATGATCCGCCGCGTCCACCACAGCCGCGATGAAGGGTTGTGCTGCTGCGCCTCGACGTTGACCGTCTCGTAGTGGTACTCCGGGTCCACGATGACCGGCAGGTAGAGACGCTGGGGGTTGGCGCGCGAGAAACCGGCGTTGCGGTCCGGGCTCCACTGCATGGGCGTGCGCACGCCGTTGCGGTCGCCCAGATAGACGTTATCACCCATGCCGATCTCGTCGCCGTAGTAGAGCACCGGGGTGCCCGGCAGCGACAGCAGTAGCCCGTTCATAAGCTCGATGCGCCGGTGGTGGTTCCCGAGCAGGGGCGCGAGGCGTCGCCGGATTCCCAGGTTGATGCGCGCCTGCGGGTCGGTGGCGTAGACTCGGTACATGTAGTCGCGCTCCTCGTCGGTCACCATCTCGAGCGTGAGCTCGTCGTGGTTACGCAGGAACAGCGCCCACTGGCAGGTTTCCGGGATCGGGGGCGTCTGCTCGAGCATGTCGATGATGGGATAGCGGTCCTCCATGCGGATCGCCATGAACAGCCGCGGCATGAGCGGGAAGTGGAAGGCCATGTGGCACTCGTCGCCGGCGCCGAAGTACGCGACCGCGTCCTCGGGCCACTGGTTGGCCTCCGCGAGCAGCATCCGCGCCGGGAAGCGCGCGTCGGTGTGCCGGCGCAGCTCGCGGAGGAAGGCGTGGGTCTCGGGCAGGTTCTCGCAGGACGTGCCCTCCCGCTCGAACAGATAGGGGACCGCGTCCAGGCGGAGCCCGTCCACCCCCAGCCCGAACCAGAAGTCCACCACGCGCAGCATGGCCGCGCGCACCTCGGGGTGGTCGTAGTTCAGGTCGGGCTGGTGCGAGTAGAAGCGGTGCCAGTAGTACGCGCCCGCCACCGGGTCCCAGGTCCAGTTGGAAGCCTCGAAGTCCTTAAAGATGATACGCGCGTCCCGGTAGCGGTCGGGCGAGTCGCTCCACACGTAGAACTGGCGCCACCGGCTCCCCGGCCGCGCGCGGCGCGCGCGCTGGAACCAGGGGTGCTGGTCCGAGGTGTGGTTGAGCACCAGCTCGGTGATGACCCGCAGGTCGCGGCGGTGAGCCTCGCGCAGCAGCGCCTCGAAGTCCCGCAGCGTCCCGTAGTCGGGATGCACGCCCGTGTAGTCGGCGATGTCGTACCCGTCGTCTCGCAGCGGCGAGGGGTAGAACGGCAGCAACCAGATCGCCGTCACCCCGAGGTCCTGTAGGTAGCCGAGCTTCTCGGTCAGCCCGCGGAAGTCGCCGATGCCGTCGCCGTCGCTGTCGTAGAAAGCCCGGACGTGCACCTCGTAGACGACCGCGTCGCGGTACCAGAGGGGATCGGGGCTCACCGGCCGCGGGGCCGGTCGGGCGTCCCTAGAGGTAGTACTCAAAGTCCTGCTCCCGGCGAATCCGGCGCCGGACCACAAAGACGTGCGCGGGCAGGCCGTGGGGATCGAGCTCGACGTAGTTGCGCGCCCCCGACCACAGGTACCGCGTGCCGGTCAGCAGGTCGTGCACCTGGTAGGGCTCGTGCGGGCTCAGGCCCAGCCCCTCGAGCGGCAGCGTCACCCACCCGGCCTGGCGGTGGTGTGGATCCAGGTTGACCACGACCAGCACGATGTTGGCGCCGTCCTCGGTCCGCTTGCTGTAGGCGATGAGCGCCTCCGTATCCACCGGGTGGAAGGCCAGCGAACGGTCGGCCTGCAGCGCCGGGTGCTCGCGTCGGATGCGGTTCAGCCGCGCGATGAGATGCCGCAGGCTGTCCGGCCGATCGAGCTCCCAGTGCCGGATCTCGTACTTCTCCGAGTGCAGGTACTCCTCGCTCCCTGGCTCGCGCGGCCGTGCCTCGCACAGCTCGAACGCCGGTCCGTAGATGCCGTAGCTCGCGCCCAGCGTGGCGGCCAGCACGAGGCGCGCGATGAACGCCGGCCGCCCCCCGGTCTGGAGGTACTCGGTCAAGATGTCCGGCGTGTTCGGCCACAGGTTCGGCCGGAAGAACTCCGCGACCTCGGTCCGGGTCAGCTCGGTGAAGTAGCGCTCCAGCTCGTCTTTCGTGTTGCGCCATGCAAAGTAGGTGTAGGACTGCGCGAACCCGAGCTTCGCCAGGTGGTACATCACCGCGGGCCGTGTGAACGCCTCGGAGAGGAACAGGACGTCGGGGTGCTCGGCGCGGATTTGCGCGAGCAGCCACTCCCAGAAGCGGAACGGCTTGGTGTGCGGGTTGTCCACCCGGAAGATGCGCACACCCTGCCCGATCCAGAACAGGACGACGCGCCGCAACTCCTCCCACAGCGACTGCCAGGCGTCGCCCTCGAAGTGTAGCGGGAAGATGTCCTCGTAGCGCTTCGGCGGGTTCTCGGCGTACTGCACGCGCCCGTCGGGTCGCCACCGGAACCACTCGGGATGCGCGGCGACGTAGGGGTGGTCGGGCGAGCACTGGAACGCCAGGTCGAGGGCGACCTCCAGGCCGAGCTCGCGCGCCCGTGCCACCAGCCGGCGGAAGTCTTCGAGCGTGCCGAGCTGCGGGTGGACCGCGTCATGCCCGCCCTCGGCCGCGCCGATCGCCCACGGGCTGCCCGGGGCGTCCGCTTCGGCGACGGGAGCGTTGTTGCGTCCCTTGCGGTTGGTGCGGCCGATCGGGTGGATCGGCGGCAGGTAGACCACGTCGAAGCCCATCCCGGCCACGTAGTCCAGCCGCGCCGCGCAGTCCGCGAGCGTGCCGTGCCGGCCGGGTTCGGACGCACACGAGCGAGGAAACAGCTCGTACCAGGCGGAGAACCGCGCGCGCTCGCGGTCCACCAGCACCCACAACTCGCGGTCGTAGGTGACCAGGTCGTCCCGCTCGGCGCAGCGCGCCATGGCCGCCGCCAGGTCGGCGTCGAGCGCGGCGGCGCCGGCATCGGGCCCGCCCCCCCGGAGCCGCGCCGCCGCCGACCGGAGCCGGGCCGCGTCCTCGGGGCCGGCGCGGTCCGCCGCGGTCTCCACGAGTCCGGCGCCGATGGCCAAGTCGGTGGCGATGTCCTGCCCCGCGGCGATCCGACGCGAGAGGTCGCGCGTCCAGGTACCGAATCGGTCGATCCACGCCTGCACCGTGTAGGCGTACCGGCCCAGGGCCCGAGGGACGAAGGAGCCCTCCCACCGGTCGTTGCCCAGGGGCGCCATGGGCAGGGCGGTCCACGCCGCGTCCTCGTCGCGCCGGTAGAGCAGGGCCGCGCCGAGCACGTCGTGGCCGTCGGCGAAGGCCTCTGCCTCGACGGTGACCGGCTCGCCCACGGTGCGCTTGATCGGGAAACGGCCGCCGTCAATCTCCGGCCGGACGCGGCCGATCACGACCCGGCTGGGCCGGGCGGCGATGTGCGCCGCGTGCGTCACGCGCGTGGCGGCAGCGATGTCGGCACCCCCTCGTGGTCGAGAAGCACGACGGCCCGGAGCGGGCCCCCGGGCCACCACTACGTTCGGCCCAGCCGCAAGGTTTCCTACCGGGACCGCCGCGCTTGCGCGAGGACGCGCGTACCGTCATCCTGAGGGCAGAGACCCGCGGTGGAGGTGAGGCGATGCGCTGCGCCCGGCATCCCGGTGCCGAGACGCTGCTGACGTGCGTGACCTGCGGGACCCCGATCTGCCCGGACTGCATGGTGGAGACCCCCGTGGGCATGAAGTGCCCTGACTGCGGTCGCGCGCCCCTGCCCGCGGTCTATCGCGTCGGCCCGGCGCCGCTGGCCGTCGCGATGGCGGCGAGCCTCGCGCTGGGTACCGCGGCAGGCGCCGTGGCCCTGACCGTGCGGCCGGGGATCGGGCTGCTCCTGATCCTGCTGGCGCTTCCCGCCGGCGCCCTGGTGGGCGCGGCCGCGGGCCGCGCGGCCGGCGGCAAGCGCGGGCCGGCGCTCGCCCTGGCCGCGGCCGCCTCGTGCGCGGTGGGCTTCCTGTTCGGCGCGCCCCAGGCCGCGACGCTCGCGATCGCCGGAGCGCCGCTCGTCTGGACCGAGGCGCTCGTGGTGGTCCTGCGCCGTCCGATCTACCTGCTCTTCGCCGCCCTGACCGTCGTCACCGCGTACTGGCGCATTCACTGAGGCGCCCCGGTGCACGCCGCGCTCGGCGGGGTAGGTACCGGTGGGCACGACGCCCGACCTCCTGTTCGGCTCCTCGAGAAGATAGCCCTCTAGGCCCCGGCGACGGGCCGACGCACCAGGTCGATGGCAAGCGCCGCGGGCCAGGAGAAGTCCGGACCGCCCAGGCCCGCGTCGGTATAGGGGTCGTAGTACTCGTGCAGCCCGGCGCGCCGCACCAGCGCCAGCGTCTCCTCGGCCAGCGAGGCGGCCTCGTCCCGCAGCCCCAGCGCCTCCAGCCCGCGCACGATGAGCCAGTTCACATGAACCCAGACCGGACCGCGCCAGTAGCGGTGCGGGTCGAACGCGGGCTGGTCGGGCGGGACGGACGGCACCATCCGGCAGCCCCGGCACCGCTGGCGGTACCGCGCCATCATGGCCGCGGCCTGGTCCGCCGAGACGAGTCCCCCGTAGATGGCGATGAGGCCCGCGACCGTGTCCACCGGGATCTGCGTGCCGCCGCGGACGTCCACGTCGCGGAACAGCAGGCTTGGCGCGTGCCACAGCGTCGCGTGGTAGGCCGCGCGGAAGGCATCGAGGTCGGCGTCGGAGACCGCGGGCGGCCGGTCCAGCGCGGCCGCGATGCGGTTGAGGTCGAGCGCGGACCGGAACCAGGCGGCGTTGAACAGCGCATCGTAGACCAGGAACGGCGCCTGCGCCAGCCGCGACCCCACCCGGTAGTCCGCGGCGATCCACTCGACCAGGTGCATGTAGAGGTCGTAGTCCGCCTGCGTCGGCCGATGGGCCGCGGCGACGATCGTATTGTCCACCCGCCGGTAGGGTCGCGAGGGGCGGAGCCCCCCCCGGACCGCGAAGTCCCACCGCGGGCTGTTGTCGAGACCGCTCTCCCAGGGGTGGATGATCGCGACGAGCGGTGAACCGCCGACCGTCCGGTGACGCGCGAAGTAAAGGAGCGCCTCCCGCACCGGATCGTAGACGCGCGCCCACCACGTCAGGCGCGTGCTCGCGTCGGGCTGGAGCAGGCCGACCGTGTGGACCGCGGCACCCAGCACAGGCGGCTGCGAGATGCCGCTGGTCCGGACGCCCTTGCGCCGCACGGGCACGTCCGGCCACCACTCCGGCCCCGGATGGTAGTCGGTCACGGTCGGGTTGTAGCGGATGTGCGGGAGCATGCCGTCGGTCCACTGGGCCTCGAGCAACGACTCGATCTCGCGCGCCGCGCGCGGCCAGTCGAGGTGCGCCCAGCCGATCGCCACCAGCGCGGAGTCCCAGTTCCACTGGTGCGGGTAGAGGCGCGGGCTCGGCTTCGTGTAGTCGCCCAGGTCGTTGCCGCGCAGGACCCCCTCCGCCGCCGCGAGCAAGGGGTCGTCGCCGGCCACGGCTCAGCCGGCGAGCGCGTCGCCGGTGCGCGCGTCCATCAGCCGGATGCGCGCCGCATCGAACCGCAGCCAGACCTCGGCGCCCGGCTCCGCGTGGAACTCGACGGGGGTCGTTACCTTCAGCGTCTCGGCGCCGGCGCGCACGGTCAGCAGCGCCTGCGGGCCGAGTGGCTCCAGCACCACCACGCGGGCGCGCACGCCGTCCGGGGAGGGCGCGGGCTGCACGGCGATGTGCTCCGGCCGGATGCCGACCACGACCTCGCCGCCGTCGGCGGCCTGCGGGGCGCGGGGGAGCGGGATGCGCGCACCCCCCACCTCGACCGCGGCGCCCGCGCCGTCGCGGCGCAGCGTGGCGTCGAGGAAGTTCATCGGCGGGCTTCCGATGAAGCCGCCCACGAACCGGTTCGCCGGCGCGTCGTAGACCCGACCCGGCGTGTCGCACTGGACGACCTGCCCGCCGCGGATCACCGCGATGCGCTGGCCCAGGCTCAGGGCTTCCACTTGGTCGTGGGTCACGTAGACGGTGGTGGAGCGCACTTCCTCGTGCAACCGCTTCAGCTCCGCGCGCATCTGCAGGCGCAGCAGCGCGTCCAGGTTGGACAGCGGCTCGTCCATGAGCAGCACCTCGGGCTGCATGACGATGGCGCGCGCGACCGCGACCCGCTGGCGCTGGCCGCCCGAGAGCTGCGCCGGGTAGCGGTCCAGGAGCTGGTCGATCTGGAGGAGCGCCGCGCCGTCCTCCACCCGGCGCCGGACCTTGTCTGGGGGGACGCCGCGCATCCGCAGGCCGAACGCGATGTTGTCCCGGACGGTCATGTGCGGGAAGACCGCGTAGCTCTGGAACACCATCGCGATCCCGCGCGTCGCCGGCGGCGCGTCGGTGACGTCGCGGTCGCCGATGAACACGCGGCCGCCGTCGGGGCGCTCCAGCCCGGCCAGGCACCGCAGCATCGTGGTCTTCCCGCAGCCGCTGGGGCCCAGCAACACCATGAACTCGCCGTCGGCGATCTCGAGCGAGACGTCAGCGACCGCGACGACCTTCCCGAAGACCTTGCGCAGCCGCTCCATCCTGATGCTCGCCATCGTCGGGCCTCCGCGGGCGTGGCTACCGGACGGTGACGCCCCACAGCGTGAGCAGGTAGCGGCGAATCACCATGATGATGATCAACGCGGGAACGATCATGAAGAAGCCGGCGGCGAACCGGAAGTCGGCCGGCGCGCCCGCGCTGCCGACGGCGTTCATGACCAACGCCGGCAGCGTGCGGGTGCGCAGCGTCAGGATCGTCGCCGCGAACACCTCGTTCCACGAGAGCACGAACGTGAAGATCGCCGCGGCGGCCAAGCCGGGCAGCGCGATCGGCAGCGCGACCCGCAGGAACGCCTGGAGCCGGCCGCACCCCAGGGTCATCGCCGCCTCCTCGAGCTCGAACGGCACGCCCACGAACACGCTGGTGGTGATGATGATGGCGAACGGGAGCGCCAGCGCCGTGTGGACGAACGCCACGCCCAGCAGCGTGTCGTACAGCCCCCAGTGGATGAACGAGACCGCCAGCGGCACAGCCAGGATGGTGGCCGGGAACATCTTCGTGCCCAGGATGGCGAGTCGAAACGCCTCGCGGCCCGCGAAGCGGAACCGGGAGAGCGCGTAGCCGGCGGGCGCGCCGATCAGGATCGCCAGCGCGATCGTGAGCCCCGCCACGACCAGGCTGTGCCAGGTGGCCTGGAGCACGCCCTGCGCCTGGAGGAAGAACCGCAGGGTCTCCACCGACCAGGGGTTGGGGATGACGCCGCGCGGCCACGCGTAGAGCTGGGAGCGCGTGGTGAAGCTCGCGAGCGCGATGAGCACGATCGGCGCGAGCACCCAGGCCCCCACGCCGGTGACGGCCAGCGCGAGCAGCGCCCGCCGCGCGGCGGCACTCACGCCCCGGCCTCGGTCTCGCGGCCGCGCAGCAGCCGCAGGTAGGCGACCGTGATGACCATCGAGGTCGCCATGATGAGCACCGCGTAGGCGCTCGCGACCGGCGGGTTCCGGTAGAGCGAGTACTGGAAGTACGCTTCGCCGGCGAGCACCGGGACGATGCGGCCCGCGAGCGCGATGACCGTCGCGAAGAGCTGGAAGGCTAGGATTGTCCGGATGATGAGCGCGGTCTGCAGCGCCGGGCGCATCAGCGGCAGCGTGACGTGCCACAGCTTGCGCCAGCCGGTCGCGCCGAAGACGTCCGCGGTCTCGAAGTAGTCTTTGGGGATCAACTGGAGTCCGGCGACCAGGATCACCATCACGATGGCCGTGGCGCGCCACACCTCGGTGGCCACGATCGCGGCGTACAGCCAGACCGGCTCCTCAAACGACAGGAACGCGATCGGCTGGTCGATCACCCCCAGCCACAGCAGGAGCATGTTGAGCGTGCCGCGGTCGGTGAAGATCGACAGCCACACCAGCCCCGCCGCCAGGTCGGAGATGCCGAGCGGGATGGCGCAGATGTAGAGGAACCACTGGTGCCCGCGGAACCGCGTGTTGACGAGCAGCGCGATTGCGAGCGCGAGCGTCACCTGGAGGGGGATGACGATCGCCGTGAGCAGCAGGCTGTTGCGGACGGCCCCGCGGAAGTATGTGTCCGTCACCATGGCCTGGAAGTAGCGGAGGGTCAACCCGCCGGAGGGATCGCGCACGCTGAGCACCACGGCCTGGATCATGGGGTAGACGAAGAACACCGCGAGGAAGAGCAGCGTGGGCAGCAGCAGCGCGTAGGGCAGCCAGTCGACGCGGGCGCGCGCCGCGGGCGCCGGGGAGTCGAGCCGCTGCTCGGCGATGGTCATCGGAGAAGGGGGAGGCCGCGGGCGGCCTCCCCCGGTCACGCGGAACCTACTCCAGCCGGCAGGGCCGCTCCTGCGGGTCGGGCGGCGGGCAGACCGCGTTCATCGCCCGGTAGAGGTCCTCGAGCTTGCGTCCCTGCGTGGCCAGCACGTCGGCGACGGGCCGCCCCTGCACGGCGATCTCGCGGAACGTGTCCACGTAGAGCGGGACGAACTCGCCCGAGCGGGCGCCCAGCCCGATCGGCAGCAGCGCCGTCCGGGCGTCAGGGGCGGTCGCCTGCGCCGCGACGCCCTCGGCCATGACGCGCAGACCGCCGGTGGGCACCGCGCCCGAGGCCTCCCGCACGGTCGGGAAGAACGCCACCCCCTGCAGCGTCGTGACCTGGGTGCGCGGCCGCGTCAGGTACTCGATCAGGCGCTCCGCGGCCTCGGGATTCGGCGAGTTCCGCGGGAGGCCGAGCCCGGCGATGACCGTCAGGAACGACCGCCCGCGCGGGCCGGCGGGCGAGGGCAGGATCACAAAGTCGTTAGGCCGCTCGCGCAGGGCGGGCAGCAGGCGCACGACGTGGTCCCACGCCACCCAGACCTCGCCGGTCAGCAGCGGCTCGTTCATGAAGTCGTACCGGAACGAAGCCGGGTTGGTCACGGTCCAGAGCTGCTTCAGGTACGTCCACATCGTCACTGCGTCGGCGGTCTTGAACCGCTTGACCTGGGCGCCCGTGAACGACGGGTAGATGTACCCGTGCAGGAAGCGGCCGTAGAGGCCCGAGGGACCGGCGGGGAAGCCCAGCCGGCGCTGGCCGGTGGCCTGGCGGATGTTCTCGCCCCACTGCAGCAGGTCGTCGTAGGTCATGGCCTGCGGGTTGCGCCCCCGCGGGAAGTGCGCCAGCGCCTGCCGGTTGGCGGCGATCAGGTAGGTCGCCTGCATCCAGGGCACGAACGTCTGGACGTTGTTGATGTTCCCGGCGCGGACCAGGTCGGCGATGAACGTCCGGTCGCGTCGGGCTTCCAGGTTGCGGAGCACGGCCGCGACGTCGCGCAACGCGTTCTCGGCGGCGAGCAGGGGGAAGTCGCCGTGCAGCGTACCGGCGACATCCACGGTGCCGCGGCCTGCGCGGGCCTCGGCGAGCAGTCGGTCGATGAACGGTCCGGCCGTGTCCGGGACGAAGCGCACCCGGATGCCGGCCTCGTCCTCGAACCCCTTGAGAAGCGTGTTCCGCGCCCACTCCTGCTCCTGGACCGGGTTGAGCTGGGTGGACGAGAAGGTGATCTCCTGGACGGGCGCCGAGGCCGCCGGGGCCCCGAGGGCCGTCAGGACCAGTGCGAGCGAGAGGGCGATGCTGCGAGCGTTCATGCGCTACCTCCCCTTCGCCATATGTGGCGTACAAGCTCCACCCGCATGGTACCACGCGGGCGTCCCGCCCGGCGACGATGGGGCCGACGATGGGGCCGCGGGCTCGTCCGGCGCCGCGTGCGCGCGCCGCCGGCGCGCAGGCCGTTTGGGGAGCTGCCCGAGGGACCCCCGCTTGCATTGTTATCCATTCCGATGTATGATTATTCATAACACCCGTCGGGGGGGGCTCCATGCAGGCCACGCTCACGCTCGACGACGGCCTGATCCTGACCGGCCGGGCCATCGGCGCCACCGCGCCGGCCGGCGGCGAGGTCGTCTTCACCACCAGCCTCACGGGCTACCAGGAGGTCCTCAGCGACCCGTCCTACCGTGGTCAGATCGTCGTGATGGCCTACCCGCTCATCGGCAACTACGGTTTCCACGACGCGCACCTGGAGTCGGCGCGGCCGCAGGCCGCAGGCTTCGTCGTGCGCTGGGCGGCGCCGGCCTCCGGGGGCCGCGCCGACCTGGACGCCTACCTGCGCGCCTGGGGCGTGGCGGGCGTCGCGGACGTGGACACGCGCCGGCTCGTCCGGCACCTGCGCACCGGCGGCGTCAGGCGCGGTGTCATCACCACAGCGCGGGAGTCGCCTGGCGACCTGATCGCGCGCGCGCGGGCCGTGCCTGACCTGGGTGAGCTCGACCTGGTGGCGCAGGTCTCCACGCGCGAGGTCGTGCGCTGGCCCGCTCCTGGTCCGCGGATCGCGGTGCTCGACTGCGGGGCCAAGCAGGGCATCGTCGCGCACCTGCGCGCGCGCGGATGCGAGGTCGTCCTGTTTCCGCACGACGCCGAGGCCGGCGCGATCCGCGAGGAGCGCCCGGCCGGCCTGGTGGTGACCAACGGCCCGGGCGATCCGGCGCGCCTGGGCGCCGTCGCCGCCCAGGTGCGGGCCCTGTGCGAGGAGATGCCGGTCATGGGCATCTGCCTCGGACACCAGATCCTGGCGATCGGCGCTGGCGCGCGGACGTTCAAGCTGCCCTTCGGCCACCGTGGGTCGAACCACCCGGTGCGCGACGAGACCACGGGCCGGGTGGCGATCACCACGCAGAACCACGGCTACGCGGTGGACGAGGCGTCGCTCGGGGGTACCGGGTTCGAGGTCACCCACCGCAACCTGCACGATGGCACGGTGGAGGGGATGCGCCACCGCCGCCTCCCGGTCTTCTCGGTGCAGTACCATCCCGAGGGCCGTCCGGGCCCGCAGGACTCCGCGCACCTGTTCGACCGCTTCCTGGCGATGGCGGGCGGCCGTGCCTGAGCCGCCGCGCGAGCTGCGCAAGGTGCTCATCATCGGCAGCGGCCCGATCGTCATCGGCCAGGCCGCCGAGTTCGACTACTCCGGCACTCAGGCGTGCCGGGCGCTACGCGAAGCGGGCGTGGAGGTCGTGCTGGTCAACAGCAACCCGGCGACCATCATGACCGACCCCGGGGTCGCCGACCGCGTCTACGTCGAGCCCCTGGTCCCGGAGGTGCTGGCGGAGATCATCGCCGCCGAGCGGCCGCACGGCCTGCTCGGCACCGTGGGCGGGCAGACCGGGCTCAACCTCACGGCGGCGCTCGCGGAGCGCGGCGTGCTCGACCGCTACGGGGTGCGAATCCTGGGCACCCCGCTCGAGGCGATCCGGGCCGCCGAGGACCGCGCGGCGTTCAAGGCGACGATGGAGCGGCTGGGCGAGCCGCTGCCGCCGTCGGCGACCGCAGCCTCGGTGGACGCAGCGGTCGCGGCGGCCGCGCGGCTGGGCCTGCCGGTGGTCGTGCGGCCGGCGTTCACGCTCGGGGGCAGCGGCGGCGGCATCGCGACGACCATGGACGAGGTGCGCGCGATCGCCGCGCGGGGCCTGTGCCTGAGCGCGATCGGCCAGGTGTTGGTAGAGACGTCGGTCGCCGGATGGCGGGAGATCGAGTACGAGGTGCTGCGCGACGGCGCGGACAACGCCGTCGTGATCTGCAACATGGAAAACGTGGACCCGATGGGTGTGCACACCGGCGACTCCATCGTGGTGGCGCCGAGCCAGACGCTCACCGACCACGAGTACCACCTGCTGCGCTCGGCGGCGCTGCGCATCGTGCGCGGTCTGGACATCCGGGGCGCCTGCAACGTGCAGTTCGCCCTCGACCCCGCCGGGCTGCGGCCGCCCGCGCCCGGCAAGGCCAGGCCGGACCGCGCGGGCTACTACGTCATCGAGGTAAACCCGCGCGTCAGCCGATCGAGCGCGCTCGCGAGCAAGGCCACCGGGTACCCGATCGCCCGCGTCGCGGCGCAGATCGCGCTCGGCCGCCGGCTCGACGAGATCACCAACGCCATCACGGGCGGGGTGGCGTGTTTCGAGCCGGCGCTCGACTACCTGGTGGTGAAGATCCCGCGCTGGCCGTTCGACAAGTTCCCTGGCGTAGACCGCACGCTGGGTACGCAGATGAAGTCCACGGGCGAAGCCATGGCGCTGGGGCGCACCTTCGAGGAGGCGCTGCTCAAGGGCGTCCGCTCGCTCGACCTGGGGGCCGTGGGGCTCTGGCACCGCATGGTTGAAGGCTGGTGCGAAGCCGACCTCTGGGACCGCATCCGCACCCCGCACGAGCACCGGCTCTTCGCCCTGGCCGAGGCGTTGCGCCGCGGGGCCGACCCCGCGGCGCTGGCCGCCGCGAGCCGCATCCACCGGTTCTTCCTGGACGGGATCGCGCGTATCGTCGCGGCCGAGCGCCGCGCGGGCGAGGACCTGGACGCCGCCCTGCCCGAGCTCTGCCGGCTCGGCTTCGACGACCGGGCGGTTGCCCGTGCTGCGGGTCTGCCCGCGCGCGACGTGCGTGCGCGCCGACTCGCCCGCGGGCTCGTCCCCACCTACAAGTGCGTGGACACCTGCGCCGGCGAGTTCCCGGCGAGGACGCCCTACTACTACAGCACCTACGAGGACGAGGACGAGGTGCCCCGGGCGCAGACGCGCGCCGCGGTGATCCTCGGCTCGGGTCCCATCCGCATCGGTCAGGGGATCGAGTTCGACTACTGCACCGTCCACGGCATCCAGGCGCTCAAGCAGGCCGGGTGGGAGGCGGTGGTGGTCAACAACAACCCCGAGACGCTCTCGACGGACTTCGACATCTCCGACCGGCTCTACATGGAGCCGCTCGCGCCCGACGACGTGCGCGCCGTGGTCGAGCGCGAGGGCGCGCAGGGCGTGCTGGTGCAGTTCGGCGGCCAGACCCCGCTGAACGCCGCGCTCGCGCTCGCGGCCGCCGGCGTGCGCGTGCTCGGCACCTCGGTCGAGAGCCTGGACGTCTCCGAGGACCGCCGCAAGTTCGCGGCGCTGCTGCGCGAGCTCAGCATCCCCCAACCCCAGGGCTGGACCGCCGGCTCGCTGGCCGAGGCAATCGCCATCGGCGAGCGCGAGGGCCTGCCGTTGCTCGTGCGGCCGTCCTACGTGCTCGGCGGCCGCGGGATGATCATCGCCCGCACGATGGACGAGCTGCGCGAGGCCGCCACGCAGGCGCTGGCCGGGGAGGCGGGTCCGGTGCTGCTCGACCGCTACCTGGAGGGGCTCGAGGTCGAGCTCGACGCGGTGGCCGACGGCACGAACCTCCTGATCCCGGCGCTGATGGAGCAGATCGAGCGGGCCGGTGTGCACTCCGGCGACAGCATGGCGCTCCTGCCGGCGCGGTCGGTGCACCCCGACGTCGCGCGCATGATCGTGGACTATGCCGCGCGGCTGTCGTGGGCGCTGCAGGTGCGTGGGTTCCTGAACATCCAGTTCGTGGTCTGGCGCGGCCGGCCGTACGTGCTCGAGGTCAACCTGCGCGCGAGCCGCACGGTGCCGTTCGTCTGCAAGGCCACCGGTGTGCCGATGGTGCGCCTGGCCACCGAGGTGATGCTGGGCCGGTCGTTGGCGGAGTTCGGCTACTCTGGCATCCGCCTGCTGCCCGCGCCGCCGCGGTGGGCCGTCAAGGCGCCGGTCTTCTCGAGCGGCAAGCTCTTCGGCGCCGACCCGCTGCTCGGCCCGGAGATGCGGTCCACCGGCGAGGTCATGGGTACCGGGCCCACGCCGGCGGCGGCGCTGCGCAAGGCGTTCGTGGCCGCGGGCGTGCCCCCACGGCCGGCGCGGCTGGTGCTGTTTTCCGTCGCCGACCGGGACAAGGCCGAGGCCGCGGAGGTGGCCGTGGCCGCGCACGCGGCCGGCTTCCGGCTGGTGGCGACCGAGGGCACCGCGGCCGCGATCGCCTCGCGTGGGCTCCCGGTGGAGGCGATCGGCGTGGACGAGGCGGTACGTCTCGTGGGTTCGGGCCGCGTCGGAGTCGTGGTCAACACCCCCACGGCCGGGGGCCGGCCCGACCGCGCGGGGTTCCTGCTGCGGCGGGCGGCGTTCGAACTCAACGTGCCGGCGCTGACCTCGCTCGACTCGGTGCGGGCGCTCGTCGAGGCTTTCTCCGCAGAGCCCGAGCGCGACCTGGCGCCGCTGGCGGGCTAGGGTGGACGCGGCGCTCGTCGTCCTGGGCACCGGCGGCGCGCTGCCGACCGCGCGGCGCGACAACACGGCGCTCGCCTTCCGGATCGGGACCGGCGGCGTGCTCATAGACTGCCCCGGCGGCGTCTACACCAAGCTGCTGCGGGCCGGCGTGGATCCGACAGCGCTGGACGCGGTGGTGCTCACGCATGCCCACCCCGATCATGTCTACGGACTGGTCTCGCTGGTTCACAGCCTCTGGATGGTCGCCCGAGGGGCCCCGCGCGCGCCGCTGCCGCTCTACGCGCCCGCGGCGGAGGCCGGGCGGGTGCGAGCGCTGCTCGCCCTGTTCGACCTGGACCGCCGGGCGGCGTTCCTCGACCACCGGGCGCTGCCCGACGACCCCGGGCGACCGTTCTGGGAGCGGGGCGGGCACCGGCTCCACGCTCACACCGTCGACCACGGCCCGCCCGCCTGCGCGGTGCGCTGGGATGCGCCCGGGGGCCTGCGGGTGACGTACTCGACCGACACCAGGCCGCTGGACGCCCTCGCCGCGTTCGGGGCTTCCTCCGACCTCTTCGTCCACGAGGCGACCTACGCGAGCGGCGAGGAAGACCTGGCAGGGGCCGGAGGCCACTCCACCGCGGGGCAGGCCGGCCGCATCGCGGCGCTCGCCGGCGCACGACGCCTGCTGCTCGTCCACCTGGGCGACCACGCCAATCCAGGGCGCTGGATCGCAGACGCCCAACGCGAGTTCGCTGGACCGGTGGAGATTCCCGAGGACGGGGCGGTCTACCCGCTCGGCTGATCGACCGCTACGCCGGCTGTATCGAGGAGCGCCGCGGTCTCCACGCCGCCGGCGGTCGTGCCGCCGTCCACGGCGATCGTCTGCCCGGTGATGTACCCGGTGTGCGGTCCCGCCAGGAAGACGACGACCGCGGCCACATCCTCGGCCGTCCCCATCCGGCGCATCGGGATGACCTCGACCAGGCGGCGGCGCTGCTCCTCGGGCAGGCCGGCCACGATGCCCGCGTCGATGGCCCCGGGCGCCACCGTGTTGACCGTGATGCCCCGGGGTGCCAGCTCGCGCGCGAGCACCCCGGTGAGGCCCACCAGCGCCGCCTTCGCCGCCGAGTAGTTCGCCTGGCCGGCGCTGCCGACGAGCCCCGCGACCGAGGCGATGTTGATGATGCGGCCGCAGCGGCTGCGCAGGAGGTGGGGGAGCGCGTACCGGCAGCAGCGGAGGGCGCCCGTCAGGTTGGTCTCGAGCACGGCGTGCCAGTCCTCGGCCGAGATGCGCATCGCCAGCCCGTCCCGCGTGATCCCGGCGTTGTTCACCAGGATGTCCAGCCCGCCGCCCCAGGCCGCGGTCTCGGCCACGATCCGGGCCACGGCGGCCTCGTCGCGCACGTCGCCGGCCAGCGCCAGCACCGGCCGCGGCGCGAGCGAGGCGACCAGCGCCTGCGCGCCGTCGGCGTTCGCGCGATAGGTGAAGGCCACGCGCGCGCCCGCCTCGACCAGCGCGGCCACCATGGCCCGGCCGAGTCCCGACGAGCCTCCGGTGACGAGGGCGACCCTGTGTGCGAGCGTCACGTTACGCGCGGCGGGCGACGACCTGCAGCCACACGCGGGGCACGGCCTGCAGCTTCATCTCCTCGAACGCCTGACGGACGCCGACCTTGAGGGCCTCCATGCCCACCTCGAGCGGCACGCCCGGGAGCGCGCCCTGGATGAACATGGAGAACTCGCTGATGTCCTCCCAGGCCTGGCAGTTGAGCTCCTTCTCCTGAAACTCCACGACCGCCTCGCCGAACCCGTGCGCGCGCAGCAACGCCTGGTACTCCTCCGGGGAGAGCCACTGCATCGCGGTGGCCTTCACCCCGCGCGCGACGTCGTAGCCCCGCTCGCGCAGCCAGCGTACCGCGCGCAGCACCCACAGCTTGTAGAAGCGCGGGGTGTCGCCGGGGTAAGCGCCGGTGAAGAACGTCGTGTTGAACGAGAAGACGCCGCCGGGGCGCAGGATGCGGCTGATGCCGCCGACCACCTGGTTCTTGTCGGCGACCAGGTGGATCGCGTTGCAGAAGACGACGGTGTCCACGGGCGGGACGAGCTGCGCGACACGCTCGGCGGTACCCTGGATGAACTGCACGATGGCCGCCCGAATGCGGCCGGCCGCCTGCACCAGCGCGGAAGCCGACGGGTCGATCGCGAACACCCGGCCGCGCGGGGGGATGCCCATCCACTGGAGGATGAGCTCGGTCACCGCACCAGGGCCGCATCCCAGGTCCACGACCTCCGCGCCCGGCCGGATGCCCGAGTGGGCCACCAGCCAGGCGTTCACCTCCTTGAAGAACGGGTGCGCGGCGAACTTCGCGAAGGAGAACTGCTCATCGGCGTCCGCCGCCCCGCTAGGCACGGCCGGCGCCGGGGCCTGCCAGGGGGCCTCGGACGCGTCCATGATGGTAGGAGTATACCCTACGCGCCGCAGGCCCTGACCTCCTGCCCTAGCGGTGCTTGATCGCCACCGCCTTGGGCTGGAGGAAGTACCCCAGGTAGTCCGGCCCGCCGGCCTTGGCATCGGTGCCGCTCATGTTGAACCCGCCGAAGGGATGGACTCCCACCAGCGCGCCGGTGCTCTTGCGGTTGATGTAGAGGTTGCCGACCATGAACTCGCGCCGGGCGCGGGCGATGTGCTCGGGCGCGCGCGTGAACACCGAGCCGGTGAGCCCGAACTCGGTGCCGTTGGCGATCTCCAGCGCGTGGTCGAAGTCGCGCGCCTTGATGACCGCCACGACCGGCCCGAAGATCTCTTCCTGGGCGATGCGCGCGCGGGGGTCCACGTCCGCGAAGGCGGTGGGCTGCACGAAGAACCCCTCGCCGTCGCCCGGCTCGCCGCCGGCGACCAGCCGGCCCTCGTGCCTGCCGATCCCGATGTACTCCATGATGGTCCGCCGCGCCCGCTCGTTGATGACCGGGCCGACGGGGAAGTTCTCCTTGGCCGGCCCCACCCGCAGGTCGCGGACGCGCGCGGCGAACGCGTCGAGCACCTCGTGGTAGCGACGCTCGTGCACCACCAGGCGAGAGCCAGCCGAGCACTTTTGGCCCTGGAAGCCGTAGCCGGAGACCACGGCCGCGGCAACCGCCTCCTCCAGGTCGGCGCTCTCGTCCACGATGAGAGCGTTCTTGCCGCCCATCTCGGCGATGACGCGCTTCAACCAGATCTGGCCCGGGGCAACCTGCGCGGCCTGCCCGTAGATGCGGATGCCGACCTCTTTGGAACCGGTGAATGCCACCATCCGCACCCGGGGGTGGAGGACCAGCGGGTCGCCCACCTCGCCGCCCGAGCCGGTGACGATGTTGAGCACACCCTCGGGCAGGCCGGCCGCCTCCAGCACCTCGTGCAGGACGTAGGCGTTAGCGGGCGCATCGCTGCTGGGCTTCATGACGACCGTGTTGCCCGCCGCGATGGCCGCGGTCGCCATGCCCGCGGGGATCGCGAGCGGGAAGTTCCACGGTGGGATCACCGCGACCACGCCGATCGGGATGTAGGTCAGCTCGCTCCACTCCTGCGGGTGCGGCGCCATCTCGTGCCCGCGCGCCCACCGCAGCGCCTCGCGCGCGTAGTACTCCATGAAGTCGATGGTCTCGGCGACGTCGGCGTCCGCCTCGGCCCAGTTCTTCCCGACTTCGTAGACCTGCCAGGCCGCGGCCCAGAACTTGCGCCGGCGCAGGATGTCGGCGGCCCGCAGCAGGATCGCGGCCCGCTCCTCGGCGGGCACGCGGCTCCAGGCGGCGAACGCGCGGCCGGCCGCGGCCACCGCCTGCTCGACGTGGCTGCCGGTCGCCTTCTGACAGAGGGCCACCGCCTCGGCCTTCGCCGAGGGGTTCCACGAGGTGAACGTACTCCCGGTCCGCGGCCGCTCCCCGCCGATGATCAGGGGGAACTCCCTGCCGAGCTCGCGGCCCACGCGCGCGAGCGCCTCGGTCATCGCGGCCCGCCCCGGATCCTGGGAGAAGTCGGTCAGCGGCTCGTTGCGGAACTCGGGCAGCGCCATCACTCACCTCGGGGGTGGGGAACTCGGATCGCCACCACATACACTGGGCCGGACGCGCCCGCGGGTCAAGCCCGGTACCCCGCCGCGCGGTCGTCGTCCTCGCCCCAGCCCTCCGCGTGGACGACGGCGCAGGCGCCGAGCCGCGCGCGCACCGCGGCTTCGCCCCGCGGCGTGGTGATGAACGCGCCGCCGCGGCCGACCAGGTGGCCCTCGTCGAGGACCAACCGGCCGCCGGCCACCGACCAGATCGCGCGGCCCGCGTCGGGGTCCACCACCGTTACGTCGGCGTCGGCGCCCACCGCGAGGTGGCCCTTGGTCGGGATGCCCAGCATCCGGGCCGGGTTGAGGCTGGCCTTGACCGCGAAGTCGCGCAGGGTCCACGCGCCTATCTGGACGAGCATCAGGCCGTGGCGCACCAGGAAGTTGCGGGGGATCGAGCCGCCGTCGGTGGACAGCGCCTCGATGACGAACCGGCCCGCGCGCCGCGCGGTGGCGAGCAGGATCGCCGAGGGGATGTGGTTCACCGGGAACGAGATGCCGGCGTCGGTGCCGGCCGCACGCCAGGCTTCCAGGCCGGCCTGCGGCGTCGCCAGGATCACGCGGCCGCCGGCGATCGCGTGGATGCGCGCGTAGCCCGCGCGGATCGCGGCCTCCAGCCCGCGCTCGGTCTGCTCGTAGCCGCCCAGCCGCAGGCAGGTGCGCGTGACGCCGCTGGTCGGGATGCCGTCGTCGCAGCGCGCCGAGGTGCCATTGTGGACGGACAGATATGACTCCGACAGCGCCGACGGATACGCGTAGAGCAGGTCCAGGGCCTGCTGTGCCTCGGCCACCGGGTCGCCGGTCGTCTGTCCGCGGCAGTACGAGTTCACGTGCGCGATGTGGATGCGCCGGCCCGCGGCCAGGTCGAGCGCCTCGGCCAGGCCGCGGACGTCCGAGCCGGTCTCGGTCGTGCCGACGTGGAACGCCAGGTAGCAGCGCCGGGCCGTGGCCGCGTCCATGGCCCGGCCCGTGGCGCCCGGGGTCAGAGGGTAATGGCCGCCGAGCAGCTTGATGCCGAGCGCCCCGGCCTCGAGCGCGCTGTCCACCGCGCGCCCGACCTCGTCGGCCGAGGGGTCGCGGCCCGGCACCGTGCGATCGGGAATCAGCGGGTGCAGGTAGGCGACGTTGAGGCCCGCGCCACCGCCGGCGAGGGCGCCCGCCAGGTCGTCGGCGTCGCCCGCCAGGTCCAACACGGTCACCACCCCGGTCTCGGCTACCATCGCATGTCCCTCGGCCGATCCGAAGTGTCGCGAGAGGTGCGCGTGGGTGTCGATCAGGCCGGGGAGCACATATCGGCCGCCGACGTCGATCGTCCGCCGCGCACCGGTGGTGACGCGGCCGACCTCGGCGACGCGGCCGCCGGCGATGCCCACGTCGGCCGGGCCGTCCAGGTTGTTGGCCGGGTCGAGCACGTGCCCGCCGGCCAGGACGAGATCGTGCATGGTTCGCCTCCCTCGGCGGGTTGGCTATAATGGCCTCTGG
This sequence comes from Armatimonadota bacterium, assembly GCA_031081715.1. Lineage (GTDB taxonomy): Bacteria > Sysuimicrobiota > Sysuimicrobiia > Sysuimicrobiales > Humicultoraceae > Fervidifonticultor_A > Fervidifonticultor_A tertius. The sequence continues at coordinate 23,607 of JAVHMA010000006.1, read as the reverse complement.
AGAGGTGGCTGAGCCTGGTTGAAGGCGGCGGACTTGAAATCCGTTAGGGTGCAAGCCCTCGTGGGTTCGAATCCCACCCTCTCCGCCAGCAGCACCTGACCGCAACGCCGCCATGACGCCGCACCGCGGCCGCCTCGTCCAGGCGCGCGGCGCGCAACAGGGTGGTCTGAGCCGGGGGCTAGGACGCGGCGTACCGCTTCGCCCAGTCGCTGACCAGCGGGATGCTGACTTCCTTGCCGTTGTACGCCTGCAGCGCGTAGTAGATCGACAGGATGAGCCACGCCAGCCACAGGATCGGGCCGCCCACGATGACCAGCAGCCAGCCCAGGATGGGGATGTTCCCCAGGATGGTCAGGATCACGTAGATGGCGACCCAGGCGATGCCCCAGAACAGGGCCGTCCAGCCGTGGTGCCGCATGAACGCGTCCTTCTTCATGTCGGTCACCACGATGACCAGGGCGATGATCCAGATCGGATACGCCAGGGCCGCCAGCAGCTTGTTCGAGTCCGACGCGGGCGACGTGCTCATGCCGGCACCTCCGCGACAACGAAGATGAGTCCGAACCTGTCCCTGTTGTGTTCGGATCGCCCGCAGGAGTTCCTCCTGGCCGCGCGGGCAAGCGTACTATAATGGAGGCGCGATGACGCCGGTGGCCGCGCGCTCAGCCCTGCTCGATGGCCTGCTGACGGAGATCCGCGAGGTCGCCGCCGGCGCGCCCGTCGTCGTCGCCTTCAGCGGCGGCCTGGACTCGTCCACGGTCGCCGCGCTTGCCCGCGATGCCCTCGGCGGGGACCGCGTGCTGCTCGTCACGGTGAACATGGGGCAGTACGCCTACCGGCGCGGCAACCGCATCGTCCTGGAGATGGCCGACCAGCTCGGGCTACCCCAGCGCTGTCTGCTGGGCCAGGGGATGCAGCACGTCGTCCAGCGCGGCGGCCCGGCCTGCAACCGGTGCACGCGGACGATCAAGCTCGGCATGGTGAAGGCCGCCTCGCGCGGCCGCCTGGTGCTCACCGGGTCGAACCGCAGTGACACCTGGGGCCAGATGGGCGTCAAGGTTGCCAACGGCTTCTACGCGCCGCTGCTCGACCTGGACAAGCCGCAGATCCGCGGGCTCGCCGACGAGCTGGGCCTGCGGATACCGCGTATCGGCGAGCACCCGGGGCGCGAGGGCTGCAAACTCAAGCACCTGCTGAAGCCACTGGTCAGCCCTACCTATCACGGCCGCGCCGTGGCCGAGGCGAACGAGGTGCTGCTCGAGGTGCTGTCAAGCCACGGGGTGCGGGCCGACCTGGCGAACGTGAAGATCATCGGCCCCCTGTCGCGCAACGTCGCGCTCGTGAACGTGCGCCCGCATCCGCCGGCCGAGGTGCGGGAGGCGATCCGTGCGGCGCTCGTGCGCCTCCCGGTCCTGGACGAGGTCCGATTTGTGGACGGCCCGCAGCGCCTCGTGGTCATGGCCGGCCCGGCGCTCGCCGGCGATGCCGCCGGGCGCGGCTGGGTGGCCCGCGGTCGCCTGGCAGTGGACTTCGCGCACCCGATCGAGGTGGAGTGGCGGCCGAGCCAAAACCCGCGCCTCCGCACCTTCCAGGTCGTCGACGCGGTGCCGGCCGGGACGCCGACATGAGGGCGGTTGTCCTGGCCCTTGTGCTGCTGCTGGGCGTCATCGGGCACGGCACGGCCGCGCCCGCCGTGACCCTCGAGTTCTGGACCATCTCCCTGCAGCCGTTCTTCACCGACTACGTCAACGGCCTGATCGCCGCCTACCAGCAGGCCAACCCGACCGTGCGCGTCCGCTGGGTGGACGTGCAGTTCCAGGCTGTCGAGCAGCGCCTGCTCGCGGCGCTCGCCGGCCGCGTGGCGCCCGACGTGGTCAACCTCAACACCGAGATCGCGGTGCGGCTGGCGCAGCGCGACGCGCTGGTGGACATGGACGCGGCCGTCCCGGCGGAGGCCCGCGCCCGGTACTTCGAGGGCCTGTGGCGCTCGGCGCGGGTAGGCGGCCGCACCTACGGTGTGCCCTGGTACGTCACGCCGAGCGTGACGGCCTATAATGCGGTGCTCTACGAGCGCGCGGGCCTCGATCCGGCCGCGCCGCCCCGGACCGAGGACGAGATGATTCGCCACGCCCGCCAGATCAAGGACCGCACGGGCACCTACGGTTTCATGCCCAACGTGGACGGCGTGCGCATGCTCCACCGGTTCCAGGAACACGGACTCCCGGTGCTGAGCCCGGACGGGAAGCGGGCGGTCTTCAACTCGCCGGCGCACGTGCGCTACCTGGCGCAGTACGTGGAACTGTTCAAGGCGGACTACTTCCCCGAGGACACGCTGCGCCGCGGCTACCTGGGCGCGACCGAGCGGTACAGCGCCGGCCGGCTCGGCATGCTCGTGACCGGGCCCCAGTTTCTCCTGCGGGTGAAGCAGGACAACCCCGAGGTCTACGCGCAGACGCGCGTGGCGGCCTACCCCCGGGGCCGCGGCCGCGTGCTGCACCTGGCGACGATGGTGGTCTCGGTCCCGCGCGCCTCGCGCCACCGGCAGGCGGCGGTAGACTTCGCGCTCTACGTTACCAACGACGCCAACCAGCTCGCGTTCAGCCGCCGGGTGGTGGTCTTCCCGTCCACTCGCCGGGCCGCGGCGGATCCGTTCTTCCGGGCGGCGGGGAGCGGGCCCGAGGACGTCGCGCGTCGCATCGCCGCCGCAGACTTGCCGGTCGCGCGCGATCTGAGCGTCGTCGTGCCGCACGCCGGGGACCTGTTCCGTATCTTTCGCGAGGCCGTCGAGAGCGCGTTCTACGGCAAGCGGAGCCCGCAGGACGCGCTCGACTGGGCGGTCCGCGGCTGGAACGAGCGCCTCTAGCCGGCACCGGCTGTCTTGGAGCAGGGGTCCTTTCACGGCGTCCTGAATCTTCCGCCAGGATGACGCTCCGCGGGCGCCTGGTGGTGGAGGAGGTCGACAGCCGCGAGCTCCGCGGCAACCCGCTCGGCGACCCCCACGTCCGCCGTATCCCGGTCTACCTGCCGCCAGGCTACGACGACGGTGCGGCTCGCTATCCCGTCATCTACTGGCTGCACGGCTTCACCGGCATCGGGCTCTCCGCGATCAACGCGAACCCGTGGGTGCCCTCGCTGCCCGAGTGCATGGACCGGGCGGCGGCGGCGGGCGCGCCGCCGGCGATCCTGGTCATGGCGGACGGCTTCACACGCTTCGGCGGCAGCCAGTACCTGAACTCCGAGGCCACCGGCCGATACGAGGACTTCGTCGCGCGCGAGCTCGTCGCGTTCGTCGACGGTCGGTACCGGACGCTGCCCTCCGCGCGCCACCGCGGCGTCGACGGCAAGTCGAGCGGCGGCTACGGCGCCCTCGTCCTGGCGATGCGCCACCCCGACGTCTTCGGGGCGGTGGCGTCGCACTCGGGCGATATGTTCTTCGAAGCCTGCTATATGCCCGACTTCTGGAAGTATTGCAACATCGTGGCGAAGTACGGCGGCTCCGATGCCTTCCTCCAGGCGTTCCTCGAGATGCCCAAGAAGACCCACGACGCGCTGACGGCGGTGAACATCGCCGCCATGGCGATGGCGTACTCGCCGAACCCGGCCCGGGCGCCGTTTCGGTTCGACCTGCCGTTCGACCCGCACACGGGCGCGCTCGACGAGGAGACCTGGGCGCGCTGGCTCGACTGGGATCCGCTCCGCATGGCCCCGCGCTACGCCGACGCGCTCCGCCGCCACCGGCTCATCTATCTGGAGTGCGGTTCGCGCGATCAGTACCACCTCCACCTCGGGGCGCGCCAGCTCCACCGGCGCCTCCAGGCCCTGGGGATCCGGCACGAGTACGCGGAGTTCGACGACGATCACACCTCCATCAACTACCGCTATGTCGAGTCCCTCCGACGGCTCTGCGAAACGCTCGCCGGCCCCGATGGGGGCTGAGGCCCGCCCCGCGCGCCCCGCCGTCCGCGCCGCCGCCCGCGTCGGTCGCCGGGGGCTCACCCGGCGGGAGCGTCGCGCCGCGGCGGTCGCCTACGCGTTCCTGACGCCGGCGCTGGTTCTGCTCGGCGTCTTCACGTTCTACCCTGTGCTCTTCGGCACCGCGCTCGCCCTGTTCGACTACGACGTGATCTCGCCGCCGCGCTTCGTCGGGCTCGCGCACTTTCGCGCCATGGCGGAAGACCGCTACTTCTGGATCGCGCTGGGTAACTCCGTGAAGTTCCTGCTCGTGGTGCCGGTGCTGCAGGGCCTCTCCATCGCGCTCGCCGTCACGGTCAACAAGCCGGTCCGCGGGATCCGGTGGTTCCGTGCCGCGTACTACCTCCCGGTCGTGACCTCGATGGTCGCGGTCGGCCTGATGTGGCGGTGGCTGCTCGAGCAGGACGGGGTGGTGAACTGGCTGTTGCTGAGCATCGGCGCGCTGGCGCGGCCGGTCGCCTGGCTCGGCGATCCCGACCTGGCGCTCTACGCGGTGATGTTCGTGACCCTGTGGAAGGGCCTCGGCTTCTACATGGTGATCTACCTGGTCGGCCTGCAGGCGATCTCGCCCGAGGTGGAGGAGGCGGCCGTCGTGGACGGTGCCACGCGATGGCAGGTCTTCCGCCGCGTCACCCTGCCGCTGCTGCGGCCCTCGATTCTGCTCGCCTCGACGATCTCGGCGATGGCCGCGCTCAAGGTCTTCGAGGAGGTCTATGTGATGACCGGCGGCGGCCCGATGTTCCGGACGTACACCATGTTCTACTACATCTTCGACCGCGGGTTTCAGCAGCTCGACATGGGCTACGCCGCGGCGCTGGCGGTGGTGCTGGCCGGGGCCATCCTGGCGCTGTCGGCGGTCAACTTCCGCATCTTCCGCGAGGGGGGGTGGACCTATCACTAGCCGCAGCGTGGGGCTGGCCGTGCGCTACGCGGGCCTGGCGGCGCTCGCGGCGTTTGCCATCTTTCCGCTGTTGTGGCTGCTCTCGATCGCCCTGCGCGCCACCGGCAGCGTCTTCGGCTTCCCGCCCCAGCTCGTGCCCTGGCCGGTCTCGGCGGCGCACTTCGTCACCGTGTGGCAGACGATGCCGCTCCCGCGCTTCTTCGCCAACACCGTGCTGCTGTGCGGCGCCGCGGTGGCGCTCAACGTCGTGCTGTGCGCGATGGCCGCCTACCCCCTGGCGCGCATCGAGTTCCCAGGCCGGAAGCTCGTGGCCGCGCTGCTGCTCTCCACCCTGATGCTGCCCGGGCACGTGGGCATGATCGTGAACTTCGTCACGCTGCTCCGGCTGGGGCTGGTGGACACGTACGCCGGTGTGCTGCTGCCGGGCGCGGTGTCCGTCTTCGGGATCTTCCTGCTGCGCCAGGCATTCCTGACCGTGCCGGCCGAGCTGGAGGACGCGGCGCGCATCGACGGCGCCTCGGAGTGGGGCATCTGGTGGCGCGTGATGCTGCCCGTGATCGCGCCCGCGCTGGCCGCGCTCGCGCTGTTCGAGTTCGTGGCGGTGTGGAACTCGTTCCTGTGGCCGTTGATCGTGCTGAAGACGCCCGAGAAGTACCCCCTGGCCGTGGGGCTGCTGTACCTCTCGGGGCTGTTCGCCCACAACACGCGGGCGGTGGCCGCGGGCGCGGTGCTCATGACCATCCCCATCGTGGTCGTCTTCCTGTTCACGCAGCGGTACTTCCTGCGCGGGCTCACGGTGGGGGCGGTGCGGTGAAGCGGGTGCTCTTCGTGCCGCTCGACGACCGGCCGGCGACGCGCGAGACGGTGCTCGACCTGCTGCCGCTGCTCGGGGCGGCATGGGACACGCCGCCCCGCGACCTGCTGGGGCGCCGGCGCCGTCCGGCTGACCTGGACGGGCTGTTCCGGTGGGTCGAGCGCGAGGCGCCAGGGGCGGATGCGCTGATCGCCTCGGCCGAGGTGCTCATCCACGGCGGGTTGGTGGCCTCGCGGCTCTCGGTGGACTCGCTCGAGGTTCTGTGGCGCCGGCTCGACCGGGTCGTTCGCCTGGCCGCGCGCGTGCCCACCTACCTGGCCGCGGTGAACCCGCGCATCCCCACCGGGGGCGGCGACGAAGAGCCCGCGTACTGGGGCGCCTACGGCGACCGGCTGCGCGCGTACTCCGCGCACCTGGACGCCGGTGAGGCCACGGACAACGACGGCCGCATCCGGCTGGCGCTCGACGCGATCGCGGATGTCCCCGCCACCGTGGTGGACGACCTGCTCCGGCGTCGGCGCCGTCAGCTCGTGGTCAACATCGAGCTCATCGTCCTGGCCGGTGCCGGGCGCCTGAGCGCGCTCCTGATCGGCCAGGACGACGCCGAGCCCTACGGCCTGACCCGTGGGGACCTGGCCGTGCTGCGCCGCTTCCGCGACCGCTGCGGCGGAGCGCGGGCACACGTCTCGGCCGGCGCCGACGAGCTGTGCGCGCGGCTGCTCGCACGCGCCGCGGTGGACGAGCTCGGCCGGCCGCCGCGGGTGGCCGTGCGGTACACCTACCCCGAGGCCAGGCGGAGCGTGCCGCGCTACGAGCCGTTCACGCTTGAGGAGACCGTGGCGAGCCACCTGGAGGCCGCGGGCTGCGTCGTCGACGACGAGTCGCCAGAGGTCCTGCTGTGGGTGCACAACTTCGCGGGCGTCACCCAGCGCGAGGCCGCGGACCAGCGCGGGGCGCCGCCGGCCCCGACGCGGACGGTGGCCGCGGCGCTAGCCGAGGCCGCGGGGCGCGGGCTCATCTGCGGGTGCGCCGATGTGCGCTTCGCCAACGGCGCGGACGACGCGCTCGTGCGGTCGCTGTTCGCGCGCGACGACCTGGCCGGTCTGTGGGGCTATGCCGGATGGAACACGTGCAGCAACACCCTGGGCACGGTGCTGGCCCAGGTGATCCTGGTCCTCTGCGCGCGCGGCCGGCTGGGCGAGGTGCGGCTGCGCCGGCTGCGGCGGCGCTACCTGGCGCGCCGGCTCCTCGACGACTGGGGGTACCAGGCCGTGGTCCGGCCGTACCTGGCGCAGGAGGTGCTCGCGGGCGTGGGCGCAAACGCCGCGGCTCTGGGCGCGGCGGCGGCCGCGGTGTCCGACGCGGCGCAGCGCCGTTTCCGCGACGAGGTCCTGCCGCCGATCGAGCGCGCGCTCGGCGCCACGGGTTTCGACGGCGTGGCATTTCCGTGGGACCGGCTGTTCGAGGTCGAGGTGCGGTTGACGGATGAGGCGCAAGGCGTTTGACGTCGTGGTGATCGGCGGGGGCCCGGCCGGCTCCACCGCCGCGATCGCGGCCGCCCGCGAGGGCGCGCGCGTGGCACTCGTGGAGCGCTACGGGTTTCTGGGCGGGACGCTGACCGCCGCGATGGTGGCCCCGATCATGGGATTCCACGCGGGCGACCTTCAAGTGGTTCGCGGGATTCCCGGCGAGATCGTCGAGCGGCTGGTGGCCCTGGGTGCCTCGCCCGGGCACGTCCCCGACCCGATCGACTTCTGCGACTCGGTCACGCCGTTCGACTACGAGGGCCTCAAGCGCGTGTTGCTGGAGATGGCGACCGGTGCCGGGGTGGAACTCTGGCTCCACACCGTGTTCCTGCGCGCGCGGGCCGACGGTGGGGTGGTGCGCGCCGCGCGCGTCTGGCAGAAGGACGGCGAGCGCGAGCTGCGCGCACCGGTGTTCGTGGACGCCTCGGGCGACGGCGACCTCTCGGTCTCCGCGGGCGCGCAGGCCGAGGTCGGCCGGTCCTCGGACCGGCGGCCGCAGCCGATGACGATGATGTTCCGCCTGGGCGGGGTGGACTGGGCGGCGGTGATGGCGCACCTCGAGCGTCATCCCGACGAGGTCCAGCACGGCCAGGGCATCCACGAGCGCATCGAGATCGCTTGGCTGCGCGGGCTGCCCAGCCGCGGCTTCGCCGGGTTCGGCGGGCTGGTGCGCGAGGCGCGCGCGCGGGGCGAGTGGACCGTGCCGCGCGACCGCCTGCTGGTCTTCGAGGGCGTACGGCCCGGCGAGGCGGTGGTCAACACGACGCGGGTGCTCGACCGGCTGGGCATCGTGGGCGAGGACCTCGCGCGGGCCGAGGTCGAGGGGCGACGCCAGGCGTATCAGGTGGCCGACTTCCTCCGGCGGCGGGTGCCCGGGTTCGGCGCGTCCTACCTGCTCGAGACGCCGGCGCAGATCGGCGTGCGGGAGACCCGGCGGGTGGTGGGGGACTACGTGCTCACGGCGGACGACATCGTCTCGGCCCGGAAGTTCGAGGACGCGGTGGCCTGCGGCGCCTATCCCATCGACATCCACGATCCGGCGTCCGAGCGGCTGGTCACGCGCCGCGTGCCGCGCGGCGACTACTACACGATTCCCTATCGGTGCCTGCTGCCGCGCGGCGGCGAGAACTGGCTGGTCGCCGGCCGGTGCATCTCGTCCACGCACGAGGCGTTCGCGGCCTTCCGGGTCTCGGCGATCGTGATGGCGATCGCGCAGGCGGCGGGGACCGCGGCTGCGATGGCCGCGAGGGCCGGGGTCGGGCTGCGGGCCGTGGACCCGCGGGCGCTACGGGCGCGACTCCGCGAGCGCGGGGCGTTCGTCGGGCCATGACCCGGGGGACCGACCCGCTCGGCCGGCGCGGCCTGCTCATCGTGAGCCTGCCGCGCAACGACGTGGCGCTGGCGCGCGCCGCCGCCTCCGCCGGCGCCGACCTGCTCAAGGTACACGTCAATGTCCGGCACCGCGCCTCGGGAACCCGCTTCGGCTCACTCGACGAGGAGGGCGCCGCGCTGGAGGAGATCCTGGCGGTGGGGCTGCCCACGGGCCTGGTGCCCGGCGAGGACGAGATGGTGAGCCCGGACGAGCTGCGGCGGCTGCGGCGGTTCGCGTTCCTCGATGCCTACATCACCAGGCTGCCGCTCTTCCTTTATGATGTGGGCGTCCCGGTGGTCCCCGCGATCCCCCACGACTACCCGCCCGAGGCTCTCGGCGCGCTGGCCGCGCTGCCGGGCGAGTGGCTCGAGGCCGCGCTGGTCGCGCCCGACGGGTACGGCCGGCACCCGGCGGCGGGCGACTTGGTGGCGCTCGCACGGTTGGGCGCCGCCGCCAGGCGCCGCATGATCGTGCCCACCCAGCGGCGGGTGCGGCCCGAGGACCTGCCGCGGTACTTCGCGATTCCACAGGTGTGGGCGATCATGATCGGTGCCGTGGTCACCGGTCGCACCGCGCGCGGGATCGGACGCGCGACCGAGGCGTTCCGGCGGGCACTGGACGCGATGGCGCTGTGATCGTCACCGCGCGCGCGCCCACGCGCGTCGACCTGGCCGGCGGCACGCTCGACATCCATCCCCTCTACCTGCTTGAGGACGACGCCTGGACGGTGAACGTGGCGGTGGAGGTGCCGGTGCGTGTGCGGCTGGCGCCCGCGCCGCGTGGCTACGTCGTGGTCTCGAAGGACCAGGGCGAGCGCGCTGTCGCCCCGACGCTCGACGCCCTGCCCGCAGGCGGGCCGCTGGACCTCGCCGCCCGAGCGCTGCGGTTCGCGCGGCCGCGCGAGGGACTCGCGGTGACGATGGAGTCGGCCGCCCCGCCGGGCAGCGGGCTCGGCGCGTCGTCCGCGCTCCTGGTGGCACTGCTGGCCGCGCTCGACCGTTGGACGCGACGACGCCGGTCGCCCGCCGACCTCGTGGCGGCGGCTTGGCGTCTGGAGGCGCAGGCGCTGCGCACCCTCACGGGTCGGCAGGACTACTTGGCCGCGCTCTGGGGCGGGGTCAACGCGATCCGCTTCGGCGCCGACGGCGACGGGGTGCACCCCGTGCTGCGCGACCCGCGGCTGCGCCGCGCGCTCCAGGAACGGCTGGTCATCGCCTACACCGGCCGGCCGCACTCCTCGGGCCTGACGAACTGGGGGGTCGTGCGGGCGTACCTGGACGGGGTGCCGTCCACGGTGAACCACCTGCGCAGCATCGCGGCCATCGCGCGCCGCGTGCGCGATGCCTTGCTGCAGCGCCGGCTCGATGCGCTGGCCTCGCTCGTCGCGGAGGAGTGGGAGCACCGTCGGGAGCTCGCCTCGGGTGTCTCCACCCCGGTCGTCGCCCGAGCCCTCGCCGTGGCGCGGCGCCACGGCGCGCTCGCGGGCAAGGCGTGTGGCGCGGGCGGCGGCGGGTGCGTGCTGCTGGTGGTGCGGCCGGGCGCGAAGCGGTTCTGCGAGGCCGGGCTGCGGCAGGCCGGGTTTCCAGTGCTGCCGGCGCGCATCGCGGCGCGGGGGCTGAGCGTGCGCGTGCGGCGGTAGCGGTCCGAATGAGGATCCGTACCGACCGCAACCTGCGGCTCCTGTTCGCGTCGCTGTTGCTGTGGATGCTCGGGGTCGGCCTCTACGAGGGCCTTATCCCTATCTTTGCCCGCCAGCTCGGCGCCTCGGCGGTGGAGCTCGGCGTCCTGTTCACGGTCCGCAGTCTGGCGCTGGCGGTCGGTTTCCTGATCGGATGGGGCGTCGCGGACCGGTTCAGCCGGCGAACGTTGATGCTGGCGTCGTGGCTGATCGGTCTGCCGGTGCCGCTGATGCTGGCCGCGGCGCCTGGTTACCTCTGGCTCCTGCCGGGGCTGCTCCTCTACGAGCTGACGTTCTTCGCCCTTCCGGTCATCCAGTCGTACGTCACGGAGCGCGTACCGCCAGGCGAGCTGGCGGGCGCCTTTAGCGTGATGGGCACGATGACGTCGGTGGGTTTCCTGGTCTCCCCGGCGGTGGGCGGCGTGATCGCCGAATACGCGGGCATCCGCGTGGTGTTGGTGGTGGCGTTCTTCCTCTTCGTGCTGTCCACAGGGCTCATCGTTCGCGTCGAGCACGGCGGCCCCGGCGCGATGCCGTCGGGCGCGTCGCGGGCGCCGTCGATCGGCGATCTCCGTCTGCTCGCCCCGGTGCTGGCGGTCTACGTCGGGGTTCAGACCGTAATCCTCCTGGTCGTGCCTTTCTTGTCCCCCTTCCTGCGCGAGGCGCGCGGTGTCTCTCTCGCGGAGATCGGCATGCTGAACTCCATGATGGCCGTGGGAGCCGTAATCCTGACACCGCTCGCCGGCCGGTTAGCGGATCGCGTCGGCCTCGCGCCGGCGCTGGCGGGCCAGCTCGGCGTGTTCTCGCTCGGCGTGCTCGCGACCGTGTACGGTCCGACGGTCCTGCTCCCGGTAGCGGCGACCCTGCGGTGCCGCGCGCCGCTCAGTGCGCTCGCTCAGGCCATGATCGGTGCCCGGACTCCGCCCGCGATTCTGGGCCGGGCGTTCTCCCTGGCCGGCATGTCATCAGCGCTACTCGCGGCCGCCGGGTCGTTCGCAGGCGGGTACGCGTACCGCGCGAATCCGGCATACCCGCTGCTGATCTCCTCGGGTGCGGCCGTGGGTCTCGCGATCCTGCTGCTCTGGCGGTGGGCGGACGCGCCGCCGCCCGCGTCGTAGACCCTACGCGGTCACCGAGATCGCCTGGCGGGCCGCGGCCCGCACCCGCGCCAGGTCCACCTCGACACCGAGCCCGGCTCGCTCGGGCGGCCTGACCTGCTGCCCGATGACCTCGAGCGGGTCGCTCAGGATCGAGTCGTGCATCGGCGTGAATCCTGCGGGCCACGTGGCGTTCGGTGTGGATGCGGCGAAGTGCGCCGCCGCCGCGAGTTCGATGTCGGTGTAGGGAGCCACGGAGAGAACGATCCCGGCTGCCTCGGCGACGGCTGCAATGCGCTTGGCACGCAGCAGGCCGCCGAACTTGTGCAGTTTCATATGGAAGACGTGCGCGGCTCGCCGGCGGGCGATCTGGAAGGCGTCTTCGGGCGTGTTCAGCAGCTCGTCGGCCATGAGCGGCGTCTCCAGCGCCTGCGCCAGCCGGACCATCCCATCCAGGGAGCGCACCGGCTGCTCGAAGACCGCCACACCGCCGAGGCGTTCCATCGCACGCAGCGCGGGCAGCGCGTCACCCAGGGAGTAGCCCGTATTCCCGTCCAGCTGGAAGGCCGCGCGGCCGCCGGCGGCCTCGCGCACCGCGGCAAAACGGGCGGCATCCTCGGCTGGGTTCATGCCAATCTTCATCTTAAGGATCACCCAGCCTTCCCTGATCTGCTGATGCGTCATGGCCACCATCTCGTCAACCGTGCCGTGATGAACGAAGCCGTGCAGGTGAAGGCCTTCCTGCGCCCGCCCGCCCAGGAGCTGGTAGACTGGCACCCCCAGCGCCTTGCCTTTCAGGTCCCAGAGGGCGAACTCGATAGCGGACTTGGCATAGAGGGCCCCGGGCAGGCCGCGGTCTAGCACGGGTACGAGGGCCTCGATGTCTAGCGGGCTCCGGCCGAGGATGGCCGGTCCCAGGTACCGCTCGATCTGGGCCATGATCGCCTCCGCGCTCTCGCCGTACCACGGAGCGGCGGACGTGGTTTGGCCGAACCCGGTGAGACCCTGGTCCGTGTCGAGCGCCGCCACGACCGTCACCGACTCTGCCGTGGCGCCGTACGAGGTCGTGAGTCTGACCCGCCGCCTCATGCGTACGTGCCACGCGTGTACTCTCGTGATCCGCATCGGCATCCTCCTGCCTCTATTGGTGGGGTGGTGAGAGCGCCACGGTCTCCCCGGTCGTGTGCGCGCGGGCGACCGCCAGTGCGATGGCGAGCGCGGCCCGCCCGTCCGCGCCCGAGGACAGCGGATCCCGCGCGCCGTCGATCGCGTCCAGGAAGGCCTCGAGCTGGGCCTCGAACCGCCGGTCCGGTCCCGAGGACACTCGTCTGATGCCCTCCCGCGTGAAGACCTCGAGCCCTTCACCCGTACGGATCCGAATGAGACCGTCCAGACCGTGGATTTCCGTCTCCCAGGTGTGCGGTGCAGGGATCGCGTGGTAATGATGCGTCAGTACTGCGCGCCTGTGGTCTTCCAGATCCAGCAGGGCTCCGTAGGACGAGTCGACATCACTGCCTGGCAGGAGCGCGGCAACCGTCCCACGCACGGCGATCACCTCGCGCGCGAGCAGCCAACGGACCCGATCGAACCGGTGGACGCCGGAGTAGAGCAGCAGGCCGCCCCCCGACCGCGCTTGCTGTACCCACGCGGGCCAGGCGTCCTGCCCGCCGCCGAATCCATGGTCAGTGATGAGCACGGGCCGACCGATCGCGCCCGCGACGATCAACCGGCGAGCCTCGGTCGCCTCTGGCCGGAACCGGTGCACGAACCCCACCATCAGGATCACGGCATGCTCGCGCGCGGCGCCGATCACCCGGTCGGCGTCGGCCAGGGTCGTCGCCATGGGCTTTTCCAGCAACAGGTGGACCCCAGCGCACGCGACCTCCACCGCGACCTCCGCCAGGTTAGCGTGGGGCACGCAGATGCACGCGGCCTCTGCGTCGGCGAGCGCCGTGCGATAGTCCGGTACGTACCGGCTTCGGCAGCGCTCGGCCAGGGCTTCACCCCGCGCCTGCACGGGATCCGCCACCCACGCGACCGAGGCACGCCGGCTGGCCGTGATGGCCGTTGCATGGTGGACTGGCCTGGCCGGCGCCGATGATTCCCACCCGCCGCATCATGTCCCATCCTCTTCTCGTTGGAGTTCTGTCACCGTCGAGCGGGCCTCCCGGCAGGAGGCTCTCACGTCCGTGCGAATCCTCTGCTCCAGACGTACTCTTCGATGATGATGTCGCCGCGACCAGACGACGGCCTCCGCGGGCGCGTGGCCGTGATCACCGGGGCGGGCCGAGGCATCGGACGCGGCGCCGCGCTGGGCGTCGCGCGCCGGGGAGCCCGCGTGGCGGCCATGGACCTCAGCGACGAGCTCGACACGACGGTCCGAATCGTGCGCGATGAGGGCGGCGACATCTTGCCCGTCCGCGTCGACCTCCGCCGGCCCGACGAGATCGACCGCGCGCTGGCCGAGGTACGCGGGCAGTGGGGAGAGCCAGACATCCTGGTCAACAACGCCGCGGTCCTCTACCTCCGGCCGTTCGAGGAGACCGACACCGGGGTGTGGGAGGACACCCTCCGGGTGAACCTGGTCGCGGCGTACTACCTGACCTGGCGCATGTACCCGGTTGTGGTCGGCCGCGGCCGCGGCAACGTGATCGCGATGTCCTCGAACGCCGGCGTACGACCGTTTGCGCTCGAGACCGCCTACTGTGCAACCAAGTTCGGCGTCGAGGGCCTCTTCCGATCGCTGGCGCTGGAGGCCGCGGCGCACGGAGTCATCGTGACGCTGGGCACGCCCGGGGCGAAGACCAAGCCGACTTCGATGACGGACGCGGAGTTCGCGGCCTTCCCGGATGAGGAGCGACGCCGGTATGTCAGCCCTGAGGCGTTCGCGGAGGCCTTCGGGTACCTGGCCGGCACGGCCGAGCGCGTCCTCTCGGGGCGTCGCTTCGACCTGTACGCGCTGTCCGAGTTGATCCGCGAGCGCGGGTGGGACGTCCCGGCGTGGCTCGCGGTCCAACGTGCGAGCCGGGACGGCGCGTAGTCGCGGGAAGGGGGATCCGTGGCAGCGTACGTGGCAAGGCGTGTGCTGGCCGGCGTCCCCGTCCTGTTCCTCGTCGTCACTGCGGTGTTCTTCGCCTTCCAGCTCATCCCCGGCGATCCGGCGCGGGCGTTCCTGGGGCCCGAGGCCACCCCCGACGTCGTCGAGCGCGTCCGGCGCGAGCTGGGGCTCGACCGGCCTGTGATCGTCCAGTACGCCAGCTACCTCCGCCGCCTGGTCCAGGGTGACCTTGGCCGGTCGATCATGACGCGCCGGGACGTCTCGCTCGAGCTCGCGGCGCCGTTCCTGAGCACCGTTAAGCTCTCGGTGGCGAGCATTGTCCTGGCGACGGTGGTGGGGGTACTGCTGGGCACCGTCGCCGCGGTGCGTCAGGGCTCGGCGTGGGATCACCTGGCGAGCATCGTGGCGCTGCTCGGCATCTCGATTCCCGTGTTCTGGTTGGGTCTGCTGATGATGTACCTGTTCAGCGTGAACTTGCGCATCCTGCCGAGCGCCGGCGACGACACATGGCGACACTACGTCATGCCGACCATTAGCCTGGCGACGTTCTCGCTCGCGTTCATCGCGCGCATGACGCGGTCGTCGCTGCTGGAGGTCATTCGGCAGGACTACGTGCGGACGGCGAGAGCCAAGGGCGCGCCGGAGTGGCGCGTCGTGGGCTACCACGCCCTGCGCAATGCCCTGCTGCCGGTGGTGATCGTGGTCGGCCTGCGGTTCGGCTACATGCTGGGGGGCGCGGTCGTCATCGAGCAGGTCTTCGCGTGGCCAGGGCTCGGCCGCCTCCTGGTCGCCGCCGTCGGGCAGCGGGACATCCCGTTGATTCAGGGCATCCTGTTGCTCTTCGCGACCTCGTTCGTGCTGGTCAACCTGATCGTGGACCTCCTCTATGGATTCCTCGACCCCCAGATCCGCTATCGGTGAGGGCGGTATGCGCCCGTCCGGCCCCAGTGTCGTGCCGCGGGGGCCGATCGTGGCCTTTTTCCGTTTGCACCGGCTCGCGGCGATCGGCGGCGTGATCGTCGTGCTGTTCGTGGCCGCTGGTCTGCTCGCGCCGTGGCTCGCCCCATACGATCCCAACGCGATCAATGTACAGGCCACGCTCCAGCCGCCGAGTCGCGTGAACCTGCTGGGGACCGACAACCAGGGGCGGGACCTGCTGAGCCGGGTGCTGTACGGGGCTCGGATGTCGCTCCTCATCTCCTTGACCTCGGTAGGGTGTGGTGCGGTGGTCGGCGTGGCGCTTGGCATTCTGGCGGGGTACTACCGAGCGCTCGACGGGCCGATCATGCGCCTGAACGATGTGCTGCTGGCGTTTCCCGGCATCATCGTGGCTCTGACGATCGTGTCGATTCTTGGAAAGGGCCTGGAGAACGTCATCGTCGCGATCGCTATCGTACAGGTCCCGCAGTACGTGCGGCTCGCGCACGGGCTGGTGCTGTCGGTCAAGGACCGCGTGTTTGTGGAGGCGGCCGTCGCCATCGGGGCGCCCGACCGCAGTATTATCTTCCGACATATCCTACCCAACACCCTGGGTCCGATCATCGTGCAGACGAGTCTGCTCATTCCGGGCGCGATCATGACCGCGGCCACGCTGAGCTTTCTGGGGCTGGGCGTGCAGCCGCCGACTTCCGAGTGGGGCGCTATGCTCCAGCACAGCCTGCAATGGGCGCGCCTGGCGCCGCACGTGATGGTGATCCCTGGCCTCGCCCTGATGCTGGTGGTCTTCGGCTTCAACGTGTTCGGTGACGGCCTGCGCGACGCCATGGACCCTCGGTTGCGGAGGATGAGCGGGACGCCGGGCGGAATGGCATGATGGACGGTGCAGGGGCGCCTCGGCGAGAGCGCGTCCGGTTCAACGACGTGAGCGTCCAGAATCAGCGGCTGCGCGACGAGCTCGACGCCGCCATGCGCGCGGTCATCGAGGACGGCCGGTTCGAGCTCGGGCAAGAGGTCTACGAGTTCGAGGAGGCGTTCGCGGCCTACTGTGGCACCCGGTTCGGCGTTAGCGTGCACTCGGGGACCGCGGCGCTCCACCTCGCGCTCCGGGCACTGGGCATCGGGGAGGGAGACGAGGTCGTCACGGTGGCCAACTCGGACCTGTCCACCGTTGCCGCCGTGCGGTTCGCCGGCGCGCGCCCGGTGCTCGTCGATATCGATCCCCACAGCCTGACCATGGATCCTGCCGCGCTCGCCGCGGCCATCACGCCACGGACGCGCGCGGTCCTCCCGGTCCACATGTACGGCCGGCCGGCAGACATGGAGCCGATCCTCGCAGTGGCCCGCGCGCACGGGCTGCGGGTCGTGGAGGATGCGGCCATCGCGACCGGCGCGATGTACCACGGCCGCAAGGTCGGCGGGCTCGGGGACGCCGGCTGCTTCAGCTTTGCCCCCGGGAAGGTCCTGGGAGCCTTCGGGTGGGGCGGCATGATCACGACCAACGACCCGGAGCTCGCGCGCCGCGCGCGAATGCTGCGGGCGTACGGTGAGGACCCAGCAGCCTACCCGCCGCCCGCGGCCGGATTCCGCTTCGCGGGATTGCATCCCGAGGTCATGGGGTGGAATCTGCGCATGGACACGATCCAGGCAGCCGTGCTGCTCGTCAAGCTCCGCCACCTGGAGACGATGATCGCCGAGCGCCGGGCGATCGCGACGCGCTACCGGCGAGGGCTGGCGGGCGCGGCCGTCTGGCTGCCCGACGATCCTCCCGGCATACGGCACGTGTATCGCAACGTCGTGGTCAGGGTCCGCGGCCGCGACGCCGTGCGCCGGGCGCTGTACGAGGACGGTATCGCCACCGGCACGCACTATATCCCGCCGACGCACCTGACGCCGGCGTTTAGCGACCTGGGGTATGCCCGAGGCTCGCTGCCCCGGACCGAGGAGGTCGCCCGCGAGCTTCTCACGCTGCCCGTCTATCCCGGGTTGCCAGAGGAGGACGTGGACCTCGTCGCCGACCGGCTTCGCCGAGCGGTCGAGACGGTCGCCGCCGGGTGAGGCGGGGCGGGCGCGAGCGCCCGCCCCGCGGCCTGACCTACCGGCGTTCCTTCCAGGCGTACTTCACCGGCCACATGTTGTACGCGGGGTCGAGGTAGACGCCCTGGACCGTATCCTTCATCGGCGCCTGCATCACGATGTCGAAGAGCAGGATACCAGGTGCGTCCTGCACGACCTGCTTGATGATCTGGCTGTAATAGATGGAGTTGCGTCCGGCCAGGTTGCGGGCGCGGAGCGAGTCCTCGATCAGGCGCTCGACCTGGGGGTTCGAGTAGTGCGAGTAGTTGAACCCGTTGGGCGGGAAGTCCGCGGCGCGGTAGAACCCGAGCATGATGTACTCCGCGTCGCCGGTGAAAGTGTTGTTGGCTAGGTTCAGCAGGTCGTATTCGATCTGCGGGCCGCCGGGGGCGTTCAGGCGCGCCAGCAGGGTCGCGGAGTCCACAACGACGAGCTGGACGTCCACGCCAACGGCGCGCAGCATGCCCTGGACGAGCTCGGCAATCTCGAAATCGCCCGGCGCACTGCCCTTGCGCGTGATGTAGATCGGGCGCAGCGGCTGGCCATCCTTGAAGCGGACGCCACCGGGGCCGGTCCGCCAGCCGGCCTCGTCGAGGAGCTGGCGCGCGCGCTCGGGATTGTAGGGGTAGCCGCCCGCGTTCGTGTAGCCGTTGACGGCCGGACCGAAGAGCCACGCCGTGGCCGGCTTGCCGTTCCCGAGCAACACGGTCCGGATGATGTTCTCCTTGTCCACCGCGTAGTTCAGCGCCTGTCGCACCCGCACGTCGTTCATGAGCGGTCGTCGTGTGTTGATGTAGATGCAGTACTGTCGGGACCCGACGGCTTCCAGCACGCGGATGCCGCGTGTGGTCTTGAAGCGCGCCGCGTCGGGATAGGAGATCTCCCGGGCGATGTCGACGTCGCCCGCGGCCAGCATAGTGGCGCGCG
This sequence comes from Armatimonadota bacterium, assembly GCA_031081715.1. Classification (GTDB taxonomy): domain Bacteria; phylum Sysuimicrobiota; class Sysuimicrobiia; order Sysuimicrobiales; family Humicultoraceae; genus Fervidifonticultor_A; species Fervidifonticultor_A tertius. Next base: position 5,250 of record JAVHMA010000006.1, on the reverse strand, counting down.
TGTTGATGTCATCGGCGACGCGATAGACGATCTCGTCCAGGTACGGCAGGCCCGGCCGCCAGTAGTTCGGGTTCCGCTTCAGGCGCACGAGCTGGTTGGGGCGGAACTCCTCCACCATGAAGGGGCCGGTGCCGGAGGCCTGCAACCGGATGCCGTCGTCGCCGACGCGCTGCGTGAAGGTTGGGCTGTACATGGCCAGGTTGCCCAGGCTCAGGATGGCCTGGAGGTTGGGCGCCTGCCGCGTGAGCGTGACGCGCACGGTCAGGTCGTCCACGACTTCGATGCTCCTGAACGGTAGCAGACCGTACTGGATCTGCCGTCGCGAGATCTTGCGGTCGAAGTTCCACTTGACGGCCGCGGCGTTGAACGGCGATCCGTCATGGAACCTGATGTTCGGGTGCAGCCGCCACGTGACGGTGAGGCCATCGGGCGAGACCGTTTCCTGCTGGACTAGCAGCGGGCGCACACGGCCCGTGTGGTCACGCTCGTAGAGACGCTCGTAAATGTTACTGATGACCTCGGTGATCAGCGTCTGCGACACCGCGTTCGTATCGAGGTGCGGTATGCCCGGCGGGTACGACAGCGTGAGGGTGCCCCCCCGCACCGGCGCCGGCGCCTGCGCGGCCGCGCCGCTCAACCCCAGCGATAGCACGATGGCGATGCAGGCCGCGATCGCCGTCGGTCGAACCCACATCCGGCGAACTGCTCCCATCTTCGATCACGCTCCCCCCTTGGTTTCGCTCCTGGCTCGTCTCACCATTCGCCCCGATCGATCTGGCGTATGTTCTGGGTTCACCTCCTGACGCCTACTCTTCATGCGGCGATCTGCCGGTACGGGCGTCCCAACGGCGAGAGCACGCGACCACCGTTGGGCGTAACCTCATAGTTGTCGGAGATCAAGAAGGCTAGGTCTCCCTCCAGCCAGGTCGATGGGTGGAACGAGAGGACCATGTGCTCGCGCAGCACCTCATCGGGAGGCGGCGGCGTAACCCCGTCGGCCTCGTCCGTGCCGATGGTATGGCAGTTGGGGGTATGGTGCCCGATGATCGTATACCCGGCGTCCGCGAACACGCGATCGGCCGCGTCGCCGATCTCCCCGAAGCGGCGGCCGGGCTTCGCGACCGCGGCCGCGGCCGCCACGGCCCGCTCCCACGTTTCCAGACGCCGGGCCACGGGGTCGGGTAACGGCCCGAAGGAGTACAGGCACGTGATCTCGTGCCAGTACCCCAACGGGCCGGCGTAGACGAGCTCGAATAGGATGACGTCGTCGCGGCGCAGCGTACGGTCGAGCAGGGTCGGGATGGTGTACGGGCGCTGGTCGAGCGAGTACTTCGAGCGCCCCCAGAAGCAGCCCCGCGCCTTCGCATATCGCTCCGCCTCGGCCGCGGCTTCCCAGGCCAGCGTCCCGGGGCGAGCGACCTCAGCGAACCGCTCCAGAGCGCCTGCTAGAATCCGCCCGGTCTCTTCCATCGCGGCGATCTCGAACGGTGACTTGATCTGCCGCACGGCGTTCACCTCGGCGTCCAGCGGTTGGAAGACCGCCCCCGGGAGGCCCTGCGTCAGCATGACGTGTTCGTTGAGAGAGAGAACGGTGTGTAGGTTCAGGGTGCCGATCTTTTGATCGGGCCTCACGGCACTCTTCAACTCTTCCACTACGCGGGTCATCGGAGGGCGGTTCTCGAGTATCGTGCTCACCACGCGCGGGGTCGTGGCGATCTGCTTGGCCCACTCGGCTCCGTAGTTTGACCACATGACGACGAGGGGGTCGGGCTCCTGCGGCGTCACGATGAAGAAAGCGCGTCCGGCCCACAGCTCAACGTTCGTGAAGTACCGCAGGAACCCGTTCTGCCCGGGCGCGCCGCCGGCGACCCCGAGGACGGCTCCGATGTCGTTGGCCGCCATGATCTTCTTTAGCTCGGTGAGACGCCGCTGGACGTCGGCGCGGTGCTCAGGCGATGGCGTGCGCATTCATCATCCTCCTCCAGTCGTAGAGTTGGTCAGGTCGGAGTGTGCTCACAGGGGAAAGGGGACGCCCAGGTCTGCCGCGATGGGGCGGAGCTTTTCGACCGTCTCCGCATCCACCGGGATGCCATGCGCCAGACGCTCCTGCATCCGCCGCTGCTCGGCTTCCCCGGGGAGGAGTATCTCGTCGCCCGGGGTGATGGGGGCGGCTGCCTTGACTTCCGCGACGAGCTGTTCCAGGCGGTCGAAGAATCGGTCGCGGGGCATGAATGCGTCGATCTTGACTGCGATCATCACATGGCCGACGTCGAAGTGGGTGTCGTCCTGGAATACCGACAGGCCGAACTTCGCGCCCATCAGCACGCCGGTGAGGACATCGGTCATGAAGCTGAGTCCGTAGCCTTTGGCGCGCCCGATCGGCAGCTGGGTGCTGCCCTCGAGCAGCTCAGCCGGGTTCGTGGTGCGACGCCCGTCGGCGGTGAGGGCCAGATCGTCGGGCACCTGGCGGCCCTCGCGATGCGCCCAGGCAATCATGCCGATCCCGGACATCGTGAGCGCCATGTCCAGGATGATGGGGTAGGCCCCACGCCGCGGAACTGCCCAGCCCCAGGGGTTCGTGCCAAGCACCGCCGTCTTGGCGCCCCACGGCGCCATCTCGGCCTTGGCGTTGGTCATCGCGATGCCGATGAACCCGGCCTCCGCGGCGGTCTTGGCGTGATAGCCGGCGATGCCGAAGTGGTTGCTGTTGCGGACGCCCACGATGCCGATACCGGCGCGGCCGGCCAGGTCGATCGCCCGGCGCATGGCGGTGTTGGCGGCGTGGTAGCCGAAGGCCTTGTTAGCCTCCAGCAGCGCGTAGGCGGGGCCTTCTGCGACCCAGGTCAACCTTGCCCGTGGCACGTAGCCGCCGTTCCGGACCCTGCGGTAGTACCGGAAGAACTTCTCGAGGCCCTGTCCCTGGCCAGGATGCCACCACAGGCTCGCGGTAGTGATCCCATCGCTGATGACGTCGGCCTCCTCATCGCTGGCGCCGAGGCCTAGCGCCAGATCCTTGGCGAACTGGCGGATCACAGGTTCGGGGTAGCGTCGGATCAGCGACTCCTTCAGCGGTGCATGGATCTCTTTCATTCCCTGACCTCCTTCGTTGACATGCGGTTACGCTCAAAGACGAGCGCGCTCGCGTCCCGGTGCCACCACGGTGACCACATCATCCGCCGCGTCCAGCGCCCAGAGCGCGGCTATCCAGCGGTCGACATCCGCGGCCGGGAGCTGCTCACCCGCGAGTGCCCTGAATTTGTCTTCGAACTCTTGGTCGGTGAGCATGTGCTCGGGCTCGCCCCGCGCGTACTCCACCCGGCCCTCCCTGACGCGCCCGTCGTCCAGGGTAATCCGCACGAGACACCCGTTCTTGTGCGGGTGGAAGGCCTGAAACTCGGGGACCTCGCGCACCCGCAGCTTCGGCAGGAGCGCCCGCACGCGCTGGTCGGTGTAGCGCACGACATGCTCGGGGGCGAAACCACCGAAGACGAGGGCCACGGCGGTCGCGACTGGGAGGCTGTAGGCAGCAGCGGCCGGGCTGTTCGGAGAGAGGGTGGTTCGGAACGGCGCCGCGAGCGCGTGGCGGTACGTGCCGACGTCGATTTGGGCCACGCGGTCGAGGTCGATCGCGCCCTGGCGGCGTGCCTCCAGCACGGCGTCCACCGCCTGGTGGACGTGACGGCACCCGGCATGCGGCTTCACGCCGGCCGACTCGATCTCGAACCGCGCGCCCAGATCGGCCAGCGTGCCCTCGCCAAACCCGTCCCCGAACGCGCTCGCGAAGCCGCCTGGGCCGTCGATCGCCCCCTTCGGGCCCCGGAATCCCGATCCGGCCAGGCGGGCGGCCATGACCCCGTGGCGCGCAGCGAACCCGGCGATCAGGTGTTCGGTGTGGCTCTCTTCGGGATCGTGGACGTAGGTCTCCAGACCGGCGGCCAGAGACGCAGCGATGGCCAGGGCGTGCCCCACGCGGTCACTGTCCAGGCCCAGGGCGGCGCCCGCGGCCGCCGCAGCGGCGAGCGTGCCCACGGTGCCCTTGATGTCCATCCCCCGCGCCAAGTGTGCCTGCCGGACCTGTCGGCCCACCCGACCGAATACCTCGTAGCCGGCCACGACGGCGGCGATCAAGTCTCGGCCAGTTCGTCGCGTGCTCTCCGCGGCCGCCAGCGCCGCGGGCACCACCTCCACAGCGACGTGACCGTAGGCCCGGTTCGTGTCCTCCATGCCGACGATCTTGGCGGTCGCGGCGTTGGCGAACGCCGCCCCCTCCACGGAAGCCCGTTCGCTGCCGATGATGGTCGCCTCATCGCCAGGAAGCCGCCCTGCTGCGAACGCCGCCAGCGCCCGCCCCAGCGGTGTGCGCTGGCCGCCCAGCGCCAGGCCCACCGTGTCGAGGACAAGCTGCCTGGCCCTGGTGACCGAGGATGCCGGTATGCCCTCGTAGCGCAGCGTGGCCGCGAAGTGGCCGAGCACCGCGGTCGCGCTGCGCGTGCCGTCCCCCACCGTCCTGGTCATGTGCCGCCTGTCCTTCCCTCGAATGAGACGTACAGATCAGCCGTGCGCCGGTCCTCCACGCGATCCACGGTGCCGAGAATCCCGATGGACGTCGTTCCGGCGATCGGCCACTCGCGCCCGCTGGGGATGACGGTGGCGTCGCGGGGGGTCGGCATCTCGGCGAGGAGACGGCCGGTGTAGGGATCCTGGATGATGCCGTAGGCGTCGCCGGCGCGGACGAACTCACCGAAGCCCTTCTTGCGGATGAAGAGGCCGTCGACGGGAGGTTTCCAGAGGACGACGCTGGCGTTGTAGATGGTGCACAGCGGGCCGTCGGCCTCGAAGGGGCCGTCGACCATACGCAGGGCCTTGAGGGTGTTCCAGATGCCGCGTTCGGCGTCGCGGACGTTGTCGGCGCCGTTCTTGAACCACCCCGTCCCCCCGCCAAACTCCAGCGTGAACTGGACGACCCCGGCCCCCTCGATCGCCTCCTTTGCTTTGTTGGCGCCGAAGGTATCCGGGGGGAAGAAGGCGGCCTGGTCGAGGCCGAAGGCGACGACGAGTTTGCGGCGCTTGCGTTCGAGGTCGGTGAGGTTGGCCGGGTCGCGCTCGGCCGTGAAGAGGACGTAGCGCTCATACCCAGCTTCCCCCCCAGCATGGAAGTCGATCATGGCGTTGGCGCGGGCGACGACCTCGTGGAAGTAGACGTGGGCGACCTGCTCGGAGACCGAGCCGCGCGGGTTGCCGGGGAAGAGC
>JAVHMA010000042.1 GCA_031081715.1 Armatimonadota bacterium | reverse complement strand
TCGCCGACGAGGCGCACCGCAGCCAGTACGACTTCATCGACGGCTTCGCGCGCCACATGCGCGACGCCCTGCCGCACGCCTCGTTCATCGGCTTCACCGGCACGCCCATCGAGAAGACCGACGCCAACACCCGCGCGGTCTTCGGCGACTACATCAGCGTCTACGACATCCAGCGGGCCGTCGCGGACGGTGCGACGGTGCCGATCTACTACGAGAGCCGGCTCGCCAAGCTCGCGCTCGACGAGGCCGAGCGGCCGAAGATCGATCCGGACTTCGAGGAGGCGACCGAGGGCGAGGAGGTCGAGCGCAAGGAGAAGCTCAAGACCAAGTGGGCGCAGCTCGAGGCCATCGTCGGCGCCGAGAAGCGCCTCAAGCTCGTCGCTCAGGACATCGTCGAGCACTTCGAGAAGCGGCTGGAGGCATTGGACGGCAAGGCGATGATCGTCTGCATGAGCCGGCGCATCTGCGTGGAGCTGCACCGCGAGCTGGTGAGGCTGCGTCCCGACTGGGCGGACGATGACGATGCCCGGGGCGCCATCAAGGTCGTGATGACCGGCTCCGCCACCGATCCCCCGGACTGGCAGCCCCACATTCGCAACAAGCCGCGGCGGGAGGCGCTGGCCAACCGCTTCCGCGATCCGAGGGACCCGTTCAAGCTCGTCCTCGTGCGGGACATGTGGCTCACGGGTTTCGACGCGCCGAGCCTGCACACCATGTACGTGGACAAGCCCATGCGCGCTCACGGCCTGATGCAGGCCATCGCGCGCGTCAACCGGGTGTTCCGCGACAAGCCGGGCGGGCTGGTCGTGGACTATCTGGGCCTCGCCCACGAGCTCAAGGCGGCGCTCGCCACCTACACGGAGAGCGGGGGCACGGGCCGCACGGCGCTCGATCAGGACGAGGCGGTCGCGGTCATGCTAGAGAAGTACGAGGTCTGCTGCGGCCTCTTCCACGGCTTCGACCGCTCGCGCTGGACGGCCGGCACGTCCCAGGAGCGCCTGGGGCTGCTCCCCGCCGCCCAGGAGCACATCCTCAAGCAAGAAAACGGCAAGGAGCGCTTGATCCGCGCCGTGCGGGAGCTGTCCCAGGCCTTCGCCCTCGCCGTGCCGCACGAGGAGGCGCTGCGCATCCGCGACGACGTGTCCTTCTTCCAGGCCGTCCAGGCCGTGCTCGCCAAGCGTGCGCCGGGAGAGGCCCGCCCCGAGGCGGAGCTCGACCACGCGGTCCGCCAGATCATCTCTCGGGCCGTCGCCCCCGAAGGAGTCCTGGACATCTTTGCCGCCGCAGGGCTCCAGAAGCCCGACATCTCGATCCTCTCCGACGAGTTCCTGGCCGAGGTGCGGGGCATGCCCCAGAAGAACCTCGCCGTCGAGCTGCTCCGGAAGCTGCTGAAGGGAGAGATCAGCACTCGGCGTCGCAAGAACGTCGTTCAGGCCCGGTCGTTTGCCGAGATGCTGGAGCAGACGATCCGCCGCTACCAGAATCGGGCCATCGAAGCCGCGCAGGTGATCGAGGAGCTGATCGCACTGGCGAAAGAGATGCGGCAGGCGAACGCGCGCGGGGAGGCGCTGGGCCTGTCCCAGGACGAGTTGGCGTTCTACGATGCCCTGGAGACGAACGACAGCGCGGTCAAGATCCTGGGCGACGACATCCTGCGGGCAATCGCCCGCGAGCTGGTCGAGACCGTGCGCAGCAACGTCACGATCGACTGGACCCTGCGCGAGAACGTGCGGGCGCAGTTGCGCGTGCTCGTCAAGCGGATCCTGCGGAAGTATGGGTACCCGCCGGACAAGCAAGAGAAGGCGACGGCGACGGTGCTGGAACAGGCGGCACTGCTGTCTGCTGAATGGGCAGCGGCATGAGATGAACGGTCGGGTGCAGCGGACGGCGCTGCGCGCCGCCGCTGATGCTGGTCGTTGGGTAGCCTTTCTCAGGCCAGTGTCAGCCAACAACACATACTTGCAACCATGAACAATCACAATAAGCGCGCAGGCCGATCTACCCGTGATATGGCCGAGAGGCGACATAGATCAAGAGTATGGTTCGTCCTAATCATGGCGGGAGCCGTCCTCTTGACGTTGGTATTGGTTTCCAACTCAAGGGCTTTGGGCATCGGTGGATTTGGCATTTTGGGATTGCTTTTCCTCGCTCGGCTCGCAATGGATTACATGGAAGGTAAGGCCAACAGAATGATGAAGGAGGAGCGCAGAGCGATTCGAGGCGCGAAAGCGGAAGAGAAAATAGGCTCGCTACTTGAAGGTCTTGGCGAAGATTATTTGGTTATTCACGACATTACTTCGCCATATGGCAATATTGACCATATTGTCATTAGCAAGCAAGCCGGAGTCTTTCTAGTTGAGACAAAAGCGCATGGTGGCAGAGTATCTATAGCCAATGGGCGATTGCTTGTAAATGGGCATGAACCCGAAAAGAACTTCATCGCTCAAGCCCTAAAGAACACCTATTGGCTCAGAGACAAAATCCAGAATGCAATCAATGCTGAGATTTGGATTACGCCTGTCGTGGTCTTTACGAATGCTTTCGTTGAACGTACTACCCCGGTCAAGGGCGTAACGATTATCAACAAGAAGTATCTGACGCGCATTTTGCAACGGCCAAGTACAAGAGCGCAGAATTTGTCGGTTTGGGAGAAGCGCGAGAGAATACAAGAAGTGCTGTATGCTTCAGACTGAGCCTCCGCGTAAGAAGGCAGACCGCCCAACCCTGCGTGCAGCCGACGCCGCTCCGCTGCGCTGCGCGGCGCAGGTGAAGCCAAACGTTGGGCGGCGCAACCGCCAAACAAGCAGGGGAACCAGGAAGCACACTCTGGTCTTGGCATTGCTTGCAATGCTCATTCTTTCTGCCTGCGGGTCATCACCCACTGCCATCTCGACCGGTTCCGTGGGTGTCAGCAATGGCCTGATCGCTCTATCACTGCGGGATCACAACGGCAGGCTTCAGATATTCACCATCACCCCCGACGGCGCGAACAAGAAGCAGTTGACCTTCGAAGGCGATAACGGGCGTCCCGATTGGTCTCCTGACGGGCGCAGGATTACGTTCAATGCCAAGAGAGCTGAAAGAATCTGGGTCGCCGTGATGGACGCCGACGGCTCAAACCAGCAATTGCTCGTCGAGGGCGCTGCCCCGGACTGGTCGCCGGACGGCCGACAAATCGCTTTCTCACGCCCCGATGATCGAGGGATTGCGCAGATTTGGGTTGTCAATGCCGATGGGAGCAATGTCAGGCAAATCACGCAAAGCAGCACTACGAAAATCGCGCCGTCCTGGTCTCCGGATGGAAAAGAAATGGTGTTCATCATGCCCAGGAATCCGAGTTCGCGATCAGATCCTCAACCAGAGATCGGGATCATGAACTCGGATGGAACGAATGAGAGAATCTTGACAACCGAGAACCGAGTCAACATGGACGGCCGTGGGGCAGTGTGTGAAACCGCCAACGACGCCAATGCGCCGGCCTGGTCGCCGGTAGACGACCGCATCGCCTTCTGGTCGGGAATCGAAAATCAATACGGCCAGATCTGGGTTATCCGTTCGGATGGGACGGGAAGCCAGCAGTTGACCGAGGACTGTAGCCATCGAAACAGCGATGACCCGTCCTGGTCGCCGGACGGGACGAAGATTCTGTTCAGCACGGGCAGGAGTGGCAGGAACGAACTCTGGGTGATGGATGCCAACGGCGAGAACGAACGGAAGATCTCTGACATTGATGCCGATCCGTTTCCAGGCAGAGCGTCGTGGCAGCCGGTGCCAACTGCCCGAGGAACTGTCTTGCCCAGAACGAAGTGAAACCGAACGCCCCCCTTTTTCATGTCATACGTTGTAATACATGAGCGCCTCCTATAAGTGCTTGCCGCTGGCCAGACGCTAGGCAGCGCAGGGCTCCACTCGGCGCCCACGCAGCAGAAGCACCGCCGTTCGGCAGACAAGAATTGGGCACTTCGGCGCCATTGACGACTACCGCGAGTATGGTCTCCTCGTCCTTGATGATCCCGGCCGCGCGTCGAGCTCCAGCGGGCTACGGCCGTAGGGCCGCCCCGTTCGCCTTGACAGCCCGGGCCCCACGCGGTAGCCTGAGCCTGCCGGAAGAAGGGAAGGCTGGTCTGCTGTGCGCCCGCACGGCGAGCCCTTCTCCGGCTCGCCTGTTTGCTGGAGGTCGTTCGCGCCGCCGGCGCCCGCCGGTCGGTCCTCGCTCCGCCTGAGTCCGCCTCGCACCGCCACCTGTCCCGCCCGCTCCTTTGCCCTGCCGGAGACGCACCGCTTCGCGTCCGCCTCGCGCGGCCGCGGCATCCTGGGCCCGCAGATCAAAGGGGGAATGGCGTATGGCTCGCGGTTCATCGAAGGACGATGGTGGTCGGGGGGCGGTCCGCGCGGTGCTCGAGCTGGTCGGGCTGGGCGCCGAGCCGCGGCCTGACCTGACGCTCGAGGCCGTCGACCCGGCGGGGAAACGCACCCGGATTCCGCTGTCGGCATCCGGCGAGTTCACGCTCGACGTGGGGCTCGCCGGCAAGGGTTACATGCTGGAGCTGCGGGCGGCCGGCGGCGCGCCGCGACGGTTCGCCTACGATGCGTTCCTCCAGCAGGTACGCGCGGAGGGCGTCTACCGCTTGCCGGCGGCGGCCTGGAAGGCGCTCATCCCCCTCCTAACGTGCGTGAGCGGCCGGGTGCAGGTGTGCCGGTCGGTGCGGCCGCCGTGGTTTCCGTTCGACCGGCCCGACCTGGCGGTGCTCCAGGCGCGGGCTGGCGGCTTCCAGTCGCTGCTGGAGTCCGTGCACCCGCGCGCGGAGGCGCTGGTGGCCTGGCCGGTGCGGTGCGCGCCGGTCTGCCACGGCAAGGTTGAGGTGTTCGTCCGGACGTGTTGCTGCGCGCCGATCGGCCCGCTCGACCCGCCGGTGGTGATCCGCGACCTCTGCGAGATCCTCGACTGCGACCGGCTCCGGCCGTGGCCCGGTCCGATCCCTGAACCCGAGCCGGACCCCTGGCCGGGACCGCGGCCTGGCCCCGGGCCGGACCCGGCGCCGCTGCGGCAGCGGGCGTTCGGCCGTGCCGCGGTCGCCTCGCGCGCGCTCGAGCACGCCACCCTGCGCGCGTTGCGGCGCGCGGGCACGGTCGAGGGCGCGCCCGACGTCGAGACCGTGCTGTGGGCGAGCCGGCACCTGCGGGCGCTCGCGCAGCTCACCCCGGAGCAGCAGGCCCGCTACATCGAGGCGATCCCGGACCTGCGGGTCAAGCTCTGCGCGTGCTCCACCGTGAAGGTCGCCGAGACCACCCTGCAGGAGGACGGGCACTTCGACGTCTGCTTCCTGCTCGGCTCACCGCCGCCCGGGTGCACACGGCGGGTGCTCTACCGCGTCTCGCAGCTCGGTGAGAGTGGCTGGCGAGTGATCTACGACGGCCCGGCGCGGGGACAGAGCTTCGCGCTGAACGAGGAGGCCGTCCTGCGCGCCGACCCCGGCGCGGAGACCTGCGACCAGCCGCACGACTGGGACGCCCACCCCACGCCGTTCGTGATCCTGGAGCAGGTAGGCAACACGTGGGCCGACCTGCTCATCCACTCGACGCTCCAGAACGGCGAGCGCTCGTTCGCCGGACCGCTGGCCGCGGACGACGGCCTGGTCAACCCGCCGCCCGCCGGCCCGGTCAGCGTCACCGCGGGTCCCTACAACCAGCCCTGGGGCAAGACCCTCAACCTGCGCTACCAGTTCCACCCCAAGCTGAAGGACCTGGGCGCCGTCTACTTTCGCACGCGGGTCGTGCGCGTGAACGCCTCGGGCGCGCCGATCGCCGGCACGGAGTTCACGCTAACCGGCAGCGTCTCGTGGCGCAAGTACGCGGACGACGGCAGCGGCGGCGTCAAGGTCGAGTGGGTCTCGCTGAACACGGCGACCCCCGGGCTCTATGCGATTCCCTACCACGACCCGGTCTGGCCCTGGCTCGGCGGGCAGTGGCACGCGTTCGTGCAGACCGACGAGAAGGTCGGGGGCGTGCCCAGGATGCCCAACGGGCGCTACCTGTTCATCGTGGATATCTTCCGCGCGGACGGCAAGCGGCTCCGGCCGACGAACTCCGTGGACCCGGCCGGCCCCGACGACGTCAACGCCGCCTTCCACTATCGGCGACTGGACGGGCCGATCGACGCCGCGTTCTCCAACACGTCGGTCGTGCCGCACAACGCGCTCGCGAGCCTGTTCCGCGTGGACAACCTGGGCTGCGCGGGCGACATCGAGGCGATCCTGAAGAACGGCGCACCGTCAAACCTGAACTGCCAGTTCCTGGACGGGCCCGCCTCGACCACGGTGGCGCTGCAGTATACCGCGCGCCACGCCAACGGGTTCCAGTGGTACCACACGATCAGCTACAAGCAGGGGCTCACCGGGCCGGTCACCAACGACCCGCCCTCGGCGGCGGACGTGAGCAGCGGCGCGAGCCCGTCGCACACCTTCGGCGACCTGCTCGCCGGCGAGACGAAGTGCGCGTTCGCGGCCAACCTGTACGTCCGCGCGCGGCACACGAACGGCATCGGCCGCATCAGCGACTACGACGCCGCCGATTCGGCGGCGTTCGCGCTCTCGCTCGGGCCGTAGGCCAGGGCGCGTCACCACGGGGCCGGGGCCCGCGGGCCCCGGCCCCTGGCGTGCCCGGGCGGCCCCCCACGTTGCCTCGCGCTCTCGGCGCCGCCTCCGGCGGCAGGCCCGCGGGCAGCGTCGCGGCGAATGAAGCACCGGTCATGTCGGACTACCTCGCCGCGATCGACCAGGGCACCACCGGTACGCGCTGCATTCTCTTCGACCTGGCGGGCGTGCCGGCCGCTACCGCCTACCGCGAGCACCGCCAGATCTACCCGCAGCCCGGGTGGGTCGAGCACGACCCGTTGGAGATCTGGGCGCGCACGCAGGAGGTGATCGCCCAGGCGGTGGCCGCCGCGCCGGCGGGCCGCGTGCTCGCCGCGGGGATCACCAACCAGCGTGAAACCGTCATCGCGTGGGACGCGCGCACCGGTACCCCGGTCTACAACGCGATCGTCTGGCAGGACACGCGCACCGAGCCCGACTGCCGCGCGCTCGTCGCGGCCGGGTGGGAGGAGGAGGTGCGCGCGCGCACCGGCCTGCCGATCAGCACCTACTTCTCCGCGACGAAGATTCGGTGGCTGCTCACGCACGTCCCCGAGGCGGCCGCGCTCGCCGCAGCCGGCCACCTGCGGTTGGGCACGGTGGACGCCTGGCTCATCTGGAACCTGACCGGCGGCCTGCGCGGCGGCGCCCACGTAACCGACCCCACCAACGCCTCGCGGACGCTGCTGTGCGACCTGGCGACGCTCGCGTGGGACCCGGCGCTGCTCGAGCGCTTCGGCGTGCCCGCCGCGGCGCTGCCGCGCATCGCGCCGTCGTCGTCGGCCGAGCCCTACGGGCACACCCGGCCCGACGGGCCGTTCGGCGCCGCGGTGCCGGTGTGCGGCGACCTGGGCGACCAGCAGGCCGCGCTCGTCGGGCAGGCCTGTCTGGCGCCGGGTGAGGCGAAGAACACCTACGGCACCGGTTCGTTTCTGCTGCAGCACGTGGGCGGGGTGCCGGCGCCCAGCGCGCACGGGCTGCTGTCGACCGCGGCCTACGCGCTCGACGGCCGCGGCCGGGTTGAGCGCGCCTACGCGCTCGAGGGCTCGATCGCGATCACGGGCGCCGCGGTCCAGTGGCTGCGCGACAACCTGGGGCTCATCGGCAGCGCCGCGGAGACCGAGGCGCTCGCGCGGGCAGTGCCGGATGCGGGCGGCGTCTACTTCGTGCCCGCGTTCTCCGGATTGTTCGCGCCGTACTGGGACATGCGCGCGCGGGGCGCCATCGTCGGGCTCACGCGGTATGTCACGAAGGCGCACCTGGTTCGGGCCACGCTCGAGGCCATCTGCTTCCAGAGCCGCGAGGTGCTCGACGCCATGGCCGCGGACAGCGGGCAGCCGGTCGGGGTCCTCAAGGTGGACGGCGGGGCCACAGCCAACGATTTCCTCATGCAGCTGCAGGCGGACATCCTCGGCGTGCCGGTCGTGCGGCCGGCGGTGCGCGAGACCACGGCGCTGGGCGCCGCGTATGTCGCCGGCCTCGCGGTGGGCGCCTACGCCTCTACCGCGGATCTTCGGCGGCTCTGGCGCGCCGAGCGAACCTTCGAGCCCGCCTGGGATGTCGACCGCCGCGAGGCCGCGCTGCGCGAGTGGCGGAAGGCAGTGGCCCGCGCGCGCGACTGGCTGGACTGACGGAGCCGGTGGTGGTCCGGCTGAGCCGCGCGCGGTTCGAGGCGCTCGTCGAGGAGGCCCTGCGCGGCATTCCCGGCGAGCTACGCGGGGCGCTGGACAACGTTGAGGTGGCGGTGGAGGAGCGGCCCACCCGGGAGCAACTCGCGTCGGTCGGGCTGGGGCCGGACGACGAGCTGTTCGGGCTGTACCTGGGCACGCCGCTGCCGGAGCGCAGCCCGCTCGCGCCCTACACGCTGCCCGATGTCATCTCGATCTTCCAGCGGCCGCTCGAGGAGGCGTGCGCCACCGAGGACGAGATCCGCGAGGAGATTCGGCGCACCGTGGTCCACGAGATCGCGCATTACTTCGGGATCGACGAGGACCGGCTGGCCGAGCTGGGCTACGAGTGACCCTGCCGGAAAGTCTAGCAGCCGCAGGAGCGGCCCGCCGCGCACCGAACCTCCCTGGGCGGTGCCAGTCCCGATGCCGCATTCGTCGCACCCCGCGTTCCGCGTCCGCGTCCTCCGCAGTGGCAGCGCCGGCAACGCCGTGCTGCTCGAGGCGGGCCTCACCCGGGTCCTGGTGGACGCGGGCCTGCCCGCCGAAGCGATTTTGCGCGACCTCCCGGACGCCGCACTGACGGCCGTCCTCGCCACGCACGAGCACGACGACCACCTCCGCGGCGCCGCCGCGGTGGCCCGCGCCACCGGCGCCGTGGTGCTGGCCAACGAGGCCACGCTGCGCGCGGCCGGCCCGCAGCTCGCCGGCGCGCCGGTCGAGGTGTTCCGCACGGGCCGGCCGTTCGCCGCCGGCACGGTCACGGTGACCGCCTTCCCGGTGTCGCACGACGCGGCCGAGCCCGTGGGCTTTGTCCTCGAGTGGCGGGGCGCCCGGGTCGCGGTCGCATGCGATCTGGGCGAGGTGACCGGCCCGCTCGTCGAGCACGCGCGCGGCGCGGACCTGCTGCTGGTGGAAGCCAACTACGACCTTCGGCTCATGGCGGTCTCGGCGTACCCGTGGTTCCTCAAGAACCGCATCGTCGGCGCGCAGGGTCACCTCTCCAACGACGGCGCGGCGCGCGTCGCGGTCGAGGCGTGCCGCGGCGGCACGCGCGCGGTCGCGCTGATCCACCTGAGCGAGATGAACAACCTGGCGCCGCTGGCTCGCGACGTGGTGCGCGCGGCGCTCGACGCCGAGGGGCTGGGCGGTGCCTGGGTGCAGGCGGTCCGGCCGAACGCCGGCGGGCCGTGGTGGACGGTGCCGGTGGCCGGTGGCCCGGCGCCGACTGTCCCGGAACCCGCGTCCGCGGTGCGGTGAGGGTCGACGTCCGGCTCTTCCACGGCGAGACCGCCGGGCTCCGCCGCCACGCGATGCAGATTCTGAGCGCCGCGGTGGACGCGGCCGATCCCGCGGCCGCGATCGACCGTGCGCTGCGCCGCGACGGCCACCGCCTGCGCGCGGGCGGCCAGTCGGTGGCGCTCGCGCCCTGTGGGCGCGTCTTCGTGATCGGCGCGGGGAAGGCGTCGGCGCGCATGGCCGCGGCTGTCGAGGCGTTGCTCGGCGACCTGATCGCGGGCGGCATCGTGGTCACGAAGTACGGCCACGGCGTGCCGCTCTCCCGGATCGCGATGGTCGAGGCCGGCCACCCCCTGCCGGACGCGGCGGGCCTGGCCGGCGCGCGCCGCGCCGCCGAGGTGGCGGCGTCGGCCGGGCCGGACGACCTGGTGCTGGTGCTGCTCTCCGGCGGCGGCTCGGCGCTGCTGCCGCTGCCGGTCGAGGGGGTGACGCTCGAGGAGAAGGGTGAGGCGACCGACCTGCTGCTTCGCGCGGGCGCGACCATCACCGAGCTGAACGCGGTGCGCAAGCACCTTTCGCGCGTCAAGGGCGGCGGCCTCGCCCGCCTGGCCGCCCCGGCCGCGGTCGTTGCGCTCGTGCTCTCCGACGTCCTGCACAACCCGCTCGACGTCATCGCGTCCGGGCCTACCGTGCCCGACCCGACCACGTTCGGCGACGCGCTGGCCGCGGTGGACCGCTACGGCCTGCGCGATCGGCTGCCCGGCGCGGTCCGCGCTCACCTGGAGCGCGGCGCCGCGGGGCGCGCCGCGGAGACGCCGAAGCCCGGCGATCCGGTCTTCGCGCGCACCTCCGCCGTGGTGATCGGGGACATCACCGTGGCCATGGCCGCGGCCGTCGAGCGCGCGCAGGCACTCGGGTACGCGATGCGGCTCGAGGCCACCGACGTGGAGGGCGAGGCGCGGGTGGTGGGCCAACGGTTCGGCGCGCTGCTCCGCGACCTGCGGATCGGGGGGGGCGGGGGCGCGCTGCCCGCGTGCGTGCTGATGGGCGGAGAGACCACGGTCACGGTGCGCGGCGCGGGCCGCGGGGGCCGTAACCAGGAGTTCGCGCTGGCCGCGGCCGGTCCGCTCGACGGGCTGCCCCAGGTGCTGGTCGCGGCCTTCGGCACCGACGGCACCGACGGTCCGACCGACGCGGCGGGCGCGGTGGCCGACGGCACGACGCTCGAGCGGGCGCGCGCGCGCGGCCTCGACGCTGCGGCGGCGCTGGCGGCTAACGACGCCTACCCGTTCTTTGCCGCGCTCGGCGACTTGATCGTGACCGGCCCGACAGGCACAAACGTCAACGACCTGTGGGTGGGGTTGCTCGGCGCGGTGACCGCGCCGCGGTGAAGGTGGGCACACAGTGAGAGGGGAGCGCGACGTGAGGGGTGCCGTTCGATGAAGGTGCTGTTCTGCGTCTCCGAGGCCGTCCCGTTCGCGAAGACGGGCGGCCTGGCCGACGTGGCCGGGGCGCTGCCGGCGGCCCTGCGCCGGGGAGGGCTCGACGTGCGCGTGGTCATGCCGCTCTACCGCGGCATCGCCCGCGACGGGCTGGAGCCGGTGCTGACGGTGGAGCGACCGGTCGGCGGCCGAACGATTGCCGGGGCGGTGCGCCGCGGTACGATGCCCAATGGCACGCCGGTCTACTTCGTGGACGCGCCCGAGCTGTACGACCGGCCGGGGCTCTACGGCGAGGGTGGCCGCGACTACGACGACAACCTGGCTCGCTTCGCGTTCTTCTGCCAGGCCGCGGTGGCCGTCCGCCGCGACGCCTGGACCCCCGACGTGGTCCACTGTCACGACTGGCAGGCGGCGCTCGTGGCGGCCTACCTGCGATGGGAGCGCGACCCGCTGCCCACCATGTTCACCGTGCACAACCTGGCCTACCAGGGCCTGTTCCCCGCGGCGCAGTTCGAGCTGACCGGGCTGCCCGGGGCGGCCTTCGCCATGGACGGGCTCGAGTTCTACGGCCAGGTCAACGTCATGAAGGCCGGGCTCGTCTGGGCGCACGTGCTCAGCACCGTGAGCGAGACCTACGCCAGGGAAATCCAGAGCCCGGAGTACGGGATGGGCCTCGACGGCCTGCTGCGCGTGCGCGCGGCCGACCTCTTCGGCGTGCTCAACGGCGTGGACTACTCGCAGTGGGACCCCACGGTAGACGTCCACCTGCCCGCGCGCTACGGCCCTGACGATCTCGGCGGCAAGGCCCGCTGCAAGGCCGCCCTGCAGCGGGAGGTGGGCCTGCCCGAGCACGCCTATGCGCCGCTGGTCGGCGCCGTAGCGCGCCTGGTCTCGCAGAAAGGCTTCGACCTGGTGACCGCGGCGCTGGAGGGGATCGCCGCCATGGGCGTCCAGCTCGTGCTGCTGGGCACCGGCGACCCCTCGCTCGAGGCGGCGTTCCGCGCGGCGGCGGCGCGGTGGCCGCAGCAGGTGGCGGTGACCATCGGGTTCGACGAGGGCCTGGCGCACCGCATCGAGGCGGGCGCGGACATGTTCCTCATGCCGTCGCGGTTCGAGCCCTCGGGCCTGAACCAGCTCTACAGCCTGCGCTACGGCACCGTGCCGGTCGTGCGTCGGACCGGAGGGCTCGCCGACAGCATCGTGGACGTCACGCCCGAGACGTTGCAGCGGGGAACGGCCAACGGGTTCGTGTTCGACGCCTACACACCCGAGGCGCTGCTCGCGACGCTGGGCCGGGCGGTCGCCGCCTACCGCGATCCCGGGCTGTGGCGGTTCCTTCAGCAGGTGGGGATGCGGGCTGACTTCTCGTGGGACCGGGCCGCGGGACGCTACCGCGACCTCTACGCGCTCACCGCGGAGCGGGCCGCGCGGTGGCGGTGATCTGCTATCCTGAAAAGCACGTGCCGAGAGAGGTGACCGTCGTTGCCTGAGCTCCGAACCGACCCCGTCTCCGGGCGCTGGGTCATCATCGCGACCGAGCGCGCCGCGCGCCCCACGGACTTCAAGCCACAGCCCGAGGAGACGAACGACGTCGCGCGGTGCCCCTTCTGCCCCGGCCACGAGGGCATGACCCCGCCGGAAATCTTCACGGTGCGCGAGCCCGGTACCGCGGTCAACGGGCCCGGCTGGCACGTCCGCGTCGTCTCCAACAAGTTCCCAGCGCTGCGCATTGAGGGCGACACCGCGAAGAGCGGCGTCGGCCTGTTCACCCGCATGGACGGCGTGGGCGCGCACGAGGTCATCATCGAGACCCCGGACCACCACACGCACCTGGGCCTGCTCGCGCCGGCCAAGGTGGCCGCGGTGATCGGCGGCTACCTGGCCCGCTACCGCGACCTGGACAACGACCCGCGGTTCGAGTACGCGCTGCTGTTTCGCAACCACGGCCGCTCGGCGGGCGCGTCGCTGTCGCACCCCCACTCACAGCTCATCGCCCTACCGGTCGTCCCTAAGCGGGTGGCCGAGGAGGTCGAGGCCTGCGAGCACTTTTACGGCAAGCGCGGCGGCTGCGTCTTCTGCCGGATCGTGGAGCAGGAGCTGCGGATGCGCGAGCGCGTGGTCTTCGAGAACGACCGGTTCGCCGCGATCACCGTGTTCGCGGGCCGGTTCCCGTTCGAGACCTGGGTGCTGCCCAAGGATCACGCGGCGTCGTTCGGCGAGATGACCGAGGCGGACATGCTGCCCTGCGCGGAAGCGCTCCAGGCGACGCTTCGGGCGCTGCACGTCTGTCTGAGCAACCCGCCCTATAACTTCATCGTGCACACCGCGCCGTACCATTACCAGGCGCGGCACGCCTACCACTGGCACATCGAGATCATGCCACGGCTCACCCACGTCGCCGGCTTCGAGTGGGGCTCGGGCTTCTTCATCAACCCGGTGGTGCCCGAGGCCGCGGCGCGGTTCTTGCGCGAGGCGGTCGCCGCGGCGCCGGCCGGCGTCCTGGTACCGGGCGCGGAGGGAGGGAGCCGCTGATGCTGGGCGAGCGCATTCTGCTCGGGCCCGGGCCGAGCCTCGTGCCCCCGGAGGTCACCGCGGCGATGGCCGCGCCCATGGTCGGGCACATGGACCCCGACCTGTTCCCGGTGCTGGAGGAGACCGCGCGGCTGCTGCGCCAGGTCTTCCAGACCGCCAACGAGCTCACGCTCGCGGTCTCGGGCACCGGCACCGCCGGGATGGAGGCGACGCTACTCCACATGGTGAAGCCCGGCGAGCGCCTGGTCGTGTGCTCGGCCGGGTTCTTCGCCGACCGGCTGATCGAGATCGGCGGCCGGATCGGCGCCGAAGTTGTGCGCGTCGAGGCCGCGTGGGGCCGGCCCATCGATCCCGCCGACCTGGAGCGGGCGCTCGGGCGGCTCGGCGGCGGGCGTACCACGGTCGCCGCGGTGCACGTGGAGACGTCCACGGGCGTGCTGCACCCGATCGCGGACCTCGCGCGGGTCGCGCACGCGCACGACGCCGCCATCCTGGTGGACGCCGTGGCGTCGCTCGGCGGAGCCGACCTGCCCACCGACGCGTGGGACCTGGACGCCTGCTACAGCGGCTCGCAGAAGTGCCTGAGCGCGCCGCCCGGCATGGCGCCGGTGACCGTCCACACGCGCACGCGCGGCCGCTTCCGCCCGGCCACGTTCTACCTCGACCTGGAAGGCCTGTGGACGTACTGGGGTGCGCCGCATGGTTACCACCACACCGTGCCGGTCTCGCTCGTCTACGCGATGCGCGAGGCGCTGCGCCTGGTCGCCGCCGAGGGACTGCCGGCCCGCGTCGAGCGGCACCGGCGGATGACCCGGGCGCTGTGGGCCGGCCTGGAGGCGATGGGGCTGGAACTGCTCGTTCCCGAACCCCACCGCTCGCCGACGATCACGACCGTGC
The DNA here is from genome assembly GCA_031081715.1 of Armatimonadota bacterium. Taxonomy (GTDB): domain Bacteria; phylum Sysuimicrobiota; class Sysuimicrobiia; order Sysuimicrobiales; family Humicultoraceae; genus Fervidifonticultor_A; species Fervidifonticultor_A tertius. Next base: position 2,110 of record JAVHMA010000042.1, on the reverse strand, counting down.
GCATCCCCGCGGGCGCGGACGACGCGAAGGTGCGCACGCGCCTGCTGCGCGAGTACTCGATCGAGATTGCCGGGGGCCTGGGGCCGCTGCGCGGCCAGATCTGGCGCATCGGGCTCATGGGCTACTCCTGCCAGCCGAAGTGGGTGCTGGCGCTGCTCGGCGCGCTGGAGGCGGTGCTGACCGCCGAGGGCGTCCGCCTGCCGAAAGGGGACGCCGCGCGGGCGGCCGCCGCCCGCCTGTAGGGCGGTGCCGCGCGTCGCGCTGTTCGTTACCTGTCTGGTCGATCAGCTGTTCCCGCAAGTTGGAGAGGCCGCGGCCCGCGTGCTCGAGCGCGCGGGCTGCGACGTCGTCTTCCCCGAAGGCCAGACCTGCTGCGGGCAGGCCGTGTTCAACGACGGGTTCCGGGACGAGGCCCGCGCGCTGGCGCGGCGCCACCTCGATATGTTCGCGGCGGCGGATGCGGTCGTGGCGCCTTCGGGCTCGTGCGCGGCGATGGTGCGCGAGTGGTACCCGCGGTTGTTCCGCGACGAGCCGGCGCAGCGCGCGCGCGCCGAGGACCTCGCGGGTCACACCTACGAGCTGAGCGAGTACCTCGTGCGCGTGCGCGGGGTGGCGGACCTGGGTGCGCGCTTCGACGCCGCCGTGGCGTACCATCCCGCCTGCCACGGACTGCGCGGGCTCGGTCTGCGTGAGGAGCCGCTGCGGCTGCTGCGCGCGGTGCGCGGCCTGCGGCTGGTGCCGCTCGGAGGCGCTGAAGAGTGCTGTGGGTTCGGCGGGTTCTTCTCGATCACGTTCGCGACGCTGTCGAGTGCGATGCTGGCGACGAAGCTCGACGCGCTCGAAGCCAGCGGCGCCGACGTGGTGACCGCGACCGACGCGAGCTGCCTGATGCACATCGCCGGCGGGCTAGAGCGGCGCCGCAGCCGCGTGCGGGCGATGCACCTGGCGGAGGTCCTCGCCGGCGGTGCCGGGCCGTGAGCAAGTCCGCGACCGCCCGAGGTCCCGCGCCCGCGGCGGGGCCCGGCGCGCGGATCGACATGATCGGCAACGTGGCGCGGGCCACGGCCGATTCGGTCCTGCGGCGACAGCTCGGGGATGCCGTCGCCGCCTTCCGGCGGCAGCGCGCCGCGGCGGTCGCCGAGCTGCCTGAGTGGGAAGCGTTGCGGCGAGCCGGCGCCGCGATCAAAGACGAGGCGCTCGCGTCCCTGGACGAGTGCCTGCTGCGCCTGGAGTCCCGCATCGTCGAGCGCGGCGGCGCCGTCCACTGGGCGGCCGATGCCGCCGAGGCGCGCCGCATCGTCCTCGACCTGGCCCGCGCCCGCGGGGTGCGGCTCGCCGTGAAGAGCAAGTCCATGACCACCGAGGAGATCGACCTGAACCCCGCGCTCGAGGCCGCGGGTGTCCGCGTGGTGGAGACCGACCTGGGCGAGTACGTCGCCCAGCTTGCGGGCGAGACGCCCAGCCACATCGTCGCGCCCATCCTGCACAAGCCCGCCTCCGCGGTGGCCGACCTGTTCGCGGCGAAGCTGGGCGCGCCGCGGTACGAGCGGCCGGAAGAGATGGCCCTGTTCGCCCGCCGCCGGTTGCGCGCGGACTTCCTGGCCGCCGACATGGGGATCTCGGGCGTGAACTTCGCCGTGGCCGAGACCGGCACGCTGGTCGTGGTGGAGAACGAGGGCAACGCGCGCCTGACCGTGAGCCGGCCGCGCGTGCACGTCGCGGTGATGGGGATCGAGAAGGTCGTCCCGCGGCTCGCCGACCTCGGCGTGCTCCTGCGGCTCCTGCCTCGCAGCGCCACCGGGCAGCGCGCGAGCGTCTACGTCTCGCTGCTCACGGGGCCGCGACGCCCCGGCGAGCCCGACGGCCCCGACGAGCTCCACCTCGTCCTGCTCGACAACGGCCGCACGCGCCTGCTCGCCGACCCCGAGCTGCGCGAGGCGCTGCGCTGCATCCGCTGCGGCGCCTGCCTGAACGCCTGTCCGGTCTACGAGCGCGTCGGCGGCCACGCGTACGGGTCGGTGTACTCCGGCCCGATCGGCGCGGTCATCACGCCGGTGCTGGAGGGCCTCGAGCGCGCCGCCGAGCTGCCGTTCGCGTCGTCGCTGTGCGG
>JAVHMA010000041.1 GCA_031081715.1 Armatimonadota bacterium | reverse complement strand
CGCGAGATCCGCAGCTTCGGTGGATGGCTTGAGCCCCGTTGGATTTTCGGCGCAGCACCACTCGACCAGTGAGCTATTACGCACTCTTTGAAGGATGGCTGCTTCTGAGCCAACCTCCTGGCTGTCTTAGCGATGCCACTTCCTTTCCCACTTAGCCATCACTCGGGGACCTTAGCTGGCGGTCTGGGTTGTTTCCCTTTTGACGACGAAGCTTATCCCCCGCCGTCTCACTCCTGACGACCACGACACGGCATTCGGAGTTTGGTTGGGTTCGGCACGGGTCCTCCCGCCCTAGCCCATCCAGTGCTCTACCACCGTATCGCTGCGATCAGGGCTGCACCTCAATGCATTTCGGGGAGAACCAGCTATCTCCGGGTTCGATTGGCATTTCACCCCTACCCACAACTCATCCCATGGTTTTTCAACACCAGCGGGTTCGGGCCTCCACGCGGGATTAGCCGCGCTTCACCCTGGTCATGGGTAGATCACCCGGTTTCGGGTCTGCAACATGCGACTGCCCGCTTGCGCGGGCTCCCCATCCGGGGACGGCGCCCTCTTCAGACTCGGTTTCCCTGCGCCTCCAGGATTCGCTCCCTTAAGCTCGCCACATGCCGCAACTCGCCGGCTCATTCTTCAATAGGCATGCCGTCAGGCGTTCCGGGTCCGGAGACCCAGCATAGCCCTCCGACTGCTTGTAGGCACACGGTTTCAGGTTCTATTTCACTCCCCTCCCGGGGTTCTTTTCACCTTTCCCTCACGGTACTCGTGCGCTATCGGTCGCCAAGGGTATTTAGCCTTGGAAGGTGGTCCTCCCGGGTTCCCACGGGGTTCCACGTGTCCCGTGGTACTCAGGGACACCGCCGAGGAAGTCGTCGGGCTTTCGCCTACGGGGCTCTCACCCGCTGTGGCCGACCGTTCCAGGACCGTTCGGCTAACCCGACGATTGGTAACTTCCCGGCCGGATTGCGGTCCGGCCCGACGGCGCCCTACAACCCCCCGAGTGCAACGCCCGCAAGCTATCACGCACCCGGGGTTTGGGCTCTTCCCCTTTCGCTCGCCACTACTCGGGGAATCTCGGTTGATTTCTCCTCCTCCGGGTACTGAGATGTTTCAGTTCCCCGGCTTGCCCTCCCGTGCCTATGGATTCAGCCCGGGATCGCGCGGCATGACCCGCGCGGGGTTGCCCCATTCGGAGACGGTCGGATCGAAGGTTGCTTAGCACCTCCCCGACCCTTTCGCCGCCAACAGCGTCCTTCATCGGCCCTTGGCGCCAAGGCATCCACCGTGTGCCCTTAGTAGCTTGGACCCTACTCTAGGAGCAGCTGTATAGAGCCTGGCAACACATCCACGTCCCGCCGGTCGACTCGACCCGCGGGTCGCGATGTCTGTCGTCCATCTTCGGTTGTCAAGGTGCCGCCCCGACGCGGGCTCGCGCGGCGGTTCCTGCGGATCTCCGGCAGGCGGTTTTAAGGCTGCGCCCGGGCCAGGGGCACAAAAAAGAGGGGATGAGCCAGCTCCCCTCCGGGACGCTCATCGGACAGACCGTATTCGGTTCAGCCGCTGAGCTGCTGCACGCAGTCCCTCCCTGTCCTACGGGCCAAGCCTCATTATAGTAGCACGGCCCTCTTTGTCAACCCTACCCGCAGGCCGCAGCCCACTGGCTCACACGACCAGGCAGGTCAGCGAGTCGGTGATGCCCGGGGTCCGCTGGATGCGGGTGATCACGGTGTCGCCCAGGGCCGCCATGTCCCCGGCCTCGGTCATGCAGACGATGTCGTACGGCCCGGTCACGACATGCACCTCGCGCACACCCCGGATCTTCCGGATGGCGATCGCGGCCCGGCGCGCGTGCCCGGGCGACGCCTTGAGCAGCACCACGGCGGAGACCACGGCCCTCACCTCCCGGCAGTCTGGTCAGGGTTCTCTTCCGCGCCCGGCGCGCCGAGTTCCTGCAACGCCCGGGCGTAGGCGTCGAGGTCGGTCCGGGAGAACAGCACGAATCGCACCTCCTCGATCGGCGGCCGGGGCAGGGCACCGGCCACCGCCCGCAGCGCGACGCGCGCAGCCTGTTCGACGGGGTAGCCGTAGACGCCGGTGCTGATGGACGGGAACGCCACGGTCCGTAGCCCGTGACGGGATGCCAGCTCGAGGCTCGCACGGTAGGCCGAGGCGAGGAGGTCGGCCTCGCCGGCCGCCCCACCGCGCCAGACCGGGCCGACGGCGTGGATCACATAGCGCGCCGGCAGCCGGCCGGCTGCGGTGATCACCGCCGAACCGGTGGGACACCCACCCCGCTCGGCGCGGATGCGGGCGCAGGCCTCTTCGATCTCGGGGCCGCCGGCCCGGCGGATCGCACCGTCCACCCCGCCGCCACCGACCAGCGCGCTGTTCGCCGCGTTGACGATTGCGTCCGCGGCCTGGGTCGTGATGTCACCCTGGACGAGCCGCAGGACTGTGCCGCGGAGCCAGCGCTCGATCACCGCGGCCTCAGGTGCTCCGGCATCTGTACGGCGACGACTTCGCCGCGCGCGCAGACCTCGCCGCCCGCGGCCACGGTCGTCTGCACGACCACCTTCCGGCCGCGCATCTCGGCCACGCGCCCGCGGATCTCCAGCGGCACGCCGAGCGGGGTTGGCCGGAGGTAGTCCACGCGGAGCGCGGCCGTCACGAACCGCAGCACCGGCTCGGAGCCAGGCTCTCGGCCGGCGGCCCGGTAAGCCGCCGCCGCCGCGGTCCCGGTGCCATGACAGTCGATGAGCGACGCGATGAGCCCGCCGTAGACGTAGCCGGGGATCGCGATGTGGTACGGTCGGGGCAGGAACTCCGCCACGGTCTCCTCGCCGTCCCACCGGCTCTTGAGGTGCAGCCCCTCGGGGTTCAACCGGCCACAGCCGTAGCAGTGACTGAGGTCATCGGGGTAGTGGTCCTGGATAGCGTCCGCGGTCACGGCGTGGGCCCCGCCACGTCGCCAGCAGACCCGGCGTCGAGCATCGGGAAGATGCTGGTTACGTCCCAGGTCGCCTCGCGCGGCGCGGCACTACGGGGCGGCGGGGCGACGGTCATGCGGACCTCCTCGCGATCGGGACGCGGCGGGCTACCGCGGCACGCCGGCGGCGTCCTTCAGCCGCGCCTGGTGCTGCTTGCGGAACTTGGCGACCTTGGGCGCGACCACCAGCCGGCAGTACGGCTGTCCACCGTTTCGAACGAAGTACTCCTGGTGGTAGGCCTCGGCCGGGTAGAACGCCCCGGCGGGGGTCACCTCGGTCACGATCGGATCGGGCCAGGTGCGTGCGGCGGTGAGGTCCGCGATGACCCGTTCCGCGACGGCCTTCTGCTCGGGCGAGTGGTAGAAGATGGCCGACCGGTACTGCGTCCCGACATCCTCGCCCTGGCGGTTGAGCGTCGTCGGATCGTGGATCGAGAAGAAGATCTCCAGCAGGTCGCGGTAGGAGATCACGTCCGGATCGAACGTCACCTGCACGACCTCGGCGTGCCCGGTCGTGCCCGTGCAGACCTGCTGATAGGTCGGGTTGGGCACGACGCCGCCCGCGTACCCGGAGACGACGTCCTCCACCCCTTGCACCTGATCGAACACCGCTTCCAGACACCAGAAGCACCCGCCGGCGAGCGTGGCGACCTCCCGGCGGGCCGCAAGGCCCGGCGTTGCCTGATCCATCACGCGCCCCCTCCCTGACGGACGAGATACAGGTCGAAGAACGGCGTCCCCAGCACCGAGAGCAGCCGCACCCACGGCGGCAGGAACCGCAGCAGTACCCCGACGCGCGCGGCCTCCTCGAAGGACCCCACCGGCGCCCGGGACCCGTTTGCCGCGGCCCGCGCCGCCGCCTTCTCGTTGCTGGACGACCGGGCGCCCGTCGTCACCTCGCGCCCTCCGCCTCCTCGCGGCCTGCCGCTCACCGGAAATCCCGGCTCGTGACCGCCGGCGGCTGGGTGTTCACCATCGGCCTCCACATCGCCTGCACGACGACGTGCACCACGCCGTCATGCTTCTGCAGCCGGCCGGTCACGCCGAGCAGCGGCGCCGAGGTCGCCAGCCGGGCGTGGCGCTCGAACACCGCAGGCCACACCACCAGGTTCACGAACCCGGTCTCGTCCTCGAGGGTCATGAAGGTGACCCCGGACGCGGTGCCGGGCGTCTGCCGGCAGATCACCAGGCCCGCGTAGCGCACGGGCTCGCCGTCGGCCATCGCTGCCACAGTCTGGGCGTCTGGCAGTCCTGCGGCCGCGAGCTGGTCCCGCAGCGGCTCCAGCGGGTGCCCGCGGACACTGTGCGCGGAGACATCGTAGTCCCAGGCGATCGTCTCGAGCGCGCTCAGACCGTCGAACGCCGGGGGCGCCTCCTCGATCTCGACCGGCAGGACCATCTCCCGGCGCCCGACGAGCGCGCGCACCTGCCAGAGGGCCTCGCGCCGGCTTGCGCCCAGCCCTTCGAAAGCGCCCACCTGTGCCAGCGCGGCGAGCGCGCCGGCGTCGAGACCGGTGCGACGGACGAAGTCATCGAGCGACCCGAACGGCACCCGGGCGCGTGCCGCCTCCACACGCCGGCCGTCGGCCTCGCCGAGCCCCTTCACGTAGCGTAGCCCCATCCGGACTGCGAACCGCCACGGGCTGGCGGGATGCGCCTCGAGCGTGCAGTCCCACGCGCTCGCCCGGACGTCGATCGGCCGCACCTCCACCCCGTGCCGGCGGGCGTCCTCGACGAGCGTTGAGGGCGCGTAGAACCCCGTAGGTTGGGCGTTGAGCAGCGCGCAGGTGAACTCGGCGTGGTAATGGCACTTCAGGTACGCAGAGGCATAGGCCACGAGCGCGAAGCTGGCGGCATGCGAATTGTGGACGACGAGATCGTTGGCCAAGAAGTTATGGTCACCCTCGACGTGCAGGTCGTAGGTATCCTGCATTCCGAGCGGCTCGACGGCGACTACGCGGTCCCAGTAGATATCGGACGTTGCCAGGCGCATGAGGTCTCGCGAGCCCAAGCACCGTCCAAGCCGGGCGATGACCCGGCGGCGGAACCCAATCTTCGTCGAACCCTGTCCCTGAATCTCGCGCATCCCAAGACCGGTCGCCCGCCTGATCTCCTCCCAGGGCAGACCGAGGCGCTCACGCTCGCGTCGAATGATCTCTCTCACGGCGGCAGGAATGAGATCCCGCGACATTCGGCCTGGACCAGAGGCGTCAGCCCTTCGGGAAGCCGACATCTTCTTCGAACCGTTCGAGGGGAGCACAAGGGCACGGGCCGCCCGCCGGCGTGCCGGATCGAGGAAGTACCGTGCGACCAGCAGATAGAAGCGAGTCAGATTTCCGTTTCCGGTGACCGTCACCGTGAACCCTCTCGCCGCCCGGTCTCGAGACGGACGCGTACGCTGAGAGACGCGTGCAACGATCCCTAACCGCAGCAGAAGGTGCTGGATCTGCGTGGCCAGCTCACGGGACGCGGTATCGTAACTGGCATGCCGGGCCGCGGACAGATGGCCGTCTCCTTCCCACAGCCGGGCGAGCAGAAACGCGAGATCGGCACGGTGCAGCTCGAACACCTCGTCAGGAATGCGTTTGGCCGCTGCCCCTGCGCCCAACAGGCCAAGGCGGCGTGCCCACTCCAGCACACCGGCCGGACGGGTGGAGTCCACCCGTCGCACATGGACGCTGTAGGTGCTTCGGTGCCTGGCGACCGTGGCGCGCGTGTTCGGAAAGCGCTCCACGCAACGGATGTACTCGTCCCTGTGTCGCGGGTTCGCCGTGTAGAAGTACAGCGTCGTCGGATGGCACAGATGGCCTTTAGCCAGGAGGTCCGCCAGCACGACGAGCACGTGCCGCGGCCACCGCCGGCGCCCCACGACCGGCAAGCGGCGCGCCGCGGCGAGATGCTCGCCGGGACGCAACGTTTCGAGCGGGCGCCAGCCGTTCATGGTGAAGACCGGATGCTCGGCCGTGGCCACGATGGATCGCCCGAGCGCCGTCCACACCCGGAAGACCGGCCGCCGCCCGCTCGACGTGACCCGCAGCACCCGCCGCGCGCGGATCCGCAGTTCATCGTCGCATACGAGGGTCGCGGTCAGCACCGTGCGCCCCTGCATGACATCATCGATCGTTACCCACCGTCCGGTGGTCGCGTCGACGACCCGCGTCGCGCCCACGACACACTCGGGGAATCCGTACTCCCCAAACCCCCGGATCTGCTCGAACACCCGCGCCGCGAACTCGGGCGCGATCCCCTTCGCCTCCATCCGCGCGATCAGCCGGTCGCGGTGCCGGTCGATCCGGCCCGAGCGCCGCCACGCCGCCATGTCGCGGCGAAGCTGGTCGGCCTCCCCGGGCGTGTAGTCCGCGGCAGCCATGGCCAGCCGGATCACCTGCTCCTGGAACAACGGTACCCCCAGCGTCTTGGCCAGGACCGGCTCGAGCGACGGGTGCGGGTGAACTATGGGCTCGATCCCGTTCCGCCGCCGAAGGTACGGATGCACCATGCCGCCCACGATCGGCCCCGGCCGGACGATGCTGACCTCCACGACCAGGTCGTAGTACGAGCGCGGCCGCAGCCGCGGGAGCATCGCCATCTGCGCCCGGCTCTCGATCTGGAAGACCCCGACCGTATCCGCGCGGCAGATCCCATCGAAGGTCGCGGCGTCGTCCGGTGGGATGGTCGCCATCGAGAGGTCGATCCCGCGGTGCGCGCGCAGCAGGTCGAACGCCAGGTGGAGCTGCGTGAGCGCGCCCAGCCCGAGCAGGTCCACCTTGAACAACCCGACGCCTTCCACGCTGTCCTTGTCCCACTGGATGACGGTCCGGCCTGGCATGGTGGCGTTCTCGATCGGCACGAGCGTGGAGACCGGCTCGTGGCCGAGCAGGAACCCGCCCGGGTGGATCGACAGGTGGCGGGGAAAGTCGAGGATCTCATCCGACAGGCGGACCAGGTGCCGGTGCAGGGGCGCCTCGGGGTCGAGGCCGGCCTCGCGCAGGACCTCCGGCGCGACGGCGCCGTAGTGCGAGTGCATCTTCGCCAGGCGGTCGAGCGCCGTGGGCGACATCCCGAGCACCTTCCCGACGTCGCGCAGCGCCGAGCGGACGCGGTAGCGAATGACGTTGGCCACCATCGCGGCCCGGTCGCGGCCGTACCGCCGGTACATCCACTGGATGACCTCCTCGCGCCGGACGTGCTCGATGTCCAGGTCGATGTCCGGCGGCTCGGCGCGTTCGCGGGAGAGGAACCGCTCGAAAAGCAGGCCCATCCGCACCGGGTCCACCGCGGTAACCCCGAGACAGTAGCAGACCGCGGAGTTCGCCGCCGAGCCCCGGCCCTGGCAGAGAATCCCTCGCGCGCGGCAGAACCGTACGATCTCGTGCATCGTGAGGAAGTACCCGCCGTAGTCGAGCTCCTCGATGAGCGCCAGCTCGCGCTCGAGCTGGGCGACGACCTCGGGAGGGACGACATCGCCGTACCGCTCCCGCGCGCCGGCGAAGGTGCACTCGCGCAGCCACTGCGCCGACGTCTTCCCGTCGGGGAGGTGCTCGGAGGGATACCGGTAGCGCAGCTCGCCGAGCGAGAAGGCGCAGCGCGCGGCGATCTCGCGCGTGAGGGCCACGGCGCGCGCGTCGTCGTCGAACAACGCCGCAAACGCGACTGGGCTCTTCAGGTCGTGCTCGCCGTTGGGCTTGAGGCTCCGGCCGGCCGCGGCCAGCGTGGTTCCGCGACGAATGCACGCGAGCACGTCCTGCAGCGGCCGGCGCGCCGGCGTGTGGTAGAGCACCTCGACCGCGGCGACCACCGGCAGCCCGTGGCGCGCCGCCCGCGCGCGCAGCCGCGCCTCGGCCGCGACCTCGTCCTCGCGCCGGTGCCGCGCGGCCATGGCGTACAGGGCGTCGCCGAAGGCCTCGCGGAGCCGCGGGGCGACAGCATCAGGGTCCCGCGCGCCGGCTCCCGCTTCCGCCGCCAGCAGGCTTCGCTCACCGCCCCACAGCGCGATCAGGCCGCCCGCGTGCGCGCAGACCTCCTCCCAGGTGACGGCGCTCTCTCCCTTCGGCGAGCGCAGCCGGCCCGCGGTCAGCAACCGGCAGAGGTTGGCATACCCGGCGCGGTCGGCGGCCAGCAGCACGAGCATTGAGCCGTCGGTGATCGTCACCTCGGCGCCGACGAGAAGCTGCACGCCCAGCTCGCGCGCCTTCAGGTGGGCCTCGACGATGCCGTAGACACCGTCGCGGTCGGTGATCGCGACCGCCGGCAGGCCGAGCCGGTGGGCCTCCTCGACGAGCTCTTCCGGCTGCGAGGCGCCCTCGTGGAACGAGAAGCCGGACTTGCACCACAGGGGGATGTAGCTCACCCTGCGGCTCCCGGCCGGAAACCTGTGGGGTCAGCCGCCCAACACGTCGGAGAGGAGGATGACCAGACCCGGCAGGACGTCTTCGCCGTCGAGGACGTCCTGATCGCGAAGGAGGCGCGCCGAGCCGTCAGCACGGTAGACCGTCACCGTGCGGGCCTGCGGGGCCACCAGCCAGACCAGGCGAGCCCCGGCGTCCAGATAGTCGCGCACCCGCTGCTGGACGTCGAGCGTGCTATCTGACGGCGAGAGCACCTCAACCGCAAGATCCGGCGCGCCCGAGATGAATCCCTCGGGCAGGCGGCCTCCCGGGAGCCGCTCCCTCGCAACCAGGGCAACGTCGGGAGCGCGCACCCGCTCGGGATCGCCGGGCACACGCAGCACGAACCCGACGTCACCGACCATAGCCTCTCCGCCGCCGGCTTGTTCCAGATACTCGTCCAGTTTCCGGTACAGTTTCCCGGCGATCTTCCCGTGTGCTCCTCCGTGCGGCGGCATCTCGATGACCTTGCCATCGACCAGCTCTCGACGGACGCCGTCGTTTCCGAATCGGAGGAGATCCTGGGCTGTGAGTCGGGCCTCGGTTGCCATGACGCGCAACCTCGTCTCTGTAGATGCCTCTCAGTGTAGCAGCGTGGTCGGCGCCAGACCAGGATCCCTCCCCCACTCCGGCTATCGGCTACCAGCACCGCAGTGTTCGAAGGCACAACAATCATGACGGCTCACTCCACCCGCCCGTGCAGGTACCAGCCCCGCCGCCGGCGGTCGTAGTACACCCACAGCACCTCCCCCCGGCGCGTCTCGACGAAGTAGTAGTCGCGGCGCACCTCGCGCACCCACCAGCCGCCGGAGAAGATGTAGGGCCCCGCCTGATCGGCCACCGCGCCGCGTCCTGCGCCGGAGATGAGCCAGCCGTCGTCGTGGTTCGGGCGCGGCGCCGGCGGCAGCGCCTGCGGCCGCGCGTAGACGCGGCGGACGAGGGCCGGCTCCTCCACTGGGTGCGGCCGCGCCACCTGAAGCCGTTCCATCCGCTCCCACCCGAAGCGGGCCTCGGGCAGGTGCCCGCCCCGCGGCACGGCACGCACCACGGCGTCGTCGCCGAGCTCCGCCCGCAGCCGGGCGAGCGCGCGGTTCCCGGCGGCGAGGTCGCGCTGCTGGTGCTCGGTGAACAGGTGGATCTGCTCGGGCGCGGCCGGATGTCCGGTCGCTTCCAGTTCGATCTCGACCACGCCGGCCGCGAATCCGATCCCCTCCAGTCGCAGGCGCACCAGATCGAGGACCTGCGCCGCATCGAGCGTGGGCGCGGCGGGCCGGACCGCCTCGGCGCGCCACGGTTGCCCCTCCGGTCGCAGCCGCACCTCCAGCGCCGCCAGCGCCTGGCCGCGGGACGCGAGCGCGGTCAGCATGGGGTGCAGCAGCCGCTTGACCAGGAAGAGCACCCCGCTCGTGTGGCGCTCGGGAGCGTCCAGTAGCATCGAGCGTCGCACCGGGTCGGACGGTACCTGCGGCTGTAACGGACGCCACAGGTCGCCGGCGGCCAGGCGATGGAATCGGTACAGCTCGGGGCCGAACCGCTCGAGCAGCCCGGCGGCGGGCAGGCGCAGCAGCGCGTCCACCGTGCGCACGCCGAGCTGGCGCAGCGCCTCGAGCGCCTGCGGAGGGACCGTGCCCAGACGGGCGAGCGCGATGCGGCCGGCCGCATCGCGCTCCTCGCGCGGATCGGCGAAGGTGCGCACGCCGCGCGCGATCCGGGCGACCGCATACGTCCCGAAGCGCGTGAAGCCGACGACCACGACCGCGGTAACCCCGGCACCGGCTAGGTCGGCCCGCACAGCCTCGGCCCAGGTATCCCACGAGACGTAGAGGCGCCCAAGCCCGGAGACGTCCGCCCAGAAGACCCCCGGCTCCTCGGATGACGCCTCGACCCCGGGCGCCAGCGCGCGCAGCCGCGCGGCCAGCGCCTCGACCGTCTCCGCGACGCGCGCAGGCTCTAGCGGCGCCGCGCGCAGGTCCGGCGCCAGCGCCAGAGCTGGCGCGTAGCTCATCCCCGGCGTGACGCCGGACTTCCGGGCACGGCCGTTGACCCACAGGATCGGGCTCTGCGGTCGGTCCTCGGCCACGACCGCGACCGGGTGCGGCCGCCAGTCTGGATGGGCCCGCAGCGTGATCTGCAGCGGCAGCGCCGGGACGTCAACGCATGCCAGGCGCTCCACGGCACACCTCGTCGTACCGCCACGTCGGGCCTCGCCGCTTGTCCTTGAGCACCTCGAGCCAGCAGCGGAACCGGCCAGCGGCGATGCGCTGCCGGCGAGCCCGCACGCGCAGCGAAATAAGCGAGCCGAGGGAGGACGCGCCGTCGTGTGCCGTGTTGACGGACGGCGCGCCGGGATGTCCCGGGACGCCGCCCTGTGTCAGGAAGACCAGCGCGGTGTGATGGCGCTGCGCGAGGGACGCCAGCCGCGCAAGCAGCGGGGGCGGGATGCGCGGGACCGGCCCGACGTCGACGACCACCGCGCCGAACGAGCCCGACCGGACCAGCCGGTCCGCGGCGCGCGCGCCGGCGGTACCGTCAGGGACGCACACCACGACGAGCGCGCGCAGGTCGACGCCGTTCGCGACGAGATCGGGTGGGAAAAAGAGCCCCTCGGATGGAGCGATCCAGGCCGCCTGCTCGCCCGCCCGCTGGGCGTCGAGGATGAGCCGGACGGCCATGGTCAGAGCCGCGGTGTCTTCCCTCCCGGTAACCTCCACCAAGCGTCCCGCTGCCATCTCGAACCCCCAGGGGATGGACCGGGGTTGGAGCTCAGCGAGTGGAGTACGCAGAGGTACCAGCGTCACAGCGGCCTCGCAGGTGCTGTGTAATGATGGTACCCTGATTATACGAACGTATGTTCGATAGTCAAGGGGCGAACAGACTTCGGACGTCGGACCCCGCCGCTACCGGCCCGCGGGTGCCGGTTCCTCCAGATACCCGCCGGCTTCGGCCTGCGCGAGTACACTCAGGATCGTCTCGGCCAGGCGGCGCGCCGACTCGCCGGTGAGCTCCACCGCGACCCGGGCGCCCGGCCCCAGGGCCTCGTCCACAAAGTCCAGGTTGAGCGTGTGCTCGAACGGCAGGTGGAACGGATGGTCGTAGGACACGTTCGCCTGCTTGATGCCGAGCCACCCGGGGGCGCCTCGCGCGCTCCCTTCCACCGGGATCTGCCGTGCGATCATCGTGCACATAGGGGTTTCCTCCGTCGTCGCGCTAGCCGAGGTGGCGCCGCAGGAACGCGAAGACCTTCTGCCAGCCGTCCACCGCCTGCTGCGGCCGGTACGCCGGCCGGTCGTAGTAGAAGAAGCCGTGCCCGGCACCGGGGTACATGTGGAACTCATAGGTCTTGCCGTGGCGCTTCAACTCTTCTTCATGCCGCGCCACCTGCTCCGGCGACGGGCTCTTGTCTTCCTCTCCGAACAAGCCGAGGAGCGGGCAGGAGAGATCTTTCGTGTAGTCGATAGGCGCCACCGGCTGCTTGGGGGTCAGTTCTTCCTTCGTCATCACCACGCGGCCGCCCCAGCAGTCGATCGCCGCGTCGAACCCTCGCACGCGACACGCCGCCAGGTAGGCATGCCGGCCGCCCGAGCACGTGCCGAAGACCGCCACTTTCCCGTTGACGTACGGCAGCGAGCGCAAAGACCGCATCGCCCCCTCGAGGTCGCCGACGACCTGGTCGTCGCCGCAGCCGCCCGCCGCGCGCACCTTGGCCGCCACGTCGTCCGGCGCTCCGTGTCCCTCGCGGCAGTACAGGTTCGGCGACAGCGCGACGTAGCCGTGGTGCGCGAACCTGCGGGTCGCCTCGCGATACCACTCGTCCCAGCCGGGCAGGTGGTGCGCCAGCACGACCGCCGGGTAAGGACCGGGACCGAGCGGCCGGGCGAGATAGGCGTTGATGACGTCGCCGTTCGCGCCGTGGTGCGTCGTGGTCTCCGCGATCATGCCTTCGTAGGCGTCGGTTCGGTACATGGGAACCCTCCGCGGTGGCAGTTGGTCTGGTTCAGGTCCGCTCCATCGCGCGCCCGAGCACCGCGGCCGACGCGCCGCTCGACGTGGGCAGCGCCTGGAAGCCCAGGGCGGCCAGCATGCGCGCGGAGCCGGCGTCCCACGGGTTGGGCATCACGAAGGCACCCGGCCCCTGGTGCAGGGCTGCGAACCGCCGGGCGCGGTCGGCCTGACTTCCCGCCATCAGGAGACCTCGAGGCGGCAGAAGCACGACGCGGTGATCGTCACGTCGGCCCGCGCCCGGGCCAGGTCGAGGCGCGCTTCCATGGCCCGGGCCTCGGCGTGCCGGTGCTGCCGGTGGAGGCACTCGACCAGGCCGTGCAGACTCCACACGTTGTCCGGATGCTGCGCGGCCCGGCTCAGTGTGTCGTTGAGCCCCAGGTCGTCCCGGTAGGTCTGCTCGGCCTCGGCCACGCGGCCCTGCTCCAGCAGGAGCGCGCCGAGCGCATGGCGCGCCGGCTGCATCCAGCCCCAGGGCTCGTCGTAGGGCAGGGTGTCGTCCAGCACGACCGCGCGGCGCAGGTGCTCGAAGGCGCGGACGACGTTGCCCCTCCGGTACTCGAGCTCGCCGTCGAGCATCGCGGCGGCGACCGCCAGGATGTCCGTGCACTTGTTGTTGAAGACGTAGCGCGTCTCCGGCACCCGGGCGACCGCCTGGACGAACCGCTCGCGCTCGGCCTCGGCCTCCGGAATCTGGCCGGTGACCGCGTAGGCGATCCCTCGTGCGTAGTGTTGCATCGCCGTGGTCACGCGGTAGAGGTCGCGGTCGGCGGGGAACGGCTCGGCCAGGATCTCGTCCCACCTGCCGAACCGGACGTACGCGTGCATCTTCATTGGCACGAACCCTTCGAGCCAGTCGGCCATGGGCGGCAGCTCGACCCGGAGCAGCTGCTCGGGAATCGTCGCCGCCAGGTCCTGGGCCGCGCGCAGCGCGGTGCGACACTGCCCGAGGAACATGGCCGCGTAGAGCTTGAAGTGGTGGTTGTGACACCGGTACAGCGTGTAGAAGTTGAGGGGGCCCTCGCGTGCCAGATAACGCTCGTCGGCTTCGATCGCGCGGCTGTTGGCGACCACCGCCTCGTAGTAGTGCCCGCAGAGCACGTCGATGTGCGAGGGCATGTGCCGCAGGTGGCCGGCATCCGGTACCAGGTCGCGCAGGGCGTCGCTCGCGCGCAGCGCCCGCTCGGGATGCGGTGACATCTCCATCGTATGCACGTACATGTGCAGCAGGCCGGGATGCGGGGTGCCCCCGGCGTCCTCGGCCTGACGCATGGCCCGCTCGAGCACCTCGACCGCCTCGAGGGTGCTCGCGCCCTCGGCCGGCCGGCCGCTGGAGAGATCCCAAAGCTTCCAGGGCGTCCGGTTGATCAGCGCCTCGGCGAACAGGCTGGCGACATCCGGGTCGTCGCGGTAGCGCGCGTAGACCTCGCGCATGGCGTCCGCGTACGCGTCGTTCCAGGCGGCGAACTCCCGCCGGCCGGCGGCATCAGCCGGATACCGGTGCCGCAGCGCCTCGATCAGCGCCCGCTCGACCGGCCAGGCCCCGTCGGCGCGGGCCTGCGCGTTCGCCAGCGCCTCCTGGATCGCGGGCAGCGCCTGCTGCAGCTCCTCTTCGCGAAAGGCCTCCCACGGCTTGTTGTAGTTGCAGCCGGCGGCGTAGGCCATGCCCCAGTGGGCCATGGCGCACCGCGGGTCGGCCTCGGCGGCCCGCGCAAAGCACCGGACCGCCTCCTCGTGGTTGAACCCGTAACACCAGAGCAGCCCCCGGTCGAACCAGCGCTGCGCCTCGCGCGAGGGCGTGGACACCGGCCGCGTGTACATGCCCAGGTCGTAGTAGTCGTCGGTTACGATCTTCTGCCCCTCACCTTCGGATGATCAGCGGTCCCGCCGCTCGCCGCTCGAAGACTACCTCCCGATTGTCGGGCATCGCGCTACTCCTCCGTCTGGGGTCTGGACGCGCGCAGCACCTTGACCCCGGCGCGCCGGCGCTTCGCGTCGAGCCGCCGCTGACGGGCGGCCGCGGTCGGGCGCGTGGGGCGACGGGGCGCCGGCGCGACGGCCGCCCGCTCGAGCAGCGCGCGCAGCCGCTGCCGCGCGTCCTGCCGGTTCTGCTCGCGCGTGCGGAACCGGCGGGCGTCGATGACGAGGATACCCGCGGCGGAGATCCGGTTGCCGGCGATGCGCCGGAGCCGCGCGCGTACCGCAGCGGGCAGTGAGCGGGCGCGCTCGACGTCGAACCGCAACTGCACCGCGGTGGCGACCTTGTTGACGTTCTGGCCACCCGGACCCGAGGCGCGCACGAACGTCTCGTGCAGCTCCCGTTCGTCGATTCCTAGCCCGGGCGCGACGACCAGCATGGCGCGTTGTTGAACAGGGGCGCCCCCGGCTCCTGCCTCGATGCCGGGTTACCGGCAGGGTTCGCTCGCGGGACCGCAAAAATGACAGGTGACCGACCATCAACCATCAGGCCGATCCGGCGCGGCGAAGGCCGGCGCCGGCAGATCATGGAAGGAGGAGACCGCGCATGAGGACCTTGTGGCTGGTCCTGGCAGCCGTCCTGGCCGTGGGTAGCTTCGCGTGGGGCCAGACGCCGACCCCGGGCGGGAGCCTGACCATCGCGATCAATGCCGAACCGCCGGTGCTGGACCCGACGGCCTCGACCTCCCAGGAGATCGCCCGCATCCTCTACGACAACGTGCTCCAGGGTCTGGTCAAGTTCAACGCCAAGGGCGAGATCGTGCCGGCGCTCGCGGAGAAGTGGACGATCTCGCCAGGCGGGCTCACCTACACGTTCGAGCTGCGGCGCAACGTCGTCTTCCACGACGGCAGCGCGTTCGACGCGGAGGACGTCGTCTTCAAGTTTACGCGCGCCCGCAACCCGCAGTCGGGCCACACCCACCCGGAGTACTACCGAGACATCACCCGCATCGAGACGCCGACCTCCCACACGGTCGTGTTCCGGATGCGCCAGCCCAACAGCGAGTTCCTGATCAACTTGGCGCGCCCCGACTCGGTGATCGGCCCGAGCGGCCGCTTGGACGAGCAGCGGACCGCCCCGGTCGGCACCGGGCCGTTCCGCTTCGTCCAGTGGGAGCGCGGCGTCGGCATCCGCCTGGAGCGGCACGCGCGCTACTACGTGCAGGGCCGCCCCTACCTGGAGCGGGTCACGTTCCGGTTCCTCCCCGACCAGAACGCGCAGCTCGCGGCGCTGCGGGCGGGCGACATCGACGTGATGGGCTACGGTGTCATCCCCGAGAACGCGCTCGCGGTTCAGCGCGACCCCGCCCTCCGTCTCATCACCGGCACCTCGACGACCGAGATCACCGTCGGCATGAACAACTCGCGGCCGCCGTTCAATGACCTCCGGGTGCGCCGCGCGATGCAGCACGCGATCAACAAGGACGAGATCGTCCGCGGGGTGATGATGGGCTTCGGGACCAAGATCGGTAGCCACCGGTCGCCCGGCGAGTCGTGCTACGTGGACCTCTCGGGCCACTACGCGCCGGATGCGGCGCGGGCGCGCGCGCTGCTGTCCGAGGCCGGCTACGGGCCCGCGAGCCCACTCGCGTTCACCTTCACTCTGGCGGCACCGTACCCCTACGAGCGGCGCATCGGCGAGGCGATCTCCGCGCAGCTCGCGCGGGTGGGCGTGCAGGCGCGCCTCGAGGTCGTCGAGTGGGCCACGTGGCTCTCGCGCGTCTTCCGCGGCGCGGACTATCAGATGACCATCATCGGCCACTCCGAGCCCAACGACATCGAGATCTACGCCAACCCCAACTACTACTTCCGCTACGACAACCCGCGCTTCGCGCAGCTGCTGGCCGACTACCAGCGCCTCAACCATCCGGAGCGAGCCTGCAACCTCATGAAGGACCTCCAGCGGCTGCTCGCGGACGACGCCGTGAACGTCTGGGTGATGAACGCGCCCTACATTGCGGCCATGCGGCGCGCGGTGAACGGCTGGTGGACCGACCAGCCCACGCCGAGCATGAACGTCACGGAGGTGTTCCTGGCGCGCTGATGGCGCCGTTCGTCGCGCAGCGTCTGGGGGGCGCCGTCCTGACGTTGCTGCTGGCCACAGTCCTGGTGTTCTCGGCGCTGCTGCTGGTGCCGGGTGACCCGGCGCAGACAATCCTGGGCCTCGAGGCGTCGCCCGACGCCCTCGGGGCCCTCCGGCGCACGCTCGGGCTCGACCGGCCGCCGGTGCGGCGTTACGTCGAGTGGCTCGGCCGTGTCGCCCGCGCCGACCTGGGCACGTCGATCCGCTACGGCCGGCCGGTCGGCGAGCTCATCCGCGCCCGCCTGGGGGTCACGCTCCCGCTCGTCATCCTGAGCATGCTCGCCGCCGGGCTCATCGGCACCCTGCTCGGCGCGATCGCGGCGCGCCACGAGGGCCGGCCGCTCGACCTGGGCGTCAGCGGTTTCGCGCTGACCGGGCTCGTGCTGCCGTCGTTCTGGGTCGGCCTGATGCTCATCCTCTTTTTCTCCGCCCAGATGCGCTGGCTACCCTCGGGCGGCTTCCCCGGGTGGGGCGACCCGCGGGCGGCGCTGGTCCACCTGACGCTGCCGGTGGTCACGCTGGCGCTAGCGCGCGCGGCGCTGATGACCCGCATCGTCCGCGGCAGCCTGCTGGACGTGCTGCACGAGGACTACATCCGTACGGCGCGGGCCAAGGGTGTCGCCGAGCGTGGCGTCGTCTACGGCCACGCGCTGCGCAACGCGGCGATCCCGGTCGTGACCGTGCTGGGGCTGGAGTTCGCGCAGTTGCTCACCGCGGGCGTGGTCGTGGAGTCCGTCTTCGCCCTGCCGGGCCTTGGATCGCTCGTGCTCACCGGCATCGAGGCCCGTGACTACACCCTTGTCCAGGGCGTGGTGCTGGTGCTGGCCGCCATGATCGTCGGCCTCAACCTGCTGACCGACCTGGCCTACGGCCTCCTCGACCCGCGGATCGCGTCCAGGTAGGACGGCGTGGCCGGCGCGCCCGCTCAATCCAGGCGCCTGCCCGCGACGACGCCGGCGAGCGCCCGTGGCGCGGCGCCGCGCCTGCCGCCCGGGCTACGTGTCGGCGGCGGCCTGGTCACGCTGGTCGTGCTGGTCGCGGCGGTGAGCCTGGTGTGGCTACCGCAGGACCCCGACGCAGCGCACTTCCTCGAGCGGCTCCGGCCGCCCGCCCCGGCGCACCCGCTGGGCACCGACCACTTCGGCCGCGACCTGCTGGCGCGCATGATGGCCGGCGCGCGCAACGCGCTCTGGGTGGGGCTGGTCGCGGTTGGGATCGGCCTGAGCGCCGGTGTCACGATCGGCGTCGTGGCCGGGTTCGCCGGCGGGCTCTTCGACCGGACCGCGATGCTGCTCCTCGACGCGCTCTACGCCTTCCCGGCGCTGCTGCTGGCCCTGCTGCTGGCGACCGCGTGGCGGCCAGGGGCGACCTCGTCCATGGTCGCGGTCGGCATCGCCGTCGTCCCCATCTTCGCGCGCCTGGCGCGCGCCGGGGTGCTCACCGCCAAGGCCCAGCCCTACGTTGAGGCCGCGCGGGCGCTCGGCGCCCCGGGGAGGCGCATCGTGTTCCGGCACGTCCTCCCGAACATCATGGGGCCGATCATCATCCAGGCGACGCTCGCGATGGCCGCCGCGGTGCTGATCGAGGCGGCACTGTCCTACCTGGGCCTGGGGACGCAGCCCCCGACGGCAAGCTGGGGCCGGATGCTCCGCGAGGCGCAGAGCTTCATGTTCCTCTCGCCCTACCCGGCGCTGTGGCCCGGGCTGGGCATCGCGGTGACCGTGCTGGGCTTCAACCTGATGGGCGACGGGCTGCGCGACTGGGCCGACCCGCGGCGCCGCGGCCGCCGCTGAACCGGGCCCCGTGCGCTTGCAGCAGGGCCTTCAGCACCCATCGGTGACAGCGCGTCTCGTCCTCGCAGTAACAGCCTACGGCGAGCTTGGTGTGCCGGGACAGCGCCGCGAGCAGCGCGATCAGGCGCACGGCCTGCGGCCGTCTCATCTCGACGCGATACCGCCGAGTGAACGTCCGCCAGGCGCGCTCGTCCGCGGCACGCTACGCCCACCTGACCAGGGCCTCCGACGGTGCCAGCTCGGGCAGCCAGACGTCGTAGTAGTCGCGCGACGCGTACTCCGTCTTCGGTACGCCACGCGGTGGGCGCCGCACGGTGCCAAGGCGCAGGCCCTCGCCGGGCGCCCTCGGACTCCCCAGCCGTACCACGCGAATCGCCACGCTACCTTCCCCTCACCGCAGCCGCCTCGGGGTAAGCTCCGGCAGCCACCCGCGGACGGCGAAGGCGACCAGCGTCGATCATGCGGATCACCTCCGGCCGCCCGACGCCTCCACGTCCTGGCTGGTCTGCTCTGCCGTGCGAACCCGCGACGGGCTTCCCGGTCCATGGACCGCGTCGACGTAGACGGCCGCCATCACGATGGCGCCGCCGACGAGGACCTCGGGGGTGATGGGCTCTCCGAGCATGGCCGCCCCGAGGACGACCGTCACGACCGGCATGGTGGCGATGGCATAGACCGTCGCCGAGGTGGTCCACCAGTTGACGACGTAAAGGAAGATCTGAAACAGGCCGATCGAACCCAGGGTCGTCAGATAGCCGACGGCCGCGATGGCCTCGAGCCCGCGCGGGAGCGCCCACCGCTCGCGGAGGATGAGCGATCCAACCGCCAGCAGCATCGCGCCGGTCGCCATGCCGATCGCGTTCATGTTCACGGGGTGCACGTTGCGACAGGATCTCGCCACGACGCTCGACGCGGCGATCGCGACAGCCCCGCCGACCGCCGCCGCGAAGTAGGCCCAGCCGGCGTCGCCTCCGAGTGCGCCTCGCGACAGGATCGCGATCCCGACCACCGCCAGCACCGCCCCCGCGATCCCGGGCGCGGAGAGCCGCTCCTGCCGCAGCGCCACGGCCATCACCAGCGTGAACAGCGGCACCGTGGCCAAGATCACCGCCGTCGTCCCGGCGGTCAGGCTGATTAACGCGTAGTAGAGAAGCGCGTAACCGGTGCCGACGCCGAGTGCGCCGTAGAGCGCCGGCCCGGCCGCGGCCCGACCGCGCGCGAGCGGCACACGCCACGCCTGCGCGATCAAGAGAAAGAGCAGTGTCGCCAGCGCAAATCGCACCGTCGCGCCGAAGAGCGGGGGGAGCTCCCGGTTGCTGAAGCTGACGGCGATGAAGTTCGAGCCGCCGATGAGAACGGTACCGGCGAACGCGGCGTACGTCCTGGCGTCCGGGCTCTGACACACTGACCAATCCCCCTGGGCTACGGCACGTCAACGCTGGGAGCCCGCCCCACACCTTCTCACAGGCAGCCCTGCCGCGAAAGCGGATACCTTCGAGGCTACTTCATCTCACGCGGCGGCGAGCTGTACGCGAGCCGTGATGAGCACCGTGAGGAGACCCGCCAGCATGCGGGGCTCGATCTGGGTGGAGAGGGCGGAAGCGTCGATCCGCTCCAGCG
>JAVHMA010000040.1 GCA_031081715.1 Armatimonadota bacterium | reverse complement strand
GGCGGACCTGGTGTGCGTGGCCGCGGCGACCCCCACGTTCCTGGGGCTGTACGCCCGGCGGCTGGCGGGGTGGGCTGCGGCTACGAGCGCGCTCGCGGGTATCGCCGCGGGCGCGCTGTTCTTCCCCGACCCTGGCTTCACCCGAGGCCACCTGCTGACGGCGTTTCTACTGGCCGCGGCGGTGCCCTCGCTGCTGGCGACCCTGCTGCAGCTCGCCGGGCAGCCGGCCGACCTCGAACGGCTCCGGACGCTGGTGCGGCCGCTGGACGAGCCGCGGGGCGCCAATCCTCGATCGTGAGGTGATATTCATGGCAACACGAAAGCTCGTGCTGGCCGGCGTCCTCGCCGCGCTCCCGGTGGTGCTCTCGTTCGTGCCGGGCGCGATCCCGGTCGGCGGGGCGAAACTGCTGCCCTGGCAGCACATGACGAACGTCATCGCCGGCGTGCTGCTGGGGCCCTGGTACGCCGCGCTCGCGGCCACCGTGGCCGCCATCCTCCGCAACCTGTTCGGTGTGGGGACGCTGCTCGCGTTCCCCGGCGGGATCCCGGGCGCGCTCCTGGTCGGCTTCGCGGCGCAGGTCTGGCGGCGGCCGTGGGTCGGTCTGCTCGAGCCCCTGGCGACCGGGCCGGTCGGCGCCACGCTCGGCGCACTGTTCGTCGCGCCGGTCATGATGGGCCGCGCGCTCCCGCTGGTGGATCCGGCACAGCCGTTCGCGGCCGGACTGCTCCCGCTGTTCCTCGCCAGCAGCATCCCGGGCGCGGTGCTCGGGGTCGTCCTGCTGCAGGCGCTCGCCCGCGCCGGGGTGACCGAGACGCTGGGGCAGCCACTGCGGCCGTGACGCCGGCCAGCCGGGCGGCCGCGCTGCTCGAGACGCTACGCGCGCGCCGGCCGCTCGTCCACGTGATCGCCAACCTGGTGACGATGCAGGCTGTGGCGAGCGCCACCCGCGCCGTCGGCGCACTACCGGTCATGGCGCTGGCGGTCGAGGAAGCCGGCGAGGTCGCCTGTGGCGCCGACGCCCTGGTGCTGAGTCTCGGGACGCCGACGCGCGACCGGCTGGCCGCGATGCGTGTCGCGGGCCGCGAGGCCGCGCGGCGCAGCGTCCCGGTGGTCTTCGATCCGGTCGGCGCCGGCGCCACGCGGTATCGCCGGGCCGCCGCGGCCGCGCTGCTCGACGAGTTGCCCATCGCGGTGATCCGCGCGAACCGCGGCGAGGCCGCGGCCCTGCTGGGGCGGCCGCCTCGCCTGCGCGGGGTCGAGACCGTGGCGCCCGAGCAACTCGACGGTGCGGCGCTGGCGATGGCCCTGGCGCAGGCCCGCGGCACGGTCGCCGCGATCACCGGGGCGCACGACCACATCGCCGCAGCAGGGAAGCTCCTGGTCGTCGAGAACGGCCACCGATGGCTGGAGGCGACATCCGGGAGCGGCTGTATGGCCACCGCGGTCGCAGCCGCGTTCTGCGCGGTCGGCACCGACTATGCCCTGGCGGCCGCCGCCGCTCTCGCGTGCTTCGGGCTTGCGGCCGAACGCGCGGCTGCGCGCGCGGGCGGCCCCGGGACGTTGGTCCCGGCCCTGCTCGACGCGCTCTTCCACCTGTCGCCGGCCGACCTCGACGCCGGCGCGCGCCTGAAGGAGGCGTGATGCGGTTCGACCTGAGCCTCTACGTGATCACCGACCGCGCGATCGGCCGCGACCGTCCGCTCGAGGACCTGGTGGCCGCGGCCATCCGCGGCGGCGCGACCATGGTCCAGCTGCGGGACAAGACCCGGCCGCTGCGCGATGTCGTCGCCACCGGCCGGCGGCTGCTCGCGATCACCGGGCCGGCGGGCGTCCCCCTGATCGTGAACGATCGCGCCGACGTCGCGCTGGCGATCGGCGCGGACGGGGTGCACGTCGGCCCCGACGACCTGCCGGTCTCCGACGCGCGGCACCTGCTCGGGCCCGACCGGATCGTGGGCGCGTCCGCGGGCACGGTCGACGAGGCCGTGCGGGCCGAGGCCGACGGCGCCGACTACCTGGGGGTGGGGAGCGTCTTCCCGACCTCGTCCAAGGCGGACGCGGGCGAGGCGATCGGGCCGGAGGGGCTGGCGCGAATCCGCGCGGCGGTGAGCGTGCCCATCGTGGCGATCGGCGGCATCACCGCGGACAATGCCCCCGAAGCCATCCGGGCGGGCGCGCAGGGGGTCGCGGTCATCGCAGCGGTGTTCGGCGCCGACGACGTGCGCGAGGCCGCGCACCGCATCGCGGAGGCGGTGCGTGCCGCGCGTGAGTAGACGGGCGCGCGCCCGGCCGCGTCGTACCGCGGCCCCCGATCCCCGGGTGGCGGACGTGGGCGAGCTCGGGCTGCTCGCGCGCATCACCGAAGCGTCGGGGCCCCCGGGACCGGACGTGGTCGTCGGCATCGGTGACGACACCGCGGCCGTCCGCGTCCCGGCCGACCGGCTGAGCCTGGTGACGACCGACGCGCTGGTGGAGGACGTCCACTTCCGCCGCCGCACGAGCACGCCGGAGGATGTGGGATGGAAGGCGCTCGCGATCAACGCGAGCGACATCGCGGCGATGGGGGGGAGGCCGCGCCACGCGCTGGTCTCGCTCATGCTGCCTCCCGACCTCCCGGTTGTGTGGGTAGACGGGCTGTACGCGGGATTGCGCGCCATGGCTGTCGCCGCGGGTGGCATCGGGCTGATCGGCGGCAACCTGGCCCAGGCCGAGTGCGTGGTGGTGGATGTCACGATGCTGGGCGACGTGGCACCGGGGTGCCTGGTGCGGCGCGATGGCGCGCGGGTCGGCGACCTCGTGGTGGTGACCGGAACACTCGGTCGCGCCGCGGCCGGCCTGGTGCTGCTCGACAACACCATGATCCGGAACATGGTCGAGCCGACCCTGGCCGCCCGCGCGGTGGCGGCGCAACGCCGGCCGCAGCCGCGCCTGGGCGCCGGCCGAGTGCTCGGCGAGACCCGCGCGGTCCGGGCGATGATCGACCTCTCCGACGGGCTCGCGCTCGACCTCGGGCGCATCTGCGAGGCGAGCGGGGTAGGGGTGCGCGTGGACGCCGCCCGCCTGCCCGTGGACCCGTGCGTTCTTCCGACGGCCGCGGCCGCGCGCCTGGACGCGCTGGACCTCGCGGTCGGCGGCGGCGAGGACTACGAGCTCCTTTTCGCTCTCGGGCCCGGCGACGCGGGTGCCGTGCTCGGCCGCCTGGAGCGCGAGACCGACACGTCCGGGGTCGTCATCGGTCGGTTCGTGCCGCGGGAGGAGGGGTGCACTATCGTCAGGGACGGCGCCTCGCGCGCGCTCGGCGAAGGCGGCTGGACGCACTTCCGACGACGCGGCGCCCGGCCCGGGGCGGAGGGCGGGCGATGACGGTTCCGCGGGCGATGACCATCGCCGGGTCGGATTCCGGCGGCGGCGCCGGGATCCAGGCCGACCTCAAGACGTTTGCCGCGCTCGGCGTCTTCGGGACCTCGGCGGTCACCGCGCTCACCGCGCAGAACACCACCGGGGTCACCGGCGTGGTGGAGGTCGCGCCCGCGTTCGTGGTCGCGCAGATCGACGCGATCATGAGCGACATCGGGACCGACGCGGCGAAGACCGGCATGCTCGCCAGCGCCGCGACCATCGAGGCGGTCACCGACGCGGTGCGCCGGTGGGGGATCGCGCGGCTCGTGGTGGACCCGGTCATGATCGCCAAGAGCGGCGCGCCGCTGCTGCGACCCGACGCGATGGACGCGCTCCGCCGCGTGCTGCTGCCCGCCGCGCTCGTCGTGACCCCAAACCTGCACGAGGCGGGCGCGCTGCTCGGCCGGCCGGTGCGCACACTCGCGGAAGCCCGCGAGGCCGCGCGCGCCATCCACGGCATGGGGCCGCGGTGCGTGGTCGTCAAGGGCGGGCACCTCGAGGACAGCGACCGTTCCGTGGACGTGCTCTTCGACGGCGCGGCTTTCGAGGAGTTCACCGCGCCCCGCGCGCAGACGCGGCACACCCACGGGACGGGCTGCGTTTTCTCGGCGGCCATCGCGGCGCACCTGGCCCGCGGTCAGGACGTGCCGGGCGCGGTGGCGCGGGCGAAGGAGCTCATCACGGCCGCGATCGCGGCCGGACTTCCGGTCGGACGCGGCCACGGGCCGGCCGACCCGACGGCGGTGCTGCGGGGGAGTACCTAGCGAAGGATCTCGGGGCTACCGGCGCCTCACCGGCCCAGGATGACGTCTCACGTGTGAGGAGCACGTTGCCCGGCGCGGCGGCCCATCTGACGTTGCTCGTCAGTGGGACACATACTATGGTCGCGATCCGGCTGCGATTCAGCGCATTCCCCTGGATGATGATGACCGGTCGGCGAACGCCCGGCCCGGAGCCTCGGGGCGGGGGCAGGTCAGCCCACCATATGTCGCCCTGGACGACGTTCACCAGACCGCGCGGCCAGGACGCGCCGTGCCGCCGTCCGCACGAAGTTGTCGGTCTGCTCGCCGATCTCGTCCAGCCCACGATTCAGGGCCTCGGTGACGCGGTCGGGCGCGTGGCGGGCGAGGTACTCGGCCAACGCCCGAGTGTACACCTCGCTGCGGGATCGTTTCATCCGCCGCGCCAGACGTTCGGCCTCGGCGAACACCTCATCTTGGATGGAGACCGCAGTCTTCATACCATGCGTATAACCCGCGTGCGCGCGGTCAACGGGGCCTCCCCTGCCCGGTGCCGTCCCCCAGCACCCCCAGCGCCCGCAGCATCGCCCGGTCGGGCGGGCACGGCCCGCCCACGCTCACCATCCGCGTGTGCGCGTGCACCGCGTGCCGTACGCCCTCCGGCACGTGGATCACGCACTCCGGCTCGACCGGGAGGATGAGCCCGTGGGTCAGGTCGCGCACCTCGCCGCGCCCCTCGAGGACGACGATCGTATCCTCGGAGGCCGCGTGGGCGTGCGGGACATTCGCCTCGCCGGGCTCGAGCACCACGTGATTCATCGACGCGACCTCGGCGCCCGCCCCGGGCCACACGACGAGGCGCGCCCGGCGTGAGATCAAAGGGAGGGGGACGCCGTCGGCGTCGGCGTCGAACACGCGGATAGGCATGAGCTACGCCTCCATCGTGACGTCCGCAGGCGAGAGACGGGCGGGGGCCACCGCGCTCACCAGGACGGCGCCGTCCGGCCCGGCGGCCGCCTCGTGCGGCACATCGGGCGCGATGACGAGCGCGTCGCCCGCGCCGAGCCGCGCCGCGCCGACCGGCGAGGTGAAGGTGATGGCGCCCTCGAGCACCACCACGATCTGCTCCTGGGGATGGCGGTGCAGCGGGAACCGCGCGCCGGGCGCGAAGCGGTAGCTGGTGACCGTCATCCGCTCGCCGCTAAGCACCCGGCGGCGGACGCCCGGCAGCGGCTCCTCCCAGGGCTGCCCCCCGAGCGCGACCGTCCGAAAGCCGTGGCCGCTAGTCATCGAGGAACGCCACCACGCGGCAGAGGCTCGCCTCGCCGCCGACGAATCGCCAGGGGAAGCACCCGATGGTGCACCGGCGGTCGAGCACCCGGGCGATGTCGCCTCCCACGTTCTCGACGTGGACGATGCCGGCGCGAAACGGCACGTGGTGCATGACGAACAGGTCGCGCTCCGGGAACTCCTCGGCCGGGTCGCGGCCGGTGCGGCGCCGGTACTCGCGGGCGAGGTCGGGCCGTCGATCGCGGATACTGGTGTTCATAGGGTGATCGGCCGAGCCGGCATCGAAGCCCCACCACCGCAGCTTCATGCTCACGATCCACTCGGCGAGCTCGCGGCCGCCGCCGGGATGCATGCAGAAGTAGCGGATCTCGTCCTCCTCGGGGCCCCCGGTGTAGTACCGCCACCAGCCGGTGTGGTAGATCAGGATGTCGCCCTCGCGGACCTGCACGCGGCGTGTCAGGTGCTCAGGACGGATCAGGGTCCAGTCGCCGACGACGTCGCTGACATCCACGATGACGCCCTCGCCGACGAGCACGTCCAGCGGGATGCTCGCGACATCGGCGCCGCCGGAGCGAATGTGCATCTCCGCGTCCAGGTGCGTGCTTACGTGCAGCGGCGTCTCCAGGTACTGGCTCACGATTCCGTGCGTGTGGTGGCGCTGCAAGTAGGAAATCTTCGGCGACGGGTAGCCCACCCACCCCGGGGTGTGCATGCTGAACGGTTGCGTCAGGTCGACCAGCCTCATCGGGCGTCCTCCTCCGGTGCCGGCGCGGCCAGGCCGGCGTAGAGTGCGGCATCAGGCGGGCAGGGTCCGCCGACGCAGACCAGATCGTCCGGGCCGGCGGGCGCGAACCGGTACCGCGTCCCCGGCGAGATGAGCACGAAGGCGCCGGCGCGCAGCCGGTGCGAGGTGCCCGCGTCGAGGTCGTCGACGCGGCCCTCGCCGCGCACCACGTAGTAGACGGCCTCGGACGGATGGGCCTGCGGCCGCGTGGCGCCGCCGGGATGGAGGGCCAGGTGGTGCATCGAGCGGTGCCGGGCGCCCACGCCCGGCCAGACCACGGCCCGCACCTCGCCGCCGTCGGCGAGCGGCAGCGCGGGGCCGTGCGCGACGCGCAGGACCCTGACCTTCATCGGGCGGCGCCGGCCGAGGCGCGCTGCTGCTCCCACGCGGCAACGAGCGCCGCGGAGTCCATGACCAGGCCCAGGTGCAGCGAGACGATCCGCAGCGCGGCGTCTTCGATCTCGGGCGAGAAGCCCCGCACCAGGTCGCGCGCGACGACCACGCGGAAGTCGCGGTTGGCCGCATCGAAGGCGGCGTTGAGCACGCAGCAGTCGGTCATGCCGCCGGTCAGCACCACGCTGCGCCGCCGCAGTTGCCGGAGCAGGAACTCCAGGTCGGTGGCGTAGAACGGGCTAAGCCGCTTCTTCGTGTCCACCACGTGGTCGGTGGGGTCCACCTCGGTCACCAGCTCCACCCAGCGCGTGCCCATCAGGCCGTGCCGGTCGATGCCCGGAATCGGTCCCACCGTGACCGGGAACGTCAGCCGCCACGCCGAGGGGAAGCCCCGGGTGTCGTCCACGCCGCTGGGCCGCAGGCCGGTCTTCACGTGGATGACCGGTACGCCCAACCGCCGGCAGTGGCGGTGGAAGGTGTCGATCGGCGCGATGATCTCTCGGCCGCGCGGGGACGGGCACGGGCAGTCGGGGTCGTCGTCGAGGTGCCCGCGGTGCATGTCGATGCTCACCGCGGCGGCGCCGCGCGGGTCGAGCCACTCCTCGAATCCCGGCGGGATTGGCTTGCGCTCGCCGAAGAAGTACGCGTCCATCGTCCTCACCTCGCAGCTTACTCCTCGCGGAAGTACGGCCGGCCCAGCGCCGCGGGGACCGACGCCTGCCGGCGGGCCACCGTGATGACCACGAGCACGGTCAGGGTGAACAGGTACGGCAGCATGCGCAGCAGGATAGACGAGGTTTCGACGCCCAACAGCTGCACGCGGAACCCCAGGGCGTCCACCGCGCCGAACAGGTAGGCACCCCCGAGCAGGCGCAGCGGGTTCCAGGTCGAGAAGATCACCAGGGCGATCGCGATCCAGCCGAGCCCCCCGGTCATGTTCTCGGTCCACGCCGGCGTGTAGGCTAGCGAGAGGTACGCGCCCGCCAGCCCGGCCAGCGCACCGCCGACGATCACCGCGCCGTAGCGCATCGCGGCCACGTTTACGCCCATCGCGTCCGCGGCCTCCGGGCTCTCGCCGCA
Organism: Armatimonadota bacterium; assembly: GCA_031081715.1. Lineage (GTDB taxonomy): Bacteria > Sysuimicrobiota > Sysuimicrobiia > Sysuimicrobiales > Humicultoraceae > Fervidifonticultor_A > Fervidifonticultor_A tertius. The sequence goes on along the minus strand of JAVHMA010000040.1, from coordinate 15,623 downwards.
CGCGCGCAGGTGGAGGCCTGGCTTGGTGCGGGCCAGCCACCACCAGGTCGCCAGGGCCAGGCCGTAGCTCAGGTAGACGAGCGCGTCCTGGCGGAACAGGATCGGACCGAGCACCGGCACCTCGCCCAGCCCCGGGACGGGGAACGCCCGGAAGGGCGCGGGGTTGGGCACGCCGATCAGGGGCTTGCCCAGGAACGCGCTCAGGCCGGTGCCGTAGAGGGCGAGCGCGAGCCCGCTCGTCACCTGCTCCGCGCCGAGGGTCACGGTGAGCACCGCGTGTCCGGCCGCCAGCAGCGCGCCGGCGCCGAGCGCGGCGAGCGCCCCCAGCCAGGGGTTCCCGGTGGCGACGGCGACCGCGAACCCGCACACCGCGCCGACCAGCATGATCCCCTCGACGCCCAGGTTGAGCACGCCGCTGCGCTCGGCCAGCGTTTCGCCGACGCCGGCGTAGATGAGCGGTGCGCCCGCGGTCACCGCCGCGGCGAGCAGCGCCACGATCTGGTCGGGCGTCACGGTGGCGCCAGCGCGCGCGCGGCGGCCACCGCGCGGCGGCGCCGCAGCCGCCGCAGCAGGTACTCGCCCGCGAGCACGAAGGTCAGGATCATCGCCTGCAGCATGTAGGCGATCGCCGCGGGCACGCCCGCGGTCTGGAGGACGAAGCCGCCGTTGAGCAACGCGGCGAACAATACGGCGACCAGGACCACCGCCCACGGCCGGAGCTGCGCCACCCAGGCGACGATGATCGCGGTGAAGCCGTAGCCAGGGGAGAGCCCCTGCTGGATGCGGTGGATCACCCCGCTGACCTCGCCGGCGCCCGCCAGGCCGGCCAGGGCGCCGCTGGTCGCCATCACCAGGAGGATGCGCCGGCGCACCGGGATGCCGGCGTAGCGCGCCGCGGCCTGGCTCGCGCCGATGGTGCGGATCTCGTAGCCCCATCGGGTCCGGCCGAGCAACAGCGCCAGCCCGGCGGCAGCGACCAGCGCGGCCAGGGCACCCGCGTGCACGTCGCCGTAGAGGCGCGGGAGGTGAGCGGCCTCGGGGAACCGGCGCGAGTAGGGAAAGCTGAACGCGGTGGGATCGGCCCAGGCGCCGAAGACCAGGTAGTCCACCCACAGCAGCGCCACGTAGTTCAGCATCAGGGTCGAGATGATCTCGTTCACCCCGGCGTAGGCGCGCAGTGCCGCGGGCACCAGCGCCCACGCCGCGCCGCCGAGCGCGCCCAGCAGCGTCAGCCCAGGGAGCACCACCGCGGCCGGCAGCCCGCCCGCGGACAGCGCGAGCCAGCTGGCGGCCAGCGCGCCCACGGCGAGCTGACCCTCGGCACCCACGTTCCACAGCCCCATCGTGAAGGCCAGCGCGACACCCAGCCCGGCGAGCGCCAGCGGGATCGCCTTGACCAGCGTCTGCTCCACCGCGAACGACGACCCAAACGCGCCCACCGCCATCTCGCGGTAGGCGTGAGCCGGGTCGTGGCCGGTGGCCGCGAGGAAGACGGCGCCCACCGCGAACGCCGCGACGATCGACCCCGCCCGGACGCCCACCGCCTCGACCCACGCGGGCGGCTCGGCTCGGGCCGGCCGCGCCAGCGGCGGCGCCGCGGCGCCGGTACTCACGGAACGGCCCCGGCCATGAGCAGGCCGATCTCCTCGCGCGTGGCCGCGGCCGTGGGCCGCTCGCCGGCCACGCGGCCCCGGTGGAGGACGGCGATGCGGTCGGCGAGCGCGAACAGCTCGTCCAGGCTCTCGGAGAGGAGCAGGACCGCGACGCCCTCGGCGCGTAGACTCAGCAGCAACCGGTGCACGGACGCCGTGGCGTCCACGTCCAGGCCCCGCGTCGGGTGCATGGCCACCAGCACCCGCGGGCGCCGCCAGGTTTCGCGGCCGACCAGCAGGCGCTGCTGGTTGCCGCCGGAGAGGTGGCGCACCGGGGTGTCCACGTGCGGGGCGCGCACCTGGAAGCGCTCGACGATCGCCGCGGCGCGGGCGCGCGCGGCCGCCCGGTCGAAGAGCGGCCCACGCCCGACGGGCGGCCGCGCGTAGTCGCGGAGCACCGCGTTCTCGGCGAGGGGAAACGGCGCGATCAGGCCCTCGGCAAGCCGGTCCTCGGGGACATAGGCGATGCCGAGCCGCCACCGCGCGCGGGAGTCGAGATGGCCGATGCCGACGCCGTCGAGGCAAATCTCGCCGGCCTCCGGCGGGCGCAGCCCGGCGACGACCTCGGCGAGCTCCCGCTGACCGTTGCCGGCCACGCCGGCGACGCCCACGATCTCGCCGGCGCGCACCGCCAGCGATACGGCGTGCAGCGCCCGGCGGCCGCCCTCGCCCGTGGCGTCCACGCCGCGCAGCTCGAGCACAATCGCACCGGGCGCGGCCACGGGCCGCGGCGGGCGGTCCACGTCGTGCCCGACCATCAGACGCGCCAGCGCCCGCGGCGTGGTCTCGGCCGGTTGCGCCTCCCCTGCCACGCGGCCGGCCCGCAGCACGACGATGCGGTCGGCGATCGCGAGCACTTCGTCCAGCTTGTGGCTGATGAAGACGACCGCGCGGCCCTGACCCGCGATGCGGCGGATCGCGGCGAACAACGGTGCGACCTCTTGCGGGGTCAGGACCGCGGTGGGCTCGTCGAGGACGAGCACGCGCGCATCGCGGTAGAGCATCTTGAGAATCTCGACCCGCTGCCGCTCGCCGACCGAGAGCTGGCGCACGACCGCCCGCGGTTCCACGGTCAGGCCGTGCGCCCCGGCGATCCGCGCCACGCGCGCGTGGTCGGCCGCCGGGCGCAGCAGAAACCGCCTCTCGCCCTGGCCCAGCAACACGTTCTCGGTGACCGTGAACGACTCCACCAGCCGGAAGTGTTGGTGGACCATGCCGATGCCTCGGGCGATCGCGTCCCCGGGCGACCGAAGATCCGCCGGCGCACCGTCGATCAGGATGGTGCCGGCGTCCGGCCGGTAGAGACCGGCCAGCACCTGCATCAGTGTAGACTTGCCCGCGCCGTTCTCGCCGAGCAGCGCCAGGACTTCACCCGGGGCGATGGTCAGGTCGACGCCGGCGTTCGCCACCACCCCGGGGAAGGCCTTGACGATGCCACGGAGCTCGACGAGCGGCGGACGCATGCGCTAGCGCGACGTCGGCGCCTGCCCCTCGATGCCGCGCAGCAGCCAGTCGAACGCCAGGATCTCCTTGAGCGTCATGGTCTTGCCCGCGGGTAGCCGCTCCCGGCCCGACTGGTCGGCCAGCGGCCCGCGGAAGATCTGGAAGGTTCCCCGGGCGATCTCGTCACGGCGCTGCTCGACCAGGCGCACGGTGTCCGCCGGGACCCGCGCGTGCATCGGCCCCAGCGTCACCATCTTGTCGGCCAGCCCGCCGTAGTAGTCCTCGGAGGTGAACTGGCCGGCCATGATGCCCCGCACGATCGCCGCGTCCACCTCGCGCCAGTCCCAGATCGTGCCGGTCAGGTAGGCGCCCGGGGCGAACCGCTGCATGTTCGACTCCGATCCCACGCCCATCTTGCCGGCCTCGGCCGCGGCCTGGAGCGCGCTCGGAGTGTCCTGGTGCTGGGCGACGACGTCCGCGCCCGCGTCCAGCAGCGCCTTTGCCGCGGCCTTCTCCTTGGGCGGGTCGTACCAGGTGCGTGTCCACACCACGCGGATGCGCGCGTTGGGGTTGACCGACCAGACACCCAGCGCGAACGCGTTCACGCCGGCCACGACGGTCGTGATGGGATGCGCGGCCACGAACCCGATCGTGTTGGTGCGCGTCATCCGGCCCGCGACGATGCCGGTTAGGTAGCGGCCCTCCCAGATGCGGCCGTAGATGGTCTTGACGTTCGGCGCCAGGCCGATCGCGGGCCCGATGCCGATGATGCGCGCCTGCGGGTGGCGCCGGGCCACCTCGAGGCCGAAGTTCTGGTACCCGAACGCGGTGGCGAAGATCGTCGTGTAGCCCTGGCGGATGAACTGCTCCATGACGCGGGCCACCTCTGCGGTCTCGGGCACAGACTCCACATACCGGGTGTCGGCGTTGAGGGTTGCCGCCAGGTGCCGCCGCGCCTGGTCGTGCTGGAACGTCCAGCCGGCGTCCCCGATCGGACCCACATAGATGAAGGCCACCCGCGGCCGGGCCTGCGCCGCGTTCGCGCCGAGGCCGGCGAGTAGGGACAGGACCACCACGGTGACGAGCACGCCAATGCCACGCCGCATTCCACTCCCCCCTTAGTCCTCGGACCAGCGAGTGCCGTGCAGGTTGATCCAGAGCGTCCGTACCACCTCCTTCCCCACCGTGACGAAGCGGTGCGGGGTCGAGGAGTCAAAGGCGATCGCATCCCCCGGACCCAGGACGTGAACGGCCTGTCCCAGCTCGATCCGGAGCCGGCCGGCGAGCACCACGCCGAGCTCATAGCCCAGGTGGCGCAGCGGCCGGTCCGCGCTGGCCGCGCCCGGCTGGTAGGTGTTCTCCGCGAGCTCGACCGCACCCCGGCGGTCGCGCGCGACCAGACGTCGCTGCACGCCGCGGCCGGTCGCCATGACCGGCTGGCGCGCGCGCCGGACCACGGGCGAGGTCTGGTCGCCGGCGAGCACCGGCCCGAACAGCGTGGCCATCGGCACCTTGAGCGCCGCGCTGATCGCGACCAGGGCGCCGATCGACGGGGTGGCGACCCCGCGCTCGACCATGCTGAGCATCGACGGCGTGAGTCCGGTCGCGCGGCCGACGTGGGCGAGGGTCAGGCCGCGGCGCTGGCGCGCCAGGCGGATGCGCGCGCCGACCTGGCGCAGTGTCCCGGGAAGCTCCCTCGCCGGCCCCGTCGTCACGCGGGAAGAGTTTTTCAATGACGTTGAAACTCCTCCCAGGCGGCGGGCAACGTCAGGCCCCTTCGACCGGCGACGGTCGCCTCGGCCGCGCCGGCGCCGGCGGCGGCCCGTGCGAGCAGCGCGGGTGACCATCCGAACAGCGCCCGCACGTCCTCGGCGCGCGCCGCGCCCACGATGCCGAGGTAGGCGGCCAGCACCTGGCCGGCCGCGACGTCCGCGGAGAGGTTTGCGGCCGTGGCCACCACACCCGGCATCCACCTGTGGAAGACATCCCAGACAAACCCGTACCGCCACTCGTCCTCCTCGCGGACCTTCGCGATGAGGAACCGCTCCTGCAGCTCGTCCAGCGCGCGGTGAAACCGACTGCCGCGCTCGCCCCGGGCGAGGAACGCGCGCCGCAGCGTCCAGGTGGACGCCGGCCCCGCCTCCAGGATGCGCTCGTAGATCTCCCGCGCCTGGAGGCTCAGCCGCCCCTCGCGGTACGCCTGCAGGTGGTCGTCCGGCTCTCCCAGGTTGCCGGAGAGGGCATAGAACGCAGGCAGCAGCGGCAGCGAAACATAGGACGGCTTTCGCCGGATGGCCTTGCCGTAGTAGACCCGGCGCCGGGTGGCGAGCTCGTCCTTCCACCGCCAGGCCCAGGTCCACATCCGGTCTACGCTGCGGGTGGCGAGCACGTCGAACAGCCCGGGCAGGCCACCCGGTCCGGCGGTGAACGCGTAGCAGAACCCGAGCGCGTCGATAAAGCGCAGCGCGTCGCGCGCGGTCCGCACACGGTGCGCGCGCAGCAAGGCACGGCGTCGGCGCGCGAGGGCCGCGGCCGGGACGACGGGGGCGCCAGCGGACATCGCGTCGGGAGTACGCGGTCGGCCGGCGTGCCTCCTGGGGCCAGGGCAGGGGAGTCCTCCCGAGGTCACGAATCATGGAGGGCCGCCGTCGGATCGCCAGGGCCGTCGACCGCGAGGTGCGAGCGCATTGCTGGATCATTACGCCACCACGCTGCCCAACGGGCTCCAGGTCCTCATCCAGGAGTCGCACACCACGCCGGTGGCGACCTTCTGGCTGTGGTATCGCGTGGGCAGCCGCAACGAGACACCGGGGACGACCGGTGTCTCGCACTGGGTCGAGCACCTGCTGTTCAAGGGCACCCAGAGCTATCCGTCCGGCACGATGATGCGTCTCATCGACCGGCTGGGCGGGCGGTGGAACGCCTTCACGTGGAAGGACTACACCGCCTACTTCGAGGTGCTGCCGGCGGACCGCATCGAGACCGCGGTGCGGCTCGAGGCCGACCGGATGCAGCATGCGATCTTCGATGCGGACGTCGTGGCCAGCGAGCGGACGGTCATCATCTCCGAGCGCGAGGGCGCGGAGAACTTCCCGAGCTACATCCTGCGCGAGGAAGTGGACGCCCTCGCCTTCAAGGCCCACCCCTACCGCCAGCCGGTTATCGGGTGGAAGGAAGACCTGCGCGCGATCACACGCGACGACCTCTACCGCCACTACCGCACGTACTACCACCCCGGCAACGCGATCGCGGTGGCCGTGGGCGCGTTCGACACCACGGCGATGGCCGCGCTCATCGAGACGGCGTTCGGGGAGATCCCGCCGGGCCCCCCGCCGCCGCCCGTGCGCGCCGTCGAGCCGGAACAGAGCGGCGAGCGCCGCGTGGTCCTGCGCCGGCCGGGCGGCGCGACCGCCTACCTGCACATGGCCTACCACGTGCCCGCCGCCTCGCACCCCGACCTGGCGCCGCTGCTCGTGCTAGACGGCGTGCTCTCCGGGTTCAAGGGGATCGCCGCGTTCGACGGCGGCGGCGGCGGCCGCAGCAGCCGGCTGTACCGCGCGCTGGTGGACGGCGGGCTGGCCACCGAGGCCAGCTCCGCGTTGACCCCGAGCGCCGACCCCACGGTCTTCCGCATCATGGCGACCGTGCGGTCGGGCGTCGAGGTGGCCGCGGTGGAGGCCGCGGTGCACGGCGAGGTCGCGCGGCTCCAGGAGGAGCCGGTGCCGTCGAGCGAGCTCGACAAGGTGAAGCGGCAGGCGCTTGCGCAGTTCGTCTACCTGCGCGATGGCGTCTCGCGCCGCGCGGTCGCGCTGGGCTCGTTCGCGGCGGTGGACCGGCCGCAGACCCTGGCCGCCCTCGCCGACGCGGTCGGCCGCGTCACCGCCGACGACGTGGCGCGGGTGGCCGGTACCTACCTGCTCGAGACGCGCCGGACCGTGGGTTCCTACCTGCCCGACGGCGCGCCGCGCCGGGCGCGGGTGGAGCAGGCGGCGTGAACCCGCCCATCGCGGCGGCCGAGGTCGCGCGCGCGGTCCTACCCAACGGTCTCACCTGCCTGGCGAAGGCCAGTCCGGGGGCCGGGATGGTGGCGCTCTGCGCGTACGTGCGCGCCGGCGCGATGTACGACGGTGACCAGCCGGGCCTGGCGCGGTTCGTCGGCGCGTCGCTCGTCCGCGGCACGCATCGCCACCGCGGGCCGGACCTGGCCGAGGCGCTCGACGCGATGGGCGCGAGCCTGAGCGCCTCGGCCGGTATCGAGACCGTGAGCCTGGCCGCGCACAGTCTATCGGACGACCTGCCGCGGCTGCTCGGTTTCGCGGCGGAGGTGCTGGTCGACCCCGCGTTCCCGCCCGACGAAGTGGAGCGCGTGCGCGGGGAGCTGCTCACCGCGATCCGCGTGAACGGTCTGGACACGCGCCAGGTGGCCGAACGCCTCTTCCGCCGGCTCGCCTATCCCGCGGATCATCCGCACAGCCGGAGTCCGGACGGCGACGAGGCGACCGTCGCCGGCCTCGACCGCGCCGCGCTCCAGGCGTTCCACCGGATGCACTACGTCCCCGGCGCCGCGATCCTAGCCGTGGTGGGCGACGTCGAGCCGGGCGCGGCCCTGGACCAGGTCGCCGCGGCCTTCGCCGGCTGGCACGGAGACGCCCCGCTACCGCTGCCGGCCGGTCGCGCGGCCCCACCGGCTGCGGTCGTGCGTGGCGAGACGCCGGTGCCGGGCAAGAGCCAGTCAGATCTCGTCCTGGGTGTGCCGGGCGCCAGCCGGCGCGATCCGGACTACTACGCGCTGATGATGGCCAACCTGCTGCTCGGGCAGCTCGGGCTGATGGGCCGCATCGGCCAGCGCGTGAGGGAGAAGCTGGGAGTGGCGTACTACGCCTACAGCGACCTCCGGGCCGGGCTGCTCGCCGGCCCCTGGTGGGTACGGGCCGGGGTGAACCCGGTCAACGTCGACCGCGCCGTCGCGGCGATCCTCGCGGAGATCGAGACGTTGCAGTCGTCCGGTCCGGCGCCCGACGAGCTCGAGGACGCGCGCACGTTCCTGACCGGGTCGCTGGCGGTGCGGCTGGAATCCACACCCGGGCTCGCGCAGATGCTCGCCGACATCGAGCTCTACGGGCTCGGGCTCGACTACCTCGAGCGGTACGCGGCGATCATCGGCGCGGTGAGCCGTGACGCGATCGTCCGCGCCGCCCATCGGTTTCCGACCACGGCCTACGTCCTGGCCGTCGCCGGACCGGATCGGAGCGCGGCGTGAGCGCGGCGGCGGGCGCGTCGCCCAACGCCGGGCGACCGGCGATCGCGATCCTCGGTGGGACCGGCACGCTCGGCTTCGGGCTGGCGATCCGGCTGTGCGCCGCCGGCTATCGGGTCGTCATCGGCTCGCGGGACGCCGCGCGGGCCGCCGAGGTGGCGGCCCGGCTGCGCCTGCCCAACGCCACCGGCGCGGCCAATCCCGACGCCGCGCGGGCCGCCGACGTCGTCATTCTCGCGGTCCCGGCCGAGGGGCACGCGGCGTTCGTGGCGGCGCTGGCCGGCGAGCTCGCGGGCAAGATCGTCGTGGATGCGACCGTACCCATGGATGCCGGCCGCGCGTACACGCCGCCGGCGGCCGGCTCGGCCGCGGCCGAGACCCAGCGGCTCGTGCCCTCCGCCCGCGTGGTGGCCGCGTTCCATACGCTCTCGGGTCGCCTCCTGGCCGAGGCGGACCGGCCGCTCGACCAGGACGTGCTGGTCTGCGGCGACGACCCCGACGCGCGCGCGGCGGTGATCGCGCTGGCGGGCGCGCTCGGCGCGCGGGGGGTGGACGCCGGCGGCCTCGAGGCCGCGGCGACGCTCGAGGGGCTGGCGGTGCTCATCATCGGGCTGAACATCCGCTACCGCCGGCGCCATCTGGGGATCAAGATCGCCCATCTGCCGCCCGACGCGCGGCCGCGATGAAGGCGCTGCTCGCGTGGGCGCCGGAGCCGTTTCCGGAGGTCCGGCCCGGTGACGACCTGGTGGCCGCGATCGCGGCGGCCCTGCAAGCGGCCGGGCTCGCGGCGCAGCCCGGGGATGTGGTCGTGGTCGCGCACAAGGTGGTCTCGAAGGCCGAGGGCTGCGTGGTGGATCTGCGGCAGATCAGCCCCAGCCCGCGCGCCCTGGCGGTGGCCGAGCAGGCGCGCAAGGACCCGCGGCTCGTCGAGGTGATCCTGCGCGAGTCGGTCGCCGTCCGCCGCGTCCGGCCAGGGCTGATCATCGCCGAGCACCGCCTGGGCTTCGTCTGCGCCAACGCGGGCGTGGACCACTCGAACGTCGGTCTGGGCGAGGAGTTCGTGGTCACGCTCCCGCCCGACCCCGACGCCTCGGCGGCCCGGCTGCGCGAGGGGCTGCGAGGGGCGCTGGGCGCGGACGTGGCGGTGATCGTCAACGACAGCCACGGGCGGCCGTTCCGCCAGGGGACAACCGGCGCGGCGATCGGGGCCGCCGGGCTCGAGGTGCTGCGCAGCTACGTGGGCGAGCCCGACCGCTACGGGTACGTGCTGCGCGTGTCGGTGGAGGCGATCGCCGACGAGCTGGCCGCGACCGCGAACCTGCTCCAGGGCCAGGCCGCCGAGGGTCGGCCGGTCGTGCTCATCCGCGGCGCGGGCACGCCGGGCGCCGGCCGGGCCGCGGACCTGGTGCGTCCCCAGGAGGAAGATCTGTTCCGGTAGCGGAGTCCTCCGGGGATGATCGTGATCGCCACCGGCATCTCGGGGAGCGGCAAGCTCACGGAGGCCGACGGCGGCCCGGGCGCGCTGGTGCGCGCGGTGGCCGACGGCGAGCGCCGCATCGCGCAGGCGCAGCGCGAGGGCGGGTGGCCCTCGCCGATCAAGCGCCTGCGCATCGTGGACATGGGGCGGCTCATGCTCGACCGCGCGCGCGACCTGGGCATGGACGTGCGCACCGAGACGATCCTGGACATGGCGCCCGAGGCGCTCCAGGAGCTGCGCGCGATCGCATTCACCGAGGTCGCCAGCGATTCGGCGCTGTGGGAGCCCGACCTCTGCACGATCCTCGCCACCCACGCGTGCTTCTGGTGGAAGAGCCACCTGATCCCCGGGCTCGACACCTACTACCTGAAGCTCCTGGTCGACGAGACGCGCCGGCGCATGCCGGCTCCCGACGGGGCGGCGGTCCAGGAGACGCTGCCGGGCCTGGCGCTGGCGCCGCCGGTGCGGCCGGAGGGCATCTTCTACGTGACGCTGGTGGACAGCGTCTACCAGATCCAGCGCCGGCTTGAGGCGACCGCGCAGTGGCGCGGCCGGCTCGACGCGGACGAGATCATCGCCTGGCAGGAACAGGAAGTGTTCATCTCCAAGATGTTCGCGGCCTACGAGCGGGTTCCGCACTACCTGGTCGCGCACGACGAGCCGGCCAGCACCCTGGTCGATCTCATCTGCTTTAAAAGGCCCCGTGTCTACCTAGGCTATCCCATCACCAATCTGCGCCGTGACGGCCGTGTCGAGCTCATCGAGATGGCGCGCACCTTCGGGGAGCGGCTGCGCGCGCACTGCGTGGTCTTCGATCCGCTCTCGGTGAAGGACGAGGAGGCCGCGGCGTTCGCGCGGATCGGGGAGGCCGAGTTCGACCGGCAGTTCTCGCCCTCGCAGCGCGAGGAGATCGCGCGCTGGGCGGGCTCGCTCCATGCGCTGCGCGCGTGGGCGGCCGGGCTCGACGACCGCACGCGCCTGCACCTGGGCCGGGCGACGGTCGTGCGCGACCTGCGCCTCATCGACCAGTCCGATATGAACGTGGTCTTCTACCCCACGAGCCAGATGTCGTTCGGCGTGCTCTCGGAGATGATCCACGCGCACACAACCGGCAAGAAGGTCTATGTCATCTACCCCTTCAAGGCGATCTCGCCGTTTTTGGAGTTCTACGCGACCGATGTGCTGGCGCCGGGGCCCGACGAGGCGGACCCGCAGAGCCCGGAGGAGGTCGCCGCGTTCATGGAGCGGGCGGGCGAGGCGTTGATCGCGCGCCTGGCCGGGGCTGCCCTGCCCCTCTGAACCAGCCGTGGAGATCGGGATCACGCATCGTCGCGTCGGTCCTCCATGGTGGAGCCCGCGACGATCACGGCCCCCGCGTCCTAGCGGCTCGCACGGCTGCCTGACGGGCGCTTGCACTCCGCTCCGCTGGCGCAAGACGGTCGAGGGCAAGCAGCACGGGGACCGAACGACTGCTCAGTACCGGAATGTCATGGACACCTGCGCCGTGACCGTCACCAATCCGGGCTCGATGGGCGCCGCCGCGCCCGCGGCGATCCGTAACTCCCGCGCCTGGACCGCCGCACTTTCCTCCACGATCCGCTCGATTCCCGTAATGCGCAGCCCCGCCGCCTGAGCGATGACCTCGGCCTTCTCGCGCGCATCACGCACGGCCGCGGCCAGCGCCGCCCCACGGGCGCGCGAGGGGTCGCGCAGGCCAAAGGTGATGCCGCTCACCTGGTTCGCGCCGGCCGCGATGCCGGCGTCCAGCGCCCGGCCGACGAGCGTCAGGTCGGTGACCGTGGCGGTCAGCATCTCGACCGCGCGGTAGCCGGCCACCTGCGGCGCGCCGCCGTCACGAGGTGGCGTGAAGAAGGGCGTCACCCCGACGGCCGCGGTCCGGATGTCCTCGGGCCGCAGGCCCAGCGCCCGCCACCGTGCGATCACTGCCCCGGCGATGCGGTGCGCCTCGGCCATGGCGTCGGCGGCCGAGGCGCGCTGCACCTGCGCGCCCAGCGTGAGCGCGGCCACGTCGGGCATGACATCGGCGCGGCCGGTCCCGGTGGTGGCGATCTGGTTGCGGCCGGGATCAGGGATCTGGGCCGCGGCGGGCGCGGCGGCCACGGCCCCCAGCAGGGCGAACGCGATCATCCAGCGCATGGGCGTCCTCCGTCGAGATGGGATGCGGCTCCGGCAGTCAGACGTGTCCGGTGCCGGGTGGGTTCCCGCGGGCCCCCGGCCGATGCGGTTGGCCGGCCGCGCGGCCCCTTGCTACAATGCTGGCGCAGCCATGCCCGCGAACCTGACCCCCGAGTACCTCGCGGCCGACCGCAAGTTCAAGGAGGCAACCACGCCCGAGGCCAAGCTCGCCGCGCTCGAGGAGATGCTGGCCACGATCCCCAAGCACAAGGGGACCGAGAAGATGCAGGCCGACCTCAAGCGCCGCATCGCGAAGTTCCGCACCGAGGCGCAGCGCCGCAAGGGAGCCGCGCGCGCCCGGCCGTTCTACCACGTCGAGCGCGAGGGCGCCGGGCAGATCGTGCTCGTGGGCGCGCCCAACGCCGGGAAGTCCTCGCTGCTCGCGGCGCTCACCAACGCCCAGCCGGAGATCGCGCCGTATCCCTTCGTCACGCGCGTGCCGCAGGCGGGCATGGCCGCGTTCGAGGACGTCCAGATCCAGCTCGTGGACCTACCGCCGGTGAGCCCCGAATCAGCGGAGGGCTGGCTGTACGCGATCATCCGCGGTGCCGACGGCGCGCTGGTGGTCGCCGACCTGGCCGACGGCGACGTGCTCGCGTCCACCGAGCAGGTCCTCGAGCTGCTCGAGGGCGCCAACGTCCGCCTCGTCCCGCCGGATGCCGGGCGCGCGCCCGGCGCGGTGCCGGCCGTCTTCGTCGCCGCGAAGCTGGACACCCCGGGGGCCGCCGAAGCGCTCGCCGTGTTCCGCGAGGTCTACGGGGGCCGCCTGCCGGTGCTGCCCGTCTCGGCCGAGCAGGACGTCAACCTGGCGGAGCTGCGGCGGACCATGTACGAGATGCTCCGGCTCGTGCGCGTCTACAGCAAGAAGCCGGGGAAGAAGCCTGACCTGGAGGTCCCCTACATCCTGCGGCGCGGCGCCACGGTGCTCGACGCGGCGGCCGTGGTGCACAAGGACTTCGCCGAGCGGCTCCGGTACGCGCGGCTCTGGCGGAAGGGCGAGATCGAGGGCCTGATGGTGGGCCGGGACCACCCGCTGCAGGACGGCGACGTCCTCGAGCTGCACGTCTGAGCGGTCCACGCGTGAGGCGACACGGTCGGGCCCCTTGACCAGCGGCCAGACTTCTATATACCATTTGTTGTAAGTCTATATAGAAGATCCACCCGGGGGACGGTGCCAGAGGTGCCTCGGTCTCGGAGCGGGTTGCGACCGCGCGTGCGTCGTCCCCTGGCGGCGCTCTCCCCCAACGAGCGCGCCGTGCTGTACACGCTTCGCGGACGTGCGCGTTCGGCCGCGGAGATCGAGCGTCTGACACGGCTCAGCCTGCTCACGGTGCGGCGGCACCTCGAGGCGCTTGAAGCGCAGGGGCTGGTGGCGCCGGCCGGGTTCGGACGGTCGAACGGCGGCCGCCAGCCACGCCTCTTCGCGCTCGTCCCCGACAGCCGCCTCGCGCTGGCGATGCACCTGGAGTTACCCGGCGCGAAGGTCGCCACCGTCGGCCTCGACGGTCGGGTCATCGCCGCGCGGGGGGTGCCTGCGGACGGCGCAGAGGAGCCACCGGTCGTCCTGAACCGGCTTGCCGATACGGCTGAGGCGCTCGTCCGGGGCGCACAGGACGGGGGGCTGATCGGCGCCGGCGTGGCGCTCCCGGGGTACGCGGACCTCCCCCGCGGGGTTTCTCTGCGCATCGGCAGGGCGTCGGCATGGCGCGACGTGCCCGTCAGCGACCTGCTCTCACGACGCCTCAGGCTGCCCGTGGCCCTCGTGCATGACACGGCGGCCATGGCGCTCGCCGAGGCCGAGGTGGGGGAGGCGCGCGGGCAGCGGCACTTCGCGTTCGTGCTGGCCGAGGAAGGCATCAGCGCCGGGCTCTTTCTCGATGGCGCGATCTATCAGGGCGCGTTCGGCAACGCCGGCCTGATCGGTCACATGACGGTTCGTCCCGGGGGCCGGGACTGCTACTGCGGCAACGCCGGGTGCCTGGAGGCCTACGCGTCGGCGCGCGCGCTCGCGCAACGGTCTGTCGAACTCTCCCCGAAGCGCCCCGGGCGGGCGATCTCGTCGCGGGGCGTCGTGCGCCGCGCGCTCGCCGGCGAAGAGCCCTTCCGCACCGTGCTCGACGAGGCGTTCCAGTTGCTCGGTGTGGCGATCGCCAACCTGGCGAAGATCCTCGAGGTCCACACGGTTTTCGTGGGCGGCTATCCAGCCGGGGTGCCGGACGCCGCCCGGGCCCGGATCGTCGAGACGGCGCGCGCGCATCTGCAGCCGCCGCTCAGGGTGCACTTCGATCTGCGGTACAGCCGACTGACCGAAGCCGGGCTCGTCGGCGCGGCGATTCCGGTGATTCGCCGGTTCCTGGGCGTTCCGGCGACGGCGTCATGAGCGCGCTGGAGACCACGCTTGAGGGGACCGACCGGGTGCGCGCGGGCGCGCGGGTGCCGGTGCGCCTGCGGCTACGCGCGCGGGAACCGTTGCGAGCGGGCGCGTCGATACGCCTGGCCACGCCGCTGGGCTGGACGCCGCCATCGCTGGACGGCGGACCGGGCCAGGTGCGCTGGACTGTCGATGGCCACGCGGCGGTCCTCGGCGAGGTCGTGCGCCGCCGGTACGTCCAGCTCAACCTCACGGGGGGGCGCCTCGATCCGGGCGAGGGTATCGCGATCGCCTACGGCGGCGCGCCCGACGGCGCGGCCGTGCAGCCGTGGGTCACCGACGTGCCCGCGACGTTCGAGGTCGAGGTCTCTCGCGACGGCGATGGCGCATACGTAGTAGACAGCGCGGCCGCGATCGTGGTGGAGCCCGGCGCACCGGCGCATCTTCATGTCATCGCGCCGTCCGGCGGCCGGCCCGGCGAGCAGATTCCGGTGCGGATTCGGGTGCTGGACGAGTTCGGAAACCTGTGCGCGTCGTGTTCGGCCGAGGCGCTGGTGCGGGGCGGAGGCGCGGTCGGGATCGAGCGGGGATGCGGGTCGGCGCACGTCGTCTTCCCCCGCAACGGCGTGTATCGGGTCGAGGTCGCCGTCGGCGGTCTTCACCTCTTAGGGCGGTCGAATCCCTGCCGGATCACGGCGGATGGGCAGGCGCCGTGGTGGGGAGACCCGCACGTGCACACCGTGCTCTCCGACGGCGTGGGATCGCCGGCGTTCGCGTTGCGTTACGCGCGCGACGTGGCATGTCTGGACTTCACCGCGATCACGGATCACGACGTGGAGTATCACCACGCGTGGTTCGTCCGTCGGCTGCAGCGTCTGTCCGATGACGCATGGCGCGGGCTGGCCGAGACTATCGGTCGATGCCGCGTCGCCGGTCGCTTTGCGGTGCTGCGAGCCTACGAGTGGACGGGCCGGCCGTATGGCGACCGGTGCGTGTACCTGAGGTCCGACCACAGTCCGATACGGCGGTACGAGCCGGGCGATGCACCGACGCTCGACGCGCTGTGGCGCGGATTGAAACAGATTGGTCCGGACGAAACGCTCGTCGTGCCACATACCACGGCATCGAGCTTCATGGGGACGGACTGGACCGAGCACGACGGTGACCTCGAAGCGCTCGTGGAAGTCTACTCGATGCACGGCGCGTCCGAGTGTCCCGGAGGGCCGG
>JAVHMA010000039.1 GCA_031081715.1 Armatimonadota bacterium | reverse complement strand
CGCCGCCGGGCTACCCGTTCACCACACCACCGGCAGTGCCCGGTGGCCGCGGATCACGAATCCACCGGTGTACTCCACGGGCTCGCGCGCGACCCGAAGGCCCGGTAGCCTCCGAAGCAGTACCCGGAAGGCGGTCTGCAGCTCCAGGCGCGCGAGCGGCGCCCCGATGCAGTAGTGGATGCCCAGCCCGAAGGTGAGGTGCGGGTTGTCGGCGCGGCGCAGGTCCAGATCGTCGGGGCGCGCGAACCGGCGCGGGTCGCGGTTGCCCGACGCGTACAGCAGCGCCACCTCCGTGCCGCGCCGCAGCCGGACGCCGGCGATCTCGACATCCTCGAGGACCCACCGCTCGAACATCGGCAGGGGCGTGTCGAACCGCAGGAGTTCCTCCACCGCCGCCCGGAAGAACGCGCGGTCGTCGCGGGCTGCCGCCTCGCGGGCCAGTGCCATCTGCGCCGGGTGCCGGTGGAGCGCAAGGGCGCCGAGCGTCATGCCGTTGACCGTGGCCTCGTGCCCCGCGTTGAGGAGCAGGATGCAGTTGGCCACCAGCTCGTCCTCGGTGAGCACGTCGCCGCGCTCCTCGGCCCGCACCAGCGCCGAGATCAGGTCGTCGCGAGGCCGCGCACGCCGCTCGCGTGCCAGCGCGCGGATGCAGTCGGAGAACTCAACGACGGCCTGGTTGGCCTCGCGCGCCTCCTCGGCGGTGTAGCCGAGTTCGTAAAGCTTCACGATGCGGGCCGACCACGGCCGCAGGCGCGGCCGGTCGGCCTCGGGCACGCCCAGCAGCTCCGCGATCACCGTGACGGGCAACGGCTCGGCGATCTCCGCGAGCAGGTCGCCCCCGCCCCGGGCGGCCAGCCGGTCGACCAGGGTCTCGACGACGCGCTCGATCGCGCCCGCCAGGCCCTCCACACGCGCCGGGGTGAACGCCTTCAACACCAGGGCGCGCAGGCGCGTGTGCTTGGGCGGCTCGTTGTCGAGCATGTGGTCCTGTTGGAAACGATCGAAGTGCGGCGTGAGCGGATCCGGGGGCGGCCAGCCCAGCTCGTCACGCGAGGCCACGTGCAGGATGGCGCGCCCCAGCCGCCGATCGCGCAGGAGCGCGGCGATGTCGTCGTAGCGCGCGAAGAAGACCTTCTTCCAGACCGGATCGTAGAAGACCGGCAGGCGCTCACGCAACTCCGCCAGCGCCGGATAGGGGTCGGAGACGAACTCCGGATCGTTCAGGTCAAGGTGGTACTCGTCCACAGGAACACCCTCGCCCGGGCCGTCGTTGTTGTGGGCATATGGCGGACCCTACCCGGCTCCATCCCGAGACCACCCTCGGCCCGGTCACGCTCGCTGTCGCCGACCGCGAGCGCTCGCTCGCGTTCTACCGCGACTTCCTGGGCCTGCGCGTCCTGACCGACGACGGCCGGGCCGTCGCCCTGGGGGTGGATGCGGCGCCGCTGTTCATCCTCCTGCCACAACCCGGCCTGCGGCCGGCACCCCGGAGGGCGACCGGACTGTACCACGCGGCCGTGCTGGTGCCCGACCGCGTCCACCTCGCCCATGTCCTGCGCCGGCTCATCGAGTCCGGGTACCGCTTCGGCGCCTCGGACCACCTGGTGAGCGAGGCCCTCTACCTTGACGACCCGGACGGCAACGGCCTGGAGATCTACCGCGACCGTCCGCGCGCCAACTGGCCGCGCCGCGGGGAGCGGATCGCGATGGCGACACTCGCGCTGGACGCTGAGGGGATCCTGGGCACTCTTCGAGACGGCGCCCCTCGGTGGCAGGGCATGCCCACGGGCACGCGGGTTGGCCACGTGCACCTGAAGGTGGGCGACGTCGCGGCCGCCGAGCGGTTCTACCGGGATGTCCTCGGCTTCGACGTCATGGCCTACTACCCCGGTGCGGTGTTCCTGGCCGCGGGAGGCTACCACCACCACATCGGCGCGAACGCCTGGGAGAGCGCGGGTGCGCCGCCGGCCCCGGCGGAGGTGGCCGGCATGCGCTCGTTCGTGATCCACCAACCCGCAGCGGCCGACGTGGCTCGGGTTCGCGCGCGCCTGGCGGCCGCCGGGCTCGAAACGCGCGAGGACGGCGACGGTTTCGCGCTCGAGGACCCGTGGCGCAACACCATCGTGATCACGACGGCGCCTCGACCGGCGCCCACGGAGGTGTCCTCATGAGGAAACTGCGGCGAACGCGGCGCGAGCTCTTAGGTGCCGCGCTCGCGGCCCCCACCATGTACGTGCTCGCTCGGTCGACCGGTCTGCTCGAGCCGGTCCATACCGACGCCGCGCCCGCCCTCCTGCCGCCGACGCCCGCCTGCCCTGACGCTGACGACGTCACGCCGCCGCAGACCGAGGGACCGTTCTACAGGACCGCCACCCCGCGGCGGACTTCGCTGCTCGAGCCCGGGATATCGGGCACCAGGCTGCTCGTCGCCGGCTACGTGCTCTCGACCACCTGCCAGCGGATTCCGGGCGCGCTGCTCGACTTCTGGCAGTGCGACGC
Source organism: Armatimonadota bacterium (assembly GCA_031081715.1). GTDB lineage: Bacteria > Sysuimicrobiota > Sysuimicrobiia > Sysuimicrobiales > Humicultoraceae > Fervidifonticultor_A > Fervidifonticultor_A tertius. Next base: position 21,997 of record JAVHMA010000039.1, on the reverse strand, counting down.
CCAGGGCGCCTACGACAACTCGGGCTTCCGGCTGCGCGGGCACCAGTTCACCGACGCCGAGGGCCGCTACACCCTGGAGACGATCGTCCCGGGCCTCTATGCCGGCCGCACGCGCCACATCCACGTGAAGGTGGCAGCGCCCAACCAACCCGTCCTGACCACGCAGCTCTACTTCCCTAACGAGCCGGCCAACCAGCGCGACGGCATCTTCAACCCCCGGCTCGTGATGACCGTGCGCGAGGCCGCCGACGGCCGGGTGGGGTTCTTCAACTTCGTGCTCCGGATGCGTTAGTCGCGCGCCGGCCGCCGGCCCGGACTACGCGATCCCCGACCTGGGCAGGAACCCTGGGGGATCGCGGCATGCTCGCGCCGACCTATCCGGAACGTCGTGGCATCGACCTGTGGGACCAGGCGCGGCTCGCCGTGCTGGCCTCCCCGGTCGTCGTCCTGACCGCGCTGCTGCTCAATCCGAGCCTCGACCCCTCGATCGAGGTCCACGGCTTCCACTTCGTGATCGTCACGCTCGCCGCGGGTCTCTCCGCGCTCGTTGCGCTGGCCGTGCTCGCGGTGGCGGACCGGCTCGGGGACCCCCGCGCGTTCTACGTGGGCCTAGCCTTCGGCGCGATCGCCGGGTTCTTCTTCATCCACGGCCTGCTCACGCCGGGCATCGTGGTGCCGTTCCCAAGCAACGGCATCGGCTGGGCGCCGCCGCTCGCGCTGCTCCTGGGCGCGGTGCTGCTGGCGCTCTCGACCGCGCGGCCACGGCCGTCCGGCGAGCCGTGGGTCTTCCGGCGGCGCCGGCTGGTCGGCGGCCTGCTCTTCGCGCTGTGGGTGGCGTTCCTCGCGGTCTCGCTGCTAGCCCCGCAGTTCCTGGCCGGGCACCCGAAGACGCTGGTGGGCGTGCACCTGCATCTCGCGGGCGTCTACGCCCCGGCGCAGCGGCCGGAGCACCAGCCCTGGATCGCGGCGGCCGGGCTCGTCGTCACCTGCGCGCTGCTCGTCTACTCCGCGCTGCGGTACGCGCACATCTACCGGCTGAGCCGGATGCCGCTGCACGCGACGATTCTGGCCGGCATCGTGCTGCTGATCCAGAGCCTGCTGCCCATCTACTTCGGCACGGTGTGGCGGCTGAGCTGGTGGGGCTACCACGCGCTCATCCTGGGCGGCGTCGGCGCGATCCTCCTCGGCATGATGCTCGACTACCGCCAGGGCGCGAACCTCTCGGAGACGATCTCCCGGTTTCTCCTGAACGCGCCGGTGGACACGCTGGAGCGGTCGTACAACGAGGTGCTCACGGCCCTGGTCGCGGCCGTCGAGGCGCGTGACCCGTACACGAAGGGCCACTCGGAGAAGGTCGCGCGCCTGGCCGTGCAGATCGGCGAGCGCCTGGGCCTGCCGCCGGAACGCCTGCGGCTGCTGCACCAGGCCGGCCTGCTGCACGACGTCGGGAAGATCGGCGTGCCCGACGGCATCCTGAACAAAGCCGGCCGGCTGACGGCCGAGGAGCTGGCTGTGGTGCGCGAGCATCCGTTGCGGTCGGAGGAGATGATCAGCCGCATCCGATCGCTCCGCCCGACCCTGCGGGCGGTCCGCTGGCACCACGAGCGGGTGGACGGATCGGGCTATCCCGACCGGCTGGTGGGAGACGCCATTCCGCTGGAGGCGAGGATCCTCGCGGTCGCCGACGTGTTCGACGCGATGTCGTCGGGCCGCTCGTACCGGCCTGCCTGGCCGGAGCAGGCCGTGCTGGCGCATCTGGAGGACGGGGCGGGACGCCTCTACGACGCCCGATGCGTCCAGGCGATCAAGAGGATCCTCGCCCCGGGCGTCCCGATCTAGAGCAGTCCCTTCAACCGCATCCGCACGTCGTTGGGGCTGTCCGCCGCGGCCAGCCCGGCCTCGGGGTCCACCAGGCCCTCCTTGATGAGCTGGTAGACCGCGTGGTCGAAAGTCTGCATGCCTTCCTGCATGCCTGCCGGCGACTGCATGACCCCGCGGATGCCCGGGATGTCCTGCTTGCGCAGCAGCTCGCGCACGCGCGGGGTGGCGACCATCACCTCCACCGCGACCACGCGGCCGGCGCCGTCGGCGCGCGGGATCAGGCGCTGGGAGACGATCGCGTTCAGGTTCAGCGAGAGCTGCATCGCCACGCCCTCGTGGGCAGCCGCGGGGAAAAAGTGCAGCAGGCGCTCGATCGTCTGGCTGGCGTTGTTGGCGTGGAGCGTCGAGAGCACCAGGTGGCCGGTCTCGGCGAAGTGGACCGCGGCGGTCGCGCTCTCTTCGTCGCGGACCTCGCCGATGAGGATGACGTCCGGGGCCTGCCGCAGGGCGTCGCGCAGGCCCAGGCTGTAGGACTCGCAGTCGGTCCCGACCTCGCGCTGGCTGACGATGCTCTTGGCGTCGGGGTAGAAGAACTCGATCGGATCCTCGATGGTCACGATGTGCCCCGTGCGCTCCCGGCTGCGGTGGGCAATCATCGCCGCCAGCGTCGTGGACTTGCCCGATCCCGTCTGGCCCACGACGAGCACGAGCCCGCGCGGGGCGAGCGCCAGCGGGCCGATGACGGGCGGCAGCCGCAGCTCCTCGAACGAGGGGATGTGGCTCTTCACCCGCCGCACCACCACCGCGGGCGACCCCCGCTGCACGTAGACGTTCACCCGGAACCGGCCCAGCCTGGGCGAGGCATAGGCGACGTCCGCGCGCTGCCGCGCGCGGAACTCCTCGCGGTGCCGCGGGGCCATCATCTGCTCGGCGAGGGCCAGCACCGCCTCGTCGCTCAGCGCCGCGCCACCGTCCAGCGGCACCACCTGACCCGCGATGCGCAGCATGGGCGGGGTCCCGGCCTTCAGGTAGAGGTCGGAAGCGTCGCGCGCCTCCATGTGGACGAGCAGGTCGTCGATGTGCATCTAACGCCGCCCGAGGGGCCCCGACATCTCCGCGCCGAGCATGGAGGCGCCCGCGCCGCGGTCCTGCAGGAAGGCGTCGCGCTCGGTCGCCCGCTTGACCGCCTCCTCGGCGGAGATCCGGCGCAGCTTCACGAGCGTCTTGAGGTGCTGGTCCAGGCTCTGCATGCCCTCGCGCGCCCCGGTCTGGATCGCCGAGGGGAGCTGGTGGACCTTGTTCTCGCGGATCATATTCCGCACGGCCGGGGTCGCCACCATGATCTCCAGCGCCGCCACGCGGCTCTTGCCGTCGACCGTGGGGATGAGCGTCTGCGCGACGACCCCCAGCAGCGCGTCGGCGAGCTGGACGCGGATCTGCTCCTGCTGGTGGGGCGGGAAGACGTCCACGATCCGGCTGATGGTCTGCGGGGCGCTGTTGGTGTGCAGGGTGGAGAGCACCAGATGCCCGGTCTCGGCGGCCGTGATCGCCTGCTGGATCGTCTCCAGGTCGCGCATCTCGCCCACCAGGATGACGTCGGGGTCCTCGCGCAGCGCGCTGCGAAGCGCGGCCGAGAACGACTGGGTGTGCGCGCCCACCTCGCGCTGGTTGATGTTGCAGTTCCGGGGCGCGTGCACGAACTCGATCGGGTCCTCGATGGTAATGATGTGGTGCGAGCGCTTCTCGTTGATGAAGTCCACCATGGCCGCGAGCGTCGTCGACTTGCCCGAGCCCGTGGGCCCCGTAACCAGGATCAGGCCGCGCTCCTTCATGGCCAGGTCCTTGAGCACGGGCGGCATCTCGAGCTCGTCGAGGGTCAGGATGCGCGAGGGGATGAGCCGCATCACGATGCCGTCGCCGAGGCGCTGGACGAAGGCGTTGACGCGGAACCGGCCGACACCGCTCAGCTCGATGGAGAAGTCCAGGTCGTGCGTCGCCTCGAAGCGCGCCTTCTGGTCATCGGTCAGGATATCGTAGAGCATGCCGTGGACGTCCTCGCGCGTGAGTTCCGGGGCGCCCTGGACGCGCACCAGGCTCCCACGGATGCGCAGCGTTGGCGGCGCGCCGGCCGCCAGGTGGAGGTCGGAGGCCCCCCGATCGCGGGTCAGGACGAGGAGGTCGGTGATGTCCATCTAGGTCGCGTCGAGGACCCGCGCCACCTCGCCGGGGGAAACCAGGCCGTCGGCGAGCAGCGCCTCGGCCTGCCCGCGCATCCGCCCCGGCGATGTCGCGGCGCGCGCCAGCGCATCGGCCGCCCGGCCGTCTCGCAGCGCGGCCGCGGTCTCCGGCTCGGCCACCCACGCGTCGGCGAGCACGCGGCGGCCGCGGAAGCCGGTGAACCCGCACGCCTCGCAGCCCGCGGACTGGAAGACCCGGCGGCCACCGGCGTCTTCGACGGGCTGCCGGCAGTTCGGGCACAGGAGCCGGATCGACCGGGCTACCAGGACGACCCGCAGGACGGACGCGGCGGCAGGGCCGGCCGCGGCGATCACGTCGCCGAGGATCGCGGCCACCTCCCCGCCCAGGTGGCCGGCCAGTACGAACCGACCGCGCGCCGCGTCTACCGCCGCCGCGAGCACGTCCCGGCGCGTGACGTCGTCGGCCACGACCAGGTCGGCCCCGGCCGAGGCCGCCACCCGCAGGTGGCCGCCGAGGTCGGCCGACGGGGCGACGACCGTCTGATTGAACGTGGACCGCCGATAGACCGGCAGGGTCTCCAGGGCCCACACCTTGCCCTTCTGGTCCGCCGGCACCAGACCGTGCAGCAGCGTGGCCCGTAGCCAGCGGTCCGCGCAGCCGACCAGCGCCAGCCCGGAGGCCGCGCCGAGCGCACGGCGCGCCGCGGCGGCGATCTCCCCGGGCAGGCCGAGCGCCGCCAGGTCCGGCGCGTCGCCGGTCTGCGGGTGGAGCGCGACGGTCACCGACTCGCCTTGCAGCGTGGGTACGAACGTGGCGACGAAGACCACCTCCTGCGCGCCCACCGTCATGGTGCGGGCGGCGGTCGCCGCCGGCGCCTCGCCCGCCCCGGTGAGCTCACGGAGGTGGCGGACGATGGCCGCGTGGAGCTCGGCCGACTGCGCGGGGCGGTCCACCAGCTCGCCCTGCAGACGGTAGCGGACACGCGCCCCACCGTCGCCCGCTGGGTCGAAGTGAACCTCGGTCCCGCCCTGCTGCAGGGCCTGCACCAGGTGGAATTGCAGGTACTGGGCCTCGGTCGCCGCCTCGCGCGAGCCGGGTGGCACAAACCCGCGGCGGCCGGAGAAGAACCGGCTGAGCATCTCGTCGATGTTGGACCCCAGCGCGAGTGCCCGCCTGACCTGTAGCCCGGTCCGCGCGGTCACGTCGTCCACCGTGTGCTGGTCGGTCGGGTCGGCCATGGCCAGGGTCATCTCGTCGCCGAACCGGAGGATCGGCAGCACGCGCCGCTCGCGCACGAACGCCTCCGGCAGCAGCCGCACCGCTTCCGGGTCCACGATGTCCGGCGTCAGGAATACGTAGGGGTAGCCGAGCTGGTGGCTCAGCGCCCAGGCCAGGTCGTCCTCTGAGAGGATCGCCTGCTCGACCAGGATCTGCCCCAGGCGCTTGTTGGACCGCTGCTGCGCGCGCACCGCCTGCGCGAGCTGCTCCTCGGTGATGAGCAGGTTGGCCACGAGGAGATCGCCGAGCCGATCGGTCCCCTTCCCGGCGCGGGCTTCCTGCGGCGCGGCGGTCTTCGCACCGGGCAGCCAGCCGCGGATCTCCTGCGCGAACGCCTTCACGGCGATCGGCTTCTCCACCACTCCGATGAACCCGGCCCGCATCCATGCCTCGCGGTCGTCGCGGCCGGCCAGCGCGCTCATCGCCGCCACGCGCACCGCGGCGCCCTTCGGCGTCTCGCGCAGCCGGCGCAGCACGTCCAGCCCGTGCATGTCGGGCAGGTGCATGTCGAGCAGCACCAGGTCGGGCGCGGTCTCCTGCACCACGGCGAGCGCTTCCGCGCCCGAGCGCGCCTCGCGGACGTCGAACCCTTCGGGCTCGAGCACGCGCCGGAGCAGGGCCAGGTTCGCCGGCTGATCGTCCACCGCCAGGATGCGCGGATGTCGTCTCATGCCCACACCACCCTGTTCCCGCCCGCGGCCTTCGCCCGCGCGAGCGCCGCGCCCGCGGCCTCGTGGAGACGTGCCAGCACCGCGGCGGCGTCCTGCCCGTCCGAGGAGGTGAGTGTGGCCCCTCCGACGCTGGCCGTGAGCTCCGGCCCCTCGCACCGCCGGCGAACCTGCTCCGCCAGGCCAGCGGCCACCGCCTGCGCCGCGGCGGGCAGCAGGCAGGCGAACGTGTCGTTCTCGACTCGCGCCGCCAAGTCGTCCCGCCGGGTGTATGCCCGGATGACGTCCGCCAACAGACGCAGTGCCTCGTCGCCCCGCCGGTGGCCCACGGTGGCGTTGTACCGCGCGAAGTCGTCGAGGTCCACCAGCAGCAGCGACAGCGGCCACGCCGCCCCCGCGTCCCCGGCCAGCAGGCGCGCGGCCGCCTCGTCGAAGCCGGCCCGGTTGACCAGCCCGGTCAACGGGTCGCGGGAGATCTCGCGCACCAGCTCGTCGTGGCGCGCGCGGAGCACGTCCTCGGAGAACTTCTCGCGCAGCGCGGCGCCCACGCGCGCGGCGAGCTCGGGCACCATGAACGGCTTGGTGATGTAGTCGCGCGCGCCGGCGTCGAGCCCCTTCACCTTGGCCTCCTCGCGCGCCAGCGCCGTGAGGAACACGACCGGGATGTGCTGCGTGGAGGGGTCTTCCTGGAGCTTCGCGCACACGTCGAGGCCGCTCATCCCCGGCATCAAGATGTCGAGCAGAATCAGATCCGGCTGGAAGACCGGGACCACGGCCAGGGCGTCGGCGCCGCTGGCGGCCGCGTGCACGGTGCAGCCCCACCGCGTCAGGTGGGCCGAGAGCACCTTGAGATTGACCGGCTCGTCGTCGACGATCAGGATGCGCGCGCTGCGCGTGCCGATGAAGGGCGCAAGCGGCGTCTCGGTAGGCATCAGTGGCTCCTCTGGCGGTCTCCGTCGCGGGCGAGGACCGCGGTCGGCGGCGCGGCGCCCATCGCAGCAGAGAGCGCCTCCACCAGGGAGGCGTCCCACTGCGTCCCGGCGCCGCCCCACAGGATCTCCCAGGCGTCGCGGGCCCGCAACGCCTTGCGGTACGGGCGGTCGTGCGTCATGGAGTCATACGCGTCGGCCACGGCCACGACGCGGGCCTCCAGCGGGATTTCTTCCCCGCGCAGACCGTGCGGGTAGCCCGTGCCGTCCCAACGCTCGTGGTGGTGACGGGCCACCGCCTCCGCCGTGCGAAGGAGCTCGTACCGGCCGCCGGCGAGAATGCGGCCCCCGATCGTCGTGTGCGTCTTGATGACCTCGAACTCCGCGGCGGTCAGCCCGGCCGGCTTGAGCAGGATCGCGTCGGGAACGCCGATCTTGCCCACGTCGTGGAGCGGCGCCGCGCGCCGGATCGTCTCGATCCAACCGGCGGGCAGGCCCACCTGCGCGGCGATCGCCGCGGCGTGCTCGCCCACGCGACGGGTGTGCTGGCCCGTGGCGTCGTCGCGGCACTCCGCCGCGACCGCCAGCCGCTCGAGCAACTCGACGTGCGTCTCCTCGAGCTCGCGGGTACGCGCGGCCACCATGGCCTCCAGTCGCTCGTTGTGCCGGCGCAGCTCCCGGTGGAGCACCCGCGTCATCAGCAGGTTGCGGATGCGAAGCATAACCTCGGTCGCGTCCGACGGCTTCACCAGGAAGTCGTGGGCGCCGGCCGCCAGCGCGCGCTGCCTCGTGGGCAGGGTGACGTCGGCCGTGAGAACCAGAATCGGCAGGTACTCGTCGTCCGGGATCATCGGGCGCAGGCGGGCCATGACCTCGAACCCATCGAGGTGCGGCATCATCAGGTCCAGCAGAATCAGGTCGGGCCGCAGGTCCCGGCACCGGTCCACGGCCTCGCGCGGGTCGGTGACCCCGACGGCGTGCGCGTAGCCCTCGCGCCGCAGCAGCGACAGCAGCAGCTCGACATTGGCCTCCTGGTCGTCCACCACCAGAATTCGCGCGTCGCGGACGCCCTCTTCACGCATCGCAGCCCGCCTCCACGCCCGCGGTCGCGTCGATGATCTCCATCAGGCGCCGCACGTCGATCGGCTTCGTGAGGTAGGCGGCCACGCCCGCCCCGAGCATGCGGTCCATCTGCCCGGGCGTGACGTCGGCGCTGATCACCACCACGGGGAGGCCCCGCGTGCGCGGCTCGGCGCGCAGGCACCGGAGCACCTCCTCGCCCGGCACGTCGGGCAGGTGCAGGTCGAGCAGGATCAGGCCGGGCCGGTGCTCACGCGCCAGGTCCAATCCGAGCTGGCCCTGCATCGCCGAGATCAGCCGTACCGCCGGACGGTGCGCCAGCACGCGCTCGATCAGCTCGAGGTTCGGCAGGTTGTCCTCGATGTAGAGCACCGTCAGCGGGGCGCCGGAGGCGCCCGCCGGAAAGCGCTCCCGGGTCGCGCGCCCGTGGCGGTCGAGCGGGGGCGCGGCATCGGGCAACTCCACCCAGAAGCTGCTGCCCTCGCCCGGCCGGCTGTCCACGCCGATCGCGCCGCCCATCGCGTCCACCAGACGCTTCGAGAGCGCCAGTCCCAGCCCGGTGCCGTCCACGGCGGTCGGCCCAGCGCCCAGGCGCTCGAAGGGACGGAAGAGGCGGTGGGTCATCGCGGGGTCGATGCCGGGGCCGGTATCCGCGACCTGGATGCGCCGCCGGCCCTCCGCGGCGCCGACCGCGGTGATCCACACCGACCCGCCGGCCTGGTTGTACTTCACCGCGTTGGAGACCAGGTTGAGCAGCACCTGGCTCAGGCGCTTTCGATCGGCGAGCACGTAGCCGTCCTCGGCAACCAGGCACTCGACGTGCACGCCCAGCTCGGCAGCCATCGGCCGGACCAGGTCCACGGTCTCACGCACGACCTCGTACAGCAAGACGGGCTCGAGCGCCACCGGGAACTGCCCGGCCTCGATACGCGAGATATCGAGGACCTCGTCGATGAGCTCGAGCAGGTGCCGGCCGGCGCGCATGATGTGGCCCACGCTGGCACGCTGCTCTTCCCCCAGTTCGTCCATCTCGAGAAGCTGGCCGAACCCGAGCACCGCGTTGAGCGGGGTGCGCAGCTCATGACTGATCCGCGAGAGGAACTCGTTCTTGGCCTGGTTGGCGGCGTCGGCTTCCTGTTTCGCCAGGCGCAGGGCCTCCTCGGCCTCCTTGCGCGAGGTGATGTCCAGCGCGTGGCCCACGATGCTCACCGGCGCGCCCGCGGCGTCGTACTCGAGGCGCGCGACCAGGTAGAACCAGCGCAGGGTCCCGTCGCGGTGGGGGAACCGGTACTCGAGCTCCACCGCGGGTTCGCGGGCCGCCATCGCCCGCTCTATGTGCGCGCGGACCCCCTGTTGGTCGTCCGGATGCACGAGCGCCCACAGATTCTCCAGCGCCCCGAGGCTACGGCCCGCGTATCCGGTCATCCACTCGATGTTGTCGCTGACGTACGCGAGCGCCCCGGTGCGCAGGTCGCCCCGGAAGATCACGCCTGGGCTCGCGGCGATCAGGCGCTCGAGGAACCCCTTGGCCTCGGCGAGCTCGCGCTCCCGGTCGACCAGCGCCCGCGTCCGCTCGGCCACCCGCTGCTCGAGGTCGGCGTTGAGCCGGCGAACCTCCGCCTCGGCAGCCTTGAGCTTGCTGATGTCGCCGGCCGCGCCGATGAGGCCGACAACCCCCCCAGCGTCGTCGAGCACTGGCGAGACGGTGACGAGCGCGGTGAACTCGCCGCCGTCGCGGTGGCGGAACGGGAACTCGCCCGACCAGGTCTCCCCGGCCAGGACGCGCCGTCTGATCTCCGCACCCCGCGCGCGTGCGGCTGCCGCCGGCGTGATGTCGAGCGCGACCTTCCCGAGCACTTCCTCCGCCGTCCAGCCGAACAGCCTCTCGGCCTGCCGGTTCCAGTAGGTGAAGCGCCCCTGGAGGTCGGTCGCGGTCAGTGCCTGCCCGACCGCGTCGAGTAGCCGCGCCTGGAACCGGATCTGCGCCTCCGCCTGGCGCCGCTGCGTGACGTCGCGCGCGAAACCGTGGATGCCGACCGGTTGGCCGTCGCGGTAGACCAGGCGGGAAGTCACCTCGAGGGCGAGCCGCGTGCCGTCGGGCCGCACGCCCTCGACCTCGTAAGTCGTCTGGTCGGCTCCATCGAGCTTGCGCGCGAAGGCCACCGCCATCTCCGCCCGGTGGGTGGACGCCACCAGGTCCCAGATCCTGACGCCGACGGCGCCGCCGGCCGGCAGCCCCAGGAGCCGCTCGCCGGCCGGATTGATCGCGGTGATGCGGCCCTCCAGGTCGAGGGAGTAGATGACGTCCGAGGCGTGCTCCAGCAGCTCGCGCACCCGCTCCTCGCTGGTGCGCAGCGCCTGCTCGGCCCCTACCCGGTCGGTGACGTCCTGCAGGATACCTTCGAGATAGAGCACCGCGCCCGAGGAGTCCCGGATGAGACGCCCGGTGCTCTCCGCCCACAGCGTGGTGCCATCGGCCCGGCGCAGCTCGACCAGGTGTTGGAACGCGTCCCCGACCTCCGGCGGGCCGAGGAACGCGCGGCGCGCAGTGGGGTCCACATAGAGGTCGAAGACGTTGATGCGCGCCAGCGCCGAGGCATCCGTGAAGCCGAGCAACCGGGCGAGCGCCGGGTTGGCGTACAGGATCCTCCCCGCCGGGGTCGTGCGGTACAAGGCGATGGGCAGGGTGTCGGCGCGCACGGGGTGGATCCAGCCGGGCCCGCCCTCCGGCGACCCATGCGTGCCCCCGCGCGGCGTAGCGGCGCCAGACTCGGCGGGCGGACCAGCCGCACGGGTCGCCTGCGGAGGCCCCAGGGGTCGGCAGCCGTCCATCGAGACTCCGGGCTTCCGTCCTTCCTATACGTTAGGTAGTTACAGGAATGTGCTCGCAAAGTTGACTGTGCCCAGCGCGGAACCGGCGTAGTCCTCCGCCGTTGTCTGCGGCGGCCGCACGAGGGCGCGCTGAGGCGTTTGAGGATGCGAGGTGCTAGGAAGGCCGCCGCCGGGTAAGGCGGTCCTCGACCACCACGCACGGCAGGCCGGGCAGCAGTAGGCACCGCAAGCGCATCGGCAGCAGCCGGTGGACGCGCATCCAACCGCCGACCAGCCCACCGACGGTGTCCGCAGCCAGGAGCGGTCCGGCTACGCTTAGTCGAGCGGCTCTTCGCCGTTCGCTGCCGGCGTCAGGTTGAACGCGCGCAGACGCGCCTCTCCGTCCCGCACATCGATGATTGTCACACTGGCCGGCGCCACCGGTAACAGCCGTCGCGGAGGAAATCCCAACAGGACGGCACACACTGCGCGAATCGGGCCGCCGTGCGTGACCACCAGTTGGCAGCTGCCGGCCACCAAGAGCGACCGCAGAGCCTCGGTTACCCGACCGCACAACGCGTCCCATGACTCGCCCGCAGGCGGGGTCAGCCTGCCCTCCCTCCAGGCCAGGTACTGAAGACCGTCCTCAGCCACGAGCTCCGCGATCGCGCGCCCCGTCCACGCCCCGAGGTCGGCCTCTCGCCATCGCGCGTCCACCCGGGCCTGCGGATAGCCCAGCATCTCTGTCGTCGCGCGGGCGCGCGTCAAGTCGGAACAGACAGCGTGATCGGGCCTGTGCATCCGCACGATCGTCGCGAGGGCTTCAACCTGCCGACGCCCCTCGGCGGATAGCGGGATGTCGGACTGCCCCTGAAGCCGGCGCCGAGCGTTCCACTCGGTCTCACCGTGTCGGACCAGCAGCAGCCTCGTCATGCGCCACCGGCTTGCGAACCGTTATCAGCGTATGACGTCGCGGGCGCGTCAGGCAGCCCAAGGTAGAGCGTGGCTCCCGGGTCCAGCCGAACCACCCGATCGACGACAGCGGTGATCCGGCTACTCCCATGCCAGCACGTGAGCACGGTCCGACCTACCAACGGGAGGGCTTCCGCCAGCGTCACCTGAACACGCCGAGGCCCCGGCTCGGCGCAGACCGAGATCTGTTCTGGCCGGTACAACAGCCAGCGACGCTCTCCCTCGCTGACGCCCCCAGCGGGCGCAAGATCTACGTCGTGCCACCAGAATCGACCCTCGTGGACGACCGCGGGGACAACATTGCCCGGCGGTGTGCCGACGAAGGTCGCGACGAACGGTGTGGCCGGCGTCGCGAGAATGTCGGCGGGGGGAGCGACCTGCTCGATGCGTCCTTCACGCATCACGGCCACATGCGTGGCGAGCGCGAGGGCTTCGATCTGATCGTGGGTCACGTAGACGCTCGTCGCGCCGGTTGCGCGGTGGATGCGAAGGAGCTCCGCGCGCATCTCGACCCGTAGCTTGGCGTCCAGGTTGGACAAGGGCTCGTCGAAGAGCAAGACTCTCGGACGCGGGGCCAGCGTGCGGGCGATCGCCACGCGTTGCTGCTGCCCTCCGGAGATTTCGCTCGGATACCGGCCCTCGAGATCCTCGATGGAGAGCAAGGAGAGGACCTCGCGGACACGCGCGCTTCGGTCGGCCGGCGACCATCGAGCCACCTTGAGCGGCCACTCGATGTTCCCCCAGACCGTCATGTGTGGCCACAGCGCGTAGCTCTGAAAGACCAAGCCGGCGCCTCGTCCAGCTGGGGGAACCATGGTACCCTGCGCCCCGCTGGCGACCGTGCGCCCACCGATACGAATCTCGCCGGTCGTCGGCTCTTCGAGCCCCGCCAGCAGACGGAGCACGGTGGTCTTCCCGCATCCCGACGGCCCCAACAGGACCAGGAACGCCCCGGGCGGCACGTCGAGGTCGACACCGGCCACGGCGTCCACCTGTCCAAAGCGCTTCCAGAGTTTACGCACCTCGATCGCCGGCTCAGTCATGGTCCATCCACGGCTGGGTCGAGCGCTGCAGGCGACGCGCCAGCCACGTGACGCCGACCGAGATCGCCACAACCACGGTGGTGATGGCGTTGGCGAACTGCACGAACCCCTCGGACGCGTACCGGAACGCCACGACGCTGAGCAAGGGTGTCGTGGGCGTCATCAGCAAGAGCATCAGCGACAGGTCGCGGACGATCTTCACGAAGACCAACGCCGCCGCCGCGAGCATCCCGCGCGCAACCAGCGGTGCGACGATGGCGACGAACCGGCGCGGGAGCGTCGCACCCGCCATCAGGCTCGCCTCTTCGAGATCCGTCGAGACTTGCGCCACCGCGGCGCGGCCGGCTTGGCTCGCGAACGGCAACGTATAGGCGGCGCCGGCCACCACCAGGATGGCAAACGTCCCATACAGTGGGGGCAGCGGCCCGAGCGGTCGTGCGAACTGCGCGATGAACGCGGCGCCGAGCGCGATCCCCGGTAGGAGTATAGGCAGGTAGCTCAGCTGCGCGATCAACCCCGTCAGCCACCGGACCCTGCTCCGGGCCAGACAATAGCCGACGGCGACACCGAGGACCGTGGCGGCGACCGCCACCGCTGCGCCCAGGCCCAGCGTCGTGCCCGCCGCGTGCAAGACCTGGGGGTTGCGGAGAATGCCGGGCTGCCCCTGGGCGATCTCCGGACTCGAGGGCCCCAACCAGTAGTGGGTGGTCCAGCCGCCGGCGAAGGCCCCCGGCTGATGAAGGAAGCTCGACGCGAGCAGCGTGACTCCAGGCGCCACGGCGGTGAGCCCGCAGATGGCAAGCGCCGCCCCGCACGCGGGCCAGCGCCATCGACCTAGCCGGACGCGCGCGTAGCGGCTGCCCTTGCCGGTAATGACCGCGAACGAGCGACGACCGCCCAGCCGCGTGCCGACCAGGAGCAGGGCACCAGCCACGGCGATCAGGATGACCGACAGGACGTAGCCGCGTTCAACCTGGCCGATGCTGATCGCGCCGAAGAGGCGCGTGGACAGCGTGTGAAATCGTACCGGCAGCCCGAGGATGGCCGGGGCCGCGAAGTTACTCACCCCCTCGGCAAAGCCGAGCAGCGCGGCCGCGACCACCGCCGGCAAGACCAGGGGCAGGGTGATACCGCCCATCAGGCGGGCCTGGCTCGCGCCGGTCATCGCCCCCGCCTCCAGCAGGTCGGCGTTGACGGCGGCGAGGGCGGCAGCCACCAGCGCGAAAGTGAGCGAGTAGTAGTGGACGATGAGCGTGGCGACGACCGGGACGATCCCCCAGGCGATCCAGTCGGGCACCGCTAAGCCGAGGTTCTGGAGCAACCCGACATGGCCCCCCACGCGCCCGTTGCGAAACGCGGCCTCCCACGCCAACGCCACGGCGAAGCTCGGCAAGATGAACGGCACCGACGCCAGCACCCCGATGAGCCGGCGTCCCGGGACATCAGTGAGCACAACGAGCCACGCCAGAGCGCTGCCCAACAGGGTGGCGCCGGCGCCGACGGCCAACCCGATCGCCAGCGTGTTGACGATCGGGCGCCACAGCAGGTTGCGTGACAGTTCGGAGGCGGCGACCTCCTGCCAGGCCCGGAGGCCATCTGGCGTGAGGGTAACGGCGACCAGACGGACCAAGGGGGCCAGCACGAGCAGACACAAAATGGCCCCGACCCCCGCGCTGAGCAGCGCCACCGGGTCGCGGAGCGATCGGCGGCCCCGCGTGAGCGTCGTCGCAACGGCCGCTGCTGTATCCAAAGGCGCCGCTACTGAAGCCGGAGAATGAAGTCCGCGACCTGCTGCCGTCGTTCAAAGCTCCGGACCGGATCGATACGCCATGCGCGGAGCTGCGCGAAGGGTACAGCATCGGGATGCGGCACGATGTCACGGCGCGTCGCATAGTCGCCGGGCACATAGAAGGGCTCGTATCCAGGCCCGCCCGTCGGACTGTCGTCCCCGAGCATGAACGTAATCGCCAAGCGAGCCGCGGCAGGATGCGGCGCGCGACGCACAAGGCCGAGGAGCGCGGGGAACGTGATGCCCGGCGAGGGCACGACGGCGTTCGCGATCTGCAGCGCCCAGCCCCGGCGGGCATTGTCACGCCGATCCGAGTAGGTCGAGAATCCCACCGGCGGCGCGACCTGACCCCTGGCGCCGATGGCGGCATTCACCGCATCGGTGCTCTTCAACACAATGAGCCCGTTCGCGTAGAGATCGCGAATCCACTGCTCTCCGGCCGTCTTGATGCCTGGGCCCAAGACGAGGGGCCGTCCGAAGAGCAGACGGTACGCCCGCTCCATCTCGTCGGACCGCAGAACGATCTCGGTCATCAGGTCCAGGTAGTCGCCGCGCACCAGCGGATCCACCGTGATCACCTTGCCCCTCCAGCGAGGCGTGGTCAGCTCCCAGAGGTTGTGTACCGGGGGCCCCGTGGGGTTCGCGTCCTCGTTGTACATGAGTACCTTGGTGGAAATACGGTTAGCCAACAGCGGCCGTTGGTACTGCGCGGGGATGCGATTCGCGAAGTCGGGCGGCACGTACGGCTCGAGCAATCCGCGCCTCACCAGTTCGCCGAAGACCACAGGCGCGTCGGAGATGTAGGCCACGTCGACCCGAAAGATGCCGGCCTGTTGCTCGGCTCTGATGCGGGCAATCTGCTCGGTGGACGAGATGTCGAAACCGACCATGTCGATACCGGGATAGGCGGCCTCGAAGGCGCGCTCCACGGCGGCGATCCGGCTGGTAAACGAGTACACGACAACGGAGCCCTCGGCGCGCGCAGCCGCGACCAGGGCCTGCCGGTCCATGCGGTCGAGTGAATCCGTTGGTCGGGACTGCGCCCCCGCCCGCGGCGCGTGGTGCCCCAGCGGCGCGGCCACCGCCACAACCAACGCAACGACGACCCATGCCCACCTGCCACACACGACCCGACACAATCGCCTCACGTCTGTCATGTTCGCCGCCTCCCCAGGCGTGATTCAGCGGGCTTGCGACCGCGCCCATCGCCACCCTCCTCGAACCAGGCGGCGATGTGTCCCAGGCGGTCCAACGCGGTCATTGAGCGACCGTCGTCAAGCTTCGCAATGGTGAGAATCAGCGCGTTGCAGATGAGCATCGGTACGGTGAGCGTCTGGAACTCGCCCTCGCCTCCGCGCGGCGCGACAAGCGCTACGTCGGGACGAGGGCGAATCATTGTGCCGATGAGGTCGCTAACAAGTACTGTCCGAGCCCCTACCTGTCCCGCGTACCGCACCAGCGGCACGTACCCCGGCGGGGCTGCCCGGAACGCGAACAACACGACCGCGTCACCGCGCCCGAGCGTTAGCACTCGCTCCGCGAGCGTCCGCCCCTGAGCCCGCAGGTCGACGGTGTCAAACCCGGACCGGCGCAAACGACGATCCATCAGTTCCACCAGGGTCGTCGCGTTGCCGTGCGCGTACAAGAAGAGACGGCGGGCGTCGATCAGGACACGCGCCACGGCGTCCAGGTGGGCCTGGCTCACATGATCACGCACCCGCCGGAGCGCGTCGACCTCTGTATCGATAAGCGTTTCCAACACGGCGCCCTCGGGTGTGTGGGAGAGGCGTCGCCGCACCCGCTCCGCGGGGTCGGACGGCGTGGAGCGCCGCAAGAGCTCTGCTTGGAGTTGTGCGCGTAACGCGGGGTAGCCAGAGAAGCCGAGCTTCTTGGCGAGTCGCACCGCCGTCGTCTGGTGGACGCCGGTCCTCGCCGCCAGTCGTGTCGTGCTCAGGAATGCGGCCTCGGCAGGATAGGTGAGTAACTCACGGACTAGCCGTCGGTCCGCGGGCGTCAGTCTGCCCTCGTGCCGTTCGACCACGGTGCGCAGTTCCATGGCCAGAGTCTAGCGCATTACTCTTTGCAGATCAACATACTTGTGCATATAACTATGCGACCCGCTCCAGCACCGTGACGGCCGCGAACCAGCCACTTTGGCTGCTCCGGCTTGTCCGGCAGGAGCGCCAGCGGCCTCGTGCAATTAGGACCTGCCGTGGGACGGTCGCCGGACGCGCCGATCATCGTTATGGAAGACGTCCACAAGTGGTTCGGCCGGCTCCACGTGCTCCGCGGGGTCAACCTAACCGTCCGCGCCGGCGAGGTGGTCGTGGTCGCCGGACCCTCCGGCTCGGGGAAGTCCACCATGATCCGGTGCATCAACCGGCTCGAGGCGCCCTCGCGTGGGCGGGTGGTGGTGGACGGCATCGAGCTCACCGACGATTTGCGCGACGTGGACGCGGTCCGCAGCGAGGTCGGCATGGTCTTCCAGGCGTTCAACCTGTTCCCCCACCTGACGGCGCTGGAGAACATTACCCTCGCGCCGATGCAGGTGCGCAGGGTGGCGCGCCCGTTGGCGGAACGCGCCGCGATGGAGCTGCTGGCGCGCGTGGGGATTCCCGACAAGGCGCACGCGTACCCGGCCCAGCTCTCGGGCGGCCAGCAACAGCGCGTCGCCATCGCCCGCGCGCTCGCCATGAACCCCAAGATCATGCTCTTCGACGAGCCGACCTCCGCGCTGGACCCCGAGATGATCCAGGAGGTGCTCGACGTCATGCGCGGCCTGGCGCGCGACGCCGGGATGACCATGGTGGTGGTCACGCACGAGATGGGGTTCGCCCGCGAGGTCGCCGACCGCATGGTCTTCATGGACCAGGGGATGATCATCGAGGAGGGTGCGCCCGAGCACTTCTTCCAAAGCCCCCGCGAGGAGCGCACGCGGCAGTTCCTCTCCAAAATCCTCCACTGACGCAGGAGCGCCGCGAGACGTGATCATCGACGCGCACATGCACCTGATGACCGCCGACATGTTCCGACGGTACCTACAGCGGGCCGGCGCCAACCGGCGCGCCGCGCGCGAGCGGGCCCGCGTGCGCGGGATGAGCTTCGAGCAACGGATCGCCGAGCTGGAGCAGGTCTCGCTGGCCGAGCAGGCCCGGCGGTGGGAAGAGGGCTTCGACGAGGCCGGGGTGCGGGCCGGGGTCTTCATCGCGATGGGCGAGATCAACGACGAGCTGGGCGAGTTCCTGAAGCTCAACCCCCGCCGGTTCTACGGGTGCGGGTCGCTGCTCGACCCGACGCATCCCGACGCCGCGCGGGAGGTGCGGCGGTTTCCGGGGCTCGGCATCCGCGCGCTCAAGCTCTACGCCCCGGCATACCGGGTACCGCTGCACGACCGGCTCTTCTACCCGGTCTACGAGGCGGCCGCCGAGTGCGGGCTGCCGATCATCATCCACTTCGGGATCACGATCGGGGCGTTCTACGACCTGACCAACGCCAACCCGCTGGCGCTGTCGGTGCCGGGGCGGGACTTCCCGGAGATCACGTTCGTCATCGCCCACTTCGGGGCCGGCTTCCTGCGCGAGGCGATGTTCCTGGCCTACCACACGGAAAACATCTGCGTGGACACCTCGGGCACGAACAACTGGCGGTCGTACGTGCCGGGCGAGCCATCTCTGGAGCAGGTCTTCCGCGACGCGCTGCGGGCGTTTGGCTCCTCGCGAGTGCTATTCGGCACCGACTCGACGCTGCTCAGCGGGTACCGGAAACAGATCGTGGAGGAGCAGACCGCGATCCTCGAGACGCTCGGGCTGCCGGCCGCCGACCGCGAGCTCGTCCTGGCCGGCAACGCGCAGCGCATCTTCGAGATCACCGACGCCGGGCCGCCGTGAGCGTCTCGGCGCGCGAGGGCGGTCAGGCGCCACCCGCATCGGCCGCGCGATCCCCACGGGTCTGGCTGGCGACGGCCCTGGCCTCAACCGCGGCCGGGGCGGGCAGAATCCCCCTGGGCGAGGCGCTGCGCGCGCGCGCCGCGGTGTACGGCAGGAAAGGACGCTAGGTCGGACAATAGGGCTGGGTACACCTGAGATGGCGACACCCGAGGCAAACCAGCGACCCCGCACCGCTCCGACGCTGTACCACCTCGCCGACGTCCGCCTGGGCGGCGCGTTTCCCTTCCTGGGCGAGGGCGGGAGCGACCACCGGGCCGTGGTGCGCGAGACGTTCGTGCGCGCGGTCGACCAGGCGCTGACGCTGGAGCCGTCCATCGTCCTCCTCACCGGTAACCTCTTCGGCACGCCCTTCCCGCCGCGGGACCTCGCCGAGTTCGCGCGCGCGCAGATCGGTCGGCTGACCGGCGCGGGGGCCGCGGTGCTCGTGGCCGCCGGCCCGCTGGACGCCCTGCACGACCGCAGCTACGCCGCGGGCGCCCTGGCCGGCATGGAGCGCGTCACTGTCTTCCCGGCGACACCGAAGGTCGTGGTCCTGCCCGACCTGGAGGTGACCGCAGTCGGCGCCTCGTGGGCCTCGTCGGCGACCGCGCCGCCGGACTTCCTCTCCGGCCTGACCATCCAGCCCGCGGATCGGCATCTCATCGGCGTGGGCTACCTGGTCTGGCCGCAGACCGATGAAGCGATGCGCGCGCTGCGGCGGCAGATTGCCGCCACCGGCGCCATGTACCTGGCGCTTGGCGGGTCGCCGGTCCGCCGGGACCTCTCGACCGAACGCGTCACGGCCTGGTGTCCGGGCTCACCCGAGCTTGTCGCGCCTGAGGAGGGAGACGGGGCGCCGCTGCTCGTGCGCCTCGACGGCCACGCGGAGGTGACGCCCAGGCCGGTCGCGCGTCGGCGCTTCGCCCGGTTCACTCTGCAACCGGCGGCCTACGGCACCGCGGAGGAACTGGCCGCGGCGATCCGCGCGCTCGGCGATCCGCAGCTCGCGGCTGTGGTGCGGCTCGTGGGCCCTTCGCGCATCAACCAGCACATCGACGTCGCGGACCTGCGCGCGCGCCTGGCGGGTGCCTTCCTGGCGCTCGACGTGGCGGACGAGTCGTGCCCGTCGCTGGAGGACGTGGCCGCCGCGCCCTACCCGGACCTGTCCGTCGCCGGCAAGTTCGCCGCCGTCGTGCGCCGGGAGATGGAGCGGGCGCCCTCCGACGAGGCGCGCCGACGCGCGGGCGCCGCCCTGCGACTCGGGCTGGCGCTGCTGGAGGGTCGGGGGCCGTCGTGATCATCTCCAGCGTGCGGCTCCGCCGCTTCAAGCGATTTGCCGACTGGACCGGAACGCTCGCGCCCGGCCTGACCGTGGTGCGCGGCCCCAACGAGGCTGGCAAGAGCACCCTGATGGAGGCGATCTTCGAGGGCCTGTTCCGCGACCCGGCGCGGACCGAGGCCACGGGCCGGCTGCGCTCGTGGGGCGAGGCGCGGCTGGGCGAGATCACGATCGACCTGGACGTCCGTGGCCGGCGATACCTGCTGCGCAAGGACCTGGAGGCCGGGACGGTCCTCCTCCAGAGCGAGGACGGCCGCGACCGCGCGGAGAGCCAGCGTGACGTGCAGCGCCGGCTGTTGGAGTGGGTGGGACTGGGCAGCGAGGCCGCCTACCGGTCCACCGCGTTCGTCGCGCAGGCCGACATCGCCCGCGTCAGCGAGGACCGCCGTCTGCTCGCCGCGCACCTGTCGCGCATCCTCAGCGGGGCAGGCGTCGAGGGAGTCCAGCAGGCGCTCCAGTGGCTCGGCGAGCAGCGCGGCCGCCTGGCGGCCGCCGGCGGCGGCAAGTCCGCGGCGCAGCGCATCGCCGAGCTCCGCGCGCAGCAGGAGTCGCTGCGGCAGCGCGAGGAGCGGGCGCAGCGACACCGGCTCGAGCTGCGCGAAGTGACACGGCGGCTGGAGGAGGTGGAGCGCGAGGCCGCGGACCGCGCGGAGCTGGTGCGCGTGGCGAAGTGGGCCGCCGACCTGCAGCAGCGCGAGCGCGCGCTCGTCGAGGAGGAGATCTCCGTTCGCGACCACCTCGCGCGCGCCGAGGCGCTGCTCCAGCGCCTGGCCGGTCTCGAGGCGGAGCTCGCCGAGTTCTCCTCCAGGCAGGAGGCCCTGATCGCCGATCTGTTCCACGCGCGGCGGCAGTACCTGCAGCTCGAGTCCAACCTACAGACGGCCTCGCAGCAGGCGCAGCGCGAGGAGCGCACGCTCGAGCACCTGGCGACCCTGCATCACAGCGCGAAACGCACGGGCGCCGTGGGGTGGTCGCTCGCGGTCGCCGGCGGCGCCGGCGTGCTCGGCGGCGGGGTCGTGGTCTCGTTGCTCCAGAGCTGGCAGTGGGCAGGCTGGGCGCTGCTCGTGGCGGGGGCGATCTCCACCGTCGCCGGGATGCGGCTACGGGGACGCATCAGCGAGGCCGGCGGCCACTATCGCACGCAGGAGCAGCGCGTGCTCGACTTGCGCCGCCGCATCGAGGTCATGCAGCGCCAGCTCGCCGAGGCGCAGGAGGTCGTCGCCGGCAAGCTCCGCGGAGTGGGCGGCGCCAGCCTGGAGGAGGTCGAGCGCCGCTTCTCGCGCTACATGGAGCTCCTCAAGGACCGCGAGGAGGTGCGCGCCGCGCTCCGGCAGATCCGCGGAAGCGACCCGAAGGTGGCGTTGGAGACGCGCTTGAAGGAGATCGCCGACGAGCTCGCCGCGGTGCGCGCGACAATGGAGACCCTGCCCAGGGGTGCGCGCAAGGCGCCCGCGATCGGGCCTGAGGCCGCCGAGCAGCAGGCGAAGCAGCTCAACGCCGAGCTGGCGGACCTGCGCGAGAAGCGCGCGCGCCTGGAGGGCGTGCTGGACGAGATGCGAGACCGCGGCGACGAGGCGGCCCGGCTGGAAGAGGAGATCGCGGCGCTAGAGCTCAAGGCGACGCGTGACCGCCAGGCGCTGGAGGTCGTCGAGCTCACGGCGCGGCTACTCGAGGAGGCGCGCACCCAGAGCGTCTACCCGGCACGCGAGCTGCTCGAGCGGCGCATGGGCGAGTACCTGACGCTGGCGACCGACGGCGCGTACGGCCGCGTCGCCGTGGACGAACGGACGCTGCGGCCGCAGGTCTGGGTTCCCGCCGCGGGCGCGTGGAAGGACGCGGCCGAGCTCAGCCAGGGCACGAGCGATCAGCTCTACCTCTGCCTGCGGCTCGCCCTGCTCGACGTGATCGCCGCGGACCGCCGGCCGCCCCTGTTCCTGGACGAGCCGTTCGCCCATCTCGACGAGCAGCGGCGGCGCGCGATGCTGGACGTGCTGGCCGCCGCCGCGAAGGACCGGCAGGTGATCCTGTTCACCTGCTGGCCCCACTACGACGCGGCGGCGGCGCGGGTCGTCCTGCTCGACCGCGCCGCCGCCGCGTCGCCCGCGCCCGATCCGAGCGCACTCACGCCGGCAGGGTGACGAT
>JAVHMA010000038.1 GCA_031081715.1 Armatimonadota bacterium | reverse complement strand
GATCCTCCCCTCTTGCTCAAGCGCCGCGAAGCGCGCGTTCATCGCCAATCAGAAAGATCTTCTCCGACTTCAGCAGCTCTGCGACGAAGGCATCGCGCGAAGCACGTCTGCTTCGCCACTCCTCCGGACTCATCGTCGCCAGGCTCACTTCGCGGCCCAGAGTCTCTTCCGCCTTCCGGACTGCCTGGTGCAGCAGGTCCGGATCGGGCTCACCAATCACTAACAAATCCACGTCGGACCCGGCCCGCTCACTTCCCTTCGCGACCGATCCATATACGAAGGCGGCTTCAATTCCCCCAATGCCCGCCAGCACCTCCCGAAGGGCATCGCCCAGCGCCGCTGTCTTGTAGACGATGCGCTTCAGGTCAGGAAACAGCGGATGCCCCTCGTTCGCACGGTAGAGTTTCTGCCGCCCACGCCGGCGGACGACCAGCAGCCCGAGGCGCTCGAGCCGGGGCAGTTCGTGCTGCACGGCTCTCAACGACTGTCCTGTGCGGCGGGAAAGTTCGCGGAGGTAGTACTCCTCCGTGGGATGGGTAAGAAACAGGGTAAGGAGCCTCGCCCGGGTGCTGGAGGTGAGCAGCATGTCGAGGTCCGAGCCCTCAGTGCCGACCTTGAAGTGCTTTCCAGGGCGTATCATAGAGTACGTCAATCGTATCATCGCATGATACGCGTCTTCAACCCCCGACACGTGGTGGGCTACGCTGAAACTCCTACGATAGATTGGGCTTCAGCCGCGTTCGCTGTCGCCGTGTTCCTCCATGAGCTGGGCGAACCGCACCATCCAAGCCTCTTCCCACGCTTCGACTTCCACTCTTTTCGCCAGACGACCGCACCCTTCGACACCAGGAGCTTCCCGAACACGCTGCCGTCTCTTCGGACCAGGAACTCGATATCCGCGTGACCGAGCTCTTCACACCCTCAGGAGGTGCACTCATCAACAACCACGTGTCAACACCCTTCCGAGACTGGACACCCTAGCCGTCTCAACACCCTCGCCGGCGTCACAGGTAACTCATCCACCTCCCGCCCCACCGCATCCGCCACCGCGTTCGCCAGACACGCCGGCGCCCCGATCGTCGCGGACTCGCCCATCCCCTTCACGCCTCGCGCCGTATTGGGCGACGGCGTCTCCAGGTGCACGATCTCGGCCGCGGGCACCTCGTGGACCGTGGGGAGCAGGTAGTCCATGAACGTCACCGCGAGCGGCTGGCCGCTGCCGTCGTGCGCCATCTCCTCCAGGAGCGCCTCGCCCACCCCCTGGGCCAACCCGCCGTGGGTCTGGCCCTCGACCAGCATCGGGTTGATCTGCGGCCCGCAGTCTTCGGCGACCACGTAGCGCAGCACCCGCACCAGGCCGGTGTCGCGATCGACCTCGACCACGGCGGCATGCGCGCCGTTGCTGAAGGCCGCTGGCGGCGGCTCGTAGGTCGCGGCCGCCGCGAGACCGCCGGCACCGCCGTCGGAGCCAGCGCCCTCTCGCCGGCCCCCGGCGCCTCCCGGGGCACTGGCCCGACCCCCATGGCCCCGGGCCGACGCCTCCTGCGCGGCCACCCGCGCCACCTCGCCCCACGACACGCCTCGCTCGGGCGCGCCTCGCACGAAGAACCGCCCGCCGGCTGCGGTCACGTCGCCGGAGGCGGCCTCGAGCAACCGCGCTGCCACCTCGGCGGCCCGCGCGCGCACCTCGCCCGCCGCCCGGACCACGGCCCCGCCACCCGAGACCGCGGCGCGGCTCGCGAAGGTGCCGCTGCCCGGCGGCACCGCGTCGGTGTCCACGGGCTCGACGCGCACCGCCTCCGGGTCCATCCCGAGCTCGCCGGCCGCGAGCTGGGCGTAGAGCGTCTCCAGCCCCTGTCCCTGAGAGGGGCACGAGACCGCCACGTGCGCGACGCCCGAGGCGTCCACGGTCACCGTCGCGCTGTCGCGGCCGGGCACGTCGGCCATGCCTCGCCGCGCGAACGTGCGCGGGCCCATGCCCGTGTACTCGACGAACGCCGCCAGCCCGATGCCGACCAGTCGGCCGGCCGCGCGCGCCTCGGCCTGGGCGCGGCGGGCCTCGTCGTATCCGAGGGCCCCCAGCGCCGCGGCCAGGGTCTGGGCGAACCGGCCGCTGTCGTAGACCAGCCCGGTCGGCGCGGTGTGCGGGAACGCGTCGGGCGCGACGAAGTTGCGACGGCGCACCTCCGCGGGATCGAGGCCGAGCGCGGCGGCGAGCTTGTCCACCAGCCGCTCCATCACGAGCACGCCCACGGTCATGCCGACCCCGCGATAGGCGCCCATGGGGGCCTTGTGCGTGGCGACCGCGACGGTCGCATACGCGTAGGCCGGCACGCGGTACGGTCCGGGCATGATCTGGGCGGTGCCCAGCGCCTCGAGGATCGCGGTGAGCGGGTAGATCGAGTACGCGCCGGCGTCCGAGGCGACCGACGCGCGCAGGCCCAAGATACG
Organism: Armatimonadota bacterium; assembly: GCA_031081715.1. Taxonomy (GTDB): domain Bacteria; phylum Sysuimicrobiota; class Sysuimicrobiia; order Sysuimicrobiales; family Humicultoraceae; genus Fervidifonticultor_A; species Fervidifonticultor_A tertius. The sequence continues at coordinate 22,978 of JAVHMA010000038.1, read as the reverse complement.
GCCGTCACGGTCCGCGGCGAGCTCGGCCTCGACGACCTGCTCGCGGGCCTGCGCCATCGCGAGCAGGTTCTCGCGCCGATCCTCGATCCACACGACCGGCCGGCCCAGCGCGCGCGCCACCGCCGAGGCCACGACGTCCTCGGGATACGCGTGCATCTTGGGTCCGAACCCGCCGCCCACGTCGGGCACCGACACCCGTACCGCGTCTTCGGCCATCCCCAGGCTCCGGGCCAGCGCGGTGCGCAGCAGGTGCGGGGTCTGTGTGGACGCCCACACCCGCAGCCGGCCGCCAGCCGGCTCGACCGCGATGCCGCGGCCCTCGAGCGGCGAGGCCGCGAGCCGCTGGTGGCGGAACGTCCCGCGCACCACCACGGCCGCGGCCGCGAACGCGGCCTCCACGTCGCCGTGGCGGTGGTCGAGCCGGTAGTACGTGTTGCCCGGCACGGCCTCGTGCACCGCGGGCGCCTCCGGAGCCCGCGCGGCCTCCACCGAAGCCACCGCGGGCAGCGGCTCGTAGGTGACCTCCACGAGGTCCGCGGCGTCCTCGGCCACGTACCGGTCGCGGGCCGCGACCACGACCACCGGGTCGCCGACGAAGCGGACCCGGTCGCGCGCCAGCGGCGGCCAGTCCGCGCCGTGGTAGCCCTCGCCGTCGAAGGCCACCGCGATCGGCCGCGCGTCGAGCTCGGCCGCGGTCAGCACCGCGGTCACGCCGGGCAGCGCCCGCGCGGCGGCGACATCGACGCGCACGACCCGCGCGTGCGCGTGCGGCGAGCGCACGAACGCCAGGTGCAGCGCGCCGGGAATCCGCAGGTCCGCCACGTAGCGGCCGGCCCCGGCCAGCAGCCGCGGGTCCTCGCGCCGCCGCAGCGGCCGGCCGATCAGCGGGTTGGGGTCCATGCGCGGGTGATGGCGTCCGCCAGCCGATCGGGCGACAGCGGCAGCCGGCTCACCTCCACACCGAGCGGCCGCAGCGCGTCGGTCACCGCGTTAGCGATCGCCGCGCCGGCCGCGGCCGTCCCGCCCTCGCCGGCGCCCTTGGCACCGAGCGGGTTGAGCGGGGTCGGGGTCTCCTCCAGCACGCGGGTCACCACCCGGGCCGGCATCTCGGCAACGGTCGGCAGCAGGTAGTCCATGAACGTCACCGCGAGCGGCTGCCCGCCCTCGTCGTAGACGAACTCCTCGAGCAGCGCACCGCCGAGTCCCTGCGCGAGTCCGCCGATGATCTGGCCCTCCACCAGCATCGGGTTAACCGCGCGACCGACGTCGTAGGCCACCGCGTAGTCCAGCACCCGCACCTGGCCGGTGTCCGCGTCCACCTCGACCACCGCGACGTGCGCGCCGTAGGGGTAGGTCATGTGCTCCGCGTGGAACACGTGCGCGGCCGACAGGTCGAAAGCCTCCCCCCGGGCACGCGCGGTGGCGATCACCTCGCGCACGGTCGCGCGCCGCGACGGCGTCCCCTGCACCCACACCGCACCATCGGCGACCACGAGGTCGTCGGGCGACGCTTCCAGGACCGCCGCGGCCACTGCCAGCAGCCGGCGCCGCACCTCGCGCGCCGCCGCCGCGGTTGCGCCGCCGCCGACGACCGTGATGCGGCTGCCCCAGGCGCCGATGCCCTGCGGCACCAGGTCCGTGTCACCGTGCACCACGGTGACGTCGTCGTAGCGCAGGCCAAGCGCCTCGGCGCAGATCTGGGCCAGCACCGTCTCGATGCCCTGTCCAACCGACGCGCCGCCGGAGTAGACCACAGCCCGGCCGTCGTCGCGCAGCTCGACGCGCGCGTACTCCCAGGGCCCCGGCCCGGCCTTCTCGACGAAACACCCGATGCCCACGCCCACCAGCCGCCCGGCCGCGCGCCACGCCGGCTGCTGCCGGCGGAGCCCGTCATAGCCCACGGCCTCCAGCGCCGCGTCCAGCGTCGAGGCGTAGCGGCCGGTGTCGTAGACCGTGCGGTGGCCCAGTGTCGCCGTGCCCACGTCGTAGGGCATCGCCTCCGGGGGCACGAAGTTGCGCCGCCGCACCTCGGCCGGGTCGAGCCCGACCGCGTCGGCCAGCAGGTCGAGCATCCGCTCGCGGGCGAAGTTGGCCTCGAAACGGCCGGGCGCGCGGTACGTGCCGGTGGGCGTCTTGGTGGTGAGCGCGCAGGTCACCTCGCAGCGGTAGTGCGGAATGCGGTAGGGCCCTGGCAACATCGCCAGCGTGAGTTCCGGCACCGTGACGCCGTGGGTGCGCAGGTAGGCGCCCATGTCCACGGTCACGCGGTCGGTGAGCGCGACGATCCGGCCGTCGCGCGTGGCGCCGAGCTCAATCTCGTGCACCTGCTGGCGCGAGTGGTTTGTGGCAACCAGGTGCTCGCGCCGGTCCTCGGTCCACTTCACGGGTCGGCCGAGCCGGACCGCGGCCCAGGGAATCAGGAAGTCCTCGGGATAGAACTCGCCGCGCACGCCGAAGCCGCCGCCGACCTCCGGCTCGACGAAGCGGATGCGCTCCGGCGACCAGCCCAGCAGGTCGGCGAGCACCCGCCGGTTGAAGTGCGGCACCTTGGTCGGGCCCCACACCGTGAGCGCGTCGCTCGCCGAATCGTAGGCCGCGAGCAGCCCGCGCGTCTCCATGGGTACGCCGGTGTGCCGGCCGACGCTGAGGCGGCGCCGGATGCGCACCTCCGCCCCGGCGAGCGCGGCGTCGGGATCGCCGAGGCCCACGCGCAGCAGGTCGGCCCGGTTGGTGCCCGCGGCCTGGTGCAGCACCGGCGCGCCCTCGGCCAGCGCGGCCTCGGCGTCGAGCAGGGCGGGCAGCGGTGCGTAGTCCACCGCGACGAGCTCCGCGGCGTCCTCGGCGCGGTAGCGGCTATCGGCCACGACCAGCGCAACCGGCTCGCCCACGTAGCGCACGCGGTCGCGCGCGAGCGGGCGCTGGAGGAAGGGCGCGAGCGACGGCTTGGCTCCCAGGCGCACCGGAATGGGCTCGACCTCGCCGAGGTCGGTGGCCGAGGCGACCAGCGCCACCCCCGGCGCGGTTCGCGCCGCGGCCAGGTCCACCCTGCGCACCACGGCGTGCGCGTGCGGGCTGCGGACGAGTACCGCGTGCAGCATCCCTGGGAGCGCGAGGTCGTCCACGTACCGGCCGCGACCGGCCAGCAGCCGCGGGTCCTCTTTGCGCCGCAGCGACGCGCCGATGATCATGGGACGATCACGCGACGAGCGGATTCAGACGTCCATGATGGCCTTGCGCTGGCCGCCGTCCAGCGTGATCCACGCGCCGTTCATGTAGCTCGCGCGCGCCGAGGCCACGAAGACCACGACCGCCGCGACCTCCTCGGGCGTGCAGATGCGGCCCAGCGGCAGGCTCCGCAGCGCCTGCGCGCTCGCCTGCTCGACCGATAGCTTCTTGTCGCGGGCGTAGGCGCGCACGAGCCCATCCCAGCGGCCGGTATCCACGGGCCCGGGGTTGACCGCGTTGACCAGGATGCCGTGCGGGCCGTACTGCTCCGCGAGCGCCGAGGTCATCGCCAGATCGGCGGCGTTGGCCGCGCTCGCCGTGATCTCCCAGTAGACCGGCTTGATGCCGTCGTTGCCCACGACGTTGACGATGCGCCCGCCCCCGCGGCGCAGCAGGTGCGGGACCGCGGCCTTCGTGCACCGCACGTAGCCCATGAACTTGAGCTGGAGCGAGAGCGCCCAGTCGTCCTCGGTGAGGTGTTCGAGCACGCCGCCGGGCGAGGCGCCCGCGCAGTTCACCAGGACATCGAGCCCACCGAAGTGGGCCGCGGCCTCGTCGACGCACCGCCGGGCGTCCTCCCATTTCGTCATGTCGCCGGCCACGGTGAAGACCGGCCGACCGCCGCCCGCGGCTTCGATGGTCTTCGCGGCCTCCCGCAGCCCCTCGAGGCCCCGCGCGCAGATCGCAACGTGCGCGCCCTCCCTGGCGAACTCCACCCCGCACGCGCGGCCGATGCCCTTCGACCCGCCGGTGATGAACACGACCTTCCCCTGCAGTCCGAGGTCCATGTCTCCCCCCTCCCGTGGAGTCGGCGGCTATGGGGCCGCCCGCCCCCGGCCGCGGCGCGACGGCCGCGCGCGCGCCAGGCGCGCGTAGAGCGCCGGCCGGCGGTCGGCGACCAGGTCCATCTCGGGCGTGGCGCGGGCGGCGTCGGCCCGGCCGAGGTCGCAGTCCGCCACGAGCACCTCGTCCCCGTCCGGGCCGGCCGGACCCGCGGCGGCCATCCCCGACGGCGCGAAGATCGCGCTGCAGCCCAGGGTGCGCACGCCGCCGTCGGGGCCGGCGCGGTCCGCGCACGCCACCCACATGCGGTTGCCGTAAGCGTGGCCCGCGGCCAGGTAGTCAGCCCCGCACCACCCGCGCGCGTCCCACGGCTCGGGCTTGCCCCGGTCGGTCCACGTGGTCGGTACGCACAGGACCTCCGCGCCGTCGAGCAGCAGCAGCCGCACAGCCTCGGCGAACCGCAGGTCGTAGCAGATGAGCACGCCGACGCGGCCCACCGGCAGGTGCCAGACCGGAAACCCGCCGGCACCCGGCGCGAAGATGCCGCGCTCGAAGGCGTAGAGGTGCGCCTTGCGGTAGGCGCCCAGCAGCCCGCCGGGGCCGACCACCACGGCGCTGTTGTAGAGCGTCTCGCCGTCGCGCTCGGGCAGGCCCGCGACCACGTGGAGCCCGGTCTCGCGCGCCACCGCCTCCCACGCGCGCACGCTCGGACCGTCCAGCGGCTCGGCGTGTGGCTCGACGTCGCCGCGGCCGCGAAAGTCGTAGGAGATGGTGCACAGCTCGGGCAGCACCGCGAGCTGCGCGCCCGCCGCGGCCGCCCGGCGCAGCAACCCCACGCTGTGGGCGCGCGCCGCCGCGGGGGTAGACCACGGCGCCGCCATCTGGATCACGGCGATCCGCGTCACGGCCCCGGGCCGAGCGGTTGGGTCAGCTCCAGCAGCAGGCCGTCCACGGTGCGGGCACCGAGGAAGGCGATCAGCGTGTTGCCCGCGCCCCGCACGGGCCGCTCGTGCTGCATGGCCACCCCGCGGGCGCGCAGCGCGCCGATGGCGGCCTCGATGTCGTCCACCTGGAACGCCAGGTGCTGGACGCCCTCCCCGCGCTCGCGGAGCCAGGCGGCGTTGAAACCGTCGTCGGTGAGCGGCTCGATGAGCTCGAGCAGGGTGCCGCCGATGGGGATGAAGGCGATGCGCAGCAGACCGGGCCCGTAGTCCTCCCAGGCCGTGACCTCGAGCCCCAGACTCGCCCGCAGGCGCTCCGCGGTGGCGCGGGCGTCGCGCACGAGCATCCCCACGTGGTGCAGCCCGCGGACCGTCATCGGTCGAGCCAGGCCGCCACACGCGCCGGAGCGCCGTTGCCGCCCTTGATCGGCACCGGCATGGCCAGCAGGGTGAACTCGCGCCGGCCGACCTCGTGCAGGTTGATCAGGTTCTCGATGAGGCAGACGTTGGCGCCCAGCGTGATCAGGTGCACCGGGTAGCGCGGCTGCCCCGCGGGCTTCGGCGGGCCGCCGTCCACGGCAAAATCCACGGCGATCGCGCGGACGCCCGCGTCCACCAGCCACTGCGCGGCGTCGTTCGCCAGGTAGGGGTTGTCGCGGTAGAACGCGGGATCCGCCCACTTCTCCTGCGCCCACCCGCTCCAGAGCACGACCCGGCGGTCGCGCAGCTCGGGCGGGTCGCCGGCCGCCCGGCGCAGGGCCGCCACGTCGAACGGCCGTCCCGGGCGCGCCGCCTCGCGCAGGTCCACCAGCACCGCCGGGCCGTTCAGCCACTCCAGGGGCACACGGTCCATCGTCAGCCCGTCCTTGATGAAGTGATAGGGCGCGTCGATGTGCGTGCCTGTGTGCACGCTGAAGGTAGCGTAGGCGGTGGAGAGCCCGTGCAGCTCGTGATGGTGGATCGGCACGTGGTAGATGTGCGGGTGCCCCGGGACGGGCTCGACCTCCGGTCCCCAGGGGATGGTCAGGTCCACCAGCCGCACGGCTAGCCGTCCACCAGCAGCCGGCCGTCCTCCACGAGACGCCGGCCGTCGAGCTCGACCGTGGGGCGCAGCAGCAGGCCGTCGAGGTGCAGCTCGCTCGTCACGGTACCGCCGATCACGTGGTTGTCGCCGATGGCGACGTGCACCGAGCCCCGCACCTTCTTGTCCTCGGTCATCGAGCCGATGAGCCGGGCGCGGTCGTTCGTGCCGATCGCGAACTCGGCGATGTTCGTCGCGTTGGCGTCCGCGGCCGCGATCATGGTGCGCAGCCGCTCGGCGGCGGTGCCGCCGGTGATCTCGACGACGCGGCCGCCGCGCACGGTCATGCGGATGGGCGCGTCGAGCCGCCCCAGATTGTCCATCGTGTGGTCCACGACCAGGATGCCCTCGGCCGTGCCCTCCACCGGCGCGATCGCGGCCTCGCCGTCGGGCATCGCGGCGAACGTCCCAGGCCCGCCCACGCGGCCCGTGAGCGCCACCGCCTCGCGGCCGACGACGGACATGCGCAGGTCGGCCCCTGACGGCGTCGTCACCCGGATCGTGCCGGCCCCGGTGAGCCGGCGCGCCACCTCGCGGGTCACGCGGTCCACCGCGTCGTAGTCCGCGAGCATCGCGCCGCCGGTCATGATCTCCTCGGTGACCCCGCGGAGCACCAGCACCCGGGCCCCGGCCCGGAGCGCGGCCTGCGTGGCGTCGGTGTGGGTCATCGCGTAGGTGACCGGCTGGATGACCACCTGCCCGGCGCGCATCGCGGCCGCCACGACCGCCGGCGGCTCGTTGCCGTGCGCCCGGCGCGGCGTCATCACCACGAGTACCGGCTCCGCGCCCACCGCGCGCACCGCCTCGACGAGCGCCTGCGCGATCGGCAGTGTGTTGGTGTCGGCGACGATGCACACCTGCTCGCCCGGCTGGACGCGGGCCGCGGTGCGCACCAGGTTCGCGACGCTTTCCTGCAGGGACACGGCGGTGGCCATGGAACGGGCTCCTCGCGGCGCGTGGTGTCTTATCAGTTCGGGCGGCCGCGCGGGGACTCCTCGCGGGCCCCGGGCGCCCGACGACACCGACCCGGTGGCCCCCTGCGGCGGCCGCCCTGGGGCGGAGGATTCCTCTCCGCGGGGGGCGCATTATCTTCTACCACTCACCCGACGGCCCGGCACTCGTGTTGAGGAGGGATGAGCATGCGCGTGTTGACCGCTGTCGCGACCGTCGCGCTCCTCGCGGCCCTCGCGGGAAGCAGCACCGCGCCCTACCTCGCCGCGCAAGAGCGGCCGCTCGTCATTGCGCTCGGCGCCGAGCCGCGAAGCCTGCTGGCGCAGCACATCGTCGACTGGACCACGAACGTGCAGCAGCTCAACATCTACGACCGGCTGTACTACTGGGACGGGATGCCGCCGCGCATCCGGCCCTCACTCGCCGCCGAGCTGCCCCAGACGCCCGACGACCTCACCTGGATCATCAAGCTGCGGCCGAACGTCCGGTTCTCCAACGGCGACCCGTTCACGGCCGAGGCGGTGAAGTCCACGATCGAGTGGCTGCTCGATCCGCGCAACCAGTCCCACTACCGGCCGCGGTTCTCGTTCGTGGAGTCGGTCGAGGCTACCGACCCGCTCACCGTGCGGATCAAGACGCGCGAGCCGGCGCCCATCCTGCGCTACTACCTGGTGGACTTCGCAGTCCACAACCCGGGGTACATCCGTCAGGTCGGCAACGACGCCGCGAACCGCAACCCTGTCGGCGCCGGCCCGTACAAGTTCGTCCGTTGGGACCGCGACGAGCGGCTGGTGCTGGAAGCGAACCCGACCTACTGGAACAGGCCGCCGGCCGTCCGGCGGGTGGAGTTCCGCTTCATCCCTGACTTCAGCGCCCGCCTGGCCGCGCTGTTGGCGGGCGAAGCGGACATCGTCAAGGACGTCCCACCGGTCGCCGTCGATCAGGTCAACCGCAGCGGCCATGCCGAGGTGCGCAGCGTCGCCTCGTCGCGTATCAACTACCTGGCGCTGGTCAACTTCCGGCCCGGTCCGCTGCAGGACCGGCGCGTGCGCCAGGCGATGAACTACGCGGTCAACGTGGACGAGATCATCGCCAGCCTGTTCAAGGGACGCGCCACGCGCATTCCCGGCGCGCTGTCGTCCATCAACGAGGACGTCAACCCCAACCTGAAGCCCTACCCGTACAACCCCGAGCGGGCCGTGCAGCTCATCCGCGAGGCCGGCTTCGACCCGGCGCGGTTGGAGTTCACCATCGACTCGCCGTCTGGCCGCTACCCACTGGACAAGGAGGCGGCCGAGGCGATCGCCGCCTACCTGGGCCGCATCGGCATCCGCGCCCGCGTGCAGGTCAACGAGTGGGGCACGCACCTGGACAAGATCATCAACCGCCGCACCGGTGAGATGTTCTACCTGGGGTGGGGCCCGGCGCTGGAAGCCCAGGGGACGATCGCCGAGCTGTTCCGGCCGGAGCGCACCTATAGCGGCTTCGGCACGCCGGCGCTCTCGCAGGAGATCAACAAGGCGATCCCGATCGTGGACCGGCAGAAGCGCCGCGCGGCCTGGTACCGCATCCAGGTCATGCTGTACACCGAGGCGCCGTGGGTCTTCCTGTGGCAGCAGCACGACCTCTACGGCGTCAACAAGCGCGTGACCTGGGCGCCGCACCCGGCGGAGAAGATCTTCGTGCACGACGCCGCGTGGGTGCGGTAGGCCGCCGGACCCGATAGCCGCGGGGCCTGCCCGCGCGGGCGGGCCCCCGCGGCCCCGAGCCCGACCGGCACGCCGGATGCTCCAGTTCGTCGCCCGACGCCTGATCCAGGCCGCGGTGGTGGTGGCCCTGGCGCTCAGCGCGGTCTTCGCCCTTCAGTTCCTGGCGGGCGACCCGGTCAAGCTGTTCCTCCCGACCGACACCACCCCCAAGCAGATCGAGGAGTTCCGCGAGCGGCTGGGGCTCAACGACCCGTGGCTCGTCCAGTACGCGCGCTTCATGCGCGGCGCGCTGCGCGGCGACTTCGGCCGCTCGCTGCGCCAGAACGAGCCGGCGCTGGGCCTGGTGCTGGAGCGCTTCCCCGCGACGCTGTCGCTGTCGGGCGTGGCGATGCTGGTCGCGCTCGCGGTTGCCATTCCGGTCGGCGTGCTGTCCGCGGCGCGCCGCAACTCCTGGTTCGACCACCTGGGCATCGGCGCCACGGTGGTCGGCCAGGCGGTCCCGGGCTTCTGGCTCGGGCTGATGCTCATCTACGTCTTCGCCGTGTGGCTGCGGTGGCTGCCGACCAGCGGCCGGGGCACCTGGCTGCACTACGTCATGCCGTCGATCACGCTCGCCGCGTTCGTGGCCGCGCGGTTCGCGCGCCTCACCCGCTCGATGATGCTCGACGTGCTCGGACAGGACTACATCCGCACCGCGCGCGCGAAGGGCCTGGCGCCGCGCCGGGTGCTCTACCGGCACGCGTTCAAGAACGCGAGCCTGCCCATCGTCACCCTGCTCGCCCTGCAGCTCGGCCAGCTGCTCGGCGGTGCGGTCATCACCGAGACGATCTTCGCCTGGCCGGGCGTCGGCCGGTTGTTGGTGCAGGCGCTGCTCAACCGCGACTTCCCGGTGGTGCTGGTGGGCGTCTTCCTCACCGCCGTGCTCTACTCGCTGTTGAACCTGACCGCGGATCTGGCCTACGCCTGGCTAAATCCGCGCATCCGCTACGAGTGAGGCGATGAGCCAGGCCGCCGTGCCCCCCTACGCCGCCACGCTCGTCGAGGCGCCGCGTCCCCGCCGCCGGCTGCCGCTGTCGCGCAGCGGCGCCGCGGGCCTGACCCTGGTCGCGCTCGTCGTCACGGTCGCGGTGCTGGCGCCGCTCATCACGCCCTACGGCCCGGCAGAGACCGACCTGGCGCGATCGCTGCGCCCGCCGTCCCGCGCCCACCCGATGGGCACCGACCAGCTCGGCCGCGACCTGCTCACGCGCATCGTCTACGGTGCGCGGGTGTCGCTGGCGATCGGGCTGGTCACCGTGGGGGTCTCGGGCGCAATCGGCCTCGTCGTCGGGCTGATCGCCGGGTACCTGGGTGGCGCCGCGGACGCGGTGCTCATGCGCGTCGTGGACGTCTGGCTCGCCTTCCCGTTCATCCTCCTCGCGCTGACGGTCAACGCCATCCTGGGGATCGGGCTGCAGAACATCATCCTGACGCTCATCATCACCGGCTGGGTGGTCTACGCACGCCTGGTGCGCGGGGAGGTGCTGGCGCTGCGGGCGCTCGAGTACGTCGAGGCGGCCCGGGCGCTCGGCGCGCGCGAGGGCCGCATCATCGCGCGCCACCTCCTGCCCAACCTCTGGACGCCGGTGATCATCCTCTCGTCGCTCCAGGTGGCGCAGTTCATCGTCGCCGAGGCCGCCATCAGCTTCTTGGGTTTCGGCGTCCAGCCGCCGATGGCGTCGTGGGGGAACATGCTGAACGAGGGGAAGACCTACATCTACAACGCCTGGTGGATGACCACGTTCCCCGGCGTCGCCCTCGTGTTGACCGCGCTCGGCGTCAACCTGGTGGGCGACTGGCTGCGGGACACGCTCGACCCCAGGCTGACGACCTGATCCCGGGCCGCGTGGCCCGACCCCGAGGAGGTCCATCATGCCGTTCGTCCCGGCCGACGTCTTCGCCGACCGCCACCGCCGCGTGCGCGAGTGGCTGCGGGAGCAGGAAGCCCACGCGCTGCTCGTGCAAGACCCCGACCATTTCTACATGCTCACCGGGTTTCACCTGGACGTGGCGCCGTGGGAGCGGCCGGTGGCCGCGGTCATTCCGGCGGCCGGCGAGCCGTTCCTGGTGATGAACGAGCTCTCCACCCACCACCTGCGCATGGCCGCCGAGCGCGGCACGCTGCACGTGAGCGACTACGCGCTCTACGTCGAGCACCCGCGGAGCACCAACCGCACCTACACGCGCGACCGCTGGCTCGACCTGCTGGCCCTGCGGCTCCAGCAGGCCGGCGTGCGGCGCGGCCGGCTGGCGGCCGACCGCGTCTCCGCGTTCCGGGGCCTCCAGCGCATGCTCGCCGGGCCCGCGGAGTTCACCAGCGCCTCACGCTTCCTGGTGGAGATGCGCCAGCGCAAGTACCCCGCCGAGCTGGAGATCATGCGCGCGGCGGCCGCGCTGACCGACTGGGGGCAGGACCGCTACATGGAGACCATCCGGCCCGGAATGCTCGTGGCCGAGGGCGACCTGGAGGTGGCGAAGCGCATCGCGGTCGAGGGCGCGCGGCGCTTCCCCGAAGACCGCGTCGAGGTGCGCGTGTGGTCGCTGTCGGGGCACGCGTCGTGCTCGCCGCACGGGACCGGTGCCGACGCGGGCGCGCGGTTCGAGCGCGGCGACGGCGTGGTCAACATCATCATCGTGCGGCTGGCCGGCCTGGTCGTGGAGAACGAGCGGACGCTGTTCCTCGGCCCCCCGCGCACCGACCTGCAGCGCCGCGCCTACGCCGCGGCGACCGAGGCCAACCTGGCAGCCATCGAGAAGTTCGTCGCCGGCACGCCTGTGGCCGAGGTGGACGCCGCGGCGCAGCGGGTCATCGAGCAGCACGGCTTCGCCGACCACATCATGCACCGCACCGGACACGGCATGGGCATCGCCGGCCACGAGTTCCCCGAGGACATGGCGTTCAACTACCGGCCCCTGATGGAGCGCGAGGTCTACTCCTGCGAGCCCGGGATCTACATCTACGGCGTGGGCGGGTTCCGGCAGGACGATACGGTCGTGGTGGGCAAGACCGCGCCAGAGGTGCTGACCACGCGGAGCAAGCGCATCGAGGATCAGACAATCGAGGTGTGAAGCGATGGGCAATCGCTGAAGCAGGGCGTGGTATGCTGGATGTGACTTTGTCCCTGGGAGGGCCACGATGGAGGTCTTTCGCCCCGAGGACGTCCCCGCCGAGGAGCCCGAGGCGATGCCCGGCGTGAAGATCCGCTGGGTCATCGACCGGAAGCGCGGCGCGGAGAACTTCGCCATGCGCATCTTCGAGGTCGCGCCGGGCGCGTCCACGCCGCTGCACGACCACTGGTACGAGCAGGAGATGTACCTCCTGGAAGGCGAGGGTGTGCTGGTCGGCGAAGGGGGCGAGCAGCGGCTGGAGTCCGGGCACGTGATGTGGGTGCCGCCCTACGAACGGCACCAGATCAAGAACACGGGCACCGCACCCCTGAAGTTCATCTGCTGCGTGCCGCAGAAGAAGCCTTAGCCGACCGGCGACACTTCGGGAGGTCGCCGCCGCTCGAGCGCCGCGTAGATGTCCCGGCGGGTTCGCCTCCAGGAACGCGAAGATGTCAGCACCCCAAACCAGTTCACCGCGGCCCGGTATCCGCGGCTCCCCTCCGACGCCAGGACCGTCTGAATCCCGCCGTAGGAACACCCGGCGACCGCCAGGCGCCGGGTGTCCATGAAGGGCTGGCTCCGTAGGAAGGAGAGCGCCGCCATCTGGTCCGTCAGGTGCACCTCGTGGAGCTGGACGAACAGCCGGCTCCGGTCGGCCGGCTGGGCGGCCGAAACCCGACCGCCAGCGCCAGGATCGCAACACGTCTCGTCACCTCGAACCCCCTTTGCGGGCTTCGCCGCCGCGCGGGCTCGCCGCCTCCCGGATGACCCGCAGCGCCTCCTCGGCGGCCGCCAGGTCCGGGGCCGGCGGCCGCCACGCCCCGTAGCGCACCCGCTCGTAGAGCACGGTGACGGCCGCGATCGCTTCGGCCGCCGCCGGCAGTGCCCCTTCCAGCCTCGGCGCGTGCTCGCGCGGGGTCGACGCCGGGTGCCGTGGTGCGCCCGCCTGTGCGCCGACGCGCAGCACCTCCCGGTAGATCCGCCGCACAGCGACCACGACCGGCAGCGCCCGCTCCTCCGCTGGCCGCCGGCTAGGCCGTACGCGGCCGAGCAGCCGCCCCAGGCCCCGCAGCGCCTCGCGCGTGGACCAGACCGACTCGTGCTCGTCGTCGTCGGCGCTCCGCCGCTGCCGCCGCAGGAGCACGATCGTCACCGCCATGCCCAGCACCAGCAGGGCCAGCGCCGCGACCACCATGCCCCAGCGTGCGCCCTCGATCACCGTGGGCGCCACCTGGAGCTCGCGCAACCGGCGCAACAGGTCGTCGAAGACCGCCGCCGGGGGGATCTCGTCGCCGCGCGGCCCGAGCCGGGGCAGGCGCGAGAGCACGGCCACGATGATCCGCGCCAGGATCTGCGCGAAGAACAGCAGCACGATGAACACGGCCTCGACCAGCGGCAGCAGCGGCTGTAACGCAATCCCGACATAGGTGGCCACATCCGCGGCGGCCAGCCCCGCGCTCATGCTGGCCGCGAGCAGGATGAGCCCGACCACGCCGACGATCAGCAGGGTCCACGCGCGCGCCGGGAAGCGGGCGCGCTCGTCGAGCCGGCCCCGGTCCCAGATCAGGCTCAAGCGCGCGAGCGCGAGCGCCGAGAGACCGAGGAAGAAAAACGCGGGCATCGAGGCGGGCAGCGTCCCGCCCGCGGCGGCGAACGCTCGCGAGTCGCCGTAGACGATTGCGCCCAGGAAGTAGAGGACGATCATGGCTACCCCGGTCTTGTAGGCATCCTCGATCGCGGCCGCGTCAGCCTCGCGCGTCCCGAGCACCAATCCGCGCCACCACAGCAGGGTCGCGGCGAGCGCGCCCGCCACGGGCTTAGGCACTGTCGGGAGGACGTCGTGCACCGCCACCAGCAGTGCCCCCAGCCAGGCCGGGTCCCACGGCGGCGTCGCGGCATAGTACTGCGCGTGCACGGCCGCCAGCCCGGCCACCAGACCGACGGTCACGAGCGCGGCCCGCGCGCGCTCGACCGGTGCCACGCGGTCGAGCACCGGCCGCGCCAGCACCTGCGCGCCCACGAGCATCAGCAGGGCGCGGCCGGGAGCGAGCAGCGGGCCGGTGGGGCCGTAAAACGCGCCACCGAGCACCACCAGCCAGGGATACAGCCAGCAGAACTCCATCGCGGCGCGCACGGTCGGCAGCACGTGCCGGGCGCCCTCCCAGAACCCGCCGCGCGTGGTCGCGCCGGCGGGGGGCGGGACCGGCCCACCGGCGCCGGGCGGCGTCCCTGCGCCCTGGCCGGGACCGCCGGGCTCAGACGAGCCGGATCTCGTCCATCGCACGCCAGCCCACCTCGCCGCGCACCCGATAGGTCGGCACACCCAGCTCCGGGTCGGCGACCTGATCACCGACGAGCACCAGGACCACCGCGTGCCCGGCGTCGCGCGCGAACGCGATGCCAGCCCTTAGCGGGGCGTCCACCACCGCGGTGACCACCGCCACCGTCGAGCCCCACGGCAGCCCGCCCGCCTCCAGCGTCAGCAGGTCGCCGAGCGGAATCACGGGCGTGGGATAGACCTTCGCCAGGGCCTCGAGGATGCCGGTCAGGTGCGCGTCGCCGAGCGCCGGTGCCAGGCGCACGCGCCGCAGCCCCTCCGGTAGGTAGCCGTTCGCGAAGACGCCCACGGGGACGGTGCGCTCGTTCGCCCACGCCGCCACCGACGCGGCCACCATGATGTTGAGCTCGAGCACCGGCCGCACGAACCCGCGGTACTCCGCGTAGGCGCCCAGGGTGTCCATGTTGAGGAACACGGCCAGGCGGTGCGCGGTGGTCGTCTCGTACTGCCGCGTCTGCAACCGACCCAGCCGCGCGGTGGCCTTCCAGTGGATGCGCCGCCGCGGGTCGGTGGTCTGGTAGTCGCGCGCGCCGACGGTGCGCGTGGGGTCTTCGAGCAGCGGTCGCGGGGCGCGCAGGTCGCCGAGCGGGTGCAGCGCCGGCAGGCCCAGGGCGGCGAGCGGCACCACCTTGGGGTAGACGATCAGGTGGTCCACGTCGTCGAGCGTGCGGCCCTGCGAGGTGAGGCCGAAGAAGTCACCCGAGCGCAGCCGCACCGGCCCCAACGCGAAGTACCCGCGCGCGGCGCAGGCGACGATCACGCGGCGCCGCACCCGCTCGTACCAGCGCAGCGCGAACAGGTGGACCAGGTGCTGCCGGCGCTGGCGCAGGCTCGGGATCACGCGGCCGCGCCGCGGGACGATCTCGACCGGCAGCTCGTCGGTCACCTCCAGCCAGGCCAGCGGGAGGAGCTTGCGGTTGGTGACCTCGATCACCAGCGTGATCTCCTCGCCGTAGAAGGCGCGGCGCGGCGCGAACGTGCGGCGAAACTCCACCCGCTCCAGGCAGTAGCGGTGCGAGAGGTACGAGGCGCCCGCGCCGAGTAGGAGCACCGCGCCGATGAGGAACGGCCCGCCGGCATGGGCGCCCAGCCCGATCGCCAGCAGCAGCGCGCCGACCAGCAGCCAGCCCTGCGAGAACATCGCGGCGCGCCGCGTCCGCTAGGGCCGCGCCTCGCGCTCGACGGGCGCCGGGGTGTTCCGCAGCACCTCGTGACAGATCTCGAGCGCGGTGCGGTCGCGCAGCCGTGCCCCGCTGCTCAGCACGAGCCGGTGAGCGCAGACCGCGGGCGCCATCGCCTTCACGTCGTCGGGGAGCACAAACCCGCGGCCGCGCACCGCGGCCAGCGCCTGCGCGGTTCGGTGCAGCCCCAGGCTGCCGCGCGGGCTGAGGCCCAGCTCCACCTCCGGGTGCGCGCGCGTCGCCTGCGCCAGCGCGACGACATAGGCCTCGATCGCCGGGCTCACGTACACCTCGCGCACCGCCGCGACCGCCGCCAGCACCTCGTCGGGCGAGGAGACCGGCTGGAGGTCCTCGAGCGGCCGGCCGGTGCGGTACCGTCGTAGGATCTCCCGCTCGTCCGCCGTCGAGGGATAGCCGAGCGCCAGGCGCAGGAGGAACCGGTCGAGCTGCGCCTCGGGCAGCGGAAAGGTGCCCTGCAGCTCGATGGGGTTCTGGGTCGCCAGCACGACGAACGGACGCGGCAGCGGCCGCGTCTGCCCCTCGACGGTCACCTGCCGCTCCTCCATGCTCTCGAGGAGGGCGGACTGCGTGCGGGGGGTGGCCCGGTTGACCTCGTCGGCCAGGACGATCTGCGCGAAGATCGGCCCGGGCCGGAACTCGAATGCCTGCGCGCGCTGGTTGAAGAACTCGAGGCCCGTGATGTCCGACGGCAGCAAGTCCGGGGTGCACTGGAGCCGCCGGAACGAGCATCCGAGCGAGCGCGCCAGCGCCTTGGCGAGCATGGTCTTGCCGATCCCCGGCACGTCCTCGATGAGGATGTGGCCCTCGCACAGCACCGCGACCAGCGCCTGCTCGATGACATCGGACTTGCCGACGATCACCGCCTCGACGCTGGATCGCACCCGGTGGGCCAGAGCCGCGAGCGCGGCCGCGTCCATGACGGCGGCTTCTCCGGGCCGTGCGACGCTCCCTGTCGGCCTGGCCGTCTGGCGACGGGCTACCCCGGCACCGGACGGCCGTAGCGCCGGAGGAACGCCCGCGCATAGAAGCGCGGCCAGTCCTCCGCACGGGCCTGCTCGCGGTACGCCCGGTCGGCCTCGACCAGGGCGTGGGCGATCTCGCTGCGCGTGAGGCCCGTCCCGAGCACCTCGCCCAGGGGCGCCTGGAGGTAGCCCGCGTACCAGATGGGCCACGTTGGGTCCTCGCCGTCGGTGGCCAGGAACGCCTGGTGGTGGGCCCGTCCGGCCTCGCGGAGCAGGCCCGCGATCCGCTCGATGCGCGAATCCGCCGCGGTCACTCGCCCAGGAGCTGGCGCACGAAATCGCGCGCGTCGTAGTCCACGCGGTGCCGCTGGATGCGGCCGCGGGCGATCTCCCACACCGCGGTGAACCCGTGCCGGTACGCGCGCAGCGGCAAGGCGATCCGTCCGGGGATGTTCATCCGGGGCACGTGGTGCTGGCCTTCGGCCACCCCGGTGGCCCGCACCAGGCGCCCGTCCACCTCCACCTTGGCCAGGGTCACGACGTCGTCCCACTCGCGGAAGTAGCGCGCGTAGGCGCGCCGGATCGCGCCCCGGCCGGCCAGCGTCGGTCCGGCGGTGAACTCGACCACCGCGTCCGCCGCGAACAGCTCCACCAGCCGGTCCAGGTTCCGGTCGTTGAGGGCCTGGACGTGGCGGCGAACCAGCACCCGCGGACTGGGGAGGGTGCGAGCCGGCTTCGCGGCGGTCTTGCGCCAGGCGACCCGGGCGCGGACGCGCACGGGCCGCGAGGCCCGCGCGGGGCGGGCCGCTCGGCCGGAGGGGCGGGACGCACGGCGTGCGCGCCTGGGCACGATGGGCTACCTGGAGGAGCGGGCTTCGGCGGCGGGCGGCGCGGCCCCTGCGCCTGGGCCTGAAAACCCACACCCCATCCGGCTCCCCGGCCGCAATGCAGGCCTCCGCCCCGCTCCCCTCAACGCTCCGTCGGGCTCCTGGGGGCGCCCTCGCGAGCCTGGCACTCGACGCTCGATCTGGTCTGAAGGGTGGAGGGGGGCGGCCGGTCTACGTGGACCAGCGGGGCGGGCTGTGGGAGCGCCTCGAGCCGTCGGGCCCCGGCGACCGCTGGCCGGCCGTGGGGCCTCTCACTTCTCGGTCTCGGTCAGCCCCTTGACGAACCACCGCTGCATCAGCACCACCACCGCCACCGGCGGCAGCATGGCCAGCACTGAGGTCGCCATGATGAGCTGCCAGTCGGTCTGCGCGTCGCCGGTGCCGATCATCTTCGTGATGCCGATGACGATGGTGTTCATCTCCCGGCTGGTCGTGATGAGCAGCGGCCACAGGTACTGATTCCACCCGTAGATGAAGAGGATGACCGCCAGCGCCGCGATCGTCGACGAGGACAGCGGCAGGAGGATGCTCCAGAAGAACCGCATCGGCCCGGCGCCGTCGATCTTGGCGGCGTCCACCAGCTCGTCGGGCACCGTCAGGAAGAACTGCCGGAAGATCAGCGTGGCCGTGGCCGACGCGATGAGCGGGACGATCAGCCCCTGGTAGGTGTTGGTCATCGCCAGGTCGGCGATGACCTTGTAGGTCGGGATGATGCGGACCTCGACGGGCAGCATCAGGGTGATGAAGATCATCCAGAAGAAGAACATCCGCAAGGGAAACTCGAAGAACGCCACGGCGAACGCCGAGATGACGGACACCGCGATCTTGCCGGCGGCGATCACCGAGCCCATGATCAGGCTGTTCAGCATCATCCGGCTGACCGGCGCGGTGCCCTTCACGCGCTCGCCCTCGCCCGACGTCCACGCCTGCTGGTAGTTCTCGATCGCGTACGGCCCGGGGCGGAGCGGCATCTCGCCTCGCGCGATCGTCCCCACATCGTGGGTCGACCCGATCACCGCGACGTAGACCGGGAAGACGAAGATGAGCACGCCCAGCAGGAGGATCAGGTGGGCGGACCAGTTCGCGCTGAGGCGCGGCCCCGCCAGCATCAGTAGTGCACCCGCTGCTCCACGTACCGAAACTGGAGGGCCGTGAGCGTGATCACCACCAGGAGCAGCACGACCGACTGCGCCGACGACCCGCCCAGGTCGAGGTTGACCACCCCGTCCACGTAGACCTTGTAGATCAGCGTCTCCGTCGCCTTGCCGGGCCCGCCGCGGGTCAGCGAGTGGATGACCCCGAAGGTGTCGAAGAAGGCGTAGATCACGTTGACGACGAGCAGGAAGAACGTCGTCGGCGACAGCAGCGGGAAGACGACCCGCCAGAAGCGCTGGCGCGACCCGGCGCCGTCCACGGCCGCGGCCTCGATGACCGACCGCGGGATGGACTGGAGCCCTGCCAGGAAGAAGATGAAGTTGTAGCTTACCTGCTTCCACGACGCGGCCAGGATGACCAGCAGGAGCGCGTGGGAACCGTTGAGAGCATAGTCCCAGCGGATGCCGGCCTGGTTGAGCGACCGCCCCACCAGCCCGATGGAGGGATGAAAGATGAACAGCCACAGCGAGGCCGCGACCGCCGGCGCAACCGCGTACGGCCAGATCAGCAGGGTCTTGTAAAACGTGCCGCCCCGAATCTGCTTGTCCGCGGTCACCGCCAGCAACAGGCCCGAGCCCATAGCGATCGCGATGACGGCCACCGAAAAGACGGCCGTCACGCCCAGCGCGTTCAGGTACGACTCGTCGCCCAGCACAGTCGCGAAGTTCTCGAACCAGACGAACTGGGTGCGCAGGCCGAACGGATCCTGGCGCACCAGCGACTGGAACACGGCCTGCCCCGCCGGCCAGAAGAAGAAGACGAGGGTGATCGCGAGCTGCGGCGCGAGCAGCGCGTAGGGTAGCACCTTGTTGTCGAAGATGGCGCGCCGCTTCATCGCCCCGACCTACGTGCAGGGCTCCGGCTCCGCCCGCCGACCGCGAGACGGAGCCGGAGCCGCGTTACGACCGACGCCGCGCGGCGGCTACCGGTTCGCCCGCTCGAAACGCCGGAGGATCTCGTTACCGCGCCGGACGACGTTATCCATCGCCTGCTTGGCCGTCTGCTGTCCCTGGAACGCCCGCTCCCACTCCTCGTACATGACCACGCGGATCTCCGGCATGTTGCCCAGCCGCAGGCCCAGCGTGTTGCGGGTCGGTCGCGAGCGCGTGAGCTGCTTGAACGGGATGTCCGCGCCGGGGTTCTGCTGCCAGTACCCCAGCGACTGGACCAGGGTCATCCCCGGGAACGTGATGGGGACGAACCCGGTCTCCATGTGCCACTTCGCGACGATTTCCGGCTGGCTGATGTACTTGAAGAACTCGGCGACCGCCCGGTACTCCTCGGGGGTCCGGCGCGGGCTGGTCATCACCCAGAAACTCGCCCCGCCGATGATGGAGTTCTTCGGCGCCCCGCGCACGTCGTCGTAGTAGGGCAGGTAGGTCACGCCCCACTGGAACCGCGCCTCGCGCACCACACGCGCGCGCAGTCCCGACGACCCATGGATGATCGCGCACTCGCCGCTGGGGAAGAGCGCGTCACCCGCCGAGTCGCGGCCGCCGTACTTGAAGGTCCCCTCGCGCAGCATGTCCATCAGGGTCTGGAGATGGCGGACGTGCAGGTCGCTGTTGACTAGCAACTCGGTGTCCAGGCCCTCGAACCCGTTCATCTTGGTGGCCAGGGGCACGTCGTGGATCGCGCTGAAGTTCTCGATGTTGGTCCACGTGGGCCAGGCCATCGTGAACGAGCACGGTGCGGCGTTCGTCTGGCGGATGCGCTGGGCCGCGGCCCGCAGCTCGCCCCAGGTCTGCGGCGGGCGCTCCGGGTCGAGACCGGCCCGTCGGAAGGCGTCCTTGTTGTAGAACGTAATCGGCGTCGAGCTGTTGAACGGCATCGAGATCATCCGGCCGTCGGGCGCGCTGTAGTAGCCCCGGACCGCCGGCAGGTAGATGCTCGGGTCGAATGGGATGCCGGCCTCGCGGAAGAGCTCGTGGACCGGCTTGATCGCCCCCCGGGCGGCCATCATCGTGGCCGTGCCCACCTCGAACATCTGTACGATATGTGGGGCGTTCCCCGCGCGGAAGGCGGCGATGGCCGCGACCATGGTCTCCGGGTACGACCCCTTGTACGAGGCGTTCACCCGGTACCGGGTCTGCGAGTTGTTGAAGTCCGCGGCGATGCCCTCGAGGATGTCGCCGAGCGGACGCGTGAACCCGTGCCAGAACTCGACCGTGACCCGCTGGCCGGGAGCCTGGGCGACGACCGGCGGCGCGGTCGCCTGGCTCGCCGCGGGGGGTGCGGACAGGGTGACGCCGCCGAGGACGAGCGCGGCGACGATGGCACCGGCGAAGGCTCTTCGCATGCGTATCCCCTCCCGAAAGCTGCCTTCGCCGCGGACGCTACGATAGCCTCCAGCAGGTGTCAAGCGGGTGGGGCACGTAGGGTGCGCGGCGAGCGGCAGGATTTCCCTGCACGCCCAGGCAAGCCTTTAGGACCCGATGAACCGCGAGTACCACCACTGGGTCAGCCCCACGCTCGGCCGCACCATGGAGACCCTCGTGTTCGGACACGGCGGCTCCCCGGTACTCGTCTTCCCGACGACCATGGGCCGTTTCTACCAGTACGAGGACTTCGGGATGGTGGCCGCGCTCGAGGCGAAGCTCGAGGCGGGCTACATCCAGCTCTTCTGCGCGGACTCGGTCGACGCGGAGTCCTGGTACAACAAGGCCGTCCCCCCGCGCCAGCGCGTGCAGCGCCACCTGGACTACGAGCGGTACATCCTGGGCGAGTACCTGCCGTGGATCCGCGAGCGCAACCCGAAGCCGGTCATCGTTACCGGCACGTCGTTCGGCGCCTACCACGCGGTCAACCTGGCCTTCCGGTATCCCGCGCAGTTCGTCAAGCTGGTGGCGCTGTCGGGGCGCTACGACATCAAGCCGTTCCTGGACGGCTACTACGACGACGACGTCTACTTCAACTGCCCGGTGGACTACCTCCCGGGCCTGACCGACCCCACCTACCTGGAACCCATGCGCCGCATGCAGATCTTCCTGGTGAGCGGCGAGCACGACATCGCGCTCTCGTCCACGCGCGCGGTCGCCGAGACCCTCGAGGCGAAGGGCGTCCCGCACCAGCTCGCCATCTGGTGGGAGCGCACGCACGACTGGCCGCTGTGGCGCGAGGCGATTCCGCACTACCTCTGAGGAGGCGCGCATGAGTTCGCCGCGCACGATCGGCCTCCTGGTGGGCCGCGAGGAGTCGTTCCCGACCGCGTTCATCGAGGAGGTCGCGCGCCGTGGGGTCCCCGGCGTCAGCGCCGAGCTGTGCCGGCTGGAGGGCACGCGGCTGGACGACCCGCGCCGCTACGCGGTGCTCATCGACCGCATCTCGCACGAGGTGCCCTACTACCGCTCGTACCTGAAGTACGCGGCCCTGGTCGGCACGGTCGTCATCAACAACCCGTTCTGGTGGTCGGCCGACGAGAAGTTCTTCGGCACGGCCCTGCTCGCGCGGCTGGGCGTCGCCACACCGCGCACCGTGGTGCTCCCCAACAAGAGCTACATCGAGGACATCTCCCCGGCGTCCCTGCGCAACCTGGCCTACCCGCTGCCGTGGGAGCGCCTGGCCGAGTACGTCGGGTTCCCGGCGATTCTCAAGCCCAACACCGGCGGCGGTTTCAAGAGCGTCTACAAAGTGCACTCGCTCGAGGAGCTGTGGCGGTGCTACGACGAGACCGGCCAGCAGACGATGATCCTCCAGGAGTACATCGCCTACGACCACTACGTGCGGTGCATCTGCATCGGCCGCCGCGAGGTGCTGCCGATCCGATGGGACCCACGCCTGCCCTGGACCGAGCGGTACATCGTGGACCACGATCACCTCTCGCCCGAGCTCGGCGCGCGGGTCGTGCGCGACGCGCGCCTCATCAACGAAGCGCTCGGGTACGACATGAACACGGTGGAGCTGGCGATCCGCGGCGGCGTCCCCTACGCCATCGACTTCACCAACCCGGCGCCCGACTTCGAGCGGGCGCGCATCCGGGAGCCGTACTTCGCCTGGGTGGTCGAGAAGATGGCGGACCTGGCCATCGCCTACGCCACGGGCGCCGACCACCCGCCGGGCCGGATGCGGTGGGACCGGCTCCTGGCCGAGGCCGGCCCCGAGGGCTAGACGCCGCCCGGCGCGCGGGCGCTATCTCGTGGTATGATGGAATGAAGCAGTGCGTGAGGCCGCCGGAGACCCTCACGAGAGACACAATCAACCTCACCCGATCGAGGATGGCGAGGTGATCCGGCGATGTGGGACAAGGCGCTCGTCCTCGCAATCGCCACGTTCGACGTCCTGATCTGGACTTATGACCTGCTCCTGCTCTGGAGCCTGCTCACGAACTAGCCGCGAAGTCGCTCGAGCCGCTCGAAGAAGTCCGGGAACGTCTTCGCCACGCACCCCGGATGTGCGACCGCGATGCCCGGGGCCCGCAGCCCCGCGACCGCGAACGCCATTGCGATGCGGTGGTCGTCGTAGGTCTGGATCACCGCGGGCCGCACCGGCCGGGGGCTGATGCGCAGCCCATCGGCGAACTCCTCGACGTCCTGCCCCATCCGGCGGAGCTCGGCCGCCGTGGCCGCCAGGCGGTCGGACTCCTGGTGACGGATGTGGC
>JAVHMA010000037.1 GCA_031081715.1 Armatimonadota bacterium | reverse complement strand
CCTAGGCGGTCCACTTATTTAGGCTATCCTTATTCTTGAGTTGAGGAAGACCTTTCGGAACACGGTCTGTCCGGGACGGGCGAGCTGCTAGTGCCTAACGCCGGAAATCAAGACTGGGAGCGGGTTTTCGACATCAGAGCTGGCCTCGAACAATCGCTGTTAGGTGCCAGCCAGATCGCGGTTGCGGCAGTGCCGGCCTTAGGGTATCCTCAAAGGCAGGCTATGGCCACCCTGGCACGCCCGGGCGTGCGCACGACCGAGGGCGCTTCCCGCCCCAACGGCCTGGAGGCCCAGTTGCGCCAGCACCGGCGCCGGCTCACTCCGCAGCGAGCCATCGTCTGCCGCCTGCTGGACGGCAACCTCGAACACCCCTCGGCAGAGGTCCTGCACCGCAGGGCCAGCGCGGAGATGCCGACGCTCTCCCTGCGGACGGTGTACGCCGTGCTGCACGAGCTGGTAGAGATCGGCGCGATCCGGGCGCTGGACCTCGGTACCGGGAGCGCGCGCTTCTGTCCCAACCCTCGCCCCCACCACCACATGGTGTGCACCCGCTGCGGACGGGTGCGCGACGTGCAGTTCGCGGCGCCGCCGCTCGACCTGCCGCCCGACCAGCGCCGCGGCTTCTGGGTCACCGGCGTGGACCTGGTCTTCCGGGGGGTCTGCGGGGAGTGCCGTCGATGACCGTCCACGATATCGCGAAGACCGAGCGCATGGAGATGTACCTCAAGGCGGTGTACACGGTAGCGCAGGCCGCGCCGCCGGTGACGATCTCGAAGGTCGCCGACTACATGGGGGTATCCGCGCCGTCTTCCTACGAGATGCTCAAGCGCCTGGAGGGTCAGGGACTGCTCCGCTCCGGCGCCGGGGGCGGCTACCGCCTCACGTCGAGCGGGCTCGAGACCGCGACCCGGGTCGTGCGCCGGCTGCGACTGGCGGAGCGCTTGCTGACCGACATCCTGCGGCTCGACCTGCGGCTGGTGTACGCCGAGGCGTGCAAGCTCGAGCACGTCATCAGCCCCGAGGTGGAAGCCCGCCTGGACGAGGTCCTGGGGTATCCCCAGACATGCCCGCACGGCTGGCCCATCCCGCGTGACGGCGCGCACGCGGTCCCGGACGCCGCGCCGACGCTCGACCGGTTCGACGTCTGGGATCGGGTGGTGGTGGTCAGTATCCCCGAGGAGGACGCCGCGGTCGTGGACCATCTGGCAGCCGTCGGTGTGCTGCCCGGTGCGAGTGTGCTGGTTCGCGAGGTCGGGCCGGTGGACGGCCCCCTCACGGTGCAGGTCGACCAGCAGATCCGGGCGATCGGCCGCGAGGTCGCGCGCCGCGTCCGCGTCCGCGCCGCCTGAGAGGCCCGCGAGAGCCCGCGGACCGATCATCGGCCCGCGGTCCGGCAGAGGGGGACGGCGGGCGCTCGCCGCAGCGCCGCAGCAGGCCGTCCCCCGGGGCGTTGCAGGGAACACCGGGGCCGCGTCAGAACTTTTTACTGCTGTCGAAACTGCTGTCGCATCTCGTGCGGCGGACCCCCGGAGGTCCTCTCAATGCCCAGGTCGTGGATCGTATGCCTGGTCGTGGCCATCGCGCTGGCGGCCGCTCCCGCAGTGCCGGCCGCGCCGGCGGCCGCGTTCCAGGGTGACCCGGCCGCGATCGCGGAGCTGCAGGCGGCGCTGGAGAAGTTCAACGCGTTGCGGACGTGGCGAGCCCGAATGACGCTGGCGGGGCAGAGCGTCGCGCCGATCATCATCAGCAGCGCCGGGCCAGATCGCACACAGATGACAATTGGCGCCGGCGGCGCCGTCCAGCAGATGTACATCTTGGAGGGCATCGGGACCTGGGTGCAGCAGGGCACGCAGTGCAGCCGGCTCCCGGGCGGCACATCAGCGCCGGGCCCGAGTCGGGCCGATGCCGACCCGAGCGCGCGGCGCGAGGGCACGGTAACGGTCACCCGCGGCGACCGCCAGATCCTCGACGGGGTGCCCACACAGACATACCTGATGACGGTGGAGGCCCAGGGCCGGCGCTCGCAGTTGAAGTACTATATCGATCCCGCGATCACGCTCCCCAAGCGCATGGAGATCCAAAGCGAGCGCGGCACCCTGATCTTCGACTACTACGACTACAACGCGCCCATCGTCATCAACAACCCGCCCTGCTGACCCCGGCGCCGTGGAAACGGTCTTGCAATCGCCGGCCCGAGGCCCCTAAATAGATTGCCGGAACCGGAGAGGGCGTCCTCATCGTCTGGTCCGAGTGAGAGAGGTCCATGGAGGTGTACGGCATGCCTCAGTTCGTGGTACGTCTGCTCGTCGTGAGCACCGTGGCCGCGCTGGTGCTGGCCGGCCCGGCCGCCGCGGCCCCGGCGCCGGAGTCCAGCCCCGCCTATCGGGGCCTGGGCCTGTCCACGCCCTATCCGAGCCAGACCGTGCGCCAGGGCGAGCCGGTGACGCTGACCCTGACCGTGCGGAACTATGGCCTCCCCCCCCAGGTCGTCAACCTGGCGGTCGCCGAGACCAGCCCCGGCTGGCGCGTGACGTTCCAGGGCGGCGGGCGGCCGATCAGCGCCGTGGCGGTCGGGACCGATCAGGAGGCCACGCTGAGCGCGCGCTTCGACCCGCCGGCCGCCGCGCGCCGGGGGACGTTCCGCTTCGTCCTGACGGCTCGCGGGCAGGACGGACAGGCGACGCTGCCCGTGGCCCTGACGTTCGGACAGGTCGCGCCGAGCCGGCTCACGCTGACCGCGGAGCTGCCGGTCCTGCGCGGGCCGGGGAGCTCGAGCTTCCGCTACCGGCTCACGCTGAAGAACGACGGCGACCAGGACCTGCTGGTCAGCCTGGACGCGCAGACGCCGCGCGGCTTCCAGGTGACCTTCACCCCGGCGTTCGGCAGCCAGCAGGTCACGAGCCTGCCGGTGAAAGCCGGTGAGTCGCGCGAGATCGACACCGAGATCTCGCTGCCCCAGGACGTCGCCGCGGGCACCTACGAGGTCACGGTCCGCGCCGGCGCGGGCGAGGCCCGGGCCGACACCAAGCTCACGCTCGAGGTGACCGGGCGGCCCGACCTGTCAATCACGACGCCGGAGGGCCGCCTCTCCGGCCGGGCGTACGTCGGCCAGGAGACCGCGATCAAGATTCTGGTGCGCAACCGCGGCACGGCTCCGGCGCGCAACGTCGAGGTCTCGGCGTTCGAACCGTCGGGGTGGACCGTCCGGTTCGAGCCCGCGCGAATCGCTGAGATCGCGGCCCGCACCGGCGAGCAGGAGGTCACGGCGTTCGTGCGGCCCTCGCAGAAGGCGATCGCCGGCGACTACGTGCTGACCCTGCGCGCCTCCGCCGGCGACGTGTCCACGTCGGCCGACTACCGCGTGACCGTGTTCACCACCGCACTGTGGGGCATCGTGGGCATCGGCGTGATCGCCGTGGCAGTGGTCGTGCTGGGCCTGGTGGTCTCGCGCTACGGACGACGATGAACGAAGCGGTCATCGAGACCCAGGGCCTCACGAAGCGCTACGGCGACCTCACGGCCGTCGACGACCTGAACCTGCGGCTGCAGGCGGGCGAGGTCTTCGGGCTGCTCGGCCCCAACGGCTCGGGCAAAACGACCACGATCCTGATGATCCTGGGGCTCACCGAGCCCACCGCGGGCACGGCCCGCGTGCTGGGCTACGACCCCCTTCGCCACCCGCTCCAGGTGAAGCGGCGGGTCGGCTACCTGCCCGACTCCGTCGGCTTCTACGACGAACTGACGGCGCGCGAGAACCTTCGCTACACGGCGCGCCTCAACGGCATCGACCGGGCGGAGGCCGACCGGCTCATCGAGCAGGTCATGGAGCGCATGGGCCTGCGCGACGTCGTGGACCGGCCGGTCGGCACGTTCTCGCGCGGCATGCGCCAGCGGTTGGGGCTCGGCGAGCTGCTGATGAAGCGGGCGCAGATCGCGATCCTCGACGAGCCGACCATCGGGCTGGACCCCGAGGCCGCCCACGAGTTCCTGGGCATGATCCGGGGCCTGAAGGCCGACGGCATCACGGTCCTGCTCTCGTCGCACCTGCTGCATCAGGTGCAGGCCGTCTGCGACCGGGTGGGATTGTTCCGCAAGGGCAAGATGGTGCTCGAGGGCACCTTCGAGGCGCTGAGCGAGCGGGTACTCGGCGGGAGCTACCGGATCAACGTCGAGGCCAGGCGCGACGGGCTCGAGCGGCTGCTGGCCGCGGTGCCAGGCGTGGTGCGCGTGACGCCCGTGCGCGGCGGCCGCTATCTGCTGGAGGCCTCGCGCGACTGCCGCAGCGAGGTGGCCCGCCGCGTGGTCGGGGAGGGCGGCGAGCTGTTGGAGCTGACCTTCGAGCGCGTCAGCCTCGACGATGTCTACGCGCGGTACTTCCAGGAGGCCCGCGGTGAAGCGTGAAGGCTCGCCCTGGACGGGCTTGTGGGCGGTCGTCCTCAAGGAGTACGCCGACCACCTCTCGAGCGTGCGCATGCGCATCCTCGAGGGGCTCATCCTGGTGGTGGCGGTCGCGACGGTCTACGCTGCGGCCCAGAGCCTCCGCCAGACCGTCGGCGAGGATCCGTTCATCTACCTGAAGCTGCTGACCACCTCGCAGGACCCGCTGCCCTCGTTCGTGGCGTTCATGGGGTTCCTGATCCCGCTCACCGGCATCGCGCTCGCCTTCGACGCGGTCAACGGAGAGTACAACCGGCGCACCATGAGCCGGCTGCTGGCCCAGCCGATCTACCGCGACGCGGTGCTGATGGGCAAGTTCGTCGCCGGGCTGCTCACGATGGCCACGACGCTGCTGGGGCTGTGGCTGTTGGTGACCGGGCTCGGCATCCTCCGGCTCGGCGTGATTCCCGAGGCGCGCGAGGTGGGCCGCGGCCTGTTCTTCCTGCTGGCCACGCTCGCCTATGGCGGGGTCTGGATGGCCCTGGCGATGCTCTTCTCGGTCACCTACCGCCAGCCCGCCACCTCCGCGATGGCGACGCTGGCGGTGTGGCTGTTCTTCGCGGTCTTCTGGGAGATCGTCGTGCGGCTGCTCTCCAACGTCGCGGCGCTCGTGGTCATGCGGGGGGGCACGGAGAACGAGCTGGCCCTGGTCCAGGTCCAGCTGTTCCTCTCGCGGCTGTCGCCGAACACGCTCTATTCGGAGACGGTGCTCGCGCTGCTCAACCCGGACGTGCGCGCGCTCGGGCCGGTGCTGATTACGCAGCTCGAGGGCGCGGTGCGGGGCACGATGCTGCCCCTGTGGCAGAGCCTGGTGCTAGCGTGGCCGCAGTTCACCGCGCTGATCGCGGCGGTGATCCTGCTGTTCGCCTACGCCTACATCTTGTTCCAGCGGCAGGAGGTGCGGGCCTAGATCGGCGCCGGGGGTTGCAGCGGCGCCAGCTCACGCATCGCCCGCTCCACCGCCTCCTGCGGGTAGGCGAAGTCCTCGAGCCGGCCCGCCAGGTGCGCCTCGTAGGCGGACAGGTCGAAGTGGCCGTGCCCGCACAGCCCGAACAGGATGACCTTCGGCCTGCCGCTCAGCCTGGCCTCGGCGGCCTCGTCGATCGCCTTGCGCACCGCGTGGGCGGCCTCGGGCGCCGGGATGATCCCCTCGGTGCGGGCGAACTGCAGCGCGGCATCGAAGACCGCGCGCTGCGGGTAGGCCACCGCCTCGATCACCTTGTGGTGCACGAGCAGGCACAGCAGCGGCGCGTCGCCGTGGTAGCGCAACCCGCCCGCGTGGATGCCGGGCGGCACGAACGTGTGCCCCAACGTGTACATCTTGAGCAGCGGCGTGGTCGCGGCCGTGTCCCCGAAGTCGTAGAGGTACTGCCCGCGCGTCAGGGACGGGCACGCCTCCGGCTCGACCGCTACGAACCGCGTGGCGCCCCCCTTGAACTTCTCGGGTAGGAACGGGAACGCCAACCCCGAGAAGTTGCTGCCGCCGCCCACGCAGCCGATGACCACGTCGGGCGCCTCGCCCGCCATCTCCATCTGGCGCCGGGCCTCGAGCCCGATGACCGTCTGGTGCAGCAGCACGTGGTTGAGCACGCTGCCGAGCGCGTACTTGGCGTCGTCGTGCTTCGCGGCGTCCTCCACCGCCTCGCTGATCGCAATGCCCAGGCTGCCGGGCGACTCAGGCGCCTTCGCCCGCACGGCCCGCCCGGCCTCGGTCGCCTCCGAGGGGCTGGGCAGGACGTCGGCGCCCCAGGTCTGCATCATGAGCTTGCGGTACGGCTTCTGGTCGTAGGAGACGCGCACCATGTAGACGGTGCAGTCCAGGCCGAACAGCCGGCAGGCGAAGGCGAGCGCGCTCCCCCACTGTCCGGCGCCGGTCTCGGTGGTCAGCCGGCGGACCCCTTCCTGCTTGTTGTAGAACGCCTGCGCCACCGCGGTGTTGGGCTTGTGGCTACCGGCCGGGCTGCCGCCCTCGTACTTGTAGTAGATGTGGGCCGGCGTATCGAGCGCCTGCTCCAGGCGCCGGGCGCGGTACAGCGGCGTGGGCCGCCACAGTTTGTAGACCTCGCGCACGGGCTCGGGAATCTCGACCTCGCGCTCGGCGCTCACCTCCTGCATGATGAGCGCCATCGGGAACAGCGGCGCTAGGTCCGAGGGCCCGATGGGCTGCTTCGTGCCCGGATGGATGACGGGCGGCAGCGGCACGGGCAGGTCCGCGGCCACGTTGTACCACGACCTGGGAATGTCGGCCTCGGTGAGCAGGAACTTGGTGGACGCCATTCTCCGTCCCTCCCGTCAGCGTGCGGGATGAGGGGATATTGCGCCCTCGCCCGCGGCGCCTCCTGCGCCGCCGGCCGTCGTGCCGGGGAGCCCTCAGTCGGGCGTCTCTGCCTCGGCGGGCCCGGCCGCGGTGGAGGACTCGCCAGCACCGCGACGGACGCGTACCTGCAGGGAGCGCAGCCGATTGAGCACGGCGGCGACCTCCTGGCGCCTGGGCAGGGCGTAGTCGCCCGGATGCTCGGGGTGGAGCGCCAGCACGCCCAGCCCGCCGGCGGCGACATCGGCGAGCGTCCGGTCCACGATCTCGGCCACGCTCGCCTCGCCGTCCACGTAGCCGCGCTCCACGGCGTAGAGCACCGCGTCCCCGGCGGCCCGGGCCTGCGCCGCGTCCGCCAGTTGCGGGAGGCCGTCGAGGTCCACAACGTCGCGGCCCACCGAGAGCGTCTGCCGCCACCGCACCTCGGTGCGCAGGCCGCGGCCCCGGACCCCACCGATGCCGCGCGCCAGCGCGCAGCGCGGCGCGGGCCGCTCGAACGGCCGGCCCGCGGGTGCCGCACCGGCGGCGAGCTCCCGGGCGCGGGCCGTGCCCGAGGCAGGCTGGAACCCGTCGATCACGATCACCGCGTCCGCGACCGGCAGGTACTCGCCGAGCGCACCGGTGGCGATCACCGTCGAGATCCGGTGGATCTCCCACAGCGCGCGCACGCGCTCCACCAGCGGCGAGAGCGCCGCGGCGGCGGCGGGCAGTAGCTCGAGCATCACCGGGTCGCGCGCCAGGAACGCGATCGCGCTCTCGTCCTCGTCCACCAGGAGCAGCGTTGTGCCTACCTCGAGCGCCTCGGCCACGCCCGCCGCCATCGCGAGCACACCGCTCGCCCGCTCGGCGACCAGCGCGGTCACGTCCATACCCGGCGACAGCGCGTGAACGAACCCGCTCACATCCACGCGCTCCACGCGCCGGCCCGGGTCGGCCCGCAGCGCCACGGCGTCGGGGACTGTGGCGACGAGCTCGCGGCCGTCGCCGGGGACGTGCGCGTAGACGCCGTGCGCGATGGCGGCCAGCAACGTGGACTTGCCACTCGCCAGCCCGCCGGTGATCATCGTGACGCCGGCGCGGATGCCGAGTCCACGCACCAGACCGCGGTGCGGCAGGTGCACGGTCACCGCCAGCTCGTCCGGCGCGTGCATGGCGGCCGCGCGGCCGCCCCGCATGGGGCGGCCCGAAGCCCCGGCCTCCCGGGCGAGCACCGAGCCGTCGGCGACGAACGCGACCAGGCCGTGCACGGGCAGCGCGTCGCGCAGGGCCAGGTAGTCCAGGTAAGTCTCGCAGTGACGTCGGCCGGCCTCGCCGTCGAGGTGCGCCCACAGCAGCCCGGCATCCACCACCGCCGGCAGGTCCTCGAAGAACAACGCCTGCGCCGGCTTCGCCAGCACCTTCCGGCCCTCGGCCGGCAGCGCAATGGTCAGGCGCACCTCGACGGTGTCCTCGCCGACCGCGCACGCCGTGCGCGGCAGGATCTCCTGCCCGCCCGCGTCGATGTGAAGCGGCGTGATGCGTCCAGACCAGCGCGTCCGACCGTAGCGGCCGATGGCGTCGCGCACGCAGCGCGCCAGGAAATCTTCGACCGCGACGCGGGCGTCCGGCGCCTCCCAGAGGGCGCGCGGAATCTGCGCCTCAGCCTGGTCCACGCGGACGCGCGCCAGGCACGTGGGCGCGAGGGGATCAGGGTGGATCTGATCGAGGTGCAGTTCGTAACGCTCGAAGCGGTAGGCGCCGGCGAGCGTCTTGTAGACCTGGACACCCTTGCCGTTGCTCACGATCAGCTTGTCGCGGAGACGGTCTGCGGGAAGCATCGAACGCCCCTGGGGCCTCCTGTGTATGGGTGGGAGCCGGGCAGGCGAGCCGGACGCCCGCCCGGCCCGCGCGGGGTCTCACCGGCCGGCTGCCGGGCGTGGCGCGGCGGACAGACCCAGGCGCTGGCGGGCGAGCTGGATCGCCCGCACCAGCTGTGTGTCGCGCCCCTGGTCGAGTTCGGCGGCGCTGTTGGCGACCGCGACGTCCGGCGTCACGCCGACGCCCTCCAGGCGACGACCCTGGCCGCTCGCCAGCCGGAGGATCGTGACGCTCAACGCGGAGTCGTCGGAGAGGTCGATCACCACGCTCGCCTCCACGGCACCGCTGGTCTTGGCGCCGATCAGGGTCGCCCGCCCCTGCTCCTGCAGCGCCGCCGCCAGCAGCTCCGCGGCCGAGGCGCTGCCCTCGTCGATGAGCACCACGACCGGCATGGCGGTGGGCAACACCGGGACGCCGGTCGTCCGCACCGTGCGGCTCTGGCCGCCGCGGGTCGTCTCCTGGTAGACCGGCCGACCGGCGAGCAGGAACAGGTTCACGGTCGCGTTGAGCTCGTGCAGGAACCCGCCGCTGTTGCCCCGCAGGTCGAGGACGAGCGCGCGCATGCCGGCGCCCAGCATTCGCTGCAACGCCTCGCGCACATCGGCGCCGGTGCGGTTGACGAACTGGTAGAGCTGCAGGTAGCCGATCCCGCCCTCCATGACCCGGGCCTGGAACACCGCGGGAATCTGGATCGGCGCGCGCGTGACCGCCAGGACCACCGCCGCGGCCCGGCCAGGGCGGTCCAACACGAGCGAGACGCTGGTGCCGGCCGGGCCGCGGATCAACCCCGCGACCTGGTCGGTCTGCAGGCCGGTGGTTGGCGTCGCGTCCACGCGGACGATGCGGTCCAGGGCCTGCACGCCGGCGGCCTCGGCGGGCGTGCCCGGAATCACGTCACGGACGTAGAACCGGCCGTCGAGCGGCATGAGCACGATGCCCACGCCCGAGAACGCGGCCTGCCGGCGCTGCCGGAGCTGCCGCTCGCGGTTCTGCTCAGGCGTGATGAACCCGGTGTGCGAGTCGTTCAGCGTGGCGGTCATGCCGCGGATCGCGGCGTAGGCGAGCGCGGTGGTCTGCACCCGGCCGCCCGCGGCGGCGACGGCGGCGGCGAACCGGGTCCGGAACGCGGCCTCGGCGGCCGCGGGCGCGGTGCCCATCGGGATTTCCACGAGGTCGGCCACCACCCCGGCCGCGGAGAGCGCGGCGCGCAGCCCGGCGATGGCACCGTTCAGCGTGCTGACCGGATCGATCGGCCCCACGTAGCGGTCGCGGAGCACGCCGTAGGCCTCGAGGACGAGGCCGACGTCCGCGGCCTGGACGCGCGGCGCCGGACCGGGCCCCAGCAGCGTCACCGCGAGCACCAGCAGGACCGCGGGCGCGATGCGGCGGATCGGTGATGCGAGCCTGTCGGTCATGTCACAACTCCCGTTCGAGGGACGCCTGGCGCAGCGACGGCGTCCTAGATGGCCGGCCGGAACGGCACCAGCCGCAGGATCCAGGCGTTCAGCGCGAAGAGCATGTCCGTCACCATCGCCGCGCCCATCACCAGCAGGAAGGCGCCGCTGGCGGTCGTGATCGACCGCGCGTGCCGCCGCAGCCAGCCCATGGTGTCGAACGCCGCGGTGAGCAGCACCGCCGTCAACAGGAACGGCAGGCCCAGCCCCAGCGAGTACGCGAAGAGCAGCGCCGCGCCGCTCCCCACGGTCTGCGACGCGGCGGCGAGCGTGAGCACGGCCGTCAGCACCGGCCCCACGCAGGGCGTCCACGCCAGCCCGAAGGCCATGCCCACCGGCACGGCGCCGACGAGCCCCATCGGCATCCGGTGCATCTCCAGGCGGCGCTCGCGGTAGAGACCGGGCACCTTGATCACGCCCAGCACGGCCAGGCCGAGCACGATGACGAGCGTCCCGCCGAGGCGCGTGAGCAGGAGCCGGTTCTCGAGGATGAGGCCGCCGAGCGCCGAGGCCGAGGCGCCCATGCCTGTGAAGATGACCGAGAAGCCTAGCACGAACAGGCCGGTCCCGGCCAGCACGCGACCCAGGTGATGCCGCCGCTCCTGCGGGGACATCTCGGCGAGCGAAAGGCCCGAGACGAACGACAGGTACCCTGGGATGAGCGGCACGATGCACGGGCTCAGGAACCCGAGCACGCCCGCGGCGAACGCGAGGAGTAGGTTAACGTCGTTCATCCTACCAGGTCGTCCTTCCCAGGTATTATAACCGCGTGCGGCCGGGCAACGAAGGAGCCATCCGCGATGTCAACGAATCCCGAGCGATCCCTGTTCCGATGCCGCGGGGGTCACGGTGGCGCGGCCAGGCGCGCGCGCGCGACCGCGACGGCGGCGGCGACCAGGGCCTCAGCCGACGGCGCCGCGGGCGCCGCCCCCTCGGCGGCAACCTCGCGGCCGCCGCCCCGCCCCCCGAACGCGGCGAGCGCGTCGCGCACCACCGCCGCAGCGTCCAGCGAGACCTCTGCGCCGCGCGCCACCAGCAGGTGGCGCCCGGCCGCCAGGATCGCGACGCCGTCGGCGGGCGCGGTCAGCGCGCGGGCCAGGCCGCGCAGATCCTCGATCGACCGATCCGCGAAGGCCGCGGCCACCACGCGCGGCGGGCCGGTGGCGCGGGCCAGCAGCGCGGCGGCCTCGTGCTCGTGCAGCGCGCGCCGCGCGACCCCGAGCTCGCGCTCCAGCTCCCGCGCGCGCTCCGCGAGCCGCTCGACCGCCGCAGGCAGGTCGTCGGCGGCCGCGCCGAGCCGCGCGGTGAGTGCGCGCAGGCGCTCGCGCAGGCGGCGGGAATCGCGCAGCGCCCGGCTGCCGCAGACGAACTCGACGCGCACCCCGCCCTTGTAGCGCTCCCACCCGCGTATGGCGATCGGCCCGACCTCGCCGCTCGCCCGCACGTGGGTGCCCCCGCACGCCGACCGGTCGAACCCGTCCACCTCCACAACGCGGAGCCGACCGGTCTGCTTCGGAGGTCGCCGCAGACCCATCGCGGCCGCCTCGGGCAGATCGACCTCGGTCGTGCGGACTGGCCGGTTCTCCATGACGACGGCGTTAGCCAGGTCCTCGGCCGCGGCGGCGCCCCCGGCGTCCAGCGCCGCCACCGCCAGGTCCAGCGTGCACGAGCGGTCCATGTGCACCGCCACGGTCTGCGCCCCGACCGCGCGGAGGAACGCCTGCGAGAGGATGTGCTGGCCGGTGTGCTGCTGCATGTGGTCGAAGCGCCGGGCCCAGTCGATGACGGCCTCGACCGCCTGGCCGGGCGCCAGGGGCGCGGCGCCGGGGTCCGGGACGAGCGCGTGCCAGATCTCGCCGCCCTCCTCGCGCACGTCGGCGACCGGCAGGCCGGCGATCGTCCCTGCGTCTGCCGGCTGGCCGCCGGCGGCGGGGTAGAACACCGTCGCCTCGAGGGCCACCTCGTCGCGGCCGTCCGCCGCGCGCCGCACCGCGCGCACCTGCGTCGCGCACTCGCGCCGGTACGCGTCGTCGTGGAAGAGCCTGTGGGTCACCGACCGCCTCCACCCGACGAGGAGGGGTTCGACACCGGCTTCATTGACACCCCCGAAGGCCCGTGTTATTTTTCTGGCCGACAGGTCGGACGCCCACCGGCTTCCGGCCTGTACATTCATTCGGGAAGGGCGTGCACGCACCATGCAGACAGGCACCGTAAAGTGGTTCAGCGCGGAGAAGGGCTACGGCTTCATCTCCGTCGACGGCGCCAAGGACGTCTTCGTCCACTATTCGGCCATCAACGGCGACGGGTTCCGGTCGCTGCAGGAAGGGCAGCGGGTGCAGTTCGAGATCGTCGAGGGCCGCAAAGGCCCGCAGGCGGCGAACGTCACCCCGCTGTAGACTGTCGCGTCGTATCCGAGCGGCCCCCGGGCTCCGGGGGCCGCTCGGCGCATCCGGGCCGCGCTGTCGTCCGCGGCCGATCCCCCACGGCGTCGGCAACGACTCACACGGCGGCCTAGCGCGACAGGAGCCAGCCCAGGCCGCCCATGGCGGCGAGCGCGCCGAGAGTCGCGATCGCCAGACGCGTCAGGTCAACCCACAACCACCGCATCAGCGTCGCCATACCGTCAGGACCCGTTGGATTTACGGCAGGCTCCACGGACGGACGCGGGGTCGCCGCTCGAACCGCGCCCCGCAGGCGCGAACCACATTTCGCACACAGAACGCATCCAGGCGCGTTCTGCGCACCGCACTTCCAACAGCGCATGATGGTGCCTCCTCGTGGCGGCCAGGGCGAGAGTGCGAGGCCGTCATCTCCCGGCGGTATCGCACCCCGGGACGGACGAGCCGGACGGCGAGGAAGGCCCCTACAGGGAGGCGTGCTGCTGGAGGTAGTCGAGGATCTGCGCGAGCGCGTGCTGCCCGACGATGTCGTCAAGATGCAAGTCGCGGACAGCTGCCGCCCACGACCGGATGCGGCCTGGTCGGTCACCGGTGGCCACGACCGCCCTGGCCAGGGACCGGCGGTCCATCCCGGGACGCAGGCGTCCCTCGGCCGGGGGCCCGGCCGCGCTGCTGGCAAGCACGTCGATCGCGAACTCTCGCGGCAGGTGGTGCACGGGCGCGAGGTGCCATCGGATGGCGGCGCCGCCGTCGCGGCCTGGGCCGCGGGCCTCTAGCCCGCACCCCACCCCCTGACGACCCGACTCGCAGGCGACCGCGGCCTCGGGACGCCACGCGCCTGGCCACAGGCCAAGACTGCCCGCGAGTAGCGCGGCCACGGCGAGCAGCGTCAGCAGGCCAATGGAGCGCCGGCGGCCCCTCACCCGGCCTGACCTGCCGTATCGGCCCGCGAGATCGCTGTACGGCTCCACGACTGCGCGCGTGCATTCTACCACACCGCCACGCCCCTGACGCGCCCGCGTCGTGTGGGAGCGAGCGACCCGGCCGGACCGCCGCAGCGCGCGTCGTTGTCCGGCTGCGCCCAGCCCTGCTACAATCGGGGTGCTCCGCGCCGCGCGAGGGAGACGCATGCCGGAACTGATCGCGCTGGTGAACGTGGTCTTCCAGGTGCTCTACATCCTCGTGCTGGCGCGCGTCCTCCTCTCCTGGGTGCCGGGGCTGGGGCTCGGGCACCCGGTGGTACGGGCGGTTCACACGCTCACCGCGCCCATCCTCGATCCGATCCGGCGGGTGATGCCGCCGGTCGGCGGGCTCGACCTCTCGCCGATCCTCGCGTTCCTGGTACTTGCGCTCGTACGCGAGTTGCTGATCTCGGCCCTGCTGGCCCTGTAGAGCCGCGGGACCGCTGGGGGGACTCGACGTGGTGCAGGCCTACGTGCTCATCCGCATCCTGCCCGGCAAGCTCTCGGAGGCGCTCTCGCAGATCCAGCGGACGCCGGGCGTGAAGATGGCGCACGCGGTGACCGGCCCGACCGACATCATCGCGTACGTCGAGACCGAGAGCATGGACACCTTGGGCCGGCTCATCGTGTCGCGCTTCCAGGAGACGCCTGGCGTCACGCGCACGACCACCTGCGTGGTGACGCCCGTCAGCGGCGCCTAGCCGTCAGGCCGGCGGGCCGCGGCGCCGGTCTCCGGGAGCCACCACGTCGCGATCAGCGCCGGGAGGCCCAGGACCAGCGTCCCCGCCAGCGCGGCGCCCAGCCCGACGCGGTCGGCCACCGCGCCGATCACCGTCAGCGAGAGGCCGGCCACGCCCCACGCCATGCCGGTCACCAGACTGCTGGCCAGGCTCGCGCGCCGAGGCAGCAGCTCCTGCGCCATCACCACGGTGACCGCCGCACCCAACAGGAACGTGAGCCCGCCCAACCCAAGTGGGATCAGCGCTGCGGGGCCGGTCATCGCGTGGAAGATCCCCAGCAGCGGGATGCCCACCACCGCCGAGGCCACCATCACCGCCCGGCGGCCGACGCGGTCGGCCAGCATACCGCCGATCAGCCCCCCGATCGCGCCCATGCCGCCGAACAGGAACACCGCGCTGCCGCCGAAGAGCAGCGACTGCCCCTGCTGCCGCAGCAGCAGGGGCAGGAACAGCATGTGCGAGAAGACGATGACGGCGCGCGCCACGCTGATGAACCAGATCAGCAGGAACGCCCGGCCGTGACGCCGCAGGTCGCCGGCCATTCCACCGGCGGCCCGCTCCCCCACGACTCGCCAGGACCGGACGGACCACCACAGCGCGGCGCAGACGACGAGCGCCGGAAGCGCGGCGACCGCCGTGCCCGACAGGCCGAGGGCCGTGACCGCCGCCGCCACGTAGAGCGGGCCGAGCGAGTAGCCCAGCTCGCCCGCGGCGACGAAGATCGACAACCCGGTGCCGCGCTGCTGCCGGCTCACCGTGCCGGCCAGCGCGAACGCCTGGGGGTGGAACGCCGCGGTGCCGATGCCCGCGCACAGGAGGATGGCGAGCAACCAGGCATACGACGGTACGATCCCCAGCAGCCCCATCATCGACGCGGTGATCAGCGGCCCCAGCACCGGGAAGACCGGGCGGTCAAGGCGGTCCGCGGCCACGCCGAAGAACGGCTGGCCGAACGCCGCGGCGATGTTGAAGGTGGTCCCGAGCAGGCCGGCGAGCGCGAGCGACAGGTCAAACCTGGCGACCAGCAGCGGGAGCAGCGGCGCGAGGAAGGCCGCGTAGAGGTCGTTGGTGAAGTGCCCGAGCGCCATCATCCCGACGCCGGCGCCCCACGACGCCTTCGACCGGACCGCGAGCGGCGCCGCGCGCGCGGGCTCGAGGCTCACCGGAGCAGCAGCAGCACGACCGAGACGGTCGCGAAGCTCGCGACCGTCGTCAGGAAGACGGCCGATGCGACGAGCACCGGCGCGGTGCCGAACTGCGCGGCCAGCAGGAAGGCGTTGACCGCGACCGGCATCGAGGTGGCCAGGACCGCGACCTTGGCCGCGGTGCCGGTGACCCCGAAGACGGGGACGAGCAGCGCCGTGAGCAGGGGCGAGGCGGCGAGCCGCAGCGCACCGGCGGCCCATAGCGCGCGGCCGAGCACCGCGGGCGGGGCCTGCGCGAGCTGCACGCCGAGCGCGACGAGCAGCATGGGGATGGCGGCCTGTCCCATCAGCTCCAGGGGCCGCCACAGGGCGTCGGGGACGACCAGGCCCAGGTGCCCGACCACCAGTCCCGCCGCCGCGGCATAGATCAACGGGAGGCGGAAGATGTCGCCGGCCGCGCGCCACCGGCTGTTGTGGCCGGCCGACGCCAGGAAGATGCCCAGCGAGTAGGCCAGGATCGCGGACAGCACGTAGACGACCGTCGCCAGGCGGAACCCCTCCTGGCCGAACGCGAAGAGGCTGGCGGGCAGCCCGTAGTTCCCGGCGTTGTAGAGCACCGCACAGAGCCCCAATCCGCTGCGCTCCTCGCGCGGCAGACGCAGCACGGCCGCCGCGGCCGCGGCGAGCGCCAGCAACACGAGCGTGTGCACGACGATGAGCGCGATCAGCCGGTCGCCGCCGGCCCGCGCCAGATCGATGCGGACCAGCGCGGTGAAGACCAGGCAGGGGCTGAACAGGTAGATGGTGACGCGCGAGAGCGACCGCGTCTCCACCGGCAGGCGGCGGGCCAGGACGTAGCCGGCCGCCACCACGACCGCGATGGGCACGATAACCGCGAGCAGGGACACGCGCGGGGCCTACCGTCCTTCGTCCGGCGCGAACACCTCGTGGGCGCCGCTGAAGCTGAAGCCCGGGCGCGGGCCACCGGAGATGACGGCGATGCGGCCGCCCACGGCGACGGCGGCGAGCCCGTGCCGCGGGGTGGGCATCGGCGCTCGAGGCGTCCAGGCGTCCGCGGCAGGATCGTACATCTCGTTCTCGCCGTAGGTTCCAGGCCGGCCCAGCTCGCCGCCGAACACGTACACCCGTCCGCCGACGACCGCGGCCGCGATGCCGCTGCGCGCGGTCGGGATCGGCGCGCCGGACGTCCACCCGTCGGTGGCCGGGTCGTAGATCTCGGTGACGTTCACGTTGACGCCGCCGCGCCGACCGACGAAGGTGTAGATCTTCCCCCCGACGACGGCGGCGGCGTGGTGGTTGCGAGGCGTCGGGATCGGCGCGCGCCGGCGCCAGGCGTTCGCCGCCGGGTCGTACTCCTCGGTGAGCGCCGCATCCGCGCCGCCCGGGCCGGTGCCCGAGAACACGTAGATCCGCTCGCCCACCGCCGCGGCCGCCAGGGCGCCGCGCGCGATGGACATCGGCGCGCGCGCCGTCCAAGCGTCAGCCGCGGGTGCGTACTCCCACACCGCGGCGGTCGGAGCCCAGCCGTTCGCGAACCCGCCGAGCACGAACAGGCGGCCCGCGACCGCAACCATCGCGGCGTGGTGGACCGGCACGGGCAGCGGCGCCCGCCGCCGCCACGCATCGGCGGCGGGGTCGTACTCCTCCACCGCCGCGGTCACCGCGCCGCCGGGCACGAAGCCGCCGGCGATGTAGATTCTGCCGGCGAGGAGGGCGCCGGCCACCTCGGTGCGCTCGGAGAACATCGGCGCGCGGGTCTCCCACCGTCCCGGCCCCGGCGCGGCCGCGACCGGGGCGGATGCGACCACGAGGACGAGGAGCGCGAGCACGCGCACCGGGGCGTCCCGAGTCAGCGGGCGCGCGCCGGCCGGCGTCCGGGCCGGCGGGCGCGCTTCGCCGGCCTGGCCCGCGTCTGCCCGTCGCGACCGGAGATCGACTCTTCCCAGGTGACGATGCTGTGGAAGAACTGGCGGTCGCCCTCTTCGAGTCCGCGCGTGATCTCGGTGATGTGCATCGACGCCGCGCCGAACTCCTTGAGCGCGTACTGCACGGCGGCCTCGGGCTTCGCGTCGTTGCCGCACGTGAAGATATCCAGGGCGACGTAGCCGTACTCGGGCCACGTGTGCACCGAGAGGTGGGACTCGGAGATGACCACGACCCCCGAGACCCCGTTGGGGGAGAACCGGTGGAAGGAGATCGACCAGACGGTGACGCCGGCGACCTCGGCGGCGCGGACCAGGATCTGCTCGACGGTCTCGACCCGGCCGATGATTTCGGGGTTGCACCCCGAGCCCTCGGCCACGTAGTGGTGCCCGACCGGTTCCATCTCCCACCTCCCCTGCCGCCGCACTGCCTGCGGCCGCACGAGTTCCACTCTAGAATTCGGCGCCGCGGGTGTCAACGCGTGTACCGGCTCACAGGCGCATGCGCGGATCGAGCGCGTCACGGACGGCGTCGCCGACCAGATTGAACCCGAGCACGGTGAGCATGATGGCGAGCCCGGGGAACGTGACGCTGTGGGGCGCCAAGCGGATGTACTGGCGAGCGTTGCTGAGCATCGATCCCCACTCCGCCGCCGGAGGCTGTGCGCCAAGCCCCAGGAACCCGAGCGCCGCGGCCGAGAGGATCGCCGAGGCCACCTGCAGCGTGGACTGCACGATGATGACCGCGACCGTGTTCGGCAAGACGTGCCGCCAGATGATGCGCGTGTCCGTCGCGCCCAGCGCGCGTGCTGCGTCGACGAACTCCTGCTCGCGCAGCGAGAGCACCTGGCCGCGCACAAGCCGGGCGTAGACCGGGATCGACACGATGCCGACCGCCACCATGACCTGGACGAGGCCCACCCCCAAGATCGCCACCAGCACGATCGCCAGCAGGATGCCGGGGAAGGCAAGCATCACGTCGATCGCCCGCTGCGTGAAGAGATCCACCCGACCGCCCAGGTAGCCCGAGAGCGCCCCGACCGGCACGCCGAAGGCCGCGCCGATCGCGACCGCGATGACGCCGATGACCAGCGAGAGCCGCGCGCCGTAGATGATCCGACTCAGCAGGTCGCGCCCCAGCTCGTCGCGGCCGAGCCAGTGGCCCCCGCCGGGCCCCCGCAGGCTCGCCTCCAGATCGATCTCGTAGGGATCGTAGGGCGCGAGGATCGGAGCGAGCACGCCGGCGAGCAGGAACACCAGGAGGATGCTCAGCCCGACCAGTCCCGCGCGGCTGCGCCGGAACTGATTCCAGATGAGACGCCAGCGGCTCCGCGACGGCCGCCGGGCCTCAGCCGTAGTGGATGCGCGGATCGACGAGAGCATACAGCAGGTCCACCAGCAGGTTGACGAACACGAACGCCAGCGCAACCAGGAGCACCGCGGCCTGCACGACCGGATAGTCGCGCGTCAGGATGCCTTCCACCATGAGCCGGCCGATCCCCGGCCAGGCGAACACGCTCTCGGTGAGCACGGCACCCGAGAGCAACGTGCCCATCTGCAGTCCCACAACCGTGATGACGGGGATGAGCGCGTTGCGCAACGCGTGCCGGTTGACGACGGTGCGCTCGGGCGCGCCCTTCGCGCGCGCCGTGCGAATGTAGTCGCTGCGCAGCACCTCCAGCA
Source organism: Armatimonadota bacterium (assembly GCA_031081715.1). Classification (GTDB taxonomy): domain Bacteria; phylum Sysuimicrobiota; class Sysuimicrobiia; order Sysuimicrobiales; family Humicultoraceae; genus Fervidifonticultor_A; species Fervidifonticultor_A tertius. The sequence continues at coordinate 7,307 of JAVHMA010000037.1, read as the reverse complement.
TGCTCGACCGGGTCATGCGCGCGATGATCGCCGCGGTGGCCCCGCCCAGGGTGATCGCCGGCAGAATCAGGTGCGCCAGCGTCCCGGTGCCCACCGCAGGCAGCCAGGAGAGCCGCACCGCGAAGATGAGGATGAGCATGAGCCCGGACCAGAAAACCGGCATCGACAGGCCCACCAGCGCGACGAACATCACCGAGGCGTCGAGCCACGAGTACGGCCGCACCGCGGAGATGACGCCGGCCGAGACGCCGACCGCCACCGCCACCAGGAGCCCGGCGATCGTGAGTTGGACCGTGTTGGGAATGCGGGCGGCGAGTTCCTCGCTCACCGGTGCCCGCGAGCGGATCGACCGTCCGAAATCGCCGCGCGCGGCCCCGGCCAAGAACGAGGCGAACTGCTGAAGGATCGGGCGGTCCAACCCCAAATCCTTCCGAATCGCCTCGACGAACTCGCGGGTGGCGGTCTCACCGGCGATGATCTGGGCCGGATCGCCCGGTACGACGCGCACCATCGCAAAAACGACAAAGGCCACGCCGAAGATAACCGGCACGGCCAACAGGAGGCGCTTCGCGACGTAGGCCCACATCGTCCCGCCACACGCGAAGGGGAGAGGGTTCCCCCTCTCCCCCCGGCGATCGGCTCAGGCGGCGGCTAACGCCGCAGCCATGCCTGGTGGGCCATGACGCGCTCACCCGGGTGCACGATGAGCCCCTGGACGGCGGCGCGCACGCCCGTGACCTGCGACTCGCTGTGCAGGAACAGCCAGGCCGCGTCCTCGGCGATCAGGCGCATCGCCTCGGCGTACATCTGGTTGCGCTGGGACTGGTCGACCGTCACGCGCGCCCGATCGAGCAGCTGATCGACGCGGTCGTTCTTGTAGAAGCCCCGGTTGAACCCTACCGGCGGCCACTGCGAAGAGTGGAACAGGGCGTAGAGCCCGTAGTCCGCGTCGCCCGTCACGGTGCCCCACCCGAGCATGTACATCTGGATGTCGTTCTGCTCGCGCGGCCGAGCCGTCAGCGCGATGTACGCTCCAAACTCCAGGGTCCGGAGCTCGAGCTCGATGCCCACGCGCCGGGCCAGCCCCTGAATGCTCGCGGCGATCTCAGCGTCGCGAATGTACCGGCCGGTGGGATGGTGGAAGACCGCGCGCAGCGGTCGCTCCCGGCTGTAGCCGGCCTCGCGCAGAAGCGACGCGGCGCGATCGGTGTCCCAGTCGTAGACTGGCACCGGGCTGTAGCCCTGGACGTTGGGCGCGATCGGCGCGTCCGAGACCCGTGCGGTGCCTGCGAGCGCGGACTGCACGATCGCCCGCTTGTTGACCGCGTAGTTCAGCGCCTGCCGGAGCCGCCGGTCGGAGAACGGCGGCCGGGTCACGTTGAAGGCGACGAAGATCGTGCGCAGGCTCGTGTCGATGCGCACGATCGGGTCGCGGCCAGCCCGCAGCCGCTCGATCTCGCGGGGTGGCACGCGCACGGCCACGTGCAGCGAGCCTGCCTCCAGCGCCGCCAGCCGCGCGCCGTCGTCGGGGATCACCCGGAACTGAACCTCGTCGAGCAGGGCTTTCTCGCCCCAGTAGTCATCGAACCGGGTGACCACCACACGATCTCCACGCACCCACTCGCGGAAGCGGAACGGGCCGGTGCCCACGGGCTGGCGCGCGTAGTCGGCGCCGAGCCGCTGGATTGCGGTCGGGCTCTGCATCGCCAGACCGCTGTGGGTCAGATGGGCGAGCAGCGGCGCAAACGGGGCGTTCGTGACCAAACGGAGCGTGGTGCTGTCGACGGCGGTTACCTCGGTCACCCGGTCGATCAGGAACCGCCAGGGCGCCCGGGTCGCCGGGTTCAGCACACGGTCGAGGTTGAACTTGGCGGCCGCCGCGTCGAAGGTCGTGCCGTCGTGGAAGCGGACGTTCGGGCGGAGCCGGAACGTCCAGGTCCGGCCGTCGGGCGAGACTGTGTGGGACAGGGCGAGCCGCGGCTGCACACGTCCCTCGGGCGACAGCTCGTAGAGCGTCTCGGTCATGTGCTCCATGATGGTGGCGGTCGGGGAATCGGTGTAGAGGTGGCCGTCCAGCGTGGTCGCATCGGTGCCGGACCCGACGATCAAGGTACCGCCTCGGGTCGGGGCCACGGCGGGCGCTGCCGCGGCCGAGAACCCGAGCGCGCTCGTGAGGACGATCGTGGCCAGAACAACGAGGAGTCTGTGCACGCGATCTGATCCCTCCTTCGCGGTGTGTGAACCTCGCCTACACGCGCAATGGCCGGACCACGGAGGTCCGGGCCATGCCTTGCACGTGGATACTACTAGAACCACCTGCGCAATGCAACGGCGGCACCCGTCGCGAGCAACGTGACGGCCACGCCCGCGCCAGCGACGCCGGCGGCGACCGCGGCCATGGCCCGCCAGCGCGGCAACCCCACCAGCCACGCCAGCGCGGTCCCGGAGTAGGCGCCCGTGCCGGGGAGGGGCACGGCGACGAACAGGGCCAGTCCCAGGAGTTCGTAGCGCTCGACAAGCGCGCCGCCGCGGCCCCGGACGCCCTCGACGACGCGGCGGACCAGCGAGACGCGCGACAGCCAGCGCGCGTAGAACCACTCGAGCCCGAAGTACGTCGGGGGCACGAGCAGGCAGTTGACCGCCACGGCCAGGGCGGCGGCCGTCAGCGGGTGCCAGCCCAGCGCGATTGCCACCGGGATGGAGCCGCGCAGCTCGATCCACGGGAGGAGCGTGAGCGCCGCCAGACCCACGGCCTGCTGCGCCGGGGGCAGACCGAGCAACCACTCGCGGGCCGCCGCCAGCGTGGTGGGCGCGTCCATCAGAGACCGCGCGCGCGCGCCAGGGCGGCGTCCGCGGCGCGCACCAGCGCGTCGGGGTTCGCACCGTCGGCGGGCGCAGCCGCCACGCCGGTGGCCAGACCGAGCGTGATGCGCTCGGTCCCGACCGCGAACGAGGCCTGGGCGACGAGCCCGGCGAGCCGCTCGGCCGCGGCAGCCGCCGCGGCGCGATCGGTGCGGGGCAGGATGACCGCGAACGCATCGCCGCCGTACCGGAAAACCAAATCGCCCGGCCGGACCGCGCCGTCGAGCAGCCGGGCGACCTGCTGCAGCACCAGGTCTCCGGCGAGGTGCCCGTAGCGCGCGTTTGTGGCCCTGAAGCCGACGAGGTCGGCCAGCACCAGCGCGAACGGCGTGGCGCCGCGCGCTTCGCGCCGGAACTCCTCCTCGAGGCGGACGGCGAAGTGGCGGCGGTTGTAGAGCCCGGTGAGCGGATCGGTGATCGAGAGGCGCTCCACCGCGTCCAGGGCCTCCTCGAGCCGGCGGTTCGCCTCGGCGAGCCGCTGCGCGGCCTCGCGGGCGTCGCGGGCACCGGCCAGCGCGAGGCCCGCCGCGATCCAGGCGACGAACCCGAACAGCGCGCCCGCCCCGCCGTAGGCCGAGCACAGCAGGGCGATCACGAGACCGGCGAGCGCGCCGGCCGCGGCCGCCAGTAGCGCGCGGGCGAGGTCCGGCAGGTCGATGGCGGCGGCGAGCCGGCCGCGGCGTCCGGCGACGGCCAGCCCGCCGGCGAACCCTGCGAAGAGCACGGCGGCCGCGAAGAGCGCGGCGAGCGTGGGGGCATCCAGCGCGGTCAGCCGCCGGGGCACGACCGCCGCCGCGGCGACGAGCCCCGCGAGCAGTGCGGCGAGATCAAACGCCGCGCGCCGGAGGCCGCGGCGCGTGCGCGCCCAGGAGACGGCCAGCCCGACCGCGCCCGCCAGGACCGCGACCGGCCAGCCGGCCACGACGAGCGCCGCCAGCGCGATCGCCGTAGGCGGACCATCGCCGGAGGGCGGATCGATTGCGGCGAACGAGGCGACCGCCGCCATGGCGGCGAACAGCCCCCAGGTCCCGGCCTCGGCTGCGGGCACCGGCCTACCCGCCGCCCGCGCCGAGGTCGTAGAAGAACCTGATCGTGGCCTCGATGCCCCGGTGGAAGTTGGCGAGCGCGAACTTCTCGTTCGGCGCGTGCAGGTTGTCATCGGGGAGCCCGAACCCCATCAGCACCGTCGGCATCCGCAGGATGTGCGTGAAGCCGGCCACCACCGGGATGCTGCCGCCGCTGCGCACGTACGCTGGCGCCACCCCGAAGGTCGCCTCGAGCGCGCGCGCGGCCGCGCGCACGGCAGGCGCGTCCAGCGGCACGAGCACGGGGCGCGCGGACGCGAGCTCCCGCACCTCGACCGACGTGCCCGGCGGCGCGAGCCGCGGCACGACGCGCACGAGGCGGGCGAGGATGCGCTCGGGCCGCTGGTCCGGCACCAGGCGCATGCTCACCTTGGCCGACGCGCGCGAGGGGATCACGGTCTTCATACCTTCGCCGGTGAACCCGCCGGCGATGCCGTGGACGTCGAGCGTGGGGCGCGCCCAGAGCCGCTCGATGGGGGGCACGCCCTCTTCCCCGGGCGCGGCGTCCGTGCCCATCTCCCGGAGCAACGCGGCCTCGGTGATCGGCAGTCGCGCCCATGCCTCGCGCTCCGCCGGACTTGGCGGCCGCACTCGCGCGTAGAACCCGGGGATGCGCACGCGGCCCCGGCGGTCCTTGAGCCCCGCCACGATCTGCGCGGCCGCGGCCACCGCGTTGGGTGCGACGCCGCCGAACTGACCCGAGTGCAGGTCGTGGCGCGCGCCCCGGACGGCGATCTCGACGTAGAGCAGGCCGCGCAGCCCGGTGGTGATCGCCGGCAGGTCGGGCGCCACCAGCGCGCCGTCGCTGACCAGCGCGGCGTCGGCCGCGAGCGCGCGCCGGTGCCGCGGCAGGTAGGCGGCCAGCGACGGGCTGCCGATCTCCTCCTCGCCTTCCAGGAGGACTTTCACGTTGACCGGCAGCGCGCCCGCGGTCCGCAAGATCGCCTCCGCGGCCTTCAGGTGGATGAAGAGCTGGCCCTTGTCGTCCGATGCGCCGCGCGCGTAGAGGACGTCGCCCTCGACCGAGGGCTCGAACGGCGGCCGCGTCCACAGCGCCAGCGGGTCCGGCGGCTGCACGTCGAAGTGGCCGTAGCACAGCACCGTGGGCCGTCCCGGCGCGCGCAGCCACTCCGCGCGCACCAGCGGGTGGCCGTCGGTGGGCTCCACCCGCGCGTCGAACCCCAGCGCCGCCAGATGGTCGGCGAGCCAGCGCGCGGCGCGCGCCACGTCGGCCGCCCGCTCGGGCGCCGTGCTGATGCTCGGAATGCGAATCAGGTCGAGGAGTTCGGCGACGAAGCGCGCGCGGTGCTCGCGCGCGTACGCGACAGCGCGGTCCATCACGCCGCGGACTATTCGACGGCCGCGGGGCAGTCCCTGGAGATGGGCCTACGGAACGCGGCGCAGCCGAACGCGCAGGCGGATCGTGACCGGGTCCTCCGCGACGAAGACCAGGAACCGCGGCACCGGGATCCCGAACTCGCTGAGCCGGATGGTGACCTCGCCGGCGACGCGGTACTCGTCGGCGAGCGCTACGACCTCGGCGGGGATCTCGACCTCGCGACCGACGTCCCGGATGGTGAGCGTGCCGCGAACCGGCACGCGCATCGGCCCCGAGGCGACGTGCTCGCGGGCGGTGGCGCGGCCGCGGAACGTCACGAACGGGAACCGGTCGGCCTGCAAGAAGTCGCGCCGCATCTGCGCGTCGCGCAGGCCGACCCCGGTGGCCAGCGTCCGCGCGTCCACACGTGCCTCTACCGCAGCCTCGTACTGGTCGCCCTCGCCCTGGCGCACCACGACGGTACCCTCCACGCGCTCGGTCACGCCGACGAAGCCGCCGCGGTTGTCGCGCACGACGACCTCCACGCGGCTCCCCTCGGGCACGACCGCGAACGTCCCCACGGGAAAGAGCGCCGGCGCCGCGAGCATGACGACCGCCGCCAGGACCGTGCGCATGGACTCCTCCGCGCCTCCGACGGCCCGCTCAACGCCGCCGCTGGCTCGCGTGTTCCCACGCCGCGCCCGCCAGGGGACCGCCGGGGCGGCCGTCGAAGCACGCCCTCACGCGCTCTCCCGGAGGCCGCCGCGTGGCCGAGTGTGTGTTCTGCCGGATCGCCGCGGGCACGTTGCCCGCCAGCATCGTCCACCGCGACGACGATGTGGTCGCGTTCATGGACATCGCGCCCATCCAACCGGGCCACGTGCTCGTTGCGAGCGCGGCACACGTCGAGAACCTCTACGGACTCGATCCGGCGCTCGCCGGTGCGCTGTTCCGCACCGCGGCGCGCGTGGCCACGGCGCTCAAGCGCGCGCTCGGCGCCGACGGGGTCACCGTCCTGCAGGCCAACGAGCGCGCGGGCGGCCAGGTGGTCATGCACATCCACCTGCACGTGATCCCCCGCCGCGCGGGCGACGGCTTGGGGTTCTCCTGGCCGGCGACGCAGCCGCCCCGGGCGGAGCTCGACCGGCTGGCGTCGGTCATCCGCCACGGTCTAGCCGGGGTGTAGCGCACGATGCCCGACTCGCGCGTGCTGCTCAGCCGCCTAGCCGATCCCGGCGCCCGCCGCGCCGCCGGGCGCTGGCTGCTGGTCGCGTGCGCCGCAGGGTTCGCCGCCACGCTGGCAGTACTTGCCGCGGGTGGCCGCCTCGACCGCTGGGTCTTCGCGCTGCTCGCCTGGGGCGCGCTGGTGTTCGTGCCGCTGCGCATCCTGATCGAAGCCGCGGAGACGTTCGCCGCGCGCGCGCGCCGCGCGGTCTCGGCCGAGGCGGCGGCGGACCCGCGCCGCTACGAGCGGGCCGCGTACCTGCCGTTCGTGGTCGCCGCTCTCGCCGATCGGGCGCCGCCGCCTCCGCGCATCTGCACGCCGGCGCACGCGCGAGCGGCCGCCGAGGCCGCCGCGGCGCTGCTCGAACGCGTCCATCGCTCGGGCCGCGACGCAGAGGTGCACCGCGGCGCCCTGCGCGCGCTCGTGACGGCCGTGGCGCAGTCGGCCGCGGACGTGAGCGCCGCGGCCACGGGCGGCGCCGCGGGCAACATCCAGGCCCGGTGGGAAGGCGCGCGCGCGCTCGGCGCGCTGTCGGTGCTGACCTCGATCGTGGGTGCCGCGTTCGACGACCGGTGGGGCAGACCGGCGGACCTGCCGGAGCTGAACGGCCGCGGGTTGGACGACTATCTGGCCGCGGCCCTCGACTACTGCGACGAGGCCGCGCTCCAGGTGGACGCCCTGCCCTGGACCGAGCCGCCGCTGCCGGCCGCGGCCGACGCGCGCGGGGTCGTGGCCTCCTGGCAGGCGTTTCTCGCCGCGGGGCGGCCCGCGCCGCGGGCGCTGGCCGCCTTCCTCGACGCGCTGCTGGCGGCCGCGG
>JAVHMA010000036.1 GCA_031081715.1 Armatimonadota bacterium | reverse complement strand
AACGGCCCGGCCTCGGCCCGCGCGGCCCAGGCGCCCAGCAGCTCGCCCGCGGCGCCGGGTACCGCCGAGGGCAGCCCGACGCCCACACGGATGCCGTTCCCCGACTGCGTCGCCATGGTGATGACTTTCGAGTCCCTGGTCCTCCGGTATTCCGTGCGCCGCGAATCCGGTCCTGTCAGACGCGCTCGTAGACGATTTGGCCGCCGACCATCGTGAGCGAGACGCGGATGTCCTTGATGCGCTCCTCGGGCACGGTCAGGTAGTCCTCGGTGAGCACCGCCAGGTCGGCCCACTTGCCCGGCTCGAGTGACCCCTTGCGGTGTTCCTCGAACGTGGCGTACGCGCCGTTGCGGGTCCACAGGCGCAGCGCGTCCTCGCGGCCGATGGTCTCGTCGGGCAGCAGCGGCCCGACCAGCGTCTGCTGTGTGATCACCTGGTAGAGACCCAGCAGCGGCCGCTCGGGGTCGTAGTGCGTCGCCGGGCAGTCGGTGCCGCCGGTGACCACCAGGCCTTCGCGCAGCCAGCTCCGCACGGCCAGACCCCAGTCGCGCACGGTCCGCTCCCAGGGGTCGGCGATGCGGCTTTGGGCGATGCGGACCGCGTCCATGACCTCGTGCATGCGGAACGACCGCGCCGCCGCGAAGTAGGCGAGTTGAGGGTTGGCGGCGATGATGATGTCCAGCGCCTTCACCCGACGGTAGAACTCGGGTTTGATCAGCCCGAAGCCGTGCTCCCACGTGAACCGCCGGCCGGCGAGCGGCCGCTCGCGGTCGGCCTCCTCCAGCGTGTCCAGCATCAGCGCGGTGGCGTCCTCGGCGCTGCCGGAGGCCACGTGCATCGCCACGGTGAAGCCGACGCGGTTCGCGCCGAGCAGCATCGCGCGCAGCTTCTCCGGCGAGTAGGCCCACCAGCCATCGTTCTGCACGACCATCTTCAGCCCGCCCAGCCGCAGGTATGGGCCGCCGAGCCCCTGCTTGGGGCCGAAGTAGCGCCCCAGCGCCTCGCGGATTTCGTCGATCCGCATGTAGCGCGCGGGCAGGCCCAGGATCAGGTCGGTGCGCACGGTGAGCAGGCCGCGACGGTCGGCCTCGACGTAGGCGTCCAGCTCCTCGGGACTGAGGCCCATGTCGCGCGTGCCGGTCACGCCGCAGGCGTGGAAGCGCGCGGCCTGCGCGACGATCGCGCGAATGTACGTCTCGGTGTCGAAGTGGAGGAAATCCCACTTCTTCGGCCGCTGGCCGAGCCGCTCCCACAGCCGCTTGCGGGCCAGGTCGCCCGCGCCCGCGATCAGGTGGCCGGTCGGCTCGCCGTCGGCGTCGCGCACGATGTGCCCCTGCGGCTCGTCGGGGTCGGCCCCGGGGTCGGGTGTGCCCCGGTCGATGCCGGCGAGCCGCAGCGCGACCGAGTTCAGGATGATGTTCTTCCCCGACTGGAACAGGTAGACAGGGTGCTCGGGCGCGACCTCGTCGAGGTCGTGGCGGTTGGGGAATCGCCCCTCGGCGAGCGCCCCGCGGAACATGCACGATGTCGCGATCCACTCCCCTGGCCGGGCGCGGCGAGCGCGCTCCGCGATCGCCGCCTGGACTTCCTTGATGCTCTGCGACCAGGCGATGTTCACCTTGGCGCCGACCTCGGGATGGTCGAGCCCGGCGAGCAGCGCGTGGGTGTGGTTGTCGATCAGCCCGGGGATGACGCACGCCCCGCGCAGGTCGATCATCCGCGTGCGGGCGCCGGCCAGCCGCTTGACGCCCGCGTCGCGGCCGACCGCGACGATTCGGTCGCCGTGGACCGCCAGCGCCTCGGCGAGCGAGAAGCGGTCGTCGGCCGTGACGATCTTGCCGTTGTAGAGGACGACGTCGGCGGCGATCCGCCCGTCGGCATCCATGGGGCCCTCCATGGTTACGCGGGCCGGGCGAAGTCGTCGCGGACGCGGCGCAGCGCGTCCGGGTCGGTCAGCAGTTCGGCCGCGGCCAGCGCCATGGCCTGCGCCGCGGTGAGCATCGCCCGCATGGCCTGCGGCGTCGCCGCGTGCGCGGCGGCCTCGCGGGTGTGGAACTCCACACCCTCGGGCCACGTGGCGACCGAGAACAGCAGCGAGGGGACCGCCTGGCTGACGTTCCCGAAGTCGGTCGAGGCGGGCGACCGCCAGCGGACCGGCGGCTCGCCGAGCGCTGCCAGGTGGCGCGCGACCAGCTCGCCCAGGGCCGCGTTGTACCGCACCGGGTCGAGGGTGACCCCTTCGACGACCTCCAGCGTGGTGTGCGACGCCAGGGCCGCGGCGCGCGCGCAGTCCACCACCCGCGCGGCGACGCGGGCGAGCTCCGCGCGCTCGGCGGCGCGCACGCCGATGGTGGCGGCGGCCCGCTCGGGGATGATGTTGACCGCCTGCCCGCCGTCGGTGACGATGCCGTGGATACGCACGCCGTCGCGCACGAACTGGCGCAGCGCGTTGAGGTTCGTGTAGGTCAGCAGCACACCGTCCAGGGCGCTCGCGCCCTCGTGCTGGTTGGCGGCCGCGTGGGCCGGCCGGCCCGTGAAGCGGAACTCGAAGAGCCGCACGCCGGTGCACCCTTCCATGAGCGCCGTGCCGGACCACGCGTGGTAGGTGAGCGCCGCGTCCAGCCCGGCGAACGCGCCGGCCGCGAGCATCATCGGCTTGCCCGTGCCCAGCTCCTCCGCCGGACAACCGTACACCTTGATGGTGCCCGGCAAGCCGGCCATCGCCTCCGCCAGGAAGACGCCGGCGCCCACCGCCGAGCCCGCGATCAGGTTGTGGCCGCACCCGTGATCCACGCCCGGGAGCGCGTCGTACTCCGCCAGGAAGCCGATGGTGGGGCCGGGCCCGCGACCGCGGCGCGTGGCGACGAACGCGGTCTCGACGCCGGGCACGCCCTCGACGGCGAATCCGTGGCGCTCCAGCACCTCGCGGCACCACGCGACCGCCCGGTGCTCCTGGTTGCCCAGCTCGGGGTGAGCGTGGATGCGCAGGCTGAGCTCGGTGACCTCCTTCGCGTGCGCGGCCGCCGCGGCGGCGACCGCGGTCCCTACGCCGTCGGTCCGATCAGGCATGCGCGCAACCGTCCTTCCAGCGCCTCCCACGCGCCGGCGTCGAGGTCCCTCCCGATGAAAACCAGCTCCGTGCACCGTTCCTCGTCCGGCCGCCAGGCCTCTCCGGCGGTGGCGCTCCAGCGGTCGCCGACCTGATGGACGATCACGCGCACCGGCGCGCCGGCGACGAACAGGATACCCTTGCTCCGGATGACCGCGACGGGCAGGTGGTCCATGACGTCCGCGAACCGCCGGAGGTCCACCGGTGCGGACGCGCGAAACGCCTTAGCGCGAAACACCGGGGCGGACCCGCCGGGTGTCTCGCTCCCGGCGCCGCGGGGAACGCCGCCGCCGTCCGCCTCGAGCGCCGAGGCGTCGAAGCGCCCCACTCCCAGCACCGCGTGCAGGTCCACCTGCCCGTGCGTGCATCGCACGATGCGCGCGCGGGGATTCAGCGTCCGCAACCCGGCCTCGATACGCCCGGCGATCTCGGGCGCGACCAGGTCGGTCTTGGTGAGCAACAGGATGTCGCCCGCGGTGATCTGAGCGTAGGCCTGCTCGGCTCGGTCCAGGGTGCGGTCGAAGTTCGCCGCGTCCACGAGCGCGACGATCGCGTCCAGACGGATGTCGTCCTGGACGCGGGGGTCGAGGAGCTGCCGGGCCACCGGCACCGGATCGGCCAGCCCCGTGGTCTCGACGACCAGGTGGTCGAGCGGCGCGGGCCCCTCCAGCAGTGTCGCAATCGCCGCGAGCAGATCGTCCCGAACCGTGCAGCACACGCACCCGTTGGTGAGCTCGACCAGGTCGCCCGTGCGGTTCGCGATGAGGCGGCCGTCGATGCCGATCTCCCCGAACTCGTTGACCAGGACGCCGATGCGCCGCCCGCCGCTCACCGTCAGGATGTGGTTGAGCACCGTGGTCTTGCCACTTCCCAGAAAGCCGGTGAGCACGGTAACCGGGACGGGCGCCATGCGGTGAGGTTCGCCGTCGTGGGCGCGCGGGTCCTGGTGAGCGGCGGTCCTGCCCCCGGCCCTACCGGTACGACGCGAGCGTCGCGATCAGCAGGTCGAAGAAACGATCGCGGTCCAGCCGCATCCCGACCTCGGCGTTGGGCGCCTGGCCGGCTTCGATCCCGGCGTGCCCCCTCAGCCGGTCGGGCGTGCCGCGCTCGAACCGGTAGTCGCACACGGTCATCCCTCGCGTGCGGGCGCCGGTCAGCTCCACGGCCACGTGCATCGGCTGGAACTCGACGAGCGTGGGGTCGATCATCCAGGCCACGGCGCACGGGTCGTGGAGGAGACCGCCCGGCCGGCCGAACACCTCGCGCGCGGTCCGGTTGTAGAAGTCCAGTAGCTCCGCGGCCACCGTGCACAGTCGGGAGCCGACCGCGCGGATGCGGGCGACCTCGGGGTCCAGGACCAGGGCCTGGCGTGTCAGGTTCAGGCCGACCATGCGGATGGGGACGCCACTCTCGAAGACGACGGCCGCCGCCTCCGGGTCGAAATAGATGTTGAACTCCGCCGCCGCCGTGGAGTTCCCCCCGGCGGTGCTCCCGCCCATCAGGCTGATCCCGGCGAGGCGGGTCTTCAGGTCCGGTGCCTGGCGGAGCGCGACCGCGACGTTCGTGAGCGGCCCGGTGGCCACGATCCAGCAGCCCGGATGCGCGCGGACCGTCTCGATCATGAACAGCACGCCGTGACGCGGGTCGGGGGCGGCGCGCGGGGCGGGGAGCTCCGGGCCGTCGAGACCGCTGCGTCCGTGGATGGCGGGCGCGTGCCGCGGCGGCGCTACCAGCGGGCGGTCCATGCCGGCCGCGACCGGCACGTGCGAGAGGCCCGCGAGCTCGAGCACCTTCAGGGTGTTGGCGGTCGTGTCCGGAAGCGGGGCGTTGCCGCTGACGGTCGTGATGCCCAGCAGGTCCACGTGTCGGGCCGCGAGCAGCACCGCGAAGGCATCGTCGTGCCCGGTGTCAACGTCCATGAGGACGGCGTAGCGTCCCTCCGGCATCGTACCCCTCCTTCGCCGCGGCGCCGCGGGATCGTCGCCCCGGCCGGCGACGTTCAGATCCGCTCGGCCTCCAGGCGTCCGCGGACGATCAGGTCCTCCAGCTCCTTGCGGGTGATCCGGTCCTTGGCCACATCCGCGATCTTCATCGAGCGCTCCAGCACGACGAACCGGTCGGCGACGGGGTAGACGTGGCGCGTGATGTGGGTGATCAGGATCACCGACCGTCCCATCCGGCGCACGTTGCTGATGTACTCGAGGACGCGCTCGGTCTCGCGCAGCGAGAGGGCCGCGGTGGGCTCGTCGAGCACCAGCAGCTCCCCGCCGAAGTGGACGGCGCGTCCCATGACCACGGCCTGGCGCTCGCCGCCGGAGAGGGTCCCGATCGGTCGCTCGATGTCGTCGAGGTGGATGCCGAGCCGCTCCAGCGTCTGGCGGGTGATCTCCCGCATCGTCTTCTTGTCGAGGATGCGGATCGGGCCGAGGTGCCGGCAGGCCTCGCGTCCCAGGAAGAAGTTCTCCCAGATGGACAGCTCGTCGACGGTGCTCCCGAACTGGTGGACAGGCTCGATGCCGAGGCTGCGGGCGTGCGCCGGCGAGGCGATCCGGACCGGCCGGCCCTTGTACCGGATCTCCCCGGCGTCCGCCTGGTAGACCCCGGTGAGGATCTTGATGAGGGTGCTCTTGCCCGCGCCGTTGTCGCCCACCAGCCCGACGACCTCGTTGCGCCCCACCGTGAAGTCCACGTCCCGCAGCGCCACCGTCTCGCCGAAGCGCTTGTGGATGCCGCGCATCTCGACCAGGCTGTCGCCACTCATGCGCCGCACGCCCTCCTATGGACGCTCATACGGACGACCGATCTCGCGCGGGAACGCCTCGCGCGCCGGCGCGGCGACCAGCAGGATGAGTACCGCCGCGTACGGCAGCATCAGGAACAGCGCGCTCCCGCCCCGCGCCATCAGAGGGCGGGCCCAGGGCTCCACCTGGAGCCACAGCCCCAGGGCGTTGAACACGGAGAACACGAACGCCGCTGCCACCGCGCGCCATGGGTTCAGGCCGCTGAACACGACGCACGCCAGCGCCACGAACCCCCGGCCCGCGATCAGGTCGATGGACGCCAGGCCGATCCAGTCCAGCGACATGTACGCGCCGCCGAGCCCGGCCAGCGCCCCGCCCAGGACGCACGCGGCGAGCCGGAGCCGGTAGACCTCGATGCCGGAGACGTCGCTCACCAGCGCGTTGTGTCCGACCGCGCGCAGGCGCAGCCCGAAGCGCGTGTGCTGGAGGAGGCCCACGACGAGGAAGGGTATGAGCACGGCGGCGACCGACAACCACCGCAGCAGGCCGGCGGGCGTGGCGAGCGGCTGGATACGCAGCGCCTCGGGGACCCGGTGGAAGCCCGGCGCCCCCCAGATCTCGAAGATCAGGAACGCTACCGCGCCGATGCCGAAGAAGTTGAGGCCGAGGCCGGCGATGGTCTGATTCGCCCGGCCGTAGGTCACCGCCAGCCCGAAGAGCAGGGCCACGATGGCCCCGGCGACCAGCCCGCCGCCGAGCCCCACCAGCCCGCTGCCGCCCAGCTCCGCGGCGTACACCGCGGCCGCGGACGCGATGAGCATGATGCCCTCGAGCCCGATGTTGAACACCCCGCCCTTTTCGTTGAGGACCTCGCCGATGGCCGGCAGCGCGATGGGTACCATCGCGGCCAGGGCCATCAGGGCCAGGCTGGCCGTCGCGACCGGCCCGCGCAGCAGGGTGAGCGCAGCCGCGGCCGCGAGCACCGCCAGGACGGCGAGCAGACGGCTCACGGGCCGCGGACCCCGGCCGGGCTCGGGGTCAGGGCCCGCTGACGGGCGGTCTGCTTCGCCCGCCAGCGGGCGATATCGCGGGAGATCCCCGGCAGCGCCAGGAGGATCACCACTACCCCGGCGAGGAGCTCCGCGAACTCGTAGACGACGCCGTGCGAGAGCTGCAGGTACGACCGCGACGTCAGCACCGCCGCGACCAGAATCGAGGAGAGCACGCAGCCGAGGGGATGGTTGCGCGCCATGGCGGACACCACGATCCCGAGGAACCCCATGCGGAGCAGGCTCTGCATGTGCTCGTCGATGTTCCAGTACGGCGGGAAGCCCGCGGTCAGCGTGAATCCCGCCACACCCGCCAGCGCCCCGCCCAGCAGGAAGGCCAGCATCGTCAGCCGGCGCACGTCGATGCCGACGGCGTACGCCGCCTCGGGATTGGCGCCGCTCGCCCGGAGGTGCAGGCCCGTGGGCGTGTGATAAAGGAACACGTAGACGGCGACGCACAGCAACAGACCGGCGAACACCATGGCGGTGAGCGAGGTGCCGGGCAGGAGGGCCTCCAGCCGGCTGCTGGGGAGGATCAGCACCGTGCGCGCGGGGAAGTCGCGGTCGCGCAGCGGGTAGGCGATCAGGAAGGCCACCAGGAAGATCGCGATCCAGTTCAGCATGATCGTCGAGAGCACTTCGTGCACCTGGCGGTGCGCCTTCAGCAACGCGCTGGGGAGCATCCAGACGACCCCGACCGCGACCGCGACCGCCAGGGTCACCGGCAGGTGGACCGAGGTGGGCAGCGCGAGCAGCGCGCCGAATGCCACGCTCGCGCCCGCGCTGACCATCACGACGCCCTCCGCGCCGACGTTGAAGATGCCAGCGCGCACCCCGATCAGGAAGCACAGGCCCGTGAAGATGAGGGGTGTGGCGAAGGCCAGGGTGGTCGTGATCCCGTGCACCGTGAACAGCGAAAAGCCGAAGGCACCGCGCAGGACAGCCAGCGGCGGGTACCCCGCCAGGCGCAGCACCAGCGCGGCGATCAGGAGCGCCCCGGCGAGCGCAAAGGCCACGTCCCACAGGGGCGCCGCGTGCCGCAGCCCGCGACGGAGCGCGGTCACTATCCGTACGTCTCCCGCAGGCGCTCGATCGGCCACCGCTGCGGGTCGCCGAAGGGCCGCGGGATGTCCACCCGGCCCTGCTCGATCAGCCGCCGCAGGCCGTCGACGAGCTCCCACACCCACCGCGGCTGCGGCTCGCGGAGCCGGCCGTAGTTCGCGAGCACCTCCGTGCCCTTGGCGCCGTCGAGCGCGCCGATCTCGACGGCGCGCCGCACCCACTCGCGCACCAGCTGGGCGTCGCTGAACCAGGTGCCGCGATTGCCGAAGTTCAGCCACAGCGAGCGGTCGCGCTGGACCACCTCGCGGAAGCGGCCCTCCCGCACGAGCCGGACGGCGAGGAGCACCGCCTCGTCCGCCCGCTTCAGCGCGCTGCCCACCACGTGGGGGCTCACCCACTCCTGGACGGTGTCCACCCCGATGGCGAACGGCGGCTGGCCGATGGGGACGTTGCGCGTGCGATGGTGGTCGTCCATGTACCCGAGGACGCCGAGCCCCGTGGCACCCGCCACCTGGTAGACCACGCAGGCACCCTGCCGGACCTGCGCTTCGGTGGCCTCGCGGCCGCGGGCCGGATCGTTGAACGCGCCGGTGTAGGTCCACAGCACGCGGTCCTTCCGGGCCGCGCGGGCCAGGCGCTTGTTGCGGACCAGGTCCGGGTTCGTCTCGGACAGGCGCCGAATCGCCCAGTCGACGCCCCACTTGTAGCCCATCTCGAACTCGTGCAGGACAGGAATCTCGCGTCCCAGGACGATGCCCACGCTCGGGCAGTCGTAGTGGAGCGCGAGCGCCGCGGCGAGCGCGCCGGCCATGGCGCTCGGCTGCTCCTGCTGGTACAGTAGGCCGAGCACGGCGCGGTTACCGGGGTCGGCGTCGCCGAACTGCGGCCGGATGTCGGAGATCGCGTACTGCCGGTCGGGGAACCGGTTGGCCAGGTCGCGGAGCGCCGTCCCGTAGGTCGAGAACGACGCCACGTAGATCAGGTCGAACTGGCCGTCGCGCACCACGAGCGTCATGTCCGACAGCGCGGTGGCCGGGGTGGAGACGACCACCCGCAGGTCGGAGACCTGCCCCGTGCGCCGCGCCTGCTCCGCGCCGAGCCAGTGCATGAAGCTCCACGAGAGGTCGGACCGCCCCGGCGCCGCCATCAGCAACGCGAGGCTGATGGGACGCGCCAAAGCGGCCTGCGGCGCGCCCGCGGATGGGGCGGGCCACAGGGCGATCGCCACGATCCCGACGAGCACACACCGAGCGATCCTGTGCATCTCCTCACCTCCGCGTCTCCGCGTCTTGCCATTATGGATGGCGAATCCCACTCGTGCTGAGGAAGCTCTCCACGTCGCTGCGGGACGGCATCGACGCCTGCGCGCCAGCCCGCGTGGTGGACAACGCCGCGGCCGCGTTCGCCCGGCCGACGGCGTCCTCCCAGGTGCCGCCCGCCACCAGCGCAGCCGCCAGGGCGCCCGCGAAGGCGTCCCCGGCCGCGGTGGTATCGACGGCCCGCACCGCGATACCGGGAACGTGGAACGCGCGATCCCCGAGGTCCGCCCATACCCCGCGGTGGCCGAGCTTGACGAGGACGCGGCGTGCACCCCGGCGGCGCAGGGCGGCGGCCGCGGCGCGCGCGGCGGCGAGATCGGTGATCGCGATGCCGGTCAGCGCGGCGGCCTCGACCTCGTTCGGCAGCAGCGCGTCGGTCAGGGCCAGCAGGCCGTCCGGCAGGGGCGCGGCCGGCGCGGGGTCGAGCAGCACCGCCAGGCCGTGCTCCCGGGCCAGCCGCGCGGCCGTCTGCACCGACTCCATCGAGATTTCGAGCTGGAGCAGCAGCAGCTTCGCGCCCGCGATGAGCGGGCGGCTCTCCTCCACGTCGGCGGCTGTGAGGGCGCCGTTGGCGCCCGGCGCGATCACGATCGTGTTCTGCCCGGCGTCGTCCACCGTGATGAGCGCGACCCCGGACGCCGCGCCCGGGGTGAGGCGGACGCCGCGCGCGTCGATCCCCTCCGCGGTCAGGCCATCGCGGAGCGTCGCGCCGAAGGCGTCGTCCCCCACACGCCCGATCATGATGACGGCCGCGCCCATCCGCGCCGCCGCCACCGCCTGGTTGGCGCCCTTCCCGCCACGGAAGGTCGCGAACACGCCGCCCGGCACCGTCTCGCCCGGCGCCGGCAGGCGGGGCGCGCGCACCACCAGGTCGAGGTTCAGGCTGCCGACGACGACGACGTCGCTCACCGGCGGGCTCCGCTGGCGGGCGCGGGGCCGGTGCTGTGCCGCACCACCAGGCGCGGCTTCAGCCGAACGAAGCTGGGGCGCGTCCGCTCGCCGGCAACGCGGCCGACGAGCAGTTCGACCGCGCGCTCCCCGATCTCGCGCACGGGCTGGGCCACGGTCGTGAGCGGCGGCTGGACGAGCGACGCCGCCGCGATGTCGTCGAACCCGGCGATCGAGACGGTCTCCGGGACGCGACCTCCGCGCTGGTGCACCGCGCGCATCGCCCCCAGCGCCATGACGTCGCTGGACGCCACGATCGCCGTCAGGCGGCCGCGCGCCGCCGCCGAGAGCGCCGGGGCCGCGCGCAGCCCGGTCTCGAACGTGAAGTCGCCCCGCACCATCAGGCGCGACTCGGGCGCAAGCCCGGCTTCTCGGAGCCCTTCGAGGAAGCCGACCCACCGTTCGTCCGCGGAGCTCACCCCGCGCGGCCCGCCGATGAACCCGATCGTTCGGTGGCCCAACCGGACCAGGTGGCGGACCACCAGCTTCATCCCAAACCGGTTGTCGGTGGTGACCGCGTCACTGGCCACGCCGGCGACCACGCGGTCCATCAGCACGACCGGCAGGCCCCGCGCGGCCCACGCCCGCAGCGCGTCGCCATGACGCCCCGCCGGGACGAACACGAGCCCGTCCACGCGGCGCTCGCGCAGCACCTCGAGGTACCGGCGCTCGCGCTCCACCGCGTTGCCGGAGTTGCAGAGAATGAGCGAGTAGCCGAGCCGGTGGCTGGCCGTCTCGACGCCTTTCGCGATCTCGGCGAAGAACGGGTTGGTGATGTCGGGGACGACCAGGCCGAGGGTCAGGCTCTTGCGCTGCTTGAGGCTCCGGGCCAGGCCGTTGGGTTCGTAGCCGAGGTGGCGTACCGCCTGGAGCACCCGCCGCCGCTTGGCCGCATGGACGGGCGTCGTGCCGTTGAGGACGCGGGACACCGTGCTGGCGGAGACACCCGCGGCCCTGGCGACATCCAGGACGGTGACCGACATACCGCCCCACCCGCGTGAAATCGTTTTCGAGAACGTTGTCAGCACCGTTCGACATAGAAGCGCGGTGCCCCTGCCGCGGGGCCGTCCCGGTGCCTGGCGGGAGCCTTCTAGGGATCGACCGCGAGCGGGGGGCCCGCCGGCGCAGTGACCTCGCCGATGCGGGCGACGGTTTCGACCCCGCGCGTCCGCAGTGCCGCCTCGAGCGCGCCCGCGCGCTGTGGTGCCACGGCGATGAGCAGCCCGCCGGAGGTCTGCGCGTCGGCCAGCAGCAGCCGTGTGACCTCGTCGATGCCCTCGGCCCAGCGGACCTTGTCGGCGAGCCACTCGAGGTTCCGCGCTGTGCCGCCGGCGATCGCGCCCGCGGCGGCGAGCGTCCTGGCCCCGTCGATGATTGGCACCGCCGCGACCGAGACGCGCGCCCCCACCCCGCTGGCCGCGGCCATCTCGTGCAGGTGTCCGAGCAAGCCGTACCCGGTCACGTCGGTCGCGGCGTGGACGCCGGCGTCCATCATGGCCTCGGAGGCCGCGCGGTTGAGCTGGTTCATGACCCGCACGACCTCGGCCGCCAGGGCCGGCGGGGTCTTCTCCTGCTTGATGCCGGTGGTGATGACCCCGGTGCCGAGCGGCTTGGTCAGGTAAATCGCGTCGCCCGGCCGCGCGCCGCCGTTGGTGACGAAGCGGCCGGGGTGCACGAGCCCGGTGACCGCGAGGCCGTACTTGGGCTCCGGGTCGTCGATGCTGTGCCCCCCGACGATCAAGACACCGGCCTCCGCGGCCTTGTCGGCGCCGCCGCGGAGGATCGCGGCCAGGATGTCGAGCGGCAACTTGCGGGGGAACCCGACGACGTTGAGCGCCAGCAGCGGTCGGCCGCCCTTCGCGTAGACGTCGGAGAGCGCGTTCGCCGCGGCCACCGCCCCGAAGGCGTACGGGTCGTCCACGATCGGCGTGAAGACATCCACCGTCTGCACGAGGGCCAGCTCGTCGGTCAGCCGGTAGATGGCCGCGTCGTCGTCGGTCCCGAGCCCGAGGAGCAGGTTCGGGTCGCTGGGTTGTGGGAGATGGCGCAGCACGTACGCCAGGTCGCCGGGCGGCAGCTTGGCCGCTCAGCCGGCGCAGGCGACCATGGACGTGAGCCGGATGCGCTCACGCTCGGTCACGGCAACACCTCCCTTCCGGGCTAGCCAGCAGGACTTGATGCTGGTGACTCCGTACGTGCGGTCACGCAAAGTCGACGTAGTGAATCATCTCTTCTCTATGGAGCTGCTCGAGATTGATCAAGACCTTGGGGCGACGCGGGCGATCGTTGGAGTTACGGAAGTTCATCTGGAACGTGCCGCACCGTACCAGCGTGTCGTCTGTGATGTGGATGAAGGACAATTGTTCCAGCGTGAAGGACGTCTTCCGCAGCCGAGACCATGCCCCCCTTGCTACCCGCTGCTGCTCGTATCGCGACATACCACCCTTGACCTTCTGGTGCCACCTCTGGAACGAGCGCGACGCGTCGTTGTATCTCACTTTGCCCACCGCGAGGATAAGTCCCACTGCCCCGAACTCCTTGATCGCCCACGCGGTTGCAGTACTGTCGTTCACGATGATTTGATGACTCATGGTGTTGACGGCATGAGCCTTGAAGTCCCACGGAATGGTCAGGAACGCGTCAAAGGACACCCGACCGTGCTTCGGCCCTGGCATATCCACGACGTCTTGGAGATGGCGCTCACACAGGAATTGGAAGTAGAAGCCTATCCACTCCATCTGCCGCCAGTGGCGCGATCCTCCATCACGCATTGCGAGGATGGCTTTCTTTCCGACCCAGCGCCGTGGGATTCGTCGCAGATGGTCGCCGATAGTGCGCGCCGCGTCCGAGGCGTTCAAGGTGGTAAACGGGCCTCGAAGAGATCAAGGGATGATGTCGTGCGACTCTCTGCATGGTCGCTGACTCTGTAGCGGCCGCTGTCCAGCCGGCGCTTCGCGAAAGCGTAGTACTCCCTCACGATCTCGAATCCCACGAAACGTCTTTTCATGAGCTTGCTCACAACAGCGACCTGGCCGGATCCGAGGAAAGGATCCAGCACGATGTCGTTCTCCTCGCTAGAGTACTGCAGGATTTTCCTTATGAGCTCAGCGGGCAGCTTGGTCGGTGTCTTTTGATCTCCGTGCCAGTACTCACGATTGATGTTCCAGACGTCTTCCTTGTCCGCGTAGTGGAGGCTCTTCCCCGAGCGATCGCTCGAGTCTTTGGGGAACCGCGCGTAGGGGAAGAACTTGCGCTTCACGTCGTCTTTGCAGACGTACAGACAATGATAGTGCGAGGTGACGAAGCGCCTACTCGTGACGACGCCGAACTGGTACTTCCAGATGATGTGGTTGACGGTGACGAACCCGGTCTGCGCAAGCGCGTTCAGGATGTCCTTGAGGTTGTTCCATCCGGAGAACACAAACATACTGCCGGACTCCTTGAGGACTCGGTACACCTCCGTCATCCACCGGCATGTGAAGTCGAAGTACTCCTTCTGGGGAATTTCATTGTAGCCTTCGAGGACGCGCGACTGGGTGCGGTTGTAGTTGCTCCGCTTCGCCTTGAACTCGATCGCGAACGGAGGATCGGTGACTACGAGATCCACGCTGCTCGGAGGCATGAGGCGCATGCCCTCGACGCAATCCATGTGGTAGATGCGGTCGATCTCGATGGCCTGCACAGCACCTCGTCGCGCGGTCGCCTTGGCATGCCGCGTCGGCTTGCCCTTGGGGTAGGAGCGTTTCATGAGTATAGATCGGTTCTCCCGCGTGTCCCTTTCCCCCTTGCGAGGTTGGTCCGGGAGCCCATTGGGGGCACACCCGTGACCGGTTACAATGGGACCGAGTTGTCACGCGTCGAGCACATCGACCACACCGCCGACGTCGGCATCGTCGTCCGCGCCGCCACCCTGCCCGAGCTGTTCGAGGCCGCGGCCGAGGGCATGTTCGGCTTTATCGTGGACTCGGACTCGGTCGCCAGCCGCGCGTGGGTGGAGCGCCGCGTCGAGGCCGACGACCTACCCGGCCTCCTCGTCGCCTGGCTCAACGACCTGCTGGCCATGCTCGCGGCCGACGGCTTCGTCCCCAAGACGTTCGTGGTGGACGAGGTGGGCGAGCGGCGGCTGCGGGCGACCGTGCATGGCGAGCCGGTGGATGTGGCCCGGCACCGCTTCCGCCTCGACGTGAAGGCGGCGACCTACCACATGCTCGACGTCCGGCAGACCGACGGCGAGTGGACGGCGAGGGTGATCTTCGATGTCTAAAGCGATCACGGCGCTCGGCGCCGTCCTGCTGCTCGCGCTGGCGTCGCCCGGCGGCGCCGCGTCGACGCCCGCCCCGGACGCGGAGCGTCCGGGGCCCGGTGGGGTGCTGCGGGTCGCCCACAGCGGCGAGCCGCCGACGCTCGACCTCCACTGGACCTCGGGCGCGCCGACGCAGGACGTCGCCATTCACCTCTTCGAGAGTCTGTTCGCGCTCTCGGCCCGCTACGAGGCGAAGCCCATGCTGGTCGAGCGCTGGGAGGTCTCGCCCGACCGTCGGCGCTATACCTTCGTGCTGCGGCGCGGGGTCCTCTTCCATCACGGCCGCGAGATGGTCGCCGGCGACGTTGTGGCGTCGCTGCAGCGGTGGGGGCGGGTGGCCGCGCGCGGCCGCGACCTGTTCCGCGAGGTGGAGAGCCTGACCGCCCGAGACAGCCACACGGTGGAGCTGCGACTGCGCGAGGCCAACGGGCTGGTGCCGCTCGCGCTGGCGATTCCCAGCCAGGGCGCGGTGATCTACCCGCGCGAGGTGATCGAGGAGGCCGCCGGCGGGACGATCCGGCGATTCATCGGGACCGGGCCGTACCGGTTCGTCGAGCACGTCCCAGACGTGCGCATCCGGCTGGAGCGGTTCGACCGCTACCGCCCGCGCGACGAGCCGGCCGACGGCCAGGCCGGCCGTCGTGAGCCGCTGCTCAACGCGATCGAGTTCCTCCCGGTCCCAGACGCGTCCGTGCGCATCGCCGGCGTCGTGCGCGGCGACTACCACTTCGCGCACTCGGTGCCGACCGACGAGTACGCGCGCCTGGCCGGCACGCGCGGGGTTGTGCCCCTGGTGATCACCACGCCGCAGTGGGCCGGCTTCATGTTCAACCACCGGTCGCCGCTCATGGCGAACGCGGCGCTGCGCCGCGCGATCGTCGCGGCGGTCGACGTGGAGGCCGCGCTGCGCGGGACCTACGGCCCCCGGCGGTTCTGGCGGGTGACCGCGGCGTTCTTCCCGCCCGAGCATGCGATGCACACCGAGGCCGGCGACGCGGTCTACCGCCGCCGTGACCCGACGCTGGCCCGGCGCCTGCTGGCCGAGGCCGGGTACCGCGGCCAGCCGTTGCGCTGGATGGCGAGCAGCGAGATGCCCCACCACCTTACCGCGGCGACGATCGTGCGGTCACAGCTCGAGGCAGTGGGGATCGCCGTGGACCTCCAGGTGATGGACTGGGCCACGCTCGTGAGCCGGCGGAGCCGGCCCGAGGGCTGGGACGTCTTCACGACGACATTCGGCTTCGTGCCCGACCCGGTCTTCCTGCTGCCGCTGTCCTCGTCGTGGCCTGGCTGGTATGCCGACCGTGAGATGGACGCGATGCTTCGGCTCCTGTGGCGGCACGGCGACCCGCGGGTGCGCGCCGCGATCTGGGCCCGCGCGCAGCGCCGGTTCTACGAGCAGGCCGTGGCCGTGCGGCTCGGCGACTGGTTTCCCTTGCAGCTGCACCGGGCCGAGCTCAGGGGCGTCGTGGGAGGGCCCGGTACCTACCACTGGAACGTCTGGATGGCAAGAATCCCATAGCGCTTCGCGCGCACCCGCGAGACCCCGGTGTTGCGGTTCCGTTACCCGGGCTGTGCCATTATGGGGTTCTGGACGGTGTGGCTGGCCCCGTGGCCGCTCCTGCGGCTCAGACTCGCCAGGCCCGCCTGAGGTCGCACATGGTTCCAGCACGCACGCGCGCGGCGCCGCCGCGCGCCCCCGGCGTCGCCGCGCACGACGCGTTCCGGTTCCACGGGCACCACGAGTGTCGTGTCCTGACCGAGGCGGTAGTGGAACACCTCCCCGGCGCGCCCCGAAGTGGCGCAATTCGTCGGGTGCGCCGCGGCGAGTTGATCTACGCGATGGGCGACCCGACCGGCGAGGTCTTCTTCCTGCGCCGCGGGCGCGTGGCGATCAGCGCGCTCGCGCCCGACGGCCGCGAGCGCCGCCTGCTGGTCGTCGAGCCCGGCGAGATGTTCGGCGAGCTGTGCTTCTGCGACATCCGTGCTCGCCAGGACCAGGCCGTGGCCGTGGCCGACTCGGAGATCGTGGCCATGCGTATGGACCACCTGATGGACGCGTTGCTGGCCTCGCGGGGCGGCGTGGAGGCGCTGCTCGGCACCCTGTGCGCGCGCGTCGCCAACGCGCAGGCGCAGATCCATGCGCTCGCCTTCCACACGGTGCCCCAGCGGATCGGCCTGCTGCTGCTCGGGCTGGCCCGGGCCGATTCATCCGGGCGTGAAGGTGGCGCGCTCATCCCTGCGCCGCCCGCCCACGAGGAGATCGCCCAGTCGGTCAGCGCCTCCCGGGAACTGGTCTCCAGCACCCTGTCCGGCTTCCGCCGGCTCGGGCTCGTGCGCTACCGGCGCCGGAGCGCGATGGTGGTCCACCCCGAGGCGCTGCGGCGCCACCTGGGCCTGCCGCCAACGTAAAGAAGTTCACATCGCCGCGCCAGGCGCTCGCCTATGCTCGGCCTCAGACGGCATCGAGGAGGCGATCGAGATGAAGCGCAACATGGGCGGCCTGGACCGGGTCGTGCGAGCTGTCCTCGGCGTGGTCCTGGTGTACGTCGCGGTCACGGCGGGAGGACTCTGGGCGTGGGTGGCCGGGGTCGGGGCCGCGGTTATGCTGGGCACGGCGCTCGTGGGGTTCTGCCCGCTGTACACCCTGCTGGGCATCACGACGTGCCCGGTGCGCGAACGCACAGCCCGCTAGTCCGGCCCACGCATCGCGGTCGGACCGGCCGCCGGGCGAGGAGCGGGAGAGCGGGCCGGCCTTGCCAAAGTGGTTGTGTACATGGGTCCCGGCGGTCCGCTCGAGTTCGTGGATCCGGTCGCTCAACCCGAGGCCGCGCTCCTGCGGTTGCTCGTCGCGGGCCTGCTCGGCGGGCTGATCGGCGTGGAGCGCGAACGCGACGCGAGCGAGACCGCGCGCACGCACTTCGCCGGCGTGCGCACCTTTCCGCTCTTCGCGCTCCTCGGGGCCGGCCTTGTGCTCGCCTCCGCGGAGGTCGGGCTCGCGGTGGTGGCGGGTTTCACCGCGGTCGGTGGGCTGGTGGTGGCATCGTACGTGCACACCAGCCGGCAGGGCAGCGTCGGCGCCACCACCGAGACCGCGGCGCTGATCACCTACTGGGTCGGCGTGCTGGCCGGCGCCGGGGCGCTGCTCGTGGCGGGTGCGCTCGGCATCGGCGTCGCGGTGCTGCTCGCGGGCAAGAGCCGCCTCGAGGCGTTCCCCCGCGCGCTGTCGCGCGAGGAACTGCACGCGGCGCTGACCCTGGCCGCAATCGCGGCGGTGATCCTCCCCATTCTCCCGGACGCGGGCTACGGGCCCTGGAAGGTGTGGAACCCGAGGCGGCTGTGGGCCATGGTCGTGATCGTCTGCGGGCTCTCGTTCATGGCGTTCGTCGGCATGCGTCTGTGGGGCGGCCGGCGCGGGCTGTACGCGAGCGGCCTGCTCGGCGGGCTCGTGTCGAGCACAGCGGCCACCGTGTCCTTCGCGACCCGCTCGCGCGGCCAGCCCGGCCACGCCGCGACGCTGGCCGCGGCCGCGGGGCTCTCGTCGCTGGTCATGCTGGCCCGCGTGGTGATCCTGGCAGCGCTGGTGGGGCCCGCGACGCTGCCCGTGCTCGTGCCGGTGCTCACCGCGGCGGCCGGCGGCGGGATGGCCGCGGTCGCGGTGGTCGCCCGGCGCGGCCGCCACGAGGCCGCCAGCGAGCCGGCCGTGGCCAACCCCTTCAACCTCGCGGAGGCGATCCGGTTCGCCGCTTTCTACGGCCTCGTGCTGTTGCTGGTGGAGGCGGCATCGCGCACGCTGGGGACCTGGGGTGTCATCGCCGCCGCGGCGCTCGCCGGGCTGACCGACGTGGACGCGGTCACGCTCGCCCTGGCCGGTGGGGCCGTCACTGGACTCGATCCTGGCACGGCCGCCGCGGCGATCGCGCTCGCGGTGCTGTCCAACACGCTGGCCAAGGCCGCGTACGCGGCCTGGCTCGGCACCCGGCCCTTCGCCCGGGCCACCGCCGCGATCCTCGGCGCCGCGTTCGTCGCCGGCGGTATCGCGCTCGCCTTGCTTCGCCGCTTGGCCTGAGGTCGCGTTCGGCCCGAGCCTAACTCGCGCCGCGGCGCCGGTGTTCGCTTGGTCGCGCCCGGCGAGCGTGCTACGCTACCGTCGTGATCCGCTGTCCCCAGTGCGGTACCGACAACCCCCCCGATGCCCGGTTCTGCATGCGGTGTGGGGCGTCGCTCGTGCAGCGGTGCGCCGCCTGCGGCGCCGAGAACCCGCTGGGGGCGCACTTCTGCTTGCGCTGCGGCACACCGCTGCGCGCCACGACGCGGCCCGAGCGGCGCGTGGTGAGCACGCTGTTCGCCGACCTGGTAGGCTCCACGCCCATGGCGACGCGGCTCGACCCCGAGCCGGTCCGCGCGATCATGACCGAGTTCTTCGCGCAGATGCGCGAAGAGATCGAGCGGCACTCCGGTGTGGTCGAGAAGTTCATCGGCGACGCGGTGATGGCGGTCTTCGGCCTGCCGGCGGCCCACGACGACGACCCCGAGCGCGCGGTGCGGGCGGCGTTGGCCATGCGCGAGCGCCTCGCGGTACTCGACGCGCAGCGCGACACGGACCTGCACGTGCGCATAGGCATCGGCACCGGCGAGGTAGTCGCCGACCCGGCGGCTGTACGCACCGGCGAGTTCATGGTGACGGGCGAGGCCGTCAACCTCGCCGCGCGCCTGCAGCAGCACGCCGCGCCGGACGCGATCGTGATCGACGAGCGCACCTACGCGGCCACGCGACACGCGATCGTGGCGCGCGCCCTCCCCGCCCACGCGGAGGGCGCGTTCGCCGGGCGGCCACGCTGGGAGGTCGTGGGGCTCGCCGACCGGCAGGCCACCAAGGGGTTGCGCGCGCCGATGCTGGGGCGCGAGGGCGAGATGCAGTTCCTGCTCGCGCTCTACCGGCGTGTGGTGGACAGCCGGCGCCCGCACCTGGTCACCGTGGTGGGCGCGGCGGGCGTGGGCAAGAGCCGCCTTGCGCGGGAGTTCGCCGAGGCCGCGGTCCACGAGGGCGGCGCGCAGCTGCTTCGCGGCCGGTGTCCGGCCTACGGTGAAGGGCTGACCTTCTGGCCGCTGGCCGAGATGCTCAAGCAAGAGTGCGGCATCAAGGATAACGACCCCGCGCCCGTGGTGCTGGCGAAGTTGCAGGAGGGCGTGGCCCGCGTCTGCGGGTCGGTGATGGCGCCGGCGGAGTGCGAGGAGGTCGTCGCCGGGCTCGCGCCGGTCCTGGGGCTGGAGGCACCGGGGCACGAGGCATGGGGCGAGCGCCTGCGGGCGCTGCGGCGCACCGTCGAGAGCCGGGCCGCGGTCATGGAGAACCCCGGCATCCTGGGCGGCACACCGTCTGCCGACGACGGCCTGCCCCGCGCGCTCCGGCGGTTCATGGCCGCCAAGGCGACGGGCGGGCCGGTCGTGCTCGTCTTCGAGGACCTGCACTGGGCCGAGCAGAGCCTGCTCGACCTGGTGGAGCACATGGTCGTGCGCACCGCGGACGCCCCGATCCTCACCCTGTGCCTGGCGCGGCCCGAGCTGCTCGAGCGGTACCCGCACTGGGGACGCCGCGTGCGCAACTACACCGCCGTCTCGCTCGCGCCGCTCGCGGCGCCGCTGGGGAAGAAGCTGATCGCCGGGCTGTTGAAGGGCGAGGCGGTCCCGCCGGGCGTCCGCGACGCCATCCTGGCGCGGGCGGAGGGCAACCCCTTCTTCATCGAGGAGATTCTGCGCATGCTGATCGACGGCGGCGGTCTGGTGCGCGATGCCGGCGGCTGGCGCTGGGCCTCCTACCCGGTGGAGATCAGCATTCCGGACACGATCCACGGCATCCTGGCCTCGCGGCTCGACCTGCTCTCGCCGCTCGAGAAGCGCGTGGTGGGCGAGGCCGCGCTCATCGGGCGGGTCTTCTGGGTCGGCCCCCTGATCGCGACGAGCGGACTGCAGGCCGCGGAGGTCGCCACGGCGCTGGAGCGGCTGCAGGAACGCGAGGTCGTCGAGGAGCGGCCTGCCTCGTCGCTGGCGGGCGACCGGGAGTTCATCTTTCGGCACGCGCTGATGCGCGAGGTGGCCTACG
Organism: Armatimonadota bacterium; assembly: GCA_031081715.1. Taxonomy (GTDB): domain Bacteria; phylum Sysuimicrobiota; class Sysuimicrobiia; order Sysuimicrobiales; family Humicultoraceae; genus Fervidifonticultor_A; species Fervidifonticultor_A tertius. The sequence goes on along the minus strand of JAVHMA010000036.1, from coordinate 6,146 downwards.
CCACCCTTCCCAAGGCCGAGCGGAGCCGGCACCACCTGCGGTTCGCCGAGTGGCTCGAGCGCGTGACGGGCGGGGACGACGAGTTCCTCGAGCTCCTGGCGCACCACGTCGAGCAGGCGTGGCGGTTCCGCTTCGAGACCGGCGAGCGCGACGAGGCCCTGGCGCGGCGTGCCATCGAGGCGTTGCTGCGCGCGGGCGCGCGGGCCACCAGCCTGCGCGCGCTGCCCGAGGCCCGGCGGCTCTACGATCGGGCGCTCGCGGTACTCCACAACGCCGGGCTCGACGGCGACACCCCGCTATTGCTTCGCCTGCTCACCAACCGCTGCGAGGTGGCCAAGTGGATGCAGGTGCCCGACATCGTGCGCGAGGACACCGACACGATCCTCCGGCTCGCACCGACGATCGGCCGCCAGGACCTGGTGGCGCGCGCCTGGCTGAACCGCGCGTTCGCGGAGATCACCGGGTACGACGCAGACCGGCTCGGCCCGGCCGAGGACGCGCTTCGGCGTGCCCTCGACCTCTTCCGCGAGCAGGGCGACCGCCGGGGCGAGGCCGAGGCGATCGAGGTGACAGGGCTGCTCGCCGAGGACCTCCGCGGCAAGCTCGCCAAGGCGCACGCCGCGTACCGCCAGGCGCTCGACCTCTACCGCGAGCTCGGCGACGGGCAGGGCCAGGCGCGCGTGCTGGCCCGGTTGGGCCGGTCGCTGCTCGATGCCGGCCGTCTCGAGGAGGGCCGGCCGGTGCTGGCCGAGGCGCTGCGGCTCGCGGCCGAACACCACGAGCCGCTCAGCAACGCCTACGCGCTCACCGGGCTGGGCATCTACGCGCACCTGACCGGAGACGACACGGAGGCGACCCGCGCCTTGACCGAGGCGATCCGCCTGCGCCACGAGCTCGGCAATCAGCTCGCGGAGGCCTACACACGGCAGCGCCTCGGTATGCAGTACCTGCGCATCGGCCGGCTGGACGATGCGGAGCGCGAGTTCCACGCGGCGCGCGCGCTGCGCCGCGAGCAGGGCGCGCAGAACGAGTCCGCGGTGATCCTGCGCGGCTTGGCCGAGGTGGCGCTGGCGCGGGAGGACCTGCTCGCCGCGGCCGAGTACGCGGAGCGAGCGTTAGCGCTGCTGCCCGACGTCGAGGAGATCGGCGTCGCCACGCACCGGGCCACCCTGGGCAAGATCCGCGCGGCCCAGGGCCGCCGCGAGGAGGCCGAGGAGCTGTTCCGGCTCAGCCTGCAGACCCTGGAGCGCCGCGAGTATCCCCTCGACCTGGCGCTCGCGCTGCTGCGGTACGGCGAGGCGCTCCTGATGCTCGGCGACCGCGACCACGCGCGGGGCGTGCTGGAGCGTACGCGGGACCTCTTCGCGACCATGGGCGCGACCCGCTTCGTGCGGATCGCCGAGGCGCGGCTGGCCAGGACCGGCGTGGCGGCCGCCCCTTGACGCGCGGAGGCGCCACACGCAAGGACGCCGGCCCGGCCCATAGGGGCGCCTCGCGGGCGTCCCGAATACCACCGCATGTCCTATGACGTGATCGTGCTCGGGCTCGGCGCGATGGGCAGCGCCGCGGCCTACCATCTGGCGCGGCGCGGGCAACGCGTCCTCGGCCTCGACCGCCACCCGCCGGCGCACGACAGGGGCTCCTCGCACGGTCGTTCGCGCATCATCCGCGAGGCGTACTGGGAGCACCCGTCGTACGTGCCGCTGGTCCGCCGCGCGTACGAGCTCTGGGACGAGCTCTCGGCCGCGGCCGGCCGGCCGCTGCTGCGGATTACCGGTGGCATCATGATCGGTGCGCCGGCCACCGACTTGGTCCGCGGCGCCCTCGAGAGCGCGCGCGTGCACCGGCTCCCGCACGAGGTGCTGGATGCCGCGGCCGTGCGGGGCCGCTTTCCGGTCTTTGAGCCCGCGGACGGGATGGTCGGCGTCTACGAGCCGCGCGCCGGCGTGCTGCGGCCTGAGGAGTGCGTGCAGGTCCACCTGGACCTGGCGGCCGCCGCGGGCGCGGAGCTCCATCACGGCGAGCAGGCGCTGCGATGGCAGGCGTCGCCGGCGGGTGTGGTCGTCGAGACCGCGCGCGGCCGCTACGCGGCGAACCGGCTCGTCATCGCCGCGGGGCCCTGGGCGCCGATCGTGCTCGCCGACCTTCGCCTACCGCTGGTCGTCGAGCGCCAGGTGATCGGGTGGTTCGAGCCAGTCGCCCACGCCGAGCGCTTCGAGCCCGACCGCTGCCCGATCTACATCTGGCAGGTGGACGGCCGGCTGTATTACGGGTTTCCGCGCTTGGACGCCGACGGCGTCAAGGTCGCGGAGCACGCGCTGGGCGATCCCACGACGGCCGATACCATCGAGCGGACGATTGCGCCCGAGGAGATCGACGAGATCCGGCGCGACTTCCTGGTACGCTACATGCCCGCGGCGAACGGCCGGCTGCTCGCCGCGGGCACCTGTATGTACACGCTCACCCCCGACATCCACTTCATCATCGACCGCCACCCGGCGCACGCCAACGTGGTCATCGCGGCGGGGTTCTCCGGGCACGGGTTCAAGTTCCAGCCAGTCGTCGGCGAGATCCTGGCCGACCTGGCGACCGAGGGCCGGACCCGCCACGACATCGGGCTGTTCGCGGTGAAGCGGTTCCAGGCCTGACGCGTGCGGACTCCCCACGAAGGAGCTCGCACGTGCTATACGAACATATGTGCGTAATCCCGTTCCGCCCTTGTCGATGAACGAATCGAGAGCAACGCGGCTCTGCCGCGGGTGAGAGTTGTGACCAGGCCGGGAACCCGCCAGCGGGAAAAGCCAATCCCGGGAACGCTGTTTGCAGACTCCGGGGCAAGCGTTGTCGCACACTTCAGCCCTACTGCCCGGGTAGTTCTCTATGAGGGCGACGCGCTGGATCTGCTGCGGACGCTGCCCCCTGGACTGGCCGGGCTGGTGGTGACTTCTCCTCCGTACAACATCGGGAAGCCTTACGAGCGCCGCGTTGACCTGGGCGTCTACCTTGAGCAGCAGCGGCAGGTCATCGAAGAGTGCGTCCGTGTACTGTCGCCGAAAGGCAGCATCTGTTGGCAGGTTGGCAACTTCGTGCAACGCAATGAGATCGTGCCGCTGGACATCGCGCTGTACCCGATGTTCAAGCAGCACGGTTTGAAGCTAAGGAACCGCATCGTGTGGCACTTCGAGCATGGTCTACACTGCTCACGACGGCTGTCGGGTCGACACGAGACCATCTTGTGGTTCACGAAGACCGATGACTATGTCTTCAACGTCGATCCCGTCAGGGTGCCGCAGAAGTACCCGTTCAAGAAGGCCTTCAAGGGACCCCGGTTGGGACAGTACACCAGCAATCCTCTTGGGAAAAACCCAGGTGATGTGTGGATCATCCCCAACGTGAAGCACAACCACGTTGAGAAGACCGAGCATCCGTGCCAGTTTCCGGTAGAGCTGGTCGACCGGCTGGTGTTGGCGCTGACCGACCCGGATGACTGGGTGGTGGATCCGTTCATCGGCGTAGGGACCACGGCGGTCTCAGCCATAAGACAGGGCCGCCGGTGCGCCGGCGCCGACATCGTGCCCAGGTACCTGGAGATCGCCCGTGAGCGCGTCGCTCTGGCGGCGCAGGGCTTGCTTAGGGTCCGTCCCATGGACCGTCCCGTTTACGACCCTGCCGCAAACGGGCTGGGTGCCGTCGATGGAGTGTCGCCCAGTAGACGCTGTCGATGAGGAAGGTCTACGAGTACTCCCACCTTGGTGGTGCCCAGATCTTGGCTGTCGATTACCCAGTCATCGACCGCGAGATCGATCGCGACGTTCCAGTATTTCTTCAACGAGCGAAAGGCCGATGTGGGTGTGGAAATCGTCCCCACGTACGGGCTGCACAGGCAGATGTCCACCGGCGTGGCCTACGGGGAGCAGTTGATCTTTGACATAGAGCGTCTGCGGCGGCACTTTCCCGCTGTGCCTGTCAAGGTCATCTTGATTGATTCGTAGGGTCTGCGTGTGCGCGACCTCTTGCCCGCGATGCATCGGGGTGCTACGATCTACGCAATCTCATCACCGGCCATGACGGAGACGCAGGCGCGGGGCCGCGCGAGAGAGCCGGCGGCTGGTGCGAGCCGGCCGGCGCCGCGATCCTGATCCCCTCCCGAGCCGCGGGCGGAATCCGGCGCACGCCGGCTGAAGCCCCCGGGGCGCGCCCGAGACCGCGCGAAGAGCGCCCGGACGCGAGGTCGTCCGGGAAGACGAGTGGCACCGCGGGGATCCCCGTCTCGGACGAGGCGGGGGTTTCGCTTTTCGGCCCCTGGTCGCCGCGCGTCACCAGGAGGTGGAGAGTGCAGCGCTACCTGTTGCTTCCGGGGCCCACGCCCCTGCCCGACGAGGTGCTCGCGGCCGGCGCGCGCCAGATGATCAACCACCGCGGCCCGGAGTTCGGCCGCATCCTGGCCGAGATGCTCGGCGCGGCGCGGCGCGTGTTCATGACACGCCATCCGGTCCTGCCGTTCACCGCGTCCGGCACCGGCGGCCTGGAGGCCGCCATCGCCAACCTCTGCTCGCCCGGCGACACCGTGGTCGCGGTCTGCTCGGGCTGGTTCGGCGACCGGTTCGCGGACATCGCCGAGGCGTTCGGCGCCCAGGTGCTGCGGGTCGCCGTGCCGTGGGGCGAGGCCGTCGACCCCGAGGCCGTGCGCGAGGCGCTGCGGGTCGCCCCCGGTGCCCGCGCGGTGCTGGTGACGCACAGCGAGACCTCGACCGGCGTCCGCAACGACGTGGCCGCGATCGCGGCGATCGTCCGCCAGACGCCCGCGCTGCTGGTCGTGGACGCGGTGAGCTCGCTCGGCGCCATCGAGCTCCGCGCCGACGAGTGGGGTGTGGACGTGGTCGTGACCGGTTCGCAGAAGGCGCTGATGGCACCGCCGGGACTGACCCTCGTGAGCGTCTCCGAACGTGCATGGGCCGCGAGCGAGACGGCGCGGCTGCCGCGGTACTACTGGTCGTTCGCGCGCATGCGCAAGGACCTCAAGGACGGCGAGGCATTCACGCCGTTCACGCCCGCGATCGGCGTGATCTACGCGCTCCACGCCGGGCTCCGGCGCCTGGAGGCCGAGGGCATCGCCCGGGTCTTCGCCCGCCACCGCCGCGTCGCGCGCGCGGTCCGCGCGGGCGTGCGCGCGCTCGGGCTGCGGCCGGTGGCGCGCGACGAGGACGCGAGCGAGGCCCTCACCGCGGTGTGGATGCCCGACGGGCTCGACGCGAAGGCGCTGCTCGATCGCCTGCGCGTCGAGCACGGGGTCGTGATGGCCGGCGGGCAGGGCCCCATGGCGGGGAGGGTGTTCCGGTTCGGGCACCTGGGCTATGTCAGCGACGAGGCCGTGCTGGCCGGGCTGGGCGCGCTCGAGGCGGTGCTGCCGCGGATCGGCGGTCCGGCCGCGCGGGGCGCCGAGGACGCCGCGCGCGAGATCCTGGCGACGGCGCCGGCGTGATCGGCGTGCCCCCGGCCCCCACGCTGCGCGCGCAGGCGCGGATCGTCGTCGCCGACGGGCTCGACCCTGCGGGCGTCGCGCGCCTGGAGCGCGGCGGCGCGGTCGCGGTGTTCGGCGGGCTGGGCGAGGCCGCGCTGATCGAGGCGCTGGCCGAGGCCGACGCGGTGATCGTGCGCAGCCGTAGCCGCCTGACCGCGCGCGTGCTCGAGGCGGCGCCGCGGCTGCGGGTCGCCGCGCGCGCGGGCGTCGGGGTGGACAACATCGACGTCGACGTGGCGACGCGTCGGGGCATCCTGGTCCTCAACACACGCGAGAGCAGCACCACGAGCACGGCCGAGCACACGATGGCGCTGCTGCTCGCGCTCGCGCGCCACGTGCCCGCGGCCGCGGCGTCGGTGGCCCGCGGCGAGTGGACGCGCGAGCGGTTCGTCGGCACCGAGCTGTACGGGAAGACGCTGGGGATCGTCGGCCTGGGCAAGATCGGCGGCGAGGTGGCGCGCCGCGCGCAGGCGTTCGGGATGACGGTCGTGGCGCACGACCTCTACGTGAGCGAGGATCGGGCCGGCCGGCTCGGCGCGCAGCTCCTGCCGCTCGACGACCTGCTGGCCGCGAGCGACGTGGTGACGCTGCACGTGCCGCTCACCGCGCGGACTCGGCACCTGAT
>JAVHMA010000005.1 GCA_031081715.1 Armatimonadota bacterium | reverse complement strand
GGAAGTGCGCCAGGTGTTCGAGCTGGAGGACTTCGGAGAGAGCGAGGCCGTCCAGCGGCACGCCCGGCTGCGGGAGCGCATCGAGAAGGCCTCGTCGCAGCAGTAGAGCGAATCCCAGCATGCCGGGCGCGGGGGCGTCCCGCCCTTCGGCCGGGAGCGTAGCGGTGTGGAGAGGAGAGGACATGAGCAGCGTGCGAGTACTGGTGGGCACGCGCAAGGGCGCGTTCGTCCTGACGTCTGACGGCCGGCGCGACCGGTGGGCAGTGGACGGTCCGCACTTCGCCGGGTGGGAGGTCTACCACCTCAAGGGGTCGGCCGCCGATCCGGACCGGCTGTACGCGTCGCAGTCCAGCGGCTGGTTCGGGCAGATCATCCAGCGGTCGAGCGACGGCGGGAGGACGTGGGAGGTGACCGGCGGGGAGAAGGTGCCCGACCCCTACGATCCGCCGGGGAGCGCCGGCAGCGCCTTTCTCTACGACACGTCGCCCGAGGTCGGACGCCCGCTGGGCACGCACCAGTGGTACGACGGCACGCCGCACCCCTGGGAGTTCAAGCGCGTCTGGCACCTCGAGCCGTCGCTGGCCGATCCCGACCTCGTCTACGCCGGCGTCGAGGACGCCGCTCTCTTCCGCTCGGCCGACGGCGGGCGGACCTGGCAGGAGCTGGCCGGGCTGCGCGGCCACGATTCCGGACCCCACTGGCAGCCGGGCGCGGGCGGGCTGTGCCTCCACACGATCCTCCTCGATCCAGCCGACGCGAGCCGGATGTTCGTCGCGATCTCCGCCGCCGGCGCCTTCCGCACCGACGACGGCGGGCAAACGTGGCGCCCCATCAACCGGGGGTTGCGCTCCGACGGCATTCCGGACCCGGATGCCGAGGTCGGCCACTGCGTGCACCGCATCGCGATGCACCGCTCACGGCCCGAGGTGCTGTTCATGCAGAAGCACTGGGACGTGATGCGCAGTGACGACGCCGGCGAGTCGTGGCGCGAGGTGAGCGGGAACTTGCCGACGGACTTCGGGTTCGCCCTCGACGTCCACGCCCACGAGCCGGAAACGATCTACGTCGTGCCGATCAAGAGCGACAGCGAGCACTACCCGCCCGACGGAAAGCTGCGTGTCTACCGCAGCCGCACCGGCGGCGGGGAGTGGGAGGCGCTGACGAGCGGGCTGCCGCAGCGCGACTGCTACGTGAACGTGCTGCGCGACGCGATGGCCGTGGATGCGCTCGAACCGTGCGGCGTCTACTTCGGCACGACCGGCGGGCAGGTCTACGCGTCGGCGGACGCGGGTGACACCTGGCGGCCGATCGTGCGGGACCTGCCGGCCGTGCTGTCGGTCGAGGTGCAGACGCTGCCGTGATCCGGGTGGTGCTCCCGGCGCACCTTCGGACGCTGGCGCGCGTGGGCGGGGAGGTGATGCTCGCCGTCGACGGTGCGCCGACCCTCGCCGCCGTGCTCGATGCCCTCGAGCGACGCTACCCCGTGCTGCGAGGCACGATCCGCGACCCGGCCACGCGTCGCCGCCGCCCGCTCCTGCGGTTCTTTGCCTGCGAGCGGGATCTGTCGCACGAGCCCCTCGACGCGCCGCTCCCGGAGCCCGTGGTCGCCGGACGCGAACCCCTGCTGATCGTCGGCGCGATGGCCGGCGGCTGATCGTCTAGCCGCGGTCGGTGGCGCGCTTGCCGCCCCAGCGGCTCACGATCTTGTCGTCATAGGTGTCGGCGACACCGGCCACCGCCAGCACCGAGGCCTTCAGCTCCTGCTTGCCGCAGCTCGAGCCGGCGATCGTGTGCTCGAACACGACATCGCCGTCCTTGTCCAGGCCGAACGCCCCGAAGCGCATCTCGAAGTTCTCGCGAAGGAGGAACTCCAGCATCTCCGGGGTCCGCTCGGCGCCGGTGACCACCCAGGACCGGACGTTGACGATCGCGTCGGCGTCGCCCCACGGGAGGACGAAGACCTGGACGATTGCGGAGCCCATGGTGAGGTAGTAGCCCGGGAAGTCGGTGCGGACGCCGGCGAACTCCCCGAACAGTTCCTTCATGAACCCGCCGACCTTCTCGTAGATCGCCTTGTGGGTGTCGTGCTGGAACTGTACGGGCACGGTTAGCGGCCCCCCTCCGGTGTCGTGTGCGGCTCGACGTGCATACCGTCGTCCCTCCAGGTGATGCGGACCACGCGGGGCTTGCCCACCCCCGCGGCCGACAGATGCGGTACGAGCAGCGGCCCGATCTGCTCGTCCATCAGCCGCTCCCAGTCGCGGCTGTTGGCGGCGGTCGCCACGCGCTCCATCAGCCAGCGGAGGAACGTCTCGTCCCAGCGCAGCTCAAGCCCCTGCTTGCGGTAGCGGTCGGCCAGCTCCGCCAGGAGCCGCTCCTCGACCCAGCGCCGGCGCATCGGCGCGGTGCGCGCCGCCGTGGCGCAGACCCGGTCTACCTGCGCCGCCAGCTCCGCCCCGAGCAGGCCGGCGACGTCGAGGGTGGTCGGCCGCTCGGCGGGCATCTCGTCGCGCATGAAGCCCACGGGCCGCGGCATCTCCGCCGGCGACGACGCCGTCAACAGGACGACCGTGTCGCTCAGGTAGAGCCGCTTGCCCCGCGCGTCCGTGATGAACCCGTGCGCGATGCCCTGCGTGAGGACCGCGCGGACCTGGGGGTGAGCGGCATCGACGCCCTCCAGGCGCAGGACGCACCACGGGGTCTGGGTCAGCCGGTGCAGCGGGAGCGCGTCGCTGTACCCGATGTAGCCCGGTGGCGCGCCGACCAGCATGGCGACGTCCGCGGGGTGGACGAACCGTCCGAGGTCGAGGGTGATTTCCCGATTGGCGGCGCCGAAGAGCGCCGTGGCGATGGCTTCGGCGAGCGCCTCGCTCGAGGCGGCGGCCTCGCCGGCCAGCAGCAGGACCGCGTTCGGCCGCGCGGGCCGCACGTCCATTCCGCGCATGGTCACCTGGAGACGGTTCACCAGGGCCTGGAGGTCCTCGTCGTCGAGCAGGGCCTCGCCGCTGACGCGGTCACGGAGCGCCGCAAGCCGCCGCTCGAGCTCGAGCGGGACGCCGATGAGGCGCTCCGCTACCGCACGCGCGTCGGCATCCTCGACCGCGCGGCGGTCCTGCGTCACGGCGTACGCGACGCACTGCTCCAGCAGGTCCACGGCCTTGTCCGGGAAGTAGCGGTTGCGCAGATACTGCCCGGCGAAGTCGACCAACCAGGCGAGCACCTCGTCGCCGACGGTCACGCCGCGCAGCCGTCCCAAGTCGTCGCGCAGCACCCGGAGCACCTCGAGCGTCTGCTCGGGTGTCAGTTCCTGGACGCGTACCGGCTGGAACCGCCGCTCAAGGGCAGCATCGGGTTCGATGAAGCGCCGGTACTCGTCATCGGTCGTGGCGGCGATGCAAGCCAGCTCGCCGCGCGCCAGCGCCGGCTTGAGCAGGCTGGCCATATCAGCGGTGCCGGGCGCACCCCCGGCGCCGATGACCTGATGGACCTCGTCGATGAACAGGACCACGCCATCCTGGCTCGCCTCGGACAGGATGGCGTTCATGCGCGTCTGGAGGTCGCCGTAGGCGGCGGCGCCGGCCACGACCAGCGAGGGCAATAGCGCCAGCAACCGCGTGCCGCGGAGAACCTCGGGGATGTCGCCCGCGACGATACGCTGCGCCAGTCCTTCGACGATGGCGGTCTTGCCGACGCCGGCCGGGCCGATGAGCACCGGGTTCCGCTTCGTGCGGCGGCACAGGGTCTCGATGACGAGCTGGATCTCGTCGGCGCGCCCGACAATCGGGGTGAGCGCGCCGTCCTGCGCCTCGCGCGTGAGGTCGCGGCCATAGTGCTCAATCGTGGGCGTCGGCCGCGTGTTGCGCGGCCGATAGCCCGATGCGGGGACCGCCTCCGCGACGGCATTGCCAGCAACGGCGGCGCTGCCCCCGCCCGCGGCCGCCCGCCCCGCGGTCGGCGCCCCTGCGGCGACGACCGTGTAGCCCGCGGCGGTCAGGATCACGGCCGCCAGGTCGCGCTCGGCCGTCTCGGTCTTCCCCCGGGCGGCGGCGCGCTGCGCACCGCGGGTGCGGGCGTCGTCGGCGGAGAGCGGAGCGCCCGGATCGCCGGCGCGCAGCCGCTCGAGCAGATAGCGGCGCAGCGCCGCCGCGTCCAGGCCGGCGGTCAGGTCCTCGGCCATGCCCGCGTGGCGCTCGACGAGCGCGAGCAGCCAGTGGTGCACACCGAGCTGCGCCGGCTGGCTCGCGCCGGCGAGCGCCTCCGCAGCCCCCACCAGGAGGCGCGCGCCCGGTGTGAGGACGCCGACCCCGTCCTGTCCCATAACCGTCCGGTATTCTCCGGACCGGCGGACGTTACCTGTCGGGCCGGGCAGGTTCAGCCGCCCCGGTGCATCTTCGCCCAGGAGTCGCGCAGGGTAACGATGCGGTTGAAGACCAGGCGGTCGGGCTTGGAGTCCGCGGGGTCGCGCCAGAAATAGCCCAGCCGCTCGAACTGATAGCGGACGTCGGGGGCGTCGTCGAGGACGCTCGGCTCCACGAACCCTTCGACGACCGTCCGCGACGCCGGGTTGAGGTGCGCGGTGAAGTCGCCATCGCCGCGCTCGGGATCGGCGACGCTGAACAGGCGGTCGTAGAGCCGAGCGGTCATCGGCACGGCGTAGGCCGCCGCCACCCAGTGGATGGTGCCCCTCACCGCGCCGCCGTCCGGCGCCCGGCCGAGCGTGGACGGATCGTACGAGCACCGGAGCTCCACAATCTCGCCGGCGGCGTCGCGCACGATCTCGTCGCACCGGATGACGTAGGCGTGGCGCAGCCGCACGCGACCGCCGGGCGTCAATCGGTGGAACCCGCGCGGCGGATGTTCCATGAAGTCGTCACGCTCGATGTACAGGTGCCGGGCGAAGGGCAGGGGGCGCGCGCCCTCGCGGGGTACGTCATGCGGCCAGTACGGCGCGGTCAGGCGCTCGACGCGCCCCTCGGGGAAGTTGGTGATCGTGACCGCGAGCGGGCGCAGGACCGCGAGCACGCGCGGCGCGCGCAGGTTCAGATCGTCGCGGATGGCCGCCTCCAGCGCCCCAGGGTCCACGCGGCTGTTCGTCCGGGCCACCCCGATGCGGTTGGCAAACTCGCGGATCGCCTCGGGGCTCACCCCGCGGCGCCGCAGGCCTGATAGCGTGGGCATGCGCGGGTCGTCCCAGCCGTCCACGTGGCCGTCTTCGACCAGGCGGATGAGCTTGCGCTTGGACAGCACGGTGTAGTCCAGGGTGAGGCGCGCAAACTCGTACTGGTGCGGCCGCGGGGAGGCCGGGATGCCGCAGGTGCCCCGCAGCCGCTCGAGCAGCCAGTCGTAGATCGCCCGGTTGTTCTCGAACTCCAGGGTGCAGAGGCTGTGCGTGATGCCCTCGAACGCGTCGGAGAGCGGGTGGGCGAAGTCGTAGAGGGGGTAGAGGCACCAGGCGTTTCCGGTGTGGTAGTGCCGGGCGTGCACGATACGGTAGAGCACGGGGTCCCGCAGCTTCATGTTCGGGCTGGCCAAGTCGATCTTGGCGCGCAGGACGTGCGCGCCATTGGGGAACTCGCCACGGCGCATGCGGGCGAACAGGTCCAGATTCTCCTCCACCGATCGGTCCCGGTAGGGGCTCGGGGTGCCGGGCTGGGCCACCGTGCCGCGGTAACGCCCGATCTCGTCCTCCGAGAGGCTGTCCACATAGGCGTGCCCGTCCCGGATGAGCTGGACGGCGCAGGCGTAGAGGCGCTCGAAGTAGTCCGACGCGTAGAGCTCCCGCGCCCACCGGAACCCGAGCCACTCCACGTCGCGCTTGATGGCGTCGACGTACTCGACACTCTCGGTCTCGGGGTTGGTGTCGTCGAAGCGGAGGTTGCACTCGCCGCCGTAGTCCAGCGCCAGCCCGAAGTTCAGGCAGATGGACTTGGCGTGCCCGATGTGGAGGTAGCCGTTCGGCTCGGGCGGAAAACGGGTCCGCACGGTCGCGTGCCGGCCGTCCCGGAGATCGGCGTCGATGATCTCCGTGATGAAGTTGGGGCTGACGTGGCGCGCCCGGGGCGCGCCGGTCATCTCGCCGGGCATGGTCCCTTCATCCGAGGATACCGCGGGAGGTGCCCGCCCGGAAGGGTGGCGGGCGCCGCGGGCTCAGCGTGGCAGCTGGTCGAGGATGACGCCGGGAATAGCCTCGGCCCGGGCGGGCGGCCCCGCCATCGCCGTGTAGCGGGCGGCCTCGCCGGTTGCCCCGGCCTCCCGCAGCATGGTCCCGAGCTCGGCGGCGGCGTCGGCCATCAAGCGGGCGCCGCGGGCCCTGCCCAGCGTCGCGATGGCGTCGCGCAACAGCTCGATCGCGTCGCTGCGTCGGCCCTGCGCGCGCAGCGCCCTGGCCAGCGTGACCTGGGCGGTGGCCGCCGAGGCTTGGTCCCGGACGCTCTGGGCCTCCTTGAGCGCGCGGCGCGCCGCCCGCGCCGCCTCGCCGGGCTGCCCCATCGCCAAATGGATCGCGGCGATCCCGGCCATGGTGACCGACCGCTGGCGCGGCGAGGTGCCGCGTCCCTGGAGGCGCAGCGCCTCGCCCAGCGTGCCGAGCGCCTCCTGGAACCGTCCCTGCTCGCTCTGGATCAGGCCGATCTGCGTGAGCACGCGGCTGAGCTCTTCGGTCGCCTGCGCCTCCTCAAGGGCCGCCCGCGCGGCGCCGAGCGCCTCGAGGGCCGCGTCCAGGCGGCGGCGGTGTCGGTGCAGGAGGGCTTGCGCCGCGAGCGCCCGGCCGCGCAGGCCGTGGAGGCGGAGACGGGCGGCGAGTTCCACGGCCCGCCGGTACGCCCGCTGCGCGCGCTCGACCCCTCCGAGGTGCGCCCGCGTCGTACCGAGCAGGATCAACGCGCGGATGTTCTCCTCGGTTCGGGCCGCTTTCGCCCGTTGCATGGCGGTCGTCCCGGCCTCGAGCAACGGCAGGGCCGCGGTCCACGCCCCGCGGCGCACCTCGACCTCGCCGCGGACCGCCTGCGCCATGCCCAGCAGGTGGACCAGCCGCTGGCGGCGCGCGAGCGCGATCGCCTCGTCGGCCCACCGCGCTGCGTCGGCCAGGGCCTGCCCCGCGAGCGCCACGCGGGCGCGCAGCAGCAGGTCGCGGAGCCGGAGCTCACCTGGCGGGTCGGGCAGCAGCGTCCGGGCGGCGTCGAGCAGCGTCACCACCTCGCGCCCCCCGACGGCCGGGTCGAGCAGGCCGGCCAGGTGCGCGAGGCTCTGCGCGGTCTCGCGCCGCAGTTCGTCGGGGTCGAGCAGCAGGGCACCGATGGAGCTGTTCAGGCGGCGGGCCAGCGCCAGCACGGTCTCCACCGACGGATGCGAGCGGCCGCTCTCGAGCAGGCTGATGAAGCTCTTGCTCAGGTCGGGCGCACCGAGGGCCTGCTGGGTGAGACCGGCGCGACCGCGCGCGAGCAGCAGGCGCCGGCCGAACTGCACGAGCCAGTCGGGGCGAGTGAGGGGAGGTGAGGAGAGTTTGGGCATGTTGGATAAAGTATACCGCACCGAAGGAAACGATTCACGAACAACGCCACGTGCAGGGTTCGGTGCGGGGGGTGCGGTCCCTGCCAGTGCGCGCGCGAGTCGGGTGGGAGGGAACGCCGGTCCCCGCCCGAAGTCGGGGACAGGACGATTGACCAGGAGGCCCCATGGCACGCGCTCCCCGTGTCGACCCGAGACTGCGTGGCCCGCACGCGGACCGGCTCTGCCGCGCGCTGCTCACCCTCCGGACCGTCGAGGAGTGCTACCGGTTCCTCGAGGACCTCTGCACCATCGCGGAGGTGAAGGCGCTCGCGGCGCGCCTGGAGGTCGCGCGGCTGCTGGCCCAGGGCCGGACCTACGAGGAAATCGAGCGCCGCACCGGCGCGAGCAGCGCCACGATCAGCCGCGTCCGACGCTTCCTCTTCTACGGCGCCGACGGGTACCGACGGGTGCTGGCGCGGCTGGAGGGCGCGACGCGCCCCGCCGGTCCGGGGCGCCGCGGGCGGGGGCGCGCGTCTTGACGTGGGCGCCCGCAGGTGCTAGGCTAGCGTTGTTTGCCACGCTGATGCTTTAGCGTAATAAAGCCCACAGCGAAGGAGTACGCCCGTCATGCGGATCCGGCGCGCCGAGCGCGCACGGTGGCGGCAGGTGCCGGCGGGCATGCGCGACCAGACCGCCGCCGAGGTGGCCGCGCGCCGGAGGGCCGAGGAGCGCCTGCGGGAGACGTTCGCCCGATGGGGCTACCATGAGGTGGCCACGCCCGCGGTGGAGTTCTACGAGACGTTCCTGCACGGCGCCGGCCCGGGGGTCGGCGACCGGCTGTTGAAGCTCGTGGACGCCGACGGGGAGGTCCTGGCCCTGCGCCCCGAGATGACTGTACCGCTCGCGCGTCTGGCCGCGACGCGGTTGCTGCCGGGCGGCGAGGGCCCGCTGCGGCTGGCCTACGTGGCGCCGGTCTTTCGCGGGCAGGAGCGCGGCTCGGGGCGGCATCGCGAGTTCACGCAGGCGGGCGTGGAGCTGATCGGCGCCGCGGGGTGGCGGGGCGACGCCGAGGTGATCGCGCTCGCCGCCGACGCGCTGCGCGCGGTTGGGCTGACCGACGCGGCGATCAGCGTCGGCCACGCCGGGTTCCTGCGCGGCCTGCTCGCAACGCTGCCCGACGGCGCCGCCGAGACCGCGCGCGAGCTGCTGTACCGGCGCGCCTTCGCGGAGCTGGAGGCGGCCGTGCCGCCGGGGCCCGCGTTGGAGGCGCTTCGCTCGCTCCCGGTCCTGCGCGGCCCCACGGCGCTCGCGCGGGCGGAACTACTCGCGCACGCGGCGGAGAGCCGCGAGGCACTCGCCGCGCTGGCGGCGGTCCTCGAGGGCGTCGAGGCGCACGCCCCCTCGGTGCGCGTGGAGGTGGATCTCGGCCTCATCCGGGATTTCGACTACTACAGCGGCATCGTGTTCGAGGCGCACGGCCCGGCCGCGGGGCTCCCGCTGCTCGGCGGCGGGCGCTATGACGACCTGCTGGCCCGGTTCGGGCACCCGGCGCCGGCGACGGGCTTCGCCATCGGCGTCGACCGGGTGCTCGATGTTCTGGATTGCGCGCCCGCCAGCCGGCCGACCGTCGCCGTGCGCTACGAGGACCAGGCCTACCGCCAGGCGGTGCGCGTCGCGCTGGTGCTGCGCCGGGCCGGCCTCGCCGTGGTGGCGTTGCCTGACGGCGCGGCCGGGCCGCTCGCGGCGTGCACGGTGCGGGTGGGCCCGGACACCACGGTGGTGTCCGGCGCCGCCGGTGAGGTGGCGACCGCGTTCGACGACGTCCTCGTCGTGGTACGCGCGGCCCTGGAGACGCGCGCGTGAGTCCGCTAACCGTCGCCGTGCCGACCGGCCGTCTGCTGCACGACGCGGTGCGTCTGCTCGAACGCGCGGGGCTCCACGCGCGCGGGCTCGGGGACGACCGCCGCCTCCTGGTCGACCTGGAGGGCGGGGCGCGCGTGCTGCTCGCCCGGCCCACGGACCTGCTGACCTACGTCGAGCAGGGTGCGGCCGACGTGGGGATCGTTGGCCGGGACATGCTGCTGGAGCAGGGACGCGACGTCTACGAACTGCTCGACCTCGGGTTCGGCGCCTGCCGGGCCGTGGTGGCCCTGCCCGAGGAGCGCGCGGAGCAGCTCTGGCGGCCGGGCCACGCGCTGCGCGTGGCCACCAAGTACCCCCGGCTGACCGCGCGGTACTTCGAGCAGGTGGCGCGGCCCGCCGAGATCGTGGTGCTCTACGGGTCGGTCGAGCTCGCGCCGCTGGTGGGGCTCGCCGACGGCATCGTCGACTTGGTGATGACGGGGCGGACGCTGCGGGAGAACCGACTCCGCGAGGTCGCCGAGATCGCGCAGTCCACGGCGCGGCTCGTGGTCAACCGGAGCAGCCTGTCGCGCTCACGGCGCACGGCCGAGCTCGTGGCCACGGTGCGCGCGCTGTGCGTTCAGGAGGCCGGTCGTGCCGGCGGCTGAGACGGCGCCGACGGTTCGGCGTCTTGGCGACCTCTCCGAGGCGGAACGCCACCGCCGGTTGCGGCGGTCCTCCGACGCGATTCTGAGCGCGCGGACCCGCGACTACGCGCGGCAGGTGCTCGAGGACGTCGCGCGGGAGGGTGACCGCGCGGTTATCGCGTACACGTGGCGGTGGGACGGGGTCAGGCTGCCCGCGGACGGCCCGCGCGTGCCGCCGGCGCGCCTGGCGGAGGCGCTCGACGGAATCGAGGCGGGTCTGCGCGCGGCGCTGGAAGCCGCAATCGCCCGGGCGCGGCGCTACAACGAGTGGCTGCGGCCGTCGCCCTCGGCGCTCGTCGAGCTCGAGCCGGGCGTGGCGGTCGGCGTTCGGTTCTCGCCCCTGCGGTCGGCCGGGCTGTACGTGCCGTCGGGCAAAGGGACATTTCCGTCCACGCTGGTCACGATGGGGACGCCGGCGACGGTCGCCGGTGTCGAGCGTGTGGCGGTGGTGGTGCCGCCCCGCGGGAGCGGTGAGGTCGATCCGGCGGTGCTCGCGGCCGCGCACCTGCTCGGCATCACCGAGGTGTACGCCTGCAACGGCGCGGCCGGGATTGCCGCGCTGGCGGTCGGCACGGCGGCGATGCCCAGGGTCGACGCGCTCGCCGGGCCCGGGAATCCGGTGATCGCCGCGGTGCAGCTCGCGGCCGCGGCGTGGGGCGCCAGGCCGCTCGCGCTCCTGGGGCCCACCGAGTCCATCGTCCTCGCGGATGACACCGCCGATCCTGAGCGTCTGGCGCTCGACCTCCTCACCGAGGCCGAGCACGGGACCGACTCAGCGGTGCTGCTGCTGTGCACCGACGCCGTGGTCGCCGAGCGGACGGCCGCGCACCTGGCGGCCGGCCTGGCGCGCCTGCCGGAGCCCCGGCGGACCTACGCGCGCGCGGCGCTGACCGACCTGGGCGGCCTCTTCATCATCGACGACCTGGATGAGGGCCTGGCGTGGATCAACCGGTACGCGCCGGAGCACCTCCAGCTCGCGGTTCGCGACCCGCTGGCGGTGGCGGTGCGGGTCCGTCACGCCGGGGAGGTGCTGCTCGGGCAGCACACGCCGTTCGCCGCGGCCAACTATGCCGTGGGCGTGCCCGCGGCGTTGCCCACCAGCGGCGCGGGATTCGCAGCCTCCGGGATCACGGTGCTGTCGTTCCTCAAGGCGACGTCGGTCGCGATGCTGACGGAAGCCGGGCTGGACGCGCTGGCGCCCGTGGCCGCCCGGTTGGGAACGCACGAGGAGTTCCCGGCGCACGTGCTGGCCGTGACCGGGCGCAGGAAGGGGACGCCATGACCATCGTCGATGAGCAGACGTTGCACCCGGGCGCGGCGGCGGTGAGGCCGCAGGTCCGCGCGCTACGGCCGTACCGACTCCCGGCCGCGAGCGCGTACGCCGGCGCGCCGGTGCGCCTGCACCAGAACGAGTCTGGCGAGGACTGGCCAGCCGACGTCAAGGAGGAGATCGCGCGCCGGCTGGTCGCGGAGCCCTGGAACCGCTATCCCGGCATGCGCGCGGCCGGGGTCGCCGCGGCCATCGCCGAGCTGCAGGGTACACCGGCCGAGATGGTGACGCCGACCGCGGGGTCGAACGAGGCGCTGCGCGCGGCGTTCGCCGCCTTCGCCGCCGGGGGCACGGTGGTCATGCCCGTTCCCACCTTCTCGATGGCGAAGACGCTCGCAGTGCTCGCGGGCGCCCGCGTCGTCGAGGTACCGCTGGCCGGCGAGTTCGCGCTGGACACCGCCTCGCTGCTCCACGCCGCGCACGCGACGCGCGCCGAGGTCATCTACCTGGCGAACCCCAACAACCCCCCGGGCAACCGGTTCCCCGACCACGCAGTCCGCCAGGTGATCGAAGGCGCGCCGGGTATCGTGCTCCTCGACGAGGCGTACTGGGAGTTCACCAGCGGTTCCTGGCTGCCGGTGGTGGAGCGCGCGCCGCGGTTGGTGCTGGCCCGGACGTTCAGCAAGGCGATGGCCGCCGCCGGCGTGCGCCTCGGGTGGCTGACGGCGCAGCCGCCGGTGATCGCCGAGCTGGCGAAGGTCTCGCCGCCCTACGGTCTCAACGTCTTCGCCCAGATCGCGGCGCCCGTGCTGGTTGCGCACCGCCACCTGGCCGCCGCGCGGGTGCGCGTCGTCGTCGCCGAACGCGAGCGTGTCGCCTCCGGGCTGCGCGCGATGGGCGCGCACGTCTACCCGAGCGAGACGAACTTCCTGCTCTTCGAGCCGCCTGCGCCGCCTGCCGCGGTATGGGAAGGGTTGGCGGCCGCGGGCGTGCTCGTGCGCGACGTCTCCGGCATCCCGCAGCTCGGCGCGTGTCTGCGCGTCTCCATCGGCACACCCGAGGACAACTCCCGCTTCCTCGAGGCGCTGGCAGCGGTCCTGGCCGGCGGTGCGGGTGCGCGGCCGTGAGCCGGACCGGGGCCGTCGCGCGGCGCACGGCGGAGACCGAGGTGGCCGTGCAAGTGGGCCTGGACGGCGAAGGGCGGGTGGAGGCGGCCACCGGCGTCGCATTCTTCGACCATCTGCTCGCGGCCTTCGGGCGTCACGCCAGGTTCGACCTGACCGTGCGCGCCGCGGGCGACCTGGCCGTGGACGCGCACCACACGGTGGAGGACGTCGGCATCGTGCTGGGCCAGGCGGTGTGCCAGGCGATCGGGGACGGGGCGGGCATCGCGCGGTTCGCCTCCATCCACCTGCCGATGGACGAAGCGCTCGTGCTCGTGGCCCTGGACGTCTCCGGCCGCTCCTACCTGCACTTCGATGTCGCCTTCCCCGCCGACCGCGTTGGCGCGTTCCCCGTCGACCTGGTGGAGGAGTTCCTGCGCGCGTTCACCGCGCACGCGGGCGTCACCCTGCACGTGGCGCTGCGGCACGGCCGCAACACCCACCACATCGCCGAGGCGGTCTTCAAGGGGCTGGGCGTCGCCCTGGGGCGGGCGCTCGCCCGGACCGGGCAGGGCGTACCGTCCACGAAGGGAGTCCTCTAGGTGCGGGCGGCGCTCGTGGACTACGGCGCGGGCAACCTGCGCAGCGCCGCGCGGGCGCTCGCGGACGCGGGCGCGGAGGTCGCGGTCGTCGCCGATCCGGCCGGGCTCACCGGCGCGGACCTGATCGTCCTCCCGGGCGTGGGCGCGTTCGCGCCGGCGATGCGACGCCTGCACGCAGCCGGGCTCGCCGGCGCGATCGTCGAGGCGGCCGGGCGCGGCACGCCGCTGGTCGGCATCTGCCTGGGGATGCAGCTGCTGTTCGAGCAGAGCGAGGAGGGTGACCCGGAGCCGGGCCTCGCCCTGTTGCGCGGGACGGTGCGCCGGTTGCCGGACGGCGTGAAGACACCGCACATGGGGTGGAACACACTGGTGGCCGCGCGACCCTCTGCGGTGCTTGCCGGGCTGCCGGAGGCCGCGCACGTGTACTTCGTCCACTCGTACGTCGTCGCCCCTGCCGATCCGGATGTGGTCCTCGCGGAAACCGACTACGGCGTCCGTTTTCCGGCGATCGTGCGCGCCGGCCGCATCTGGGGCCTGCAGTTCCACCCCGAGAAGAGCAGCCGGACCGGCCGCCGGCTGCTGACGAACCTGCTCGCGCAGCTCGAAGCCGACCGGCTCCGCGCATGACGGTCTACCCGGCTATCGACCTGATGGGCGGTCGGGCCGTCCGACTGCGCCAGGGAGACCCGGCGCGGCGCAGCACGGTCGGCCACGACCCGGTCGCGCTCGCGCGGCACTGGGCCGCCGCCGGCGCGCGCTGGCTGCACGTCGTGGACCTCGACGCCGCGATGGCCGGTGCGCCGCGCCACCTGGCTCTCGTGGCCGAACTCTGCCGCGTCGCGGCCGTCCCGGTCCAGCTCGGCGGCGGCTTGCGGACCATCGAGGACCTGCGCGCGGCCTTCGACGCGGGCGCGGCGCGCGCGGTGCTCGGCACCGCGGCCCTGGACGACGCCCTGCTGGCCGCGGCGGTCGGGGAGTTCGGCGACCGCCTGGCCGTGGCCGTGGACGCCCGGGGGGGCCGGGTGGCCGCCGACGGCTGGCGGCGTATCTCGTCCCGCAACGCCATCGAGCACGCGCGGCGGCTGGCGGCCGTGGGCGTCCGGCGCCTCGTCTACACCGACGTCGCGCGCGACGGGATGCTCGGTGGCCCCGATGTCGCGACGCTCGAGGCGCTGGTACGCGCGACCGGGGTCGCGGTGATCGCCTCGGGCGGCATCGCCTCGGCCGACGACCTGCGCGCCGTGGCCGCGGCGGGCGCCGAGGGCGCGATCGTGGGCCGGGCGCTGTACGAGGGATACCTAACGCTGGCGGAGGCGCTGGCGGCCGCCGGGGCGGCGTGATGCTGGCGCGACGCGTGATCCCCTGCCTGGACGTGCGGGATGGCCGCGTGGTAAAGGGCCGCGCGTTCGTGGACCTGCGTGACGCCGGCGATCCGGTCGCCCTGGCGGCCGCCTACGACCGCGACGGCGCCGACGAACTCGTCTACCTGGACATCACGGCGTCGGTGGAGGGCCGCGGGGCGCTGCTGGAGGTGGTGCGGCGGACCGCCGAGCAAGTGCTGATCCCGCTCACGGTCGGCGGTGGGGTGCGCGGCGCCGGCGACGTGCGCGAGCTGCTCCTCGCCGGCGCCGACAAGGTGGCGATCAATACCGCGGCGGTGGCGCGGCCCGCGCTCATCGCCGAGGCCGCGGACCGCTTCGGCAGCCAGTGCGTCGTGGTGGCGATCGACGCGCGGCGGCGCCGGGACGGAGCCCGGATGTGGTTCGAGGTCGTCACGCACGGCGGGCGGCGTCCCACCGGCATCGACGCGATCGGGTGGGCGGTCGAGGCCTCGCGCCTGGGCGCGGGGGAGATTTTGCTCACCAGCATCGACCGGGATGGTACCACCCTGGGCTACGACCTGGAGCTCGTGCGGCGCGTAGCACGTGCGGTCGACGTGCCGGTGGTGGCCTCGGGTGGCGCCGGCGCGCCCGCCCACCTGGTCGAGGTGCTCACCGTGGGCGCGGCCGACGCCGCGCTGGCGGCGTCGATCTTCCACTTCGGGCAGCACCCGATTCCGGCTGTGAAGGCGGCGCTCGCCGCCGCGGGTGTGCCGGTCCGGCTCGACGGGTGGGGAGGGAGCGCGTGAGCGAGACACCGATGCTCGATTGGACGTCTGGGCTGGTGCCGGCGATCGTGCAGGACGCGCGGACGGGCGTGGTGCTCACCCTGGCGTGGATGAACCGCGAGGCGTTCGACCGGACCCTGCGTACCCGCGAGATCTGGCTGTGGAGCCGGTCGCGGCGCGCGCTGTGGCGCAAGGGCGAGACCTCGGGACACACGCAGCGCGTCACCGACGTGCGGCTGGACTGTGACGGCGACGCCGTGCTGGTCCAGGTTGTGCCGGCCGGGCCGGCGTGCCACACGGGCCGGCCGTCGTGCTTCCACCGTGACGCCGCAGGCGCGGAGACGGACACCGCTGGCCCGGTGCTCGCGCGGCTGGAAGCGACCATCGCCGCGCGCGCGCGCGGCGCGCCCCCGGGTTCGTACACTGCGGCGCTGCTCCGTGGCGGGGTGCGGGCGGCCGGTGCGAAGGTCGTGGAGGAAGCCGGGGAGGTCGTGCGCGCGGCCCAGCAGGAGTCCGACACTCGTGTGGCCGAGGAGGCCGCCGACGTTCTCTACCACCTGATGGTGCTGCTCGCGGCCCGGGGCATCCCGCTGACCGCCGCGCTGGACGTGCTGGCGGCCCGGGCCGCGGCCCGATCGGCGCGCCCGGGGGAGGAGGGACTGGCCGCAGAGAAGTGAACGGCGTGACCGCCGGGCGTTCCTCACATCCCCCGCCGGAGGCCGGCGCCCCGAACGGTGCACCGCTGCTCGCGCTCCGCGACATCACCAAACGGTTTCCCGGGGTGCTGGCCAACGACCGCGTGACGCTGGAGGTGCGAGCCGGGGAGGTCCACGCGCTGCTGGGCGAGAACGGCGCTGGCAAGACCACCCTGGTGAACGTGCTGTACGGTCTCTACCAGCCGGATGCCGGCGAGATTGTCGTGGATGGCCGTCGCGTGCGCATCCGCTCGCCACGGGACGCCATCGCGTGCGGGATCGGCATGGTGCCGCAGCACTTCCTCCTGGTACGCCGACACACGGTCGCCGAGAACATCGCGTTGGGATTGCCGCAGGAGGGGTTGCTGCGTCCCGCCCGCCGCGTGGAGCGGCGGATCGTGGAGTTCGCTACTCGATACGGGCTGACGGCCGACCCGGGCGCCCGGATTTGGGAACTCTCGCCCAGCGAGCACCAGCGCGTCGAGATCCTCAAGGCGCTCATCCGCGGCGCGCGCATCCTCGTGCTCGACGAGCCTACCAGCGTGCTCGCGCCCCAGGAGGTGAGCGGGCTGTTCGACGTCCTGCGCCGGATGAAGGGGGACGGCCACGCGGTCATCTTCATCACGCACAAGCTCGACGAGGTGGGGGCGATCGCGGACCGCGTGACCGTGCTGCGGCGCGGCCGCGTGGTCGCCACGGTGCCGGCGGCGGACGTGGACCGGCGGGCGCTCGTGCAGATGATGGTGGGGCGCGACGTGGAATCCACGCTCCCGCGCGCGCGCGCGGCAGCGGCGGGCGAGGCGCTCGCGGCCGAGGCACTCGAGGCCGACAACGATCGTGGCGCGCCGGCCCTGCGGGGGCTCACGCTCGCGGTGCGGCGCGGCGAGATCGTGGGCCTGGCGGGCATTGCGGGCAACGGCCAGCGCGAGCTGGTGGAGGTGCTCACCGGGCTGCGCCGCGCCGTGCGCGGGCGCGTGCGCGTGCTGGGGCGCGACGTGACCAACCGGACGGCCGCGGCCATCTGCGACGCGGGCGTCGCGCACATCCCCGAGGACCGAGTGCACATGGGCGTCGTCGCGACCATGACCGTCGCCGAGAACCTGGTCCTCCGGCGCTACCGGCACCCGCCCTTCGCCCGGGGGCCGCTGCTCGATTACGACGCGATCATGCGGTTCGCCCGCGAGATGATTGCGGCCTACGAGATCGCCACGCCCGCGGCGACCACGCCGGTACGGCTGCTGTCGGGCGGCAACATCCAGCGGTTGATCCTGGCCAGGGAGCTCGCGGCCCGTCCTGGGGTGATCATCGCCGCACACCCGACCTCCGGCCTGGACGTGAGCGCGACCGAACACATCCACCGACTGCTGCTCCGGCGTCGGGAGGAAGGCGCGGGCGTGCTCCTGGTCTCGGAAGATCTCGACGAGGTCCTGGCGCTGGCCGACCGTGTGGCGGTCATCTTCCGTGGCCGGATCGCGGACGTGCTGCCCGTCGGGGACGCGACGCCCGAGCGGATCGGCCTGCTGATGACCGGGCAGGCGGCGTGAGGCGGCTGGGCCCGTTGGTGCTGGAGCCCGACCCCGTGCCGCCTCCGGCGCGCGTGCTCGGCGTCTCGCTGTTCGCCATCGCCGGTGCGCTGCTGGTGGCGGGCGGGGTCTTCGCCGCCTACGGCGCCGACCCGCTCGTCGCCTACGGGGTCATCGTGCGCGGGACGTTCGCCGGGCTCCGCGAGGCCAGCGAGGTGGTCAGGCGGACGATCCCGCTGCTGCTGTGCGGCGTGGGCCTCGCCCTGGCGTTCCGCGCGCAGTTCTGGAACATCGGGGCCGAGGGGCAGCTCCTGGCCGGGGCGGTCGGCGCGACCGCGGTGGCGCTGTTCGTCCCGATCCCCGGCCCGTGGGTGCTGGTCGCGATGTTCGCGGCAGGGTTCGCCGCCGGCGCGCTGTGGGGTCTGCTGCCCGCGCTCCTGCGGCTGCGGCTGTCGGTGAACGAAGTGCTGACCACGCTGATGATGAACTACATCGCCCTCTACGGGGTCGCGTGGCTCATCCACGGGCCCTGGAAGGGCGCCACCCAGTTCGGGTTCGCGTACACGGATGCGTTCCCCGAGGCCGCCCGGCTGCCCCTGCTGGCCGGTACGCGCGTGCACTGGCCGACCCTGGCGGTCGGGCTTGTGCTCGCCGCCGCGCTGGCGTTCCTGCTCGCGCGCACGCGGCTGGGATTCGAGGTGCGCGTGCTCGGCCAGAACCCGACGGCGGGGCGCTACGCCGGAATCGATCCGGCCCGCACGCTGCTCGCGGTCGTGCTGCTGTCCGCCGGCGCCGCGGGCCTGGCCGGGGTGGGTGAGGTGGCCGGGGTGCACCACAAGCTGCTCGACCCCGGGCAGGTGTCGCTGGGGTACGGCTATGCCGCGATCGTCGTGGCCTGGCTCGCGCGGGGCAGCCCTCTGGCCGCGGTGCTCACCGCGACCCTGCTCGGGGCCATCTTCACCAGCGGCGATGTGCTCAAGGTCGCGCTCCAGATGCCGTTTCGCGTGACCGACGTCTTCAACGGGCTTATCCTGTTCTTCTTGATCGGCAGCGAACGGCTGCTGGCGGTCCGGATCCGGTGGGCGCCCGCCGCCACCGCTGCCGTCCCGGCCGAGCCGGGGGTTCCTGGCACCCCCGAGACCGGAGGAGGGTCATAGTCGTGGAAGAAGGAAACTGGATCCTCGCAACCGTGATCCGCGCGGTTGCGCTGGGGACGCCGATCCTCTGGGGGACGCTCGGAGAGATCACCGCCGAGCGCTCGGGCGTGATCAATCTCGGCGTCGAAGGAATGATGATTCTCGGCGCGCTGGCGGCGTTCGTCGTGGCGCACCTCACCGGGCAGCCGACGGCGGGGCTCGTGGTCGCGGCGGCCGTCGGCGGGGCCGCGGCGTTGCTGCACGCGTTCATCTCCATTACCCTTCGCGCGAATCAGTACGTCTCCGGGCTCGCGCTCACGATGTTCGGCCTGGGGCTCGCCGGACTCTTGGGCCGGGGTTGGGAAGGGCGGCCGCTGCTGGACACGTTGCCCGAGATCTCGGCGCTGACCTACGCTGGCCTGGGGGTCGCCGTGGCACTGTGGGTGGTCTTCTACCACACCCGGTGGGGCATCGTGCTGCGGTCCGTGGGCGAGATGCCGGCGGCGGCGGACGCGCTCGGCGTCAACGTCGCCCTGGTGCGCTACCTGGCGGTGGCGTTCGGCGGGGTGATGGCGGGCGCGGCCGGGGCGTTCCTGTCGCTCGCCTACCGGCCCGCGTGGACCGAGGGGATGACCGCGGGCATGGGCTGGATCGTGATCGCCATCGCCATCTTCGCGGCGTGGGACCCACTGCGCGCCGTGGCCGGTGCGCTCCTGTTCGGTGCGCTTTTCCACCTGTCGTTTCGGCTCCAGGCGTGGGTGGCCCCGGAGCTCTTGAAGATGATGCCGTTCGCGTTCACGATCCTGGCCCTGGCCGCCACCGCCGGCGGCCGGCGAGGCCTGGGCGCGCCCGAAGCGCTGGGCACCCCGTACGTCACCGGAGAGCGCTAGGGGAGGTGGGACGACGAGGGTTGCATGGGAGGATCGCACCGAGACCGAGGAGGGAGAGCATGCGCCGGATTTACCTCGTGCTTGCGCTCGTTCTGGTCGCAGGCCTCGCGGCCCCGGGCGCCGCGCAGCAGAAGCTGAAGGCGGGGTTCATCTACGTTGGCCCCATCGGCGACTACGGGTGGACGCACGCCCACGACGAGGGCAGGCGCCTCGCGCAGCAGCGCCTGCCGTGGCTGGAGACGATCTACGTCGAGTCGGTACCCGAGGGCCAGGTGGAGCCGTTCATCGAGCGGATGATCCAGCAGGGCGCCCGGGTGGTGTTCACCACGAGCTTCGGGTTCATGGACGGCACGCTCGCCGCCGCCCGGCGCTACCCTAACCACATCTTCGCCCACGCGTCCGGGTTCAAGCGCAACCGGAACATGGCCACGTACATGGCCGACTTCTACCAGGTCTACTATCTCAACGGCCTGATGGCGGGCGCGCTGACCAAAACCGGCCGCACCGCCTACGTGGGGGCGTTTCCCATCCCCGAGGTGAAGCGGCACCTCAACGCGTTCGCGCTCGGCGTGCGGGCGGTCAACCCGCAGGCCACCGTGCACGTCCGGTGGATCTTCGAGTGGTTCAACCCGGCGGCCGCCAAAGAGGCGACCGAGGCGCTGATCGCCGCCGGCGCCGACGTCTTTGCCTTCACCGAGGACTCGCCGACCGTGGTGCAGGTGGCCGCCCGGCGCAACCTGCCCAGCTTCGGCCACTACTCGCCGATGCAGAAGTTCGCGCCCCGGCACGTCGTCTCCGGGCAGCTCGTCCACTGGGACCGGATCTACATCGACTTCCTCTCCAAGGTCTACGCCGGGCGCTACACGGCGGACAACCTGGCCGATGTGGACTACTGGTGGCTGCTGGCGGAGAAGGCCGTGGAGCTGGGCGGCGAGCCAGGTGTACCGGTCAACCCTGTGTTCCGCACGGCGCTCCAGGCCGCGCGGGTCAATACGCCGGACCTGGGGCGGATCTCGGTCTACGACCTGGTCATGCGGCGGCTGGCGCAGATGGCCACCCCCCAGATGACCTTCGACCCGTTCACCGGCCCGATCCGCGACCGCAAGGGTACGCTGCGCGCGCCGGCGGGCAAGCGCCTGACGGTCGCCGAGCTGACCAGCATGGAGTGGGCGGCGCCCGGCGTGGTCGGGCCCTGGCCCAAGGAGCCGTAGGGTACGGAGATCGCGGGCGGCGAGGTGTCCTCGCCGCCCGCGATGGCACCGGCCGCTCCCCGGGGGGCGGTTGGCGGTGCCAAAGACCGACACGCTAGTCGACGAACAAGGGCACCAGCTCGAAGCGGCGGACGTCGAGCAGGCCACGATCGGTGAGCTTGAGCGCCGGGACGACCGAGAGCGCCATGAACGACAGCGCCATAAACGGGTCGGCCAGCCGCGCGCCCAGCCCGTGCGCCGCGCGGTGCAGCGCCCGCACCTGGTCGGCGACCGTCTCCGCGGGCTCCTCGGACATCAGACCCGCGATCGGTAGGGGCAGCCGCGCCATCTCCCCGCGGCCGACGGCGACCTGGCCCCCCTGCATCTCCACGATGGCCAGGACTGCCGCGCGCATCGCGTCGTCGGTGGCGCCCACGACGACGATGTTGTGGGCGTCGTGGGCCACGCTCGAGGCCAGCGCGCCCGCGCGCAGCCCGAAGCCGCGGACGAAGCCGAGCCCGACGCGTCCGCTGCCGGCGTGGCGCTCGATGACCGCCAGCTTGAGCAGGTCGCGGGCGGGATCGGCGACGGCCTCGCCGTCGGTGATGCGCGCCTCCTCAACCGCGGCGCCGGTCACGATCTGGTCTGGCACCACCTCGATGACCCGGACGCGCCGGCCCCGGGCCGGGATGCGGAAGCGCAGCGCGTCGGGGGGCACGTTGATGGTGCTCCGTAGTCTGGGGAGTGCCACCGGCCGCTCATAGGGAAGCAGCGCACCATCGCGGGCCACGAGGCGCCCGCCGCGAAACACCAGCCGCGGCCGGGGCGCCTCGAGGTCGTCGAAGACCACCAGGTCCGCGAGCCGCCCGGGCGCGACCGCGCCGCGGTCGCGCAGGCCGAACCACTCCGCGGCGTTCAGGCTGGCCAGTTGCAGGGCGAGCAGCGGCTCAAGCCCGAGCCCCACGGCCTGGCGCACCATCGCGTCGATGTGGCCGTCGGTCAGCAGGTGCAGCGGGGTGCGGTCGTCGGTGGCGAACGCGAAGCGCCGCGCCGTGGCGGGCGCGACCAGCGGCAGCAGGTCCCGGAGGTTTCGGGCGGCCGTGGCCTCGCGCACCATCACGAGCATGCCCCGGCGCAGGCGCTCGCGGGCCTCGTCGGCGGTCGTGCACTCGTGGTCGGACCCGACGCCCGCCGCAGCGTAGGCGTCAAGATCGGCGCCACTCACCCCGGGCGCGTGCCCGTCAATCGGGCGCCGGCCCGCTGCCACCAGCTTCGCCAGCATCTCGGGGTCGGCATCGAGCACACCCGGCGTATTCATCACCTCGCCGAGGCCGAGCACCCATTGGTCCTGCATCAGGGTCTCCAGGTCGTAGGCGGTGAGCTCCGCGCCGGCGCTCTCCAGCGGGCTGGCCGGCACGCACGACGGCGCCATGACGAAGACGCTGAGCGGGTTGTATTTCGCGGCCTGCAGCATGTAGCGGACGCCGGTCATCCCCAGCACGTTGGCGATCTCATGGGGGTCGGCGATGACCGTGGTGGTACCCCGCGGCACGACCAACCGGGCGAACTCCGGGACGCTGACCATCGCGCTCTCGATATGGACGTGGGCGTCGATGAACCCCGGTGCCAGGTAGGCGCCGGTCAGATCGTGCGTCTCGGCGGCGCGGTAGGCGCCGCGCCGCGCGCCGGTAGCGACGCCGGCGATGCGTTGCCCGGCGATGGCCACGTCGGCCTCCAGCACCTGGAGGCCGTACAGATCGACGACGCGCGCGTTCGTGAGCAGGACGTCGGCGGGCTCGTGGGCCCGCGCCACCCTGATGAGACGCGGGAGATCCATCGACGCCGACTTCCGCGGCCGCCACCGGGGTTCCTCCGGCCGCGGCAGGCATCGGCCTGGTGGAGCGAGAAGCTTACCGGAGAGAGGCCGTGGAGGTCCTGTTGCCGCGCACGCTGGACGAGGCCCTGGCCATCAAGGCCGGTCGGCCCGAGGCAGTGCCCATTGCCGGCGGGACCGACCTTATGGTGGCGCTCAACTTCGACCGGGCGCGGCCACCCGCGCTCCTGGACGTGAGCCGGCTGCCGGAGCTCCGGCAGTGGCGCCGGAAGGAAGGGTGGCTGGTCCTCGGTGCCGGCGTCACCTACGCGCGCATCGTCCGCGAGCTCCCCGAGGTGGTGCCCCTGGTCCAGGCCGCGCGCTCGGTAGGCTCGCCACAGATTCGCAACCGGGGCACGGTCGGCGGCAATTTGGGCACCGCGTCCCCGGCGGGCGACGCGCTCCCCGTGCTGGCGGCGTACGACGCCGAGGTCGAACTCGCCAGCGCGGGCGGACGGCGCACTGTGCCCTTCAACGAGTTCATGGTCGGACCCAAGAAGACGGTACTGCGGCCAGACGAGCTTATCGTGGCCACCCACTGGCGCTTCGTCCGTGGCCCCGGGTCGTTCTCGAAGGTCGGGACGCGCAACGCGATGGTCATCGCGGTGGCGAGTGTGTGCCTGGTGCTGGACGAGGCCGGCCACACGGTGCGGGTGGCGCTGGGATCGGTCGGCCCCACGATCCTGCGCGCTCCCGATGCCGAGCGGTTCGTCGCCGGCGCGCTGGCGGCGGCCGGGTGGTGGGACGATCCGCGGGCCACGCTGCCGGCGCAGGTGGCGCGCGAGTTCGGCGAGCGAGTGGCGGCGGCGGCAAGGCCGATCGATGACGTGCGCGGCACCGCGGCCTACCGTCGGCACGCCTGCGGGGTACTGGCCCGCCGCGCGCTCGTCTGGGCGCTGGAGGCGCGGAGGGCTGCATGATCGTCCGGGCGCGGGTCAACGGTGAGTGGCGCAGCGCCGAGGTTTGGGCGGGCGCCAGCTTGCTGCACCTGCTGCGCGACCACCTGGGCCTGCCCGGCTCCAAAAACGCGTGTGAGCAGGGCGAGTGCGGGTCGTGCTCGGTCTGGCTCGACGGCGAGCTGGTGTGCGCGTGCCTGGTACTGGCCGCCCAGGCCCACGCGCGCGAGGTGCGCACGGTCGAGGCCCTGGCTGCGGGCGACCGCTTGCACCCGGTGCAGGAGGCGTTCGTGGAGGCCGGCGCGGTGCAGTGCGGGTTCTGCACGCCGGGCTTCGTCGTGGCCGCGGTGGACCTGCTGCAGCGCGATCCAGCGCCCGACGACGCGACGATCCGGGAGGCGCTCTCGGGCAACCTCTGCCGCTGCACCGGGTACGCCAAGATCCTGGATGCGGTCCGGCTCGCCGCGCAGCGGATGGCCGGCCGGCCGCGGTGAAGGCGGTGCTGCTCGTTTCCGACTGCGACGTGGTCGTGACGATGGACGAGGCGGGGACCGAGATTCCCGGGGGCTCCATCCTGATCGACCGCGGCACGGTCGCCTGGGTCGGGCGCGGCGCCCCCCCCGCGCTCGCGAGTCGCCTGGAATCTTGGGAGCGCCTGGATGGCCGGGGGCTCATCGCGCTGCCCGGACTGGTCAACACCCATCATCATCTGTATCAGACGCTCACGCGGGTACGGGCGACCGGTGAGGGGCTCTTTGGGTGGCTGCGCGCGCTCTACCCGGCGTGGGCGGGCATGGATGAAGCCTGGGTGCACGCCGGCGCGCGCGTCGGGCTCGCGGAGCTGGCGCTCTCGGGCTGCGCGACCGCAGCCGACCATCACTACATCTTCCCGCGCGACGATCCGGCAGCGGCGCTCGCCTTCCTCGCCGCGGAGGTCGAGGCGGCGGCGGAGATCGGGGTGCGATTCCACCCCGCGCGCGGCGCCATGGACCTGGGGCAATCCGCTGGCGGCCTGCCGCCGGATGACATCGTGCAGGACACCGATGCGATCCTCGCCCAGACCGAGGAGGCGGTCCGCCGCTTCCACGACCCCTCCCCCGGCGCGATGGTCCGGGTGGCGGTGGCGCCGTGCTCGCCGTTCTCCGTGAGCGAGCGCCTGATGCGCGCCTCGGCGGCGCTCGCCCGCCGCCTGGGCGTGCGGCTGCACACGCACATCGCGGAAACGACGGACGAGCAGGCCTACTGCCTGGCGCGCTACGGCCGTCGGCCGCTCGAGGTACTCGAGGCGTGGGGCTGGCTCGGGCCGGACGTGTGGCTGGCGCACTGCGTGCACGTGGACAGCTCCGGGATCGGTCTGCTGGCGCGCGGCGGTGCCGGCGTCGCCTGGTGTCCCACGTCGAACCTGCGGCTGGGGTCGGGAGTCGCGCCCGTCCCGGCGATGCTGGCGGCCGGGGTCCCCGTCGGCCTGGGCGTCGACGGGTCCGCATCCAACGACGCCGGCCATCTCCTGGCCGAGGCCCGCATGGGGCTGCTGGTCGCGCGCACCGGCGGTGCCGCGGCGATGGACGCGCGCCGGGTACTGCGCATCGCGACGCGCGGCGGTGCGGCCTGCCTGGGCCGTGACGACATCGGCTCGCTGGAGCCGGGCAAGCGCGCGGACGTGGCCCTGTTCGCCTCCGGCGGCCTGGAGCGCGTGGGCACCGACGCCGACCCGGTGGCCGCGCTCGTCTTCTGCGCCCCGCAGCGCGTCAGACACCTGCTGGTCGAGGGCCGGCCGGTGGTGACCGATGGCCGCCTCGTTCGCGCCGACGAGCAGGCGATCGCTGATGAGGGCCGGCGCGTGGCCCGGCGGATCGCCACCGGTGTGCCCGCGGCCGCGCACGGCGGACAACGCGCGCGCGACGCCGGGGGCGGCACGCGGTGAGCGTCGGCACCCTGCGGCGCACGCGCGGCGGCGTGGGCTCCAGCGCCCGCCGGGTGGACGGTGTGCCGAAGGTCAAGGGCGCGTTCCAGTACGGCAGCGACCTGTGGGCCGAGGAGATGCTGTGGGGGCAGACGGTCCGCAGCCCACACGCCCACGCGCGCATCCGCGGCGTGGACATCGCGAAGGCGCTGAGCTACCCGGGCGTGCGGGCCGTGCTGCTGGCCGCGGACGTCCCGGGCCGCAAGACCTTCGGGCTGGAGTTCGCCGACCAGCCGGTCCTGGCGCAGGACCGTGTGCGCTACGTCGGGGAGCCGGTCGCGATCCTGGCCGCGGTGGACCCGGAGGTCGCCCGCCGCGCGGCGGAGCGCGTCGTCGTGGACTACGAGGTGCTGCCCGCGGTCACCGACATGGAGGAAGCGCTGCGTCCCGGCGCCCCGCAGGTCCACGAGTACGGGAACGTGCTCCACCACGTTCGGATCGTCCACGGCGACCCGGACGCGCCGGCCGACGTCTGGGTGGAGGGATACTACGAGACCGCGATGCAGGATCAGGCGATCCTCGGGCCCGAGGCCGGCATGGCGGTTCCTGCGGACGACGGCGGCGTGGACCTCTATGTCGCCACGCAGTGGCTGCACGTCGACCGCCAGCAGGTCGCGCCCTGCCTGGGGTTGCCGCCAGAGAAGGTGCGCCTGCACCTGGCCGGTGTCGGCGGCGCCTTCGGGGCGCGCGAGGACGTGAGCATGCACATCCACGCGTGCATGCTGGCGCTGCGCACCGGCCGGCCCGTGCGGATCGTCTACAGCCGCGAGGAGTCCTTCTTCGGGCACGTGCACCGGCACCCGTCCCGCGTCTGGATGCGGCACGGCGCCACGCGCGACGGCCGGCTGGTCAACGTCTACGCGCGCGTGCTGCTCGACGGCGGCGCCTATGCGTCCTCGGGCGCTGCGGTCATCACGAACGCCGCGACGTTCGCCACCGGGCCCTACGAGGTACCGAACGCGCTGGTCGAGGCGACGCGGGTGTTCACCCACAACCCGCCCTGCGGAGCCATGCGGGGGTTCGGCGCGCCCCAGGTGTGCTTCGCGCACGAGGCGCAGATGGACCGGCTCGCGCAGGCGCTCGGGATGGACCCGGCAAGGGTGCGCCTGCAGAACGCCATGAAGACCGGGTCGGTCACGATCACAGGGCAGGTCGTGCGCGGGAGCGCGCCGGTCCGCCAGGTCATCGAACGGTGTCTGGCGCTGCCGATGCCCGAGGAGCCGGCCGCCGGCCCGCGCGACCCGCAGGCGCTCCCCGGCGGGGCGGGCAACGTCTCGCGGGGTGAGGGGGTCCGCCGCGGCGTCGGTATCGCGGTGGGGTACAAGAACATCGCCTATAGCGGGGGGTTCGACGATTCAGCCGAGGCCCGGGTGCGCGTGTTCCGCACGGCGGACGGACCCGCGGTGGAGGTGCACAGCGCCGCGGCCGAGGTGGGCGAGGGGTTGCACACCGTGCTCGTCCAGGTGGCCAGGACCGAGCTGGGGATCGAGCACGTGACCCTGCACCCGCCGGACACCGCGATCGGCTCGGCGGGGTCGACCTCGGCATCCCGCCAGACGATGATGTCCGGCGGCGCGGTGCAGCTCGCGTGCCGGGCCGTCGCCGAGGAGCTCTTCCGCCGGGTGCGGGCCCGCGCGGCCTCGGCCGGCCGGACGCTGCGGGGCGAGTTGACGCTCGCCGACGGGCGGGTGCTCGCGGCCGGCGAGCCGGTCGGGGAGGTGGACAACTACCTGGACGAGCCTATCGAGGCGCGCCGCACCTACCACCACCGGCCGACCCAACCGCTGGACGAGCGCGGGCAGGGCGACGTGCACGTCACGCTCGCGTTCGCCGCGCAGCGCGCGGTCGTCGAGGTGGACGAGGAGCTGGGACTGGCGCGCGTGGTGCAGCTCGCCTCGGCGCACGACGTGGGCCGCGCCATCAACCCGCAAGGGGTCGAGGGGCAGATCGAGGGCGGGGCGGCGATGGGCCTCGGCCTGGCCCTGATGGAGGAAGTCCAGCTCGACGGCGGCCGCATCCGCAACGCGTCGTTCACCGACTACCTGATCCCCACGTTTCTCGACATGCCGCCGGTGGTCTCTGCAGTGGTCGAGGAGCCCGAGCCTGGTGTGCCCTACGGCGCCAAGGGCGTCGGGGAGATGGCGACGCTCGTGGCAACGCCGGCGATCGTGGCGGCGCTGCGCGCGGCCACCGGCCGGCCGCTCAACCGGGCGCCGGTGCGGCCCGACGATCTGATCGGGCTCGCCCCGCCGGTGGCTTCGGGTCCGCCGCCGCCGGCTCCGGCCGTGCCCGGACCCCGGCCGGTACCCCACTACCATGGCCTGGATGCCGGGCAGCAGGAGCTGATGCGTCCGGAGTCGGATTGAAGCAGTGGACGGGAGAGGGGGGAGCGTCATGGCGACCGTGACGCTCGGGCTCGTGGTCAACGGCCGCGCCGTGTCTCTGGCCGTGCGCGAGGGTGCCACGCTCCTGGAGGTCCTGCGCGACGGCTGCGGGATCACCTCGGTCAAGGACGGCTGCGCGCCCGAGGGGTCCTGTGGCGCCTGCACGGTTCTCGTGGACGGCCGGGCCGTGGTGTCGTGCGCGCAGCCCGCGGCGCGATTCGCCGGCAGGCACGTCACCACACAGGAGGGTCTCGGCGAGGAGCGCCGCGCGCTGTGGGCGCAAAGCTTCGTGGCGGCCGGCGCCTCGCAGTGCGGGTTCTGCTCGCCCGGCATCGTCATGAAGGCTGAGGCGCTGCTCGCGCGCACCCCGGAGCCGTCGCGCGAGGAGATCGCTCGCGCGCTCGCCGGCAACCTGTGCCGCTGCACGGGCTACATCAAGATCATCGACGCGATCGCCATGGCCGCCGCCGCCGGCCGCGGGGCGGCGCTGCCCGAGGTGGACCGCAGCGGCCGCGTGGGGGCGCGTACTGCCCGCTACGAGGGCGAGGCCCTCGCGCTCGGCGACAAGCCCTACATCAACGACATGCGGCTGCCGGGGATGCTGCACGGCGCAATCCGGTGGTCCGACCACCCGCGCGCCCGCGTGCTCCGCATCGACACCTCCAAGGCCGAGGCCTACCCCGGCGTCGTGGCCGTTGTCACCTGGAAGGACGTGCCCGGTGAGCGGACCCAGGGCCTGCTGACCCGGGACTGGCGGCAGTTCGTGGCCGAGGGCGAGGTCACCGCCTACGTGGGCGACGTGCTCGCTGCGGTCGCCGCCACCGACCGGCACGCGGCGCGCGAGGCCGCGCGCCTCATCGAGGTCAGCTACGAGGTCCTACCGCCGGTTACCGACCCGCTGGCGGCTCTGGCCCCGGACGCCCCGCGGCTCCACGAGCGCGGGAACGTCCTGTCGGTCTCGCGGATCGTGCGCGGAGATGTTGACGCGGCCCTGGCGGGCGCGGCCGCTGTGGCGACCGAGACCTTCACCACCCAGTGGATCGAGCACGCGTTCCTGGAACCCGAGTCGGCGCTCGCCGCGCCCGACGGCGAGGGTGGGCTCCACGTTTTCTCGCAGGGCCAGGGCGTCTGGGAGGACCGGCGGCAGGTGGCGTCGTTGCTGGGGCTGCCCCAGGCGAAGGTGCGGGTGACACAGGTGTCCAACGGCGGCGCGTTCGGCGCCAAGGAGGACCTCAACGTCCAGGGGCACGCGGCACTGCTCGCGCTGCGGACCGGGCGGCCGGTGCTGCTCACGCTCTCGCGCGAGGAAAGCCTGCGGTTCCACCCCAAGCGCCACCCGATGATTTTGACCTACACCGTCGGCTGCGACCCGGACGGGCGGTTGCTCGCGGTGCGGGCGCGGATCGTCGGCGACACCGGCGCGTACGCCAGCGTGGGCGACAAGGTACTCGAACGCGCGGCCGGCCATGCGTGCGGCGCCTACCGGGTGCCGGCCGTGGACATCGAGGCGAAGGCCGTCTACACCAACAACCCCCCGGCCGGTGCCATGCGGGGCTTCGGCTCCAACCAGGCCCAGTTCGCGATGGAAGGCATGATGGACATCCTGGCCGAGCGCGTCGGGCTCGACGGCTGGGAGATGCGCTGGCGCAACGCGCTGGAGACCGGCGACGTCTTCGGGACGGGACAGCGGCTCGGCCCCGGGGTGGGGCTCAAGAAGACGCTGCTCGCGGTCCGGGACGCCTACGCCCGCGCGCGCTATGCGGGGATCGCCTGTGGGGTCAAGAACACCGGCGTGGGCAACGGCATCAAGGAGTACGGCAAGGCGATCCTGCGGCCCGAGGCCGACGGCACGGTCAGTCTGTTTCACTCGTGGACCGAGATGGGGCAGGGCGTCCACACCGTGCTCCAGCAGATCGCCTGTCAGGAGCTGGACCTGCCGCCGGAGCGGGTGCGCGTCGTCGTGGACACGATGCGCGAGCTCGACACCGGGCAGACCACGGCGTCGCGCTCCACGGTGCTGGGCGGCCGGGCGGTCATCGAGGCGGCGCGCAAGCTCCGCGCCGAACTCGACGGCCGGCGGCTGGAGCAGCTCGAGGGTCGGGAGTTCTACGGCGAGGTCGTCGTGGACTGGACCCACAAACCCGGGCACGGTCCCGAGGGCGCGGCCACGCACTTCGCCTACGGCTGGGCGACGCAGGTGGTGGTGCTGGACGATCGCGGCCGCATCGAGCGGGTCGTGGCGGCGCACGATGTCGGGAAGGTGATCAACCCGACGTTGCTCGAGGGCCAGATCGAAGGCGGCATCCACATGGGGCTCGGGCACTCGCTGTCGGAAGAGTTCGTCCTGGCCGGTGGCGTGCCGGTGACCACCACGCTCAAGTCGCTCAACATCATCCCGCCGAGCGGCATGCCGCCTGTCGAGTGCATCTTCGTCGAGGAACCGCAGCCCGAGGGACCGTACGGGGCGAAGGGCGTGGGAGAGATCGCACTGGTGCCGACCGCGGGCGCGGTCGCCGGCGCGCTCTACCGGTACGACGGCATCCGCCGGACCCGTCTGCCGATGAAGGACTCGCCGGCCGCGCGCGCGGCCGCCCCGAAGGTCGGCGTCCAGCCGCGGCCGCGCGAGGAGCGGGCCCCCACGGCCGGAGCGAGGCCATCGGCGCGCTGACGCTCGCCGGCGCGACCGTCGTCCGGTCGCTGGATCCTCCGCGCCTGGAGACCGCCGACGTCGCGGTGGACGGCAGCCGCATCGTGTCGGTGGGCCGCGCGCCGGCCGGCGGCGCGCGGCGGGACTGCTCCGGCTGCGTGATCCTGCCGGGCAACGTGTGCGGCCACACGCACCTCTACTCAACGCTCGCGCGCGGTGTGCCGTACGGGCTCGAGGCACCCTCGAACTTCGTGCAGATCCTGCAGCGTGTGTGGTGGCGGCTGGACCGAGCCCTCGACGAGGAGGCCGTCCGGGCCTCGGCGCTCGTGGGCGGTGCGGCCGCGCTCCTGGCCGGCACCACGACCGTCGTCGACCACCACGCGTCGCCGAGTGCGATTGACGGCTCGCTCGACGTGATCGCCGACGCGCTCGAGACCCTGGGGCTGCGCGCAATCCTCTGCTACGAGGTCAGCGACCGCGACGGGCCAGAGCGCGCCGCGGCCGGGCTGCGGGAGAACCGCCGGTTCCTGGCCGCGCGCCGGCGGCTGGCCCGGGGGCTGTTCGGCGCGCACGCCTCGTTCACGCTCTCGGAGGAGACGCTGGGCGCCTGCGTGGACGGCGCCCGGGCTGCCGGTGTCGGCGTGCACATCCACGTGGCCGAGGACGCCGCGGACCAGCGCGATGCCCTGGCGCGGTTCGGCGTGCGGGTCACCACCCGGCTGGCCAGGGCCGGGGCGCTCGGGCCGGACGCGCTGCTCGCCCACTGTATTCACCTCGACGCCGCCGAGGTCGAGACGTTGCGGGCCTCGGGCGCGGCGGTCGCGCACAACCCGACGTCGAACATGAACAATACCGTGGGACACACGCCGGTCGGCCTGCTCGGCGAGGCGGTGGTGGTGGGCACCGACGGCATCGGCGCCGACATGTTCGTTGAGTCGAAGACCGCGTACTTCCGGGCGCGCGACGAGGACCGCACCGTGGGCCCGGCCTGGCCGCTCGCCCGGCTGGCTGCCGCGGCCCGGCTGGCCGGCCGGTGCTTCGGCGAGCCGGCGCTTGGCACCGTCGAGCCGGGCGCGCCCGCCGATCTGGTTGTCCTCGCCTACGACCCGCCGACGCCGCTGGTGGCGGATACCCTGGCCGGACACTGGACGTTCGGGCTGGGCGCCTGCCACGTGCGCGACGTTATGGTCGCGGGCGAGCTCGTCGTGGCGGACCGGCGCCTGACGCGGATGGACGCCGGGGAGATCGCGGCGCAGGCGCGCGCGGCGGCGGGGAGGCTCTGGCGGCGGCTGGAGGCGATTGCCCCGCACCCCTTCGAGCCCGCCGGAGGTCGAGCCTGATGCCCGGACGCGTCGCGCTGTACCTGCAGGACAAGCACGGCATCCGCGAGGGGATGGACTACGTCCGCTACGCCGAGGAGCGCGGTTTTGAAGCGGTCTGGCAGGCGGAGAGCCGGCTGGTGCGCGAGGCCACCGTGCCGATGGCCGCCTACGCGGCCGTGACCGGCCGCATCAAGGTCGGCTCGGGCGTCGTCAACAACTGGACCCGGAACGTCGGCCTGCTCGCGGCGACCTTTTCCACGCTCGACGACCTGGCCCCCGGCCGGATCCTCCTCGGGATCGGCGCCTGGTGGGACCCCCTGGCCTCGAAGGTGGGCATCGCCCGCAGGCGGCCGCTGCAGGCCATGCGCGAGGTCGTGGAGGTCACCCGCCGGCTGCTCGCGATGGAGCGCGTGACCTTCCACGGCGAGTTCGTCCGCGTGACCGACGTCGAGATCGACATCGTCCACGGCGACCGCGCTCCCAAGCGCGTGCCCATCTACATCGGTGCCACCGGCATGAAGATGATGGAGCTCGCCGGCGAGATCGCCGACGGCGTCCTGCTGAACTACATGGTGAGCCCGGCCTACAACCGCCAGGCCCTGGCCGCGCTGGCCGCGGGCGCGGCGCGCGCCGGCCGGAGTGTGGAGGCGCTGGACCGGCCGCAGCTCGTCGTGTGCTCGCTCGACCGGAACCGCGAGGTCGCCCTCGACCGCGCGCGCGAGCTGCTGACGCAGTACCTGGGGCAGCAGCCGCACATCATGAAGGCGAGCGGCGTGGACCCCAACCTGATCGAGGAAATCAACAAGGTGCTCACCTGGCCGGCTGGCCCGGAGGAGATCCGGCGGGCGATGCACCTGGTGCCTGACGACGCAGTGCAGATGATCGCCGCCGCCGGCGCGCCGGAAGAGTGCCGGGCCAAGGTGCGCGAGTACGTCGCGGCCGGGTGCACCTGCCCGGTGCTCTACCCGCTGGGCGACGACGTCCGGCTGATGATCGACACGTTCGCCGACGGCGACCACTAAGGGGCCCTCGGAGTGCGGCTACTGCCACGGCAGGGCGCGGGTGACCGCCTGCGCCGCTCTGCGCACGTGCGCGACGATGGCGTCGAGCCGCGGGAGGATGCGCCCGCGGGGGCCGCCGACGGAGATCGCCGCGACCGCCCTGCCCCAGCGGTCGAAGATCGGCGCGGCGATGCCGATGACGCCCTCCTCGTACTCCTCGTCGGCGAGGGCGAAGCCCTGGCGCCTGATGCGGGCGAACTCGCGGCGCAGGTCGTCGGCGGCGGTGATGGTCTTGGGCGTGAACGCCCGGCGCCGGCCGCGCCGGAGCAGCGCCTGGAGGTGCGCGGCTGGGAGATGGGCCATCAGGACCTTGCCGGTCGAGAGCGCGTGGGCCGGGGTGCGCTGGCCGGGCGTCGTGATCTCCCGGACGAACGCGTAGGATTCCTCGGTGTCGAGGATGACGATGTGGGTGCCGTCGAGGACCGCGAGCTGCGCCGACTCGCGGGTCCTGTTGCGCAAGTTGAGGAGGACGGGGTGGCCGACCCGGCGGATGGCGTGAGCGCGCAGCATCGCCGCGCTCAACTCGGGGATGCGCCAGCCCAGCGCGTACGTGCGGTCGGTCGGGTCGTGCCGGAGGAACCCCTCGGCGGTCATGGCCCGTGCCAGACGGTGGACGGTCGCCAGCGGCAGCCCGGTGCGGCGCGCGAGCTCGCTGAGGCCCAGGGGCTCCGCGCCGCGGAACGCCTGCAGGAGGCGGCGGGTGCGCTCAAGTGTCCGGAGCGTGGAACGCCTGGCCATTCCGAGATGCCGGGCCTTTCCGCTGGGTGGAAGGAACCTTCCCGGCGCGCGGCCCGGCGGGCCTATTATAGAGGTGGCGGGCCGTGGTGCAGAGGGCCCAGCCGGAGAGGAGGTGAGGTGGCCGCGTCCAGGGCCGTGGCAGGTGAGACCGATCTGAGGAGGTGAGCACATGGCGGTCGCAGGTAGCGGTGCGGAGGGCCATTCCTCCGTGTGGGAACTCGCGCCGGGCGAGGTTCGCCACGCCGGCATCGTGCACGTGGTCATGCTCGCACTCTTCACCGGGATCGGGATCGTCGTCGGCACGTTCGGGAGTCTGGCGGTGCCCATCGGCTTCGTCTCGGCGTTCTGGCCTGGCCAGGCGGTCCAGGCGATCGGCGGTGTGTGGTACGGCATGTGGGGAGGCATCGCCGGCACGATCTTCCCCTTCATCTCGAACTCGCTGAGCGGGTCTGCGCCGCTCCCGGTCTCCCTGGCGTACGTCCCGGCGAACTTTGTCCAGTCGATGGCCGCCGGGTGGGCGTTCCGCGCGTTTCGGGCCGACCCGAGCCTGCGGTCCGGCCGTGACTGGACCGTGTGGATCGTCTGGGGCGTGCTGGTCGCCAACCTGTTCGGGTCGTTCTGGGGCTCGAACGTGCTGGTCTTCTTCGGGCTGGTCACGCGCGCAGCCTGGCCCACCGTGTGGGCCGGGTGGTTCGTCGGGAACACCATTCCCAGCATCGTGTTGGGCTCGCTCATTTTGAAGTACGTGTCGCCGCTCGTCGTGCAGACCAGGGGGTTCACGAAGGGCTACTGGGCGTAGCCAGGCGTTAGCGGGAGGCGGCCGGCGCCCGGTCCGGAGGTCGTTCGCGTGAGGAGACGCAAGACGCTGCTGGGGATGGTCCCGCTCGAGTCGCCCCTCTACCAGTTCCACCCCCTCACGCGGATGATCGGGCTGGTCGTCCTGGCCGTCCTCCCGCTCTTCGTGTTGATGCCCGAGGCCAACCTGGTGTTTCTCGCCGCGTTGTTCGTCCTGTTCGCGTACGCCCGGGTGGACATCTCGCGGCTGCGCATCTACCTGCCACTGATGGTGACGGTGGCGTTCTTCATGTTTGCGATCACCGTGCTGGCCCCGGACCGGCGTCCGGACGACATCCGGCTCCAGGTGTTGGGGGTCACGGTCTACTACCAGCCCCTCATGCGCACGTTCGCGAGCTACATCAGGATCATGGCCATGCTGTTCGCGACGATCTTCTATTTCTCCACGAACCATGAGCGCGACATGCTCGTGGCGCTGCGCGCGGCGCGGGTGCCGTTTGCGGTCAGCTACGTGCTCGGCCTGTCGATCCGCTCGGCGGCGATGTTCCTCGAAGACCTGACGACGGTGCGCCAGGCCGAGCAGGCGAGGGGGCTCGACGACTCCGGCCTCTCGATCAAGGACAAGCTGAAGATGTACGGGCTCTACCTGATTCCGCTGTTCACAATGTCGCTGCGCCGCGCGGACGAGATCAGCAACGCCCTGTTCGCCCGCGGCTATACGATCAGCGGGCGCACGATCACCGGCGGCCCGCGGCCCGATTACGTGCTCAGCCAGTACCGGTTCCGCGCGCGCGACGCGGTCGCCTCGGGCGCGCTGATCGTGCTGTTCGTCGGCGTCGCCGCGCTCGGCTGGCGCTACGGCGCCTTCCAGCTGGCCGACTCGCCGTTGAACCGATGGCTGGCCGGCGCGTTGCAGCCGTGAGGCGCCGACCGACGACGTCTGCGTGCGGCGCCGGGAGCGGCTGACGTGGCCGCCGTGGTGATCCGCGACCTGCACTGGCGCTACGAGAACGCCCGAGAGCCGGCCCTGCGGGGATGCGACCTCGAGGTCGAGGAAGGGGCGTTCCTCGGCATCATCGGTCCCAACGAGGCGGGTAAGACCACGCTCGTGTCCTGCATC
The DNA here is from genome assembly GCA_031081715.1 of Armatimonadota bacterium. Classification (GTDB taxonomy): domain Bacteria; phylum Sysuimicrobiota; class Sysuimicrobiia; order Sysuimicrobiales; family Humicultoraceae; genus Fervidifonticultor_A; species Fervidifonticultor_A tertius. The sequence goes on along the minus strand of JAVHMA010000005.1, from coordinate 104,869 downwards.
AAGGGGCTCATTCCGCACAGCGCGCACGGCGTCTACCAGGGCAGCGTGCGCGTCTTCGGCGGGGAGGTCCGCCAGAAGACGGCGCTGCAGCTGGCGGCCGAGGTCGGCATGGTCTTCGCCGACCCGGAGGCGCAGTTCACGGCGATGACCGTGGAAGAAGAGCTGCTGCTCGGGGCCGAGAACATGGGGTTGCCGCTGCCCCTCATCGCCGAGCGGCTGGCCTGGGTCAGCGAGTTGACCGGCATCGCCGACCTGCTGCAAAAGTCGCCCTACGACATCTCCGGGGGACAGAAGCAACGGGTGGCGATCGCGTCGGTGCTCGCCATGCAGCCGCGCATCCTGATCCTGGACGAGCCCACGTCCATGATCGACCCGCTCGGCAAGCGGCAGGTCTTCGAGATCCTGCGGCGGCTGCGGACCGAGACCTCGCTCACCCTGATCGTGGTGGAACACAACATCGAGGACCTGGCGCCCCTGGCGGATCGGCTGGCGGTCGTCGCCGAAGGCCGCGTGGCTCGCGTGGGGACCCCGCGCGAGATCCTGGAGGACACCGGGTTCCTCGGTGCGCTCGGCCTCGCCGCGCCGGAGGTAACCGAGCTCTTCGCGCGCCTGCGGGCGGACGGTCTCCACAACGGCGCCGTGCCCCTCGCGCTCGATGAGGCGGTGGCGGAGGGGCGCGCACTCCTCGCCGGCGCGCGAGGCGCACCATGACGGCGCCGCTGATCGTCGTGCGCGGCCTGGGATTCGACTATCCCGACGGGACGCCCGCGCTGCGCGACGTAAACCTCGACATCGGTGCCGGGGAGTTCGTGGCGCTCGTCGGCCAGAACGGCTCGGGCAAGACCACGCTGGCGAAGTGCCTGTGCGCGCTGCTCCGGCCGACCAGCGGCAGCGTCTCGCTCGAGGGGCTGGACACGCGTGGGCGCGGGATCGTCAAGCAGGTCGTCACCAAGGTCGGCTACGTCTTCCAGAACCCCGACCACCAGCTCTTCAACGCCTCGGTCCATGCCGAGATCGCCTATGGCCCGCGCAATATCGGCCTCCCGCGCGACGAGGTGGACCGGCGCGTCCGCGAGGCCGCGCAGGTCTGCGGCGTCCGTCCGGAGCTGCTCGACCAGCATCCGTTCTTTCTGACCAAGGGGCTGCGCCAGCGGGTGGCGATCGCGTCGGTGCTGGCGCTCAAACCCCGGACGATCATCATAGACGAGCCCACCACCGGCCAGGACCGGCGGCAGTCCCTGGAGGTCATGAACTTCTTGACCCGGTTGTGGGAAGACGAGGGCCACACGGTCATCATCGTCACGCACGAGATGCCAATCGTGGCGCGCTACGCCCGGCGCGTGGTGGCGCTGGGCGAGGGGCGGGTGCTGCTCGACGGCGAGACCCGGCGCGTGTTCGCCGAGGCGGCCACGCTGGCGCGCACCAGCGTGCAGCCGCCCCAGGTCACGCGCTTCGCGCAGGCGATGGACCATCCGGCGGTGCCGCGGGACGTCCTCCAGGTGACGGAGGCCTACGAGGCGTTGCGCGGTGCGCTCATCGGGCGCGCCCGGCAGGAGCGGCGATGATCGCGGAGACGCTGGATGCGATCCAGGGCTGGCTGCGCGCCCGCCGGCCGGAGATGATCACGTTCCTGCGGGAACTCATCGCCATCCCCAGCCACGACGGCGAGATCGGCCCGGTGGCGGCAGCCGTGGGGCGGCGTCTGGAGGCGCTGGGGTTCGACGAGATCCGCTACGACGCCATGGGCAACCTGGTCGGCCGCGTCGGGACCGGACCCAGGGTGCTGCTGTACGACAGCCACCTGGACACGGTGGCGGTCTCCGATCCCGCGGCCTGGGCCTGGGACCCCTATGCGGGGAAGGTGGAGGATGACGTGGTCTTCGGGCTGGGGGCCGGCGACGAGAAGGGCTCCACCCCGCCGATGGTGTACGCGCTGGCCGCGCTGAAGGCCCTCGGGTTGACCGAGGGGTGGACCTTCTACTACTTCGGCAACATCGAGGAGTGGTGCGAAGGGCTCGCGGCCCGCGTGCTGGTGGAGCGCGAGGGGATCAGACCCGACTACGTGGTCGTCGGTGAGTCCACGAACCTCGACGTCTACCTGGGCCAGCGGGGCCGGATGGAGATTCACGGGGTGGTGCGCGGCCGGGCCAGCCACGCCAGCGCGCCCGAGCGCGGGGTGAACGCGATCGCCCGGGCGCTTCCGCTGCTCGGGGCCATCGAGGCGTTGGGCCCCCGTCTCGGCGTCGATCCGGTTCTCGGCGCCGCGACGATCGCGGTCACGCGCGTCTGTGCCGCGGCAGGGTCGGTGAACGTGATCCCGGACCGGTGCGAGTTCGTCGTCGACCGGCGCCTGATCCGGGGCGAGACGCCGGAGTCGGCCCTGGCCCAGCTTCGCGCGCTGCCGGAGGCGGAGGGAGCGGAGTTCACCGTGCCCTCGTGGACCCGACCCAGCTATACCGGGTTTTCGCTCCCGGTGCCGCTGGTGTTTCCGGCGTGGGTCACGAACCCGGAGCATCCGCTGGTGGCCGCAGGCGAAGCGGCGGTCGAGTACGCTCTGGGCCGGCGGCCATGCCGTGGTCGCTGGCTGTTCTCGACGAACGGTGTCTATTGGGCCGGCGTCGCCGGCATTCCGACCATCGGCCTCGGTCCCGGCGACGAGGCCACCGCCCATACCGTGCTGGACCAGGTGCCGGTCCACCAGGTGTGGGACGCGGCGGAGGTCTACGCCGTGCTGCCGCTGTTGTTGCGGGATGCCGCACCGTCGCGGCGGGGCCTGGCGACCTCGATGGGGGACGCATAGGATGCTACGCATCACGGGCGGGACCATCGTTACCCCGGAGGCCATGATCCGGGGCGACGTGCTCACGGACGGCGCTCAGATCGCGGCCATCGGCCGCGTGGATGCGGCGGGCGCGACGCCCCTGCCCGCCGACGGGTGCCTGGTGCTGCCGGGGATCATCGACTGTCACGTGCACTACCTGCTCACCTCCGGCGCCTACACCACGCGAGACGACTTCGCCAGCGCCTCGCGCGCCGCGGCCGCCGGCGGCGTGACCACCGCCATCGACTACGTCACCCAACACAAGGGCGAGTCGTTCCAGGCCGCGATCGCGGGGCGTCGCGCCGAGGCGGAGGGTCAGGTCTACATCGACTACGGGCTGCACCTGATCGTGACCGATGTCGGCCAGGGCCAGCTCGACGAGGTGGCGGCGGTGGTCGCCGGGGGGGTGCCCAGCGCCAAGGTCTACACGACCTACAAGGCGTCGGGGTTCTACCTGGACGACTGGTCGTGGTACCGGCTCCTGCAGCGGGCTGGCGCCGCCGGCCTGCTCGTGACCGTCCACGCGGAGAACGACGACCTGCTGGAGGGGCGGAAGGCGGAGCTGGTCCGAGCGGGGGCCACCGCGCTCCGGTACCACGCCGAGGCCAGGCCGGCGCTCGCCGAGGTGGAGGCCGTGCACCGGGGATTGCTCCTGGCGCGCAGCGCCGGGGCGCCGGTGTACTTCGTGCACCTCTCGTCGCCGGCGTCGGTGCACGCGATCCGGGAGGCCCGGCGGGCCGGGCAGCGGGCATTCGCCGAGACCTGCACCCACTACCTGACGCTCACCGACGAGGTGTATGCCGGTCCGCACCCGGAGCGCTACCTCATGACGCCGCCGCTGCGCGGCGCCGCCGAGCAGCAGGAGCTGTGGCGCGCGCTCGCCGCAGGGGACATCGACTGCGTCGGCAGCGACCACTGCGGCTACTCGCTTGACCAGAGGCTGGGGCTGGACTTCACGCGGGTCTCGCCCGGGATACCCGGGACGGAGCTGCTCCTGCCGCTGCTCTACAGCGAGGGCGTCGCCAGGGGCCGAATTGCGCCCTCGCAGCTCGTGCGGGTGATCGCGGACGCTCCGGCGCGGCTCTTCGGCCTGTATCCGCGCAAGGGCACGATCGTCCCCGGGGCGGATGCCGATCTGGTGATCTACGATCCTGCCGAGCGTTGGACCGTGAGTGCGGACGCGCTCCACAGCCGGGCGGGGTACTCGCCCTACGAGGGCCTGACGGTGCAGGGCCGGGTCCGGACCACGATCAGCCGCGGTGAAGTCATCTACGACCGTGGGCAGTTTACGGGCACGCCGGGGCGCGGTCGGTTCGTGCCCGGCCGGCCGTTCGCGCCCGAGGGCGTCGCCGCCGGGTAGGTTCCGGCGCGGGAAGGAGATCGCCATGCGAACACTCGGCCTGGAGAGGACCGTCGTCGATCGTGTCGCGTACGAGCGCGCGGTCGGCCGACTCCGAGAGGCGGGGGTCGTCCTGCCGACGTTCGGCGAACTCGCGATCCCGAGCCGCATCGCCCCGGCGGTCCGCCACGCGCTGGCGGAGGTAGACCCCGACGCGCCGCACCCGCTCAACCTGTTCCGGGTGCACTGGTACAACGACGCGTCCCGGCGTGGGAGCGCGCCCACGCCAGAGCACCTGGTGCTTCCCCGAGCGCTGACCGGTGTGGACGCGCCGATCGTGGTCGCACTGGGCGATCGGTTCCCCATGATCCGCGCCCACAAGGTGCTCGCCGCGTACGCCTGCCTCGCGCCGCGAATCGTCACCGGGCAGTTCGACCCGACCGTCCACCGCGCGGTCTGGCCGTCCACGGGCAACTACGCGCGCGGCGGCGTGGCGATCTCGCGGATCATGGGCTGCCGGGGGATCGCGGTGCTGCCCGAGGGCATGAGCCGGGAACGGTTCGCCTGGCTCGAGCGCTGGGTGGCCGACCCCGCGGACATCATCCGGACGCCGGGGACGGAGAGCAACGTCAAAGAGATCTACGACAAGTGCGCCGAGCTCGAGCGCGAGCCCGACACGGTGATCTTCAACCAGTTCTGCGAGTTCGGGAACCACCTGGCGCACTACCTGTGCACCGGCCGCGCGCTGGAGCACGTGTTCGAGTCGCTGCGCAATCGATCGCCCGACCTGCGGCTGGCCGCGTTCGTTTCCGCGTCGGGGTCGGCCGGCACGCTCGGGGCGGGTGACTATCTGAAGGAGCGCTGCGGCGCGAGGATCGTTGCGGTGGAGGCACTCGAGTGCCCGACGATGCTCTACAACGGATTCGGCGAGCACAACATCCAGGGCATCGGCGACAAGCACATTCCCCTCATCCACAACGTGACGAACACCGACCTGGTGGTCGCGATCTCGGACCGGAGCACCGACCGCCTCGACGTGCTCTTCAACACGGAGGTGGGGCAGGACTACCTGATCACCCGGCGCGGGGTGCCGGCCCCGCTGGTTGGTGCGCTCGGGGCGCTGGGTCTGTCGAGCATCTGCAACGTGCTGGCCGCGATCAAGATCGCGAAGTACTACGGCCTCGGGCCGCGCGACGTCCTGATCACCGTGGCCACCGACAGCGCGGCTATGTACGGGACCGAGCGGGAGAAGACGCTCCGTCGCGACTTTCCGTCGGGCTTCGACCTCACGGCGGCCGGGGAGGTTTTCGGCGAGTGCCTGGCCGGCGTCGCGACCGACCATCTGCTCGAGCTGGGGCACCGCGACCGCGCCCGCATCTTCAACCTCGGGTACTACACCTGGGTGGAGCAGCAGGGGGTCGCGCTCGAGGCGTTCGAGGCGCGGCGTTCCCAGGCGTTCTGGCGCGACTTGCGAGACCTCCTGGCGATCTGGGACGCCATGATCGAGGAGTTCAACAGCCGGACCGCGGCGGCGCCGGCCCGGTGAGCGCGTTGCCGGTGGCGGTCGTCTGCGCGGGGTGCGGGGCGGCGGCGCCCGAGGGGGATCCGCTGCCGGTGCGCTGCCGCCACGCGCGGCCCGGCGACGACATCGACCATGTGATGACCGTGGTGCTCGACCCGGCGCGCCTGCGGTTTCCCGGAGAGGCGGCGGCCAACCCCTTCGTGCGCTACCGGACGCTGTCCTACGGGTACCACCTGGGACGGAGCCGCGGACTGGACGACGGTGCCTACGTCGGGCTCGTGCGGCGCCTCGACCGTGCCATAGCCGGGGTGGACGGCCGCGGGTTTGTCGTAACGCCGTTTGGGCGTCAGGCGGCGCTCTCCGACCGACTCGGCTTCGCCGCCGACGGCGGGGTCTGGGTGAAGGACGAGACCGGCAACGTGTCCGGCTCGCACAAGGCGCGGCACCTGATGGGGTTGCTCGTCCACCTGGAGGTGGTCGCGGGGGTTGGGGGGGCGCCGGCGGTGGGGGAACTGGCCATCGCGAGCTGCGGCAACGCGGCGCTCGCGGCAGCCGTGGTGGCGCGCGCGGGGGGGAGGTCGCTGCGTGTCTTCGTGCCGACCTGGGCCGAACGGCCGGTGGTGGAACGGCTGGAGCGGCTCGGCGCGCGGCTCGAGGTTTGCGCCCGGGACGACGGTGTACCGGGTGACCCCACCTACCACGCGCTGCGGCGGGCGCTGGAGCGCGGAGCCTTTCCGTTCACCTGCCAGGGCCCGGACAACGGGCTGACCATCGAGGGCGGCAAGACGCTCGGCTACGAGATTGTCTCCGACCTGCGCGCGGCGCAGGGGCGGCTCGACCGCGTGATGGTACAGGTGGGCGGCGGCGCGCTCGCGAGCGCGTGCGTGCAGGCGTTCGAGGACGCGGTGCGCCTCGGCGCGCTGGCGCGGCTGCCGCGGCTGCACGCGGTGCAAACCGCCGGGGGCTACCCGCTCAAGCGCGCCTACGACCTGGTCGCCGGCCACGCGGTCGCGCGCCTGGTCGGGGACGCGACCGCGGCCAGGGCAGGCGCAAATCTGGCTCCCCGCGACCTGGCGGACCGGCTGGCGGCGCCCGACGCGCGCGCCGCTGTGGAGGCGGCGCTCCGCCACGCGGCGACGCACCGGTCGGCCTTCATGTGGCCGTGGGAGCAGGAGCCTCGCAGCGTCGCGCATGGCATCCTCGACGACGAAACCTACGACTGGCTGGCTGTCACGCGGGGGATGCTCAACAGCGGCGGCTGGCCGGTCGTCGTGGACGAACCCACCCTGCACGAGGCCAACGAGCTGGGCCGCACCGCCACGGGCATCGACGCCGACCACACCGGGACCGCCGGGCTGGCCGGCCTGCTCGCGTTGGTGCGCGCGGGCACGGTGGCCCGCGACGAGCGGGTCGCCGTGCTCTTTACCGGTGTTCGACGGTGACCGAGGCGCACGACAGCACGCACACCAGGAGGGGGAGTGGCGCATGAGGAGCTTTCTGGGGCGGGACATCCTGTCGCTACGGGACTTCGAGCGAGCCGAGTACTTCCGCGTCTTCCAGGTGGCGGATGACCTGGCCCCCTACGCCCGGAACCGCCGAAACGGCGAGCTGCTCAAGCACAAGACGCTTGTGACGGCGTTCTACCAGCCGAGCACGCGCACCCGGCTTGCCACCGAGGCCGCGATGCACCGCCTGGGCGGCCGCGTGGTAGGGTTTTCCGACGTCAAGATGACTCGGGCCGGCGACTTCTACCAGGAGTCGATCAAGGACACCGTCCACATGCTCGAGTACTACGGCGACGTCATCGCGATGCGGCACTTCCAGCAGGGCGCGCCAGCGGAGGCGGCGCGGTGGGCCTCGGTGCCGGTGATCAACTGCGGCGACGGCTGGGGCGAGCACCCCACCCAGGTGCTCACCGACCTGTACACCACGTGGAAGGAGCTCGGGACGCTCGACGGCCTGAAGGTTCTCCTGGTCGGCGACATGCGCATGCGCACGATGCACTCGATCCTCTACGCGATGTCGCAGTTCGACATGGAGGCGTTCGTGGTCTCGCCCCCGGAGATGTCGCTGTTGCCGGAGTTCAAGGCGGAGCTCGACGCCCGCAGCGTTCGCTACCGCGAGGTGCCGGCGGCCGCCGACGTCGTCGGCGAGGCCGACGTGATCTACATGGAGCCGGTGGTTCAGCCTGACTACACCAAGTCGCGCGACGAGCGCGCCGGGGAGGTGGGCCAGACCCCCGGCGCCTACCGGATCACCCGCGAGCTCCTGCGCGACAAGGGGAAGCGGGGCGCGATCGTGCTGCACTCGCTGCCGCGGATGGACGAGCTGCCCCTCGACGTGGACACCACGCGCCACGCGCGCTACTGGATCGAGGCGTTCAACGGCGTGGTCATGCGCATGGCGCTGCTCGCGCTCGTGCTGGGCGCCGTGGAGTAGGAGGAGACGGGCATGCAGACGCACCTGCGCGGCCGGGACCTGATCGCGCTGGAGGAGTGGACCCGGGAGGAGATCGAGACCGTCCTGCACGTCGCCGCCGACCTCAAGCGCGCGCGGGCGCTCGGCGTCCCGCACCCCTACCTGCGCGACAAGGTCCTGGCGATGCTGTTTTTCTTCGCCAGCACGCGGACGCGCGCCTCATTCGAGGCCGGCATGGCCCAGCTCGGGGGCCACGCCCAGTTCATCGAGAGCCGGACCACCCAGATCGCGCACGGCGACACCGCGAAGGAGATCGGCGAGATATTGGGCCGCTACAACGACGGGATCGCGATCCGCAACGTGGACTGGGGCGTGGGCAACCGGTACATCCGCGACGTCGCGGCGGCCAGCCGCGTGCCGGTGCTCAACATGCAGTGCGACCTCTGGCATCCGTTCCAGACCCTGGCGGACCTGATGACCATCACCGAGAAGCTCGGCGACCCACGCGGCCGGACGATCACGGTAAGCTGGGCGTACGCAGCGAGCTACCAGAAGCCGATCAGCATCCCCCAGGATCTCGTCTGCCTGATGCCGCGGTTTGGGCTGCACGTCCGCCTGGTCCACCCGCCGGAGTTCTCGCTCATGCCCGACGTGATGGAGCGGGCGCGCGAGCACGCGCGGCGAGCCAACGTGCGCTTCGAGGTGCTGCACGACTTCGACGCGGGCTTCCGCGGCACCGACGTCGTCTACGCGAAGAGCTGGGGCGCGATGCTGCGGACGACCGACGAGCGGGAGGGCGCGCGCATCATCCAGCAGTACCAGGACTGGATCACCGACGAGCGCCGCATGGCGCTGGCCGCGCCGGGCGCGATCTACATGCACCCCCTGCCCGCGGACCGCAACATCGAGGTGACCGACGGGGTGATCGACGGGCCGGCCTCGGTGGTCTACGACGAGGCCGAGAACCGGCTGCACGTCCAGAAGGCGGTCATGGCGCTGACCATGAGCTGAGGCCCCGGGCGGGGGCGGGAGGGCGGAGCATGGGACGGCTTGCGGTGGTGGCCATCGGCGGCAACTCGTTGATCAAGGACCCCCGGCATCAGACCGTGGAGGACCAGTACCGGGCGGCCGGGGAGACCTGCGCGCACATCGCCGGGATGATCCGGGCCGGCTGGGACGTGGCGATCACGCACGGCAACGGTCCGCAGGTGGGGTTCATCCTGCGCCGCTCGGAACTGGCCAGGCACGAGCTGCACGAGGTGCCCCTGGACGTCTGCGGCGCGGACACGCAGGGCGCCATCGGCTACGCCCTGCAGCAGAACCTCTACAATCACTTCCGCCGGCTGGGGATCGCGAAGCCCGCGGTCACCGTGGTGACCCAGGTGGAGGTCGCCGCGGACGACCCGGCCTTCCAACACCCCACCAAGCCCATCGGGTCGTACATGGACGAGGCGACCGCCACTCGCCGCCGCGACGAAGACGGGTGGGCCGTGATGGAGGACGCCGGCCGCGGGTGGCGGCGCGTCGTGCCCTCGCCGCTGCCGCGGCGCATCGTGGAGGAAGGCGTGGTCCGGGCCCTGCTGGCGGACGGGTGCACCGTGATCGCGGTGGGCGGCGGCGGCATCCCGGTCGTGGCGGACGCCGACGGCGCCCTGCGCGGGGTGGCCGCGGTCATCGACAAGGACTACGCGTCCTCGCTGCTGGCGAGCACCATCAGGGCAGACCTGTTTCTCATCAGCACCGCGGTCGACCGGGTCGCGGTCAACTTCGGGCAGCCGAACCAGGAATGGGTCTCGCAGATGACCCTGGCCGAGGCGAAGCGCTACCTGGCCGAGGGGACCCACTTCGCGAAGGGGAGTATGGCCCCGAAGATCCAGGCGGTGGTCTGGTACCTGGAGCGGGGTGGCCGCGAGGCGATCATCACGAGTCCAGAACAGATCGAGCGGGCGCTCGCCGGGGAGGCCGGCACGCGGATCGTGGCGGGCTGACCCCGTCGCCCGCTAGGCGCCGATCCCCACCTGGCCGCGGTACGCCCATCCGGTGAGCCGGCGCTCGACGATCGAGAACGCGGCGAACAGCACCACGCCCATGAGGGCCACCACCACGAGCCCGGCGAACACCAGCGGCACCTCGAACCGCGCGCTGGCCGACAGCATCAGGTACCCGATGCCGCGGTTCGAGGCCACCGTCTCGGCGATGACGGCGCCGACGAACGCCAGGGTCACCGCCACCTTCATGGAGGCGAAGAAGTACGGCAGCGAGCGCGGGATGCCGATCTTGCGGAAGATGTCCCACCGGCTGGCGCCCAGCGAGCGGAGCACGTCCTGCCATTCGGGCTCGAGCGTGGCCAGCCCGGTGGCCACGTTGACGACGATCGGGAAGAACGAGATGAGGAACGCGGTCGCGATCGCCGGAACCGTGCCAATGCCGAACCAGATGACGAGCACGGGGACGATGGCCACCTTCGGCACGCTGTTGAAGGCCACCAGCAGCGGGTACAGCGCCCGGTAGACCAGGGTCGAGTAGCCGATCGCCAGACCGAGCCCCATGCCGCCGGCCAGCGCGAGCGCGAAGCCGGCGAGCGTGGTGTACAGGGTCTGCGCCGCGTTGAACCAGATCGCCCGGTGCCACTGCCAGATCGCCTGCCAGGTCGCGATCGGCCCGGGCAGGATGTAGTCCGGCACGCGAAGCGCCCGGACGCCAAGCTCCCAGGCCAGTAGCGCCGCCACAATCACCCCGGCTGGGGGCAGCCACTCGCGCGCGGCACGCTGCAGGCCCGTCACGGCCGCCCCTCCCCGACCTGCCGCCGGATGGCGTGGTACGTGGCGGTGAAGGCCGGCGTGAACGTGTCCTCGAGGGTGCGCGGCCGGGGCAGGTCCACCGGCGTCCGTGAAACAAGCCGGCCCGGCCGGGCGCTCATGACGTAGACGGTGTCGGCCAGGAAGATCGCCTCGCGCAGGTCGTGCGTGACCAGAATCACGGTGAACCGGCGCTCCATCCAGAGGGTCTGGAGCACCTGCCAGAGGTCCTCCCGCGTGAACGCGTCGAGCGCGCCGAACGGCTCGTCGAGCAGCAGCAGCTCGGGCTGGTGGATGAGCGCCCGGCACAGGCTCGCGCGCTGCTGCTGCCCGCCGGAGATCTGCCAGGGGAAGCGGTCCTCGAAGCCGGCCAGGCCGACGGCGGCCAGCAGCTCCCGGGCCCGTGCCGCGTAGGCGGCCTGCTCGCGCCGGTACCGCTCCCGGTAGGGCGCGACGATCTCAAGCGGCAACAGGACGTTGTCGAGGGTGCGGCGCCAGGGCAGGAGGATCGGGTTCTGGAACGCCATGCCCACGATCTTCAGCGGGCCGGCCACGGCCGCCGCGCCCACGCGGACCTCTCCGCGCGTCGGGCGCACCAGGCCGGCGGCGGTCTTGAGCAGCGTGGTCTTGCCGCACCCGCTGGGGCCGGCGATGACCACGAACTCCCCACGCCGCACGGACAGGCTGATGTCCTCGACGGCGCGGACCGCCCGGCCGTCGTGCGCGTAGTCGAGCGTCACGCCCTCGAAGCGGACGAACGCCTCGTCCGCGGGCCTCCCGCCGGCGGGCATCCGTCCGGGACCGCTACCGGCCCGGCAGCATGCGGGCCTCGCGCGGCGGCAGGAACCGGTCGGTGAACACCCGCTGCCACGGCGGCTTCGCCGGGAGGCCGAACGCGTCCGCCAACAGGTCGATCGACCGGGCCAGCCGCTCCGCCTTGATGGCGCCGAACCCGTGCGAGCGCACATCGGCCGTGAGGATGTTGTCGCGGATGGCGAGCTGGAGCCGCTCGAGCTCCACCGCCTCGTTGACCAGCGGGTCCCGGCGCTTGACCGCCGCCACCGCCTCGGGGGGGTTCTGGATCGAGTCCCGCACCGCCTGGGTGAAGGCGCGCAGGAAGCCGCGCACCGCCGCGGGCTCGCGCTCGAGCAGCGCGGGCGGCGCGATGATCGCGTTTCCGTACAGCGGCAGCCCCTGATCGTAGTAGAGGAAGGCCACGATGTCGCCCGGGTCCACGCGGGCGGCCTTGAGGTTGATGAACGACGTGAAGTAGAAGCCCGAGATCGCGTTGACCTCGCCGCGGACGAGCATCGGCTCGCGCAGCGGCACGTCCATCGTGATCCAGGTTACCGCGTCGGGGTGCATGCCCACGGCGCGCGCGAACAGTGGCCACAGCCGGCGCGGCGCGTCGCCGGCCGGCGCCCCCAGCCGCTTGCCGTAGAGGTCGATCGGACGGGCGATCCCCTCGCGCCGCAGCGTGAGGATCGAGAACGGCGGGACGTTGAGGACCACCGCGATCGCCACCAGCTCGCGGCCGGGGTTGCGGGCGTTGAACTCGATCATCGAGTTGATGTCGGCGTACCCGAGCGTGTAGGCGCCCGAGGCGATCTTCGTGACCGCATCGGCCGAGCCAAAGCCGCGGTCGATGGTGACCTCCAGGCCCTCGCGCCGGTAGTAGCCCTTGTCCTGGGCGAGCAGGAACGGGGCCTGCGGGCCCTGGATGATGAAGTCGAGCGTGAACCTCCACTGCTGGAGCCGGGCGGGCTGGGCGGGAGCGGCGCCGGCGACGAGGGCGACGCAGACCGCCGCGGCGACGAGCAGGAGAGCCGGGTGCCTCATGGCAGTACCTCCCCGCTCAGGGATTCGTTTGGGCAGCGACACGTCCTTGGGGAAAAGGTTCGCGGCCGGGCGGCACTCCCCTCCGGCCTCTACCGGACGCGCGCGCCGGCGCCGCCAGGCGCCGCACGCTCGGCGTCCAGCACCGCGATGTACGGCAGGGTCCGGTAGAGCTGGCGGTAGTCCAGGCCGTAGCCGACCAGGTACTCGTCGGGGACGTCGAACCCGCGGTAGCGGATCGGTAGCCCCTCAGCGATCCGGCGTGCCGACTTGTCGAGCAGCGTGCAGATCGCCAGGTCGGCCGGATCGCGGGCCCGCAGCAGCCGGACCAGGTAGGTAGCGGTGAGGCCCGTGTCGATGATGTCCTCGACCAGCAGGACACTGCGCCCGGTCACGTCCTCGTCCAGGTCCTTGATCAGGCGCACCACCCCGCTCGGTCCTTTGCCGCCGCGGTAGGAGCTGATGGCCATGACGTCCACCGCGGCAGGGATGGTGAGCGCCCGGCTGAGGTCGGCCAGGAAGTACAGCCCGCCCTTGAGGACCGTCACCAGGAGGAGATCGCGCCCGGCGTAGTCGCGGCTGATCTCCGCGCCCAGCTCGGCCACGCGACGCGCGATCGCCTCCCCGGAGAGGAGGACGCGCGCGACGGGCGCCTGCATCAGCGCCGGCCGGCCGGCTGCAGGTCGTACTTGGCGAGCAGGCTGCGATAGTCCCGGCCGTAGAAGATCTTGGCGCGCACCCCGGGATAGAGCTCGCGCAGTCGTCGCAGCTTGCGGTTCTTGCGGGTCACCAGGCTCTGCTTGAGCGTGGTAAGTTCGATGTAGAGGTCGAAGTCGGGCAGGTAGAAGTCGGGGCTGAAGCTCTCGATGACCCGGCCGTCTTCGGCCCACTCCAGGGGGAACGACCGGGGTTCGTACTCCCAGCGGATGCCGTAAAAGTCCAGGATCCGCGCGAACTCCGCCTCGCTCTCGTGCGCGAAGCGTGCGGACGTCGCGTCCTCCATTGGGCCCAGTATACGAGAGGGCGCGCCCGGCGCGCAACCCGCGGGCCGCCGCCTGGCGGGCCCCCTCGGCCGGGGCGTGACGAGGGGCTGCCCGATCGTGCATAATCGAGGGGAGCGGAGGACCCCGGGGGAGGCGCCCGACCCACACGGGCGGCTCTGGGCGGAGTGTGTCATCCCATCAGGAGGAGCGTTGATGCCCGAGGCCGCCAAGGCCGACGAGCTCCAGCGGTACCTGCGCCAGCTCGAAAGCCACGACGTGACGGTGCGGAGCGATGCGGCCCACGCCCTGGGCAAGCTCGGGGACGAGGCCGCGGTCGCCGCGCTGGCGCGTGCGCTCCAGGACCCCGATGAATACGTCCGGAAGAGCGCGGTCATGGCCCTGCGCCGCATCGCCGGGCCCGCGGCCGCCGAGGCCCTGCGGGCCGCCCTGGCCGACCGCAGCGAGCAGGTGGTCCTGCAGGCCACCAACGGGCTGCGTGATATGCGTGACAAGGGTGCGGTGGAGGCGCTCATCCGGGTGCTGGGTCGGCGCGAGCGGTCGCTGCAGCTCGCCGCGATCGAGGCGCTGGTCCGCATCGGGCCGGACGCCGTCGGGCAGCTCGTGCTCACCTTCGAGGATAAGAACCTGCGCCGCAAGATCGGCGCGCAGGTGATGAAGATCCTGGTCGACATCGGTCCGCGCGGGATCGACGCGCTGCTCGAGGCGCTCACCCAGGATAGCCAGGTGATCCAGGTCACCGCCCTGTCGGTGCTGGGGCGGGTGGGTGATCACCGGATCGTCCGGCCGCTCGTCGACCTGTTCCTGCGTGACCCGCGCATGCAGGAGGCGGTCGTGGCGACGCTGGCGCGGCTCGAGGAGCGCGGGGTGCTCGACCCCGAGGGCGCGCACGGCGAGCGTGACCTGCAGCCCCCGAAGATGGTCATCGACGCGTTCGCCAACCGCCCGCGCGCCGAGATCGTGGAGCAGCTCCGCGCGGCCCTCGAGAACCCGATGCCCAAGGTGCGGCGGTTCGCGCTCCGGGTCCTGTTCGCGCTGTTCGGTGAGGGCGCCTTCGACCAGTTCATCGCCTCGCTCGAGGACGAGGACGTCGAGGTGAAGCGCCTGACGATCCGCATCCTCGGCAAGCTGCGCAACAAGCGGGTTATCGAACCGCTGGTCGCGCTCGTGACGAAGGAAGGGGGCGAGCACGTCGAGGAGGCGGTGTGGAACACCCTCAAGGTGCTGACGGACCTGCGCGAGTTCGAGCAGCTCCGGGCGCGCGTCGCGAAGGAGCGCGCGGGTAGCCGGCCGAGCGTCCGCGAGGTCAAGCCCAGACGCGACCTGTCCCCCGACTGGTGGCGCGAGCAGGACTAGGTCGCGATCCGGCGCAACGGAGCTGACTACCCCACCGTGGACCCCATCCTGGTGCTCGTGACGGCGCGCGACGCCGACGAGGCTGCTCGTCTGGCCCGGGTGCTGGTGGACGAGCGCCTGGCGGCGTGCGTCAACATCGTGCCGGGCGTACGGTCGCTCTACCGGTGGCAGGGGCGGGTCGAGGACGCACCCGAGGTGCTCCTGCTGGTGAAGTCGGTGCGGCCGCGGCTGGAGGCGATCGTCGCGCGGGTGCGTGCCCTCCACTCGTACTCGGTGCCCGAGGTCATCGCGATGCCCATCACCGGCGGCTCGGAGGCCTACCTGGCGTGGCTGGCGGCCGAGGCCGCGCCGGAGGAACCCTAGCGCGTGCGGGTCCTCCTGACCAACGACGACGGCGTCGGCTCGCCGGGGCTGCGCGCGCTGGCCGAGGTGTTCGCCGCGGATTGCGACACCGCGGTGGTGGCGCCGGAGCACGAGCGGAGCGCCACCGGGCACGCGATCACCCTCCACAAGCCGCTGCGCGCGCGTCCGGTGACGACGTATCCCGCGGGGGTGACGGCCTGGGCCACCAACGGGACCCCGGCGGACTGCGTCATCCTGGGCGTGCTCGAGCTCCTCCACCAGCGTCCCGACGTGGTGGTCTCGGGCATCAACGTGGGCGCGAACCTGGGACGCGACCTGACTTACTCGGGCACGGTCTCCGGCGCGATGGAGGCCGCCATCCTGGGGATTCCCGGCATCGCGGTCTCCGTGGCCTCGTTCGAGGACGTGCGCTTCGAGGTCGCCGCGGGGTTCGTCCGCGAACTGGTCCGCCGGATGGCCGAGCGCACGCTGCCCGGCGACACGCTGCTCAACGTCAACGTGCCCAACCTCCCCGCGGCCTCGCTGCGCGGGGTGGCGATCACCCGGCAGAGCGCGCGGCGCTACCTGTCGTCGCTCGAGCGCCGCACCGATCCGCGGGGCCTGACCTACTACTGGCTGGCGGGTCGACGGGAGCCGATGCCCGACGTGGAGGGAACCGACGCCCGCGCGGTGGCGGACGGTTTCATCTCAGTGACGCCGGTGCACCTGAACATGACCGACGACCGGCTCCTCCAGGAACTCCGCAGCTGGAACCTGACGGTGCCGCGCTAGGGGAGGAGTTCCCGCCCCCGACGGCGAAGGCGCGAACGACGTCGGCGTCACAGCGGCGGTCGCACCTTTCATCGGAGCAGCGCATGATCCACTTCGACGGCGTCGGGAAGCGCTACCCGACGGGCGTCGCGGCCCTCAGCCAGGTCACGGTCCGGATCGATCCGGGCGAGTTCGTCTTCCTCGTCGGCCCCACCGGTAGCGGGAAGTCCACCTTTCTCAAGCTCATCCAGGCGATCGAGCGCCCGACGACGGGCCGGGTGGTCGTCGACGGCGACGACGTCGGCGCGCTACCCGCGGCCGCGGTGCCACGGCTGCGGCGCCGGCTTGGCGTGGTCTTCCAGGAGTTCAAGTTGTTGCCCGACCGGACGGTGGCGGACAACGTCGCGTTCGCGCTGCGCGTGACCGGCACCGACCCGGTCGAGATCGGCCCGCGGGTGCAGTGGGCACTGGAGACGGTCGGCATGGCCCCTCGCGCCGACGACCTGCCGGCCCGGCTGTCGGGTGGCGAGCAGCAACGCGTGTGTCTGGCGCGCGCCATCGTGACCCGGCCGCGGGTGGTGCTCGCGGACGAGCCCACCGGCAATCTGGACCCCGAGGCGGCGTGGGAGATCGTCCAGCTGCTCGCGCGGATCAACCTGCGCGGCACCACCGTGCTCGTCTCCACCCACAATCCCACGCTCGTCGACATCCTCCGGCGGCGCGTGATCGAGCTCTGCGCCGGCCGCATCGTACGCGATGAGGCTCGTGGTCTCTACCAGGCGACGCGCTGAGCGCGCCGCCGCCGGTCGCCGCGCGCTCGCGGTGGCCGCGCGGACCGTGCTCGCCGACGCCGCGGCCGGGCTGCGGCGCAACGGTCTGATGGCTGCGGCCGCGACCACCACCATGGCGCTTGCACTCCTGGTCGCCGGCGGCGGGTTCGTGGTCTCGGCGAACCTCGCCCACCTGGCCGGGACGCTGGAGGCGCAGGTGGAGGTCGTGGGGTTCTTCCGGCGCGACGTGCCGCCGGCGGCGCAGGAGCGCGTCCTGGCGCAGACGGTCGCGCTGGGCGGTACCAGCGCGGCGACGCTCGTCACGCGCGCCGAGGCGCTGCGGCGCCTGCAGCAGACCTACCGGTCCATGGCGTCGGTGCCCGCGGTGCTGCCGGGCAATCCGCTTCCGGACTCGATCGAGGTGCGGGTGGCCGACCCGCGGCGGATCCGCGAGGTCGCCGAGGCGCTGCGCGCGATGGAGGGCGTGGAGGACGTCGTCTACGGCGCGGCGGTGGTGGACCGCGTGATCGCGCTGACCCGGGCGGTGCGCGTGGCGGGTCTGGTCGCGACGGCGCTGCTGGTCGGCTGCGCGCTCGTCATCATCGTCAACACCATCCGCCTGGCGGTGGCGGCGCGCCGGCAGGAGATCGAGATCATGGCGCTGGTCGGCGCGTCCCCGGGCTTCGTGCGCGGGCCGTTCCTCGTCGAAGGCCTGCTGCAGGGCGCTGCCGCGGCGCTCGCCGCCACGGTCGCGTTGACCGCGGCCTACCTGGTCCTGGCCGCGCGCGCCGCGGCGAGCCTGCCGTTCCTGCCCGTGCTCGCCCCGGGCGCCGTCCTGCCCGCCGCCCTCGCGGTGCTGTGGAGCCTGGGGCTCGTCGTCGGCTTGGGCGGCAGCGAGATCGGCCTGCGGAGGTACCTCACCGCGTGACCGCGGCGCGGTGGCTGCGACTGGTCGGGGCGCTCGCGGTCCTCGGCGTCGTCGTGGGAGCGTTCCCGCCGCCGGGCACGGCCGGGCCCGTGGCGGCCCAGCGCGAGGAGCTCCAGCGTCTCCAGCAGCAGATCGCGAATGAGCGGCGCCGCCTCGACCAGACGTTGCGACGCGAGCGCGGGCTCGCCGCGGAGATCCAGCGCCTGGACCGGGCGAGAGAGGACGCCGAGCGCGCGCTGGTGCGCCAGCACGCCGAGCTGGGCCGGCTGCGGCGCAGGGCCGAGGCCGCGGCCGCGGACCTGGCGCGCGCCGAGCGCGCGCTGGCGCGCCAGCAGGAGGCGCTCGGCCACCGTCTGGTCGACGCCCACCGGTACGGCCGGAGCGGCTATCTCGACGTCGTGCTTGGGGCATCCACGTTTGGGGAGTTCGTCGCGCGCGCGCGGCTGGTCGGTGCCATCGTCCGCGAGGATACACGGCTCATCGAGCAGTACGCCGCCGACCGCGACCGCACCGAGGCGCTCCGCCGCGAGGTGGAGACTCGCCAGGCCGAGGTCCGCGACGCCCTGGCCGAGACGGACGCGTCCCGCCGCACACTCGAGGAGCAGGGTGAGGCCAAGCGGGAGCTCCTGCGCCGCGTCATGCGGGAGCGAACCGCTGCCGAGCAGGCGGTGCGTGAGCTCGAGCGGGAGTCGGCGGAACTCGAGGCGCTCATCCGAAGGCTGCAGGGAGGCGGGCCCCTCCGGCGCCTGACCGCCGGACTCGTGCTGCCGCTGCGCGGCCCGCTGACGTCGCGGTTCGGGTATCGCCTCCACCCGCTGTTCGGCCGCCGACACTTCCACGCCGGCATCGACATCGCGGCACCGCGCGGCGCGCCGGTGCGCGCCGCGGCCGCCGGAACGGTCATCTTCGCGGGGTGGTACGGCGGCTACGGGAAGCTCGTCGTTCTCGACCACGGCGAGGGCACCAGCACCCTCTACGGGCACCTGTCGGCGATCCTGGTCGCCGCGGGCGCGCGCGTGGCCCGCGACCAGGTCGTCGGGCGGGTGGGCAGCACGGGCTACGCCACCGGGCCCCACCTGCACTTCGAGGTCCGTCACGACGGCCGGCCGGTCGACCCCCTGCGCTGACCGCGGCTTGTCTGTGTGTCCGCCCGCGCGATAAGCTACAGCCGCCGGCCTGCGGCCGGCTGGGAGGGATCAGCGTGTCCACGCTGCGCAGGATCACGACCGCGACCCTGGTGGCGGCGCTCGCCGCCGGCCTGTTCCTCGCGGGGTACGGCTACGGACAGCGGACCGCCGCCGCGGCGGCTTCGGACGAAGCGGGGTTCGCGCTGCTGCGCGAGCTGTTGGGCGCGCTGCGCCGCGAGTACCTCAACCCGGTGCCCGACGCGTCGGTCCTCTTCGACGGCGCGGCGCGCGGCCTGCTGGACGCGCTCGGCGACCCCTACACGCGCTACATGGACGCCAAGGCCTTCCGGGAGTTCTCCCAGGACACCCAGGGGTTCTTCTTCGGCATCGGCATTTTCATCGACATCCGGGACGGCGGCCTGATCGTTGTGCAGCCGATCGAGGGCACGCCGGCGCACCGCGCCGGGCTGCGCGCGGGCGACCGGATCCGACGCATCAACGGCGTCGCCACTGACGGGATGGCCATCCAGGAAGCCGTCAGCCGAATCCGCGGTCCCGCCGGGTCACGGGTCACGCTGACGATCGCGCGGCCCGAGCGGACCTTCGATGTGGAGATCACGCGCGCCCGCGTCCAGATCGTCACCGTGCAGGGCGCCGGCGCGCTGGAGCCGGCCGTCCAGCGCCGGCTCACCGCCGAGCGCATCGGCTACCTGCGCATCCTCACCTTCAACGACCAGACGGCGGCCGAGGTGGCCGCCGAGCTCGAGCGCATCCGCCGCGCGGGCGCCCGCGGCCTCCTGCTGGACCTGCGGAACAACGGCGGCGGGCTGCTCGACGCCGCGGTGGACGTCGCCGGCCGCTTTGTCCCCCAGGGGCGCCCGGTCGTGCACATCGTCGGCCGGGACGGTCGCCGCACGACCGAGCGCGCCGGGGGAGGCCCGAAGGTCGCGTTGCCCCTGGTGGTGCTGGTGAACGAGTTCAGCGCGAGCGCCTCCGAGATCCTGGCCGGCGCGCTGCGGGACTCCGCGGGCGCGACCCTGGTGGGCCAGCAGACCTTCGGCAAGGGCGTCATCCAGTCCGTCTTCCCGCTCCGCGCCGGCGGCGGCGCCGCGATCACGACCGCTAAGTACCTGACGCCGTCCAACCACGACATCCACGGCCGGGGCATCCCGGCCGACGTGGCGGTGGGCGACCGCCTGGAGGGCAAGGGCGAGGCCGAGGTGGCGCGCATTCTCGAGGCCCAGCTCCAGCGCGGCATCGACGTGGCGCGCCAGCGCATCGCGGGGCAGCGCTAGCGGAGGCCCCTGGTGCCGCGCCGCGCGCCCGCACGGCGGTCCGGGCCGCGCCCGGGTGCGCTGGCGCTGCTGGCCCTGGCGGTATTCGCGGTCGGGCTGGCGGTCGGTGTCGGCGTCCCGCGCGCGCCGGCGCCATCCCCGCTGCCGCCGCGCGTCGAGCGACCCCGGCCCACGCCGCCACCCCCTGCGCAGCCCCGGCCCCCGCGGCCCCGCGCGGAACAGCCGCGGGCGCCCGCAGCCCCGGCAGCCGGCGCGGCCAGGGCTGCCATCATCTTCGACGACGCAGGCGGCAGCCTGGCGGACGTCGAAGGCATCATTGCCATCGGACGCCCTGTGACCATGGCGGTGCTCCCCGGACTCGCCTTCTCGTCCGAGGTCGCGCGGCGCGCGCGCGCCGCCGGTCTGGAGGTCCTCCTGCACCTGCCGATCGAAGCCATCGCGGACAACGAGAAGCTCGGGCCCGGCGCCGTCCGGGTGGCGATGTCCGACGACGAGATCCGCGAGGTGGTGCAAAGCGGGCTGGCGTCGGTGCCCGGGGCCATCGGCGTGAACAACCATATGGGTTCCCGCGGGACCGCGGACGCCCGTGTGATGCGCGCGGTGCTCGAGGTTGTGCGCGAGAGGGGCCTGATCTTCGTGGACAGCCGCACGACGAAGGACACGGTCGCCGAGGCGCTGGCCGCGGCGATGGGCGTCCGCACGGCCCGCCGGCACGTCTTCCTCGACAACGATCCTGACGAGGCCGCGATCCGCAGCGAGGTTCGCCGTCTCATCGCCGTGGCACGTGAGCGCGGGGAGGCGGTGGCGATCGGGCACGTGCAGCGCCGGACCCCACGGATCATCGCGGGGATGCTAGAGGAGTTCGACCGGCAGGGCGTGCAGCTTGTGCCCTTGTCGGCATTGGCGCGCTGATCGCAGGGCGGGCCGCACAGACTGACCGGGCTAGAAGGAGGCCAAACGATGAGCGTGCAGACCGTGGTCATGGCGCCGAAGGGAGACGCGTGGGAGCAGGCGCTCCGCCAGTTCAACCAGGCGGCAGACCACCTCCCGTTGAAGCGAGGCATCCGGGACTTCCTGGCCTATCCCAAGCGCGAGCTGACCGTGCACTTTCCGGTCAAGATGGACGATGGCTCGGTGCGGATCATTACCGGTCATCGCGTGCACCACAGCACAGTGCTCGGGCCGACCAAGGGTGGGATCCGCTATCATCCCGATGTCACGCTGAACGAGGTTCGCGCGCTCGCCATGTGGATGACCTGGAAGTGCTCGCTGGTTGGGCTGCCCTACGGCGGCGCGAAAGGGGGCGTGACCGTCAACCCCAAGGAGCTCACGCAGAACGAGCTCGAGCACCTGACCCGCCGGTACGCCACCGAGATTTCGATCCTCATCGGGCCGGAGGCCGACATTCCGGCACCGGACGTCGGGACCAACCCGCAGACAATGGCGTGGATCATGGACACGTACAGCATGCACCGCGGCTACTCCACGCCCGCGGTGGTCACCGGCAAGCCCGTGCCCATCGGCGGTTCGCTAGGCCGCGTCGAGGCCACCGGGCGCGGATGCGTGCTGACGGCCCGCGAGGCCGCGCGGCGGATGGGCCTGACGCTCGAGGGCGCCGCGGTCGTGGTCCAGGGCTACGGGAACGTCGGCTCGATCGCCGCGTCCCTCCTCGCCGACATCGGCTGTCGGGTCGTGGCGGTCAGCGACACTGGCGGTGGGGTCTACAACCCGCGGGGCCTCGACCCGCGCAAGCTGCTCGACCACAAGCTCCGCACCGGATCGGTGAAGGGCTTCCCGGACGCCGACGTGGTCACCAACCAGGAGCTGCTCGAGCTTCCCTGTGATGTCCTGGTGCCGAGCGCCCTTGAGGGGCAGATCACGGGCGACAACGCGGCCCGCATCAAGGCGCGGCTCATCGTCGAAGGCGCCAACGGCCCCACGACGCCCGATGGCGACGCCGTGCTGGCCGATCGTGGAGTCGTCGTGATTCCGGACATCCTAGCGAACTCGGGCGGGGTAATCGTCTCGTACTTCGAGTGGGTCCAGGGCCTGCAGCAGTTCTTCTGGACGGAGGACGAGGTCAACGCGAACCTCGAGCGTATCCTAGTACGGGCGTTCGAGCAGGTGTGGCACGTGGCGGAGGACAAGCGGGTGAACCTCCGGAACGCCGCGTTGATCCGGGCCATCGACCGGGTGGCCGAAGCGCTGCACCTGCGCGGGATTTACCCGTAACGGTGCACGGCGGGGGCAGCCGGCGGGACGTCGGGCCGTGGTCCGGCGCGCGCACGCTCGCTGGCACGCCATGACCAGCGACACCGGCGTCGCCGCGCCGAAGCAGGACCCGTGGGCGGCGGCCCTGGAGCAGTTCGACCGGGCGGCCGATCACCTCTCACTCAAGCAGGGCATCCGCGAGTTCCTCGCGACGCCGCATCGGGAGCTCACGGTGCACTTTCCGGTCCGGATGGACGACGGGACGATCAGAACGTTCGTCGGGCACCGGGTCCATCACAGCATGGTCGTGGGGCCGACCAAGGGTGGCGTCCGCTATCATCCCGCGGTGACGCTCAATGAGGTGCGCGCACTGGCGATGCTGATGTCCTGGAAGTGCGCGGTGGTCGGCTTGCCCTACGGCGGCGCTAAGGGCGGTGTGGCCGTAGATCCGGCGGGCCTGTCCTCCAACGAGCTAGAGCTTCTCACACGCCGGTACACGTCGGAGATCCTGCCCCTGATCCATCCGGAGGGCGACATCCCTGCGCCGGACGTCGGCACTAATCCCCAGGTGATGGCGTGGATCATGGACACCTACAGCATGCGGCGGGGCTACTCGACGCCGTCCGTGGTTACCGGGAAGCCCATCGCCATCGGCGGGTCGGCCGGGCGGCTGGAGGCGACCGGACGCGGCGTGGCGATCACGCTCCGCGAAGCGGCCCGGCGCTACGGTTACCCGCTCGAGGGGGCCACAGTGGCCGTCCAGGGGTTCGGCAACGTGGGGTCGGTCGCCACGGCCCAGATCGCGCGCCTGGGTTGCACGGTGGTGGCGGTGAGCGACGTCTCGGGCGGCGTGTACCATCCCCGCGGTCTGGACGTCGGGCGGCTGATCGCGCACGTCCGCGAGGCGCGCACAGTGGCCGGGTTTCGCGGCGGGGAGGCCATTTCCAACGCCCAGCTCCTCGAGCTCCCGTGCGACTTCCTGGTTCCGTGCGCGCTGGAGGGGCAGATCGTCGAAGACAACGCCCCGCGGATTAGGGCGAGGGTTGTCGTGGAGGGCGCCAACGGGCCGACCACGCCCGCCGCGGACGCCATCCTCGAGGACCGGGGCGTGCTGGTCGTGCCGGACATCGTCGCCAACGCCGGCGGGGTCGTCGTGTCCTACTTCGAGTGGGTGCAGGGACTGCAGCAGTTCTTCTGGACGGAGGACGAGGTCAATGCCAACCTGGAGCGGATCATGATGCGGGCATTCGGGGAGGTCGCCGCGGTGGCCAACGCCCGGCGCGTAACCCTCCGGAGCGCGGCGCTGATCCGCGCCATCGATCGCGTGGCCCGGGCGCTCTACCTCCGCGGGATCTACCCGTAGCGATGCGCGGCGGCCCGCTGCGGCGACCGCTCTACTGGCTGTCCGAGCACCCCGGCGCCCGGGCGTTCGTCCTGCACAACCCCGTGGCGCGGCGCGCCTCGCGCCGGTTCATTGCCGGCGAGACGCTCGATGAGGCGCTGGCGGTGGTCGACCGGCTGGCGCAGGCGGGCTTCTTCACCTCGCTCAACCACCTGGGCGAGCGCACCGCCTCGGCGGCGGACGCCGAGGCAGCGACCGCGGGCTACCTGGCGATCGTGGAGCGGCTGCGGGCGCGGCGGCCGGCCACCGACTGCTATGTGTCCGTCAAGCTCACGCAGCTCGGGCTGGACCTCGACCCGGCGCTGGCGTCCGCGCAGCTCCGCCGCATCCTCGAGGCGGCCCAGGCCGCCGGGCTTTTCGTCCGCGTCGACATGGAGCACTCGCGGTACGTGGACGCCACGCTGGCCCTCATCGAGGCCATGCGCGCCGAGGGATTCGCGGCTCTGGGCGCGGTCATCCAGGCCTACCTCTACCGCAGCGAGGCCGACGTGGACCGCCTGCTGCAACGCGGCGTCCCCATCCGGCTGGTGAAGGGCGCCTACCTCGAGCCGCCGGAGGTGGCCTACCCGCGCATGGCGGACACGAACGCCGCGTACCGGCGGATCATGCAGCGGCTGTTGCGCGACCGCGGGTACCATGCCATCGCCACCCACGACGCGCGCCTCGTGCAGGACGCCGTGGACCAGGCTCGCCGGGAGGGCATCTCGCCCGATCGCTTCGAGTTCCAGTTCATCTACGGGGTCGGCCGCCCGCTCCAGGAGCGGCTGCGCGCCGAGGGGTACCGCGTGCGCGTCTACGTGCCCTACGGGACCCAGTGGTACCCGTACTTCATGCGGCGGCTCGCCGAGCGGCCGGCCAACCTGCTGTTCCTCCTGCGCAACGTGCTTCGGGGCTGAGGCATGCTCCTGCTCGGCGCCGCCGACCTGCGGGCGCTCGTGCCGATGGCCGACGCCATCGCTGCGGTCCGCGAGGCGTTTGTCGCACTCTCGGCGGGAGGGGCCGCCGTCCCGGTCCGCGCCGCGGTCACGCTGCCGGACAGCGACGCGGTCTTCCTGGCCATGCCCGGGGCGCTGGCAGCCCGTGGGGGTGGCGCGGCCGCCCTGGGCGCGAAGCTCGTCTCGGTGGTCCCGGCCAACGCCGCGGTGGGGCGGCCGGTGGTGGATGCGCTGATGGTTATTTTTGACCCGGGCAGCGGGCAGCCCGTGGCGGTCATCGAGGGAGCCTCGCTCACCTCGCTGCGGACTGGTGCCGCCTCGGGCCTGGCCACCGATCTGCTGGCGCTACCCGAGGCGTCGATCGTGGCACTCTTCGGCGCCGGGGTGCAGGCCCGGACCCAGCTCGAGGCGATCTGCACAGTGCGTGCGGTGACGCAGGTCAGGGTGGTGGCGCGTTCCCGCGAGCGGGCGGAGGCCTTCGCCGCCTGGGCTCGCGAGCAGTGGTGGATCCGTGGTGCTACGGTGGTGGCGGCGACGGATCCGGAAACCGCGGTGCGCGGTGCCGAGGTCGTCGTGACGGCGACGACGTCGGCGACGCCGGTCTTCCCGGGCCGCGCCGTCGCGCCGGGGACGCACGTGAACGCCGTCGGCGCGTTCCAGCCCCACACCCGCGAGGTGGACGCGGACCTGGTCGCGCGCGCCGCGGTCTTCGTGGACAGCCGCGAGGCGGCGCACGCCGAGGCCGGTGACCTCCTCATGGCTGCCGGGGAGGGGCGGTTTCGGTTCGAGGACGTCCGCGCCGAGATCGGCGAGGTGGCCGCGGGCCGGGCGGGCCGGCGGTCCCGCGAGGAGATCACGCTGTTCAAGTCGGTCGGCCACGCCGTGCAGGACCTGGCCGTGGCGGCGCTAGCGGCCCGCCGTGCCGCCGCCCGGGAGCGGGGCGTCCGCGTGACCCTCGACTGAGCCCGGCGCGGCAGGAGCGGTCGGAGAGGCGCCGAACCGTAGTGGCGCGCACGGTCACGAACGGATCCTGAGCCGGGCTCTTGGGGCACCGGGCCCCACTTCCCATGTGTTCGATCCACAAAACCTCTTTGAAGGGGGGAAGCAGATGAGGCAGATTAGGCTCCTCGTGGTGGCCGCTGTCGGGCTCGCGCTGCTGGCGGTCGGGCCGTCGGCGGCCGGACCGGTCACCCTCGGACCGGTAACCGACGCTGTGGGGGTCGTACGAATCGCGCGCGGGCAGCCGATCGTGCTCGCGTCGTGGCAGGTCATCTCGGGACCGAACGCCAGCCTCGGCATCGATCAGAACCGCGGCATCGAGCTGGCGATTGAGGACAAGGGCGGGCGCCTGCTCGACCATCCGATCCGGTTGATCCGCGAGGACTCCGGGTGCAACGCCGAGGGCGGCGTCACGGCCGCCACCCGTATCGCGGCCAACCGTCAGGTGGTGGCGGCGATCGGCTCCACGTGCTCCAGCGAGGCGGTCCCAGGGGCGCCGATCCTCTGGCGGGCCGGGATCGTCACCGTCTCGGGTTCCAACACCGCACCGGTGCTGACGGCGGCCAACCGTCCGGCGACGCTCACCGGCTACCTGCGCACCGCGCACAACGACCAGGTGCAGGGCCGGGTGGCGGCGCAGTTCGCCTACTTCGCCCAACAAGTCCGACGGGCCGCCACGATCCACGACGGCAGCCCGTACGCCGAAGGCCTGGCAAACGTCTTCGCCACGGTCTTCCGCACCCTGGGCGGCACGGTGACCGCGCAGGAGGCCATCTCGCCGGGTGACACCGACATGCGGCCGGTGCTCACCCGCATCGCGACCGGCAATCCGCAGCTCCTGTACTACCCGATCTTCGTGGCCGAAGGCGGGCACGTCACCCGGCAGGCCCGGGAGGTGGCAGGGCTCGCGCGCACGATTCTGATGGGGGCCGACGGGCTGTTCGCGCCGGACTTTCTCCGGGCCGCGGGGCCGGCCGCCCGGGGCATGTTCCTCTCGAGCCCGGACCTCTCGCCCGAGGCGCTCGGGCCGCGCTACCAGCGGCTGCTGGAGCGCTACCGGCAGAAGTTCGGCGAGCGGCCACCGGCCGCGTTCCACGCCCACACCTACGACGCGACGCACATGATCTTCGCCGCGATCGAGCGCGTGGCTCGCAAGGACGCGCAGGGCAATACGTACATCGGTCGCCGGGCGCTGCGAGACGCGCTCTTCGCCACCCGGAACTTTCAGGGCGTGACCGGGACGCTGACCTGCACGGCCACGGGGGACTGCGCCGACCCCAAGATCGTCGTCTACGAGGTCTTCTCGGCCAACCCCGAACGGTGGGAGCCAGGCACCGATCCGAAGCCGGTCTTCCCGCGCCGCTAGGTCGGACGCCGGCCTGCGGTCCGAACAAGGCGGGGGACGGGCTGCCGCCGGTAGCGGCTCGTCCCCCGCGTCCATCGTGACGCGAGGCGGTCGCCCTCCGTGAGGCGCGGACTCGCACGCCTGACGTTCATCGATCTTTTCCTCTGGGGCTTCCGCCTGCTGGTCATCCTGCTCGTGCTCTACGGCACGGCGGGAACGTTGCGCGCCGGGCGGTACAGCGCCGAGCAGTGGTTCGACTTCGTGATCTTCGGTCTCGCGCAGGGTGGCATCTACGCGCTGATCGCGCTGGGCTACACGATGGTCTACGGGATCCTGCGCATGATCAACTTCGCCCACGGTGAGGTCTTCATGAGCGGGGCGTTCACCGCCTACTTCCTGGCGATTTGGCTCGGCGCCTCCGGTGTGCTGGACCGGCGGCCGCTCGTCGGGCTTGCGCTGGTGCTGGCGCTGGCGGTCGCGGTCTCCACCGCGGTTGCGCTGCTGGTCGAGCGCGTCGCGTACCGGCCGCTGCGCCGCGCGCCCAGGCTCGTGCCGCTGATCACCGCCATCGGGGCCTCGTTCTTCCTCCAGTACACGTTCCGGGGGCTGTACGGCGCCGGCATCAAGGCGTACCCGGAGATTGCGCTGTTCGTCGGCGAGGTGGGCGTCGGCGGGTTCACGATCCTGAGGACGCAGGTCGTGGTCCTGGTGACCGCGGCGATGATGATGGTCGCGCTCTACCTGTTCGTCATGCGCACGCGCACCGGCAAGGCGATGCGCGCGGTCGCCGAGGACAAGGACACCGCCGCCCTTATGGGCATCGACGTGGACCGCATCATCGTCGTGACCTTCGCGTTGGGCGGGGCCGCCGCCGGGGTTGCCGGCATCCTCTACGCCCTGGTGTTCAAGCAGGTGCACTTCTTCATGGGCTTCATTCCGGGCATCAAGGCGTTCACCGCGGCCGTGCTCGGGGGCATCGGCAACATCCCCGGCGCAATGCTCGGAGGGATGTTCCTGGGCGTCGTGGAGTCGGTGGGGCCGGCGCTCTTCCTGGACGGGCTAGGGATCGTCGCGCCCTACCAGCTCAAGGACGTCATCGCGTTCACCATGCTCGTCATGGTCCTCATCTTCCGGCCCTCGGGTATCCTCGGCGAGCGGCTGGCCGGGAAGCGGGCCTAGCGGATGCGCGACGCGCTCGCCGTCGGCCTGTTGTCCGGCGCGGTCGCCGTCTACCTGGCGCTGGTGGGCGTCGTCGAGCAGCTGCACGGGCGGCTCGTGCTCGCCGAGCCGGTGCGCCTGTCGCTCGGGCAGGTCGCCCTGTTCCTGGCCGGGCTGGTCGGGGCAATGGCGGTGGCCCGGCGGGCGGCGGCCGGATCGCCCGCCGCCGCGGTGCTCGCCGGCGCGCTCGCCGGGGTCTCGGCCGGTGCCGTGCTCTCCATGCTGGTGCTCGCCGGTCCCGCCCTGAACGTCCGTGCGATGTTCGTCAATGCCTCGCCGCCGCTCTTCGACCTGATCACCCTGGGACGAGGTCCCGGGGGCGTGCCCGCGATCCTGGCCCTGTGGGGTGCGCTCGGCGCGGCCGCCGGCGCCGCGGCGCGGCTCCCGGCGGGCGCGCGCCGGCCGCTGGCCTGGGGCGCGGCCGCGGTGCTCCTCCTGAGCATTTTCCAGGAGCTCGCGCAGCTCATCCTCCAGGCCGGCGAGCGCACCGCGGTCGTGGCTGACCTGCTCTTCACGTCTGACAGCCCGACGCCAGGCGCCGCCGCGGTGGTCTTCGTCGCCACCGTCGCGCTCAACGCCCTGTGGCGAGCGCGTGGCGAGGGCTTCCGACGCCGAACGGAGACGATCCCGCCGGCTGCCCGCCGGGTCCTCCGGATGGCCGGCCCGGCGCTCGCCGTGGTGGCGGCCCTGCTGCTTCCGGCGGTGGGCGGGGCGTTTATCTCCCAGGTGCTGGTCATCGTCGGGCTCTACACGCTGATGGGCTTGGGACTCAACCTCGAGGTGGGCTTCGCCGGGCTACTGGACCTGGGATTCGTGGCGTTCTTCGCGATCGGGGCGTACACCGTCGGGCTTCTGACCTCGGTCGGCAGCCTGGGCATCGCGCAGATGTCGTTCTGGGCGGCGCTGCCGGTCGCGGTGATCGTGGCGCTCGTCGCCGGGGTCGTGCTCGGTATCCCCGTGCTGGGGATCCGTGGCGACTACCTGGCCATCGCCACCCTCGGGTTCGGCGAGATCGTCCGGCTGCTCGTGCTCTCCGACTTCCTCCGGCCGTGGCTGGGCGGGTCCCAGGGCCTGCTCGACATCCCCAAGCCTGTGTTCGGGGGGGTCGAGCTAGTGGGGCCGGAGCATCTCTTCTACGTCACGCTCGCGTTCTCGGCCCTGGTCGCCTACGTTGCCTGGCGGCTCCAGGACTCGCGCCTGGGCAGGGTGTGGATGGCCATCCGGGAGGACGAGGACGTGGCGGAGGCGCTCGGCGTGGACCTGGTGAGCGCCAAGCTCCTGGCGTACGGCCTGGGAGCCGCCTTCGCGGGCGTGGGCGGCGCGATCTTCGCGGTCATGCTGGGGTCGGTGTTCCCCCACAGCTTCCAGCTCCTCATCTCGATCAACGTCTTAGCGCTGATCATCGTGGGCGGGCTAGGCAGCCTGCCCGGCGTGATCGTCGGGGCCCTGGCGCTCGTCGGTCTGCCCGAGCTGCTGCGCGAGTTCGGCGAGTTCCGCTTTCTGGTCTACGGCGCGCTGCTCGTCGTCATGATGCTGCTCCGGCCGGAAGGCCTGTGGCCGGCCGCCGAGCAGCGCCGCGAGCTCCGGGAGCACGTGGAGGCCACCGAGCCGGCGCTGGAGGCAGCGGCTGCCCCTCCCACCGCCGGGGAGCCGACCGGAGGGTAGCCGTGGCCGGCTTGCTGGTGGTCCAGGGCTTGACGAAGCGCTTCGGCGGGCTCGTCGCCGTGAACGCCCTGGATCTGGTCGTAGCCGAGCACGCGATCCACAGCGTCATCGGGCCGAACGGCGCCGGCAAGACAACGCTGTTCAACTGCGTCACGGGGTTCTACCAGCCCGAGGAGGGTCGGATCCTGTTCCGGGGCGAGCCCATCGAGGGCCTGCGGCCTGACCGGATCTGCCGCTTGGGCATTACGCGGACCTACCAGAACATCCGCCTCTTCGCCAACATGACCGCGCGGCAGAACGTCTTGCTGGGCCAGCACGTGCACCTGCGCTCCACCTGGGTCGGCGCGATCGTCGCCAGCCGGTTTACGCGCCAGGAGGAACTCCAGGCGCATCGGGAGGCCGAGCGGCTGCTGGCCTTCGTCGGGCTGCGCGGGAAGGGTGGGGTGCTCGCCCGGAACCTGCCCTATGGGGACCAGCGGCGACTGGAGGTCGCCCGCGCCCTGGCGACCCGGCCGGTCTTCCTCTTGCTGGACGAACCCACGGCCGGGATGAACCCTCGGGAGACGCACGACATGATGGACTTCATCCGGCGGCTCCGGGACGACCTCGGGATCACCATCGGCTTGATCGAGCACCAGATGCGGGTGGTCATGACCATTTCCGACCGGGTGACGGTGCTCGACTACGGGACCAAGATCAGCGAGGGGACCCCCCGCGAGGTGCAGGGGGATCCCCGGGTGATCGAGGCCTATCTGGGCAGTCGGCGGGCATCGGGAGGCGACCGGTAGCCGCGGGAGCCGCGAAAGAAGGAACTTCCCGCCACCCAGCGAACGCTTCCCGGCGTCAACTGCCACCACACTCTCGGCCAAAGGGAGAGGTGTCTATGAAGGGATCACGCGTCCTCGCGGCCGTGCTCGCCGCCCTGGCGATCGCGGCGTTGTCCCTGCCGGCACTGCCCGTCCAGGCGCAGCAGCTGGGGACCATCAAGATCGCCACGCAGAGCCCGCTCTCGGGCGGGCAGGCGGCCCTCGGTGAGGGCATCAAGAACGGCGCGCAGCTCGCGCTCGAGCAGCTGGGCGGCCCGCTGACCCGGATGGGGTTCCGGCTGGAGCTCGTCCCGTTCGACGACCAGGCGAAGCCGGACGTGGGCGTAGCGAATGCGCGGAACCTGGTGACCGACCCCGCGATCCTGCTCGTGGTGGGGCACCTGAACTCCGGCGTGGCCATCCCGTCGTCGGAGGTCTACAAGGACAGCATGCTGGCGATGATCTCCCCGGCGAACACCAACCCCCTCATTACCGACCGCAAGCTCAGGAACGTCTTCCGCATCGTCGGCCGCGACGACGTCCAGGGCGTGGTGGGCGCCGAGTATGCGGCCACCGAGCTGAAGGTGAAGACGGTCTACATTCTTCATGACAAGACCGCCTACGGCCAGGGCGTCGCCGAGTTCTTCCGGCAGCACGCGCCGAAGGTGGGCATGCGGGTGCTCGGCTTCGAGGGCACCGAGGAGAAGGCCAACTTCGACCCCATCATCAACCCCATCCGGGCGCGGAACCCCGAGCTGGTCTACTTCGGTGGCATCTACGACCAGGCCGGCGTCTTCTTCAAGCAGGCGCGGGCCAAGGGACTGCGATCCCGGTTCATGGGACCCGACGGCATGGACTCCAGCGAGCTGGCGAAGATCGCGGGGAGCGCGATCGTGGGCATGACCTACAGCACCGTCGCCGGCCCGACCGCGGTCTACCCGGCCGCGGCGAAGTTCGCGCGGGACTACAAGGCCAAGTACGGCAAGGACCCCGAGCCGTTCGCCGCGCAGGCGTATGACGCCATGGCGATCGGGCTCGCCGCGATCCAGCGCGCGGTGACGGCCAACGGCGGCCGCCGGCCGACCCGCGAGCAGGTCACGGCCGAGGTCCATAAGACGCGGGCGTTCAAGGGCCTGACCGGTACCTTCACGTTCGACGCGAAGGGCGACCCGGTCCCCGCGACGTACTTCGTGATCCAGATCGTCTCCGGCGACCCCACCAAGTGGGGCCAGAACCGGCTGGTGAAGCGTCTCGACATCAAACCGCCCAGCGGGTCGATGTAAGCTCGCCACGGTCGTGGTATCGCGAGGGAGGGGTCGTCGCCCGAGGCCCCTCCCTCGGCGCGCCTGGGACGTGCCCCCGACTGCCTAGCCCGGGGAGGAGCCGGAGCGCCCGTGGAGTGGGACGTGCTCATCGCCATCTTCCCCTCGGTCGTCGTCGACGGCCTGGTGCTGGGCTTCGTGTACGCCATGATCGCGCTCGGCTACACGATGGTCTACGGCGTGCTCCAGATGATCAACTTCGCCCACAGCGAGATCTTCGTAACCGGGGCGTTCGTCGGGGCGGAGATCTTGCTCATCATGCAAGCCGGTGGGACACTGGGTGCCCTGCATCCGCTGGCGCTGCTCGCGGTCATCGTGCTCGTGGCCATGCTGGTGAGCGCGGTACTCGCGGTCGCAGTCGAGCGCATTGCCTACCGGCCGCTGCGCGGGGCGCCACGGCTGATCCCGCTCATCTCGGCCATTGGGGTGTCGTTCTTCTTGCAGGATGCGATCCGGCTGGTCGAGAGCCTGTGGCGGAACGCCTTCTACCTGACCTACCCGGTCGTCGAGTTCTTCGACCTCCGCATCGCGATCGCGGGCGACATCGACGTGCCGATCAAGTCCATCCTGGTCGTCGTCGCGTCGCTGCTCATGTTGGTCGTGCTCACGCTCTTCGTCAACCGGACCAGGCTCGGGACGGCGATCCGCGCCGTGGCCGAGGACCAGGCGGCCGCGGGGTTGATGGGCATCAACGTGGGGCGCATGATCTCGCTGACCTTTCTGATCGGCGGGGCGATGGGCGGGGCGGCGGGGGCGCTGTTCGGGGTGCAGTTCGGCACCATCAACCCCTACACGGGCTTCATCCCCGGCATCAAGGCGTTCACCGCCGCGGTACTGGGCGGCATCGGCAACGTCCCGGGCGCCATGGTGGGCGGGCTGGTGCTGGGCATGCTCGAGACGCTCGCGGCTTCCTACATGTCGCTGTTGACCGGCGGGGCGTTCGGCGCCGAGTACAAGGACATCTTCGCGTTCAGCGTGCTCATCCTGATCCTGATGTTCCGGCCGCGCGGGTTGCTGGGTGAGGTGGTGCGTGAGAAGCTCTAGCCCCACCCTGCGCGCGGCGCTGGTCGCGGCCTACGTGGTCGGCACCGGGGCGCTGGTCGCCGCGGTGCCGCGGTCGCTGCCGGCGTTCCTGCTGTTCATGGCCTCCATGCTGCTGGTCTACCGCCTGGAGGTCCCGCCCCGGTTCCGGGCCGCGGCGGTGTTCGCGATCCTGGTCGTCATCATGCCGGTGGTCGGGACGAGCAACACCTTCTACCTCGAGGTCGCGACGCAGGTCGGCATCTTCGTCGCGCTCGCGCTGGGGCTCAACATCGTCGTCGGGCTGGCCGGCCTGCTGGACCTGGGCTACGTGGCGTTCTACGCGGTCGGGGCGTACGCGTGGGCGATCTTCGGGTCGCCGCAGGCGCTGAAGATCTGGCCGGCGGCGACCGCCATCTTCCCGCTGCCAGGCTGGTGGTTCTTCCCGTTCCTCCTGGTGGCCGTGGCGCTGGCGGCGCTGACCGGGGTGCTGCTGGGGCTGCCCGTGCTGCGGGTGCGCGGCGACTACCTGGCCATCGTCACGCTGGGCTTCGGGGAGGTCATCCGCGTCCTGGCCAACAACCTGGACAAGCCGGTCAACATCACCAACGGCCCGATCGGCATCACGCCGGTGGGACGGCCGCCCCTGTTCTTCGCGCCGGTGGTGGCCCGCCTGGGGGTGTCCACGGAGCCCGCTTTCCTCTACCCGCTCTACTTCTACTTCCTGGTCATGGTGATCGTGCTGGTGGTGATCCTGGTCACCCAGCGGTTCAAGGACTCGCACATCGGGCGTGCGTGGGAAGCGATCCGGGAGGACGAGGCGGCCGCGGTGGCGATGGGCATTCCGCTGGTCCCGATGAAGCTGCTGGCGTTCGCCGCGGGGGCCTCGTTCGCCGGCGCGATGGGAGCGCTGTTCGGGGCCAAGCAGCTCTTCATCAACCCGGAGAGCTTCACGTTCATGGAATCCATCGGCGTGCTCGCGATGGTCATCCTCGGCGGCATGGGGAGTATCCCCGGCGCGATCCTGGGCGCCAGCGCGGTCACCATCCTCAACCTGCAGGTCCTCAAGCAGCTCTCGCTGACGCTCAACGCGTGGAAGTCGGCCGGCGTCTCGATCCTGGGGTTCAACCTGGCCGACCTGCCGACGCAGCTCGAGCCCGCGAAGTACGAGCGCATGGTCTTCGGGGTCATCTTGATCGCGATGATGATCTTCCGCCAGCAGGGCATCCTGCCGTCGGCGCGGCGGCGCATGGAGATCGAGGAGGCGCGCGCCGCGGCGGCGGAGCAGGTGGTGACGGGAGGGAGCTCGTAGGCCATGCTCTTCCAGGCGGCGGGGGTGACCAAACGGTTCGGCGGCCTCGTCGCGGTGAACCGCGTGGACTTCACGCTCGACGAGGGTCTGATCGCCAGCATCATCGGACCGAACGGCGCCGGCAAGACTACCCTGTTCAACGTCTTCACCGGCGCCTACGTGCCGGACGAGGGACGGGTGACCTTCGCCGGTCGGCCGCTGGTGGGGCTGCGCCCCGACCAGATCACCGCGCTGGGCGTGTGCCGCACCTTCCAGAACATCCGACTGTTCGGCAACATGACCGCGCTCGAGAACGTGCTGGTCGGGATGCACAGCCGGCTGCCGCTGGGGGTGTGGGATGCGCTGCTTCACACGCCGCGGTTCCACGCGGTCGAGCGCGACGCCCTGCGGCGCGCGGGGGAGCTGCTCCGGCTGGTCGGTCTGACCGACCGCGCCAACGAGCCGGCCCACAACCTGCCCTACGGCGACCAGCGCCGGCTGGAGATCGCGCGGGCGCTGGCCAGCCGGCCGCGCCTGCTGCTCCTCGACGAGCCGACCGCGGGGATGTCGCCGGCGGAGGCGCAGACGCTCATGGCGTTCCTGCGCCGGTTGCGGTCCGACCTGGGCCTCACGATCCTGCTTATCGAGCACAACATGCGCGTGGTCATGGGCGTTTCCGACCGGGTCACGGTGCTCGACTACGGGGTGAAGATCGCCGAAGGCTCGCCCGCGGAGGTTCAGCGCGACCCGAAGGTCATCGAGGCCTACCTGGGCCGCGCGCGCGGCCAGGCGACCGGCGCGGGGGGGACCCGGTCCTGATGGCGTTGCTCGAGGTGCAGGACCTGCACGTCTACTACGGGCACATCCACGCGCTCAAGGGCATCAGCGTCGCGGTCGAGGCCGGCGAGATCGTCACCCTCATCGGCGCCAACGGCGCGGGCAAGAGCACCACCCTCAATGCGATCAGCGGGCTGCTGCGGCCGCGCCAGGGCCGGGTCCTGCTCGGCGGTCAGGACCTCGCCGCCTACCCGCCGCACGAGATCGTCGGCCGCGGCGTCGTCCAGGTGCCGGAAGGGCGCCGCATCTTCGGCCGCCTCACCGTGCGGGAGAACCTGGAGATGGGCGCCTTCCGGCGGACCGACCGCGCGGCGATCGAGGAGGACCTGGAGCGCGTCTTCGCGCTCTTTCCCCGGCTGCGCGAGCGTCTGCAGCAGGTGGCCGGGACGCTCTCGGGCGGCGAGCAGCAGATGCTGGCGATCGGCCGAGGGCTGATGACCCGGCCAACCCTGCTGCTGCTCGACGAGCCGTCAATGGGCCTGGCGCCCGTGCTCGTGGAGCAGATCTTCGAGACCATCCGCCAGATCAACGCCGCGGGCACGACGATCCTGCTCGTCGAGCAGAACGCCTTCATGGCCCTGGAGATCGCGCACCGGGGATACGTGCTGCAGACCGGCGAGATCGCCCTGGCCGGGACCGCGCGGGAGCTCCAGGCGAACGAGGAGGTCCGCCGCGCCTACCTGGGCGGCTAGTCGGCGTCTCGCGGCAGCGTGAACGCGAAGGTCGTCCCCTGGCCGGGCGCGCTCGCGACCCGGATCCGGCCGCCGTGGGCCTCCACGATGTGCTTGGTGATCGCCAGTCCGAGCCCGGTACCGCCCGCGGCCGCGGCCCGCGACCGGTCGGTCTTGTAGAAGCGCTCGAAGATGTGCGGGAGGTCGGCCGGCGCAATCCCCGGGCCGTCGTCGGCCACCGTCACCTCGACCTCGCCGTTCAGCGTGCGCCACCCCACGGCGATGCGGCCGCCGTCGGGCGTGAACTTGATCGCGTTGTCGAGCAGGTTGGTCATCACCTGCGCCAGCCGGTCGCGGTCCGCGAGCACGGTGACGTCCCCCGGGGCAGGATGAAGCTCCAGCGCCCGTCCGCCGGCCAGCTGGCGCATCTTCGTGACCGCCTCGGCCACCACGTCGCCGACGCGCACCTGGCCGAGCTCCAGGCTGAGGCGCTTGCTCTCCAGACGCGAGAGGTCCAGCAGGTCGTCCACGAGCTTCACCAGCCGGTTCGCCTCCTGGTCGATGATCTCCAGAAAGTGCCGACAGGTGCGCTCGTCGCGCATCGCCCCGGCCAGCAGCGTCTCCGCGAACCCCTTGATGGAGGTCAGCGGCGTGCGCAGCTCGTGGGAGACGTTGGCCGTCAGCTCCCGGCGCGCACGCTCCAGCCGGCGCAGTTCGGTCACGTCGCGCAGCACCGCCACCGCGCCCCCGGGGCGGCCGTCGCCGGGCAGGGGCGCGCAGTGGACCTCCACGAGCCGGTCGGCCGTCTCCGACGGCGGCAGCTCCTCGGCGGTCACCCGGCCGTACGCCGCCGCGTCGTCGAGTACCGCGCGGAGCCGGGGCCAGCCGATCCCGTCGCGGCCCGGCGCCCCGGGCGCCCAGCCTAGCAGCTCGGTCGCCGCGCGATTGGCCAGCATGACCCGGCCGCTCCGGTCGGTGGCGATGACCCCGTCCACCATCGCGGCCATCACCGCGGCCAGCTTCGTCTGCTCGGCGGTCACGGTCGTGATCGTCGCGCGTAGGCGGTCCGCCATCTGGTTGAACATCTCGCCGAGGCGGCCGATCTCGTCCGGACCGCGCGGCCGCACCGACTGCGCTAGGTCGCCGGCGCTCATCCGCGCCGCGATGCGGGTCAGCTCGTCGATCGGCTCTACCAGGCTGCGGGCCAGCCGTCCGCCCACGAGCCAGGCGGCCACCAGGCCGATGAAGAGCGCGATCCCCAGCTGCGGCAGCATGCGCCGGAGTTGCACCCACACCCAGCCGGTGGGCACCGAGAGATGCACCACGGCGACCGTCTGTCCGCCGGCGGCGACCGGCGCGGCCGCGAAGACGCGCTGCTCGCCGGTGGCCGCGTCGTCGCGGACCACCTGGGCCGGCTCGCCTCGCAGCGCGGCAACCAGCTCGGGCGGCGCGTCCCCGGCTACCGCCGCGGGCGAACGCACGGTAATGGTCAGGTCGGGCCGCCACCGGAACTCCTGGGCGAGCCGTTCGAGCCGCGCCACATCGCGCTCCCCCTCGGCGACGTATTGCTCGAGCATACGACTGATGATGCGTGACTGCGTCAGCACGACCGACCCGTAGGTGGTCATGTACTGCCGCTGCAGCCGCCAGGTGACGAACGTGGCGACCAGGACCAGGCAGAGCGACACGAGCAGGATGTACGAGCTGACGAGACGGGCGCGGACGGACCGGGTCTTCATGAGCGTACCCGCTGGCGGCCGGACGCCGCGGCTTGTAGCTTGTAGCCCACCCCCCGCACGGTGGCGATGTAGGTGGGTGTGGCCGGATCGTCCTCGATCTTCTCGCGCAGCCGGCTGACGTGCATGTCCACGGTGCGCGTGCTGCCGTAGAAGTCGTGGCCCCACAGGTGTTCCAGCAGGAAGTCACGCGAGAAGACCCGGTTGGGATAGCGCATGAGCAGCCACAGGAGGTCGAACTCGCGCGTCGTCAGGTCCACGCGCCGGCCGTGGAGCGTGACGTCGCGCGTCGCGGGGTCCAGGTGGAGCGCGCCCACGCGCAGGGGCTCGTGGGGCGCCGCCGCCACCTCGCGCACGCGCCGGCGCAGCACCGCGCGCACGCGCGCGACCAGCTCGCGCGGGCTGAACGGCTTGGTCACGTAGTCGTCGGCGCCCTGCTCGAGCCCCACGACCCGCTCGACCTCACCGCCGCGCGCGGTGAGCATGATGATCGGTACCGCGGACTCCCGCCGCATCCGCCGGCAGACCTCCAGCCCGTCCAGCCCCGGCAACATGATGTCGAGCACCACGAGATCCGGGCGGTCGGCCCGCACGCGCATGATCGCCGTCTCGCCGTCACCGGCCGTGAGCACCTCGAACCCCTCCTGCTGGAGGTTGTAACGGACCAGCTCGACGATGTGCGGCTCGTCGTCGACGACGAGGATGCGCGGCCCGGCCACGGTCACATCCTCATGCGCAGCTCGCCGCCCAGCCACGCGGCCCAGCCGATCAGGGCCGCACCGGTCAGCGCCAGCAGCGCCACGACGCCGCGTCCCGGCGTCCGCCGGAGCCGGACGGCGAAGCTGGCCGCGTAGGTCAGCGTCGCGGCCACCGCGAACGCCTGGTGCGTCCGGTGCAGGCCGAGGAACGCTGGCCCCAGCTCCTCGGGCGAGAACCGGCCCAGGTCCAGGTAGCCTGTGCCCACGGCGACCAGCGCGCCGAGCAGCCCCAGGCCGATCAGAACTTTCGCCGCCCGCGCGTGGAACGCCTCGCCCCGCCACAGGTACAGCAGGTCGAAAAGAGCGCTCGTGATCCATAGCGCGATCGGGAAGTGGACGACCAGGGGGTGCCAGAGCTGTGACATACCGCGACTCCTCCCCGCGGGCGGGCCTGGGTCCCGGCCTCCGGGCGAGAACCCTTTGGCGCCGCCCCGGCGGGCTTCCTGCCATCGACCCCACAGGCTCCCACCCGCGGGTCACGAGCGTGTCACCGGGGCGGCGCAGGAGGAGGCTTGGCGGGGCGTCGAAGCCTCACGCGTGACCCGGATGCAGCCTGCGCCGACGCGGGCCGGCCTGGCGGTCCTCCCGACACGCATGCGGGCGCTGGTGAAGACCGCGCCGGCGCCCGGGTTCGAGATCGTGGAGGTAGCGGTCCCCTCGCCCGGCCGCGGCGAGGTCCTCGTCCGGGTCGCCGCGGGGGGCATCTGCGGGACCGACCTGCACATCTTCCGCTGGGACGCCTGGGCGCGGTCCCGTGTGCGGCCGCCGCGCACGATCGGCCACGAGTTCTGCGGCACGGTGGCCGCGGTTGGCGAGGGCGTTGTCGAGGTCGCGGTCGGGGACCGCGTGGCCGGGGAGAGTCACGTCGTCTGCGGGTGGTGCCCGCGCTGCCGCCACGGGCAGGCGCACATCTGCGACCGACTCGAGATCATCGGTGTGGACCGCGACGGCGCGTTCGCCGAGTACGTGGTGATGCCCGCCAGGAACGCCTGGCGGCTCGACCCGGCGATTCGCACCGAGATCGGCGCCATCATGGACCCGCTCGGGAACGCGGTCCACACCGCGCTCGCCACGGACATCACCACGCGCACCGTCGCGATTACCGGCTGCGGCCCGATCGGGCTTATGGCGATTCCCGTGTCCCGGGCGGCGGGCGCGGGGCTGGTGATCGCAACCGACGTCCGGCCTGGCCGGCTTGCCCTGGCCCGGGGGCTGGGCGCCGACGTGGTCATCGATGCCTCTGCCGAGCCGGCGGCCGAGCGCATCCAGGAGCTGACGGGTGGCGGCGCCGACGTCGTCCTGGAAATGTCCGGGCATCCCGCGGGCATCCGCGACGCGCTGCGCGCGGTTCGCAGCGGCGGCTGGGTGGGCCTGCTGGGCCTGCCGTCGGCGCCGGTGGAGCTCGACCTGGCCGACCAGGTGATCTTCAAAGCCGTGCGCCTGGAGGGTATCTTCGGCCGACGGTTGTGGCAGACATGGGAACAGATGACCACGCTCTTGCGGCGAGGGCTCGATGTGGCGCCGGTGATCACGCACCGGCTGCCCCTGGAGCGGTTCGAGGAGGCCTTCGCCCTCCTGGAGGCCGGCGGGGCCGGGAAGGTGATCCTGACCATTGAGCCTTGAGCTGACCTCGCCGCTCGGCTTCGTGGACGCGGAGCTGGCCGACCTTCGCGCGCGGGGGTTGGGGCGGTGGCCGCGCCTGCTCGAGGGACCGCAGCGGCCCATCGCGCGCTACGACGGCCGCGAGGTCATCAACCTGTGCTCCAACAACTACCTGGGTCTCGCCGACCACCCGGCGCTGAAGGCGGCGGCCCTCGACGCCATCGCCACGCTGGGGGTCGGCTCAGGCGCGGTGCGCACCATCGCCGGGAACATGGCGATCCACCAGCAGCTGGAGGCCGAGCTCGCCGCGTTCAAGCGTACCGAGGCCGTCCTGCTCTACCAGTCCGGCTTCACGGCCAATGCCGGGACGGTCGCCGCCCTGCTGGGGCCCGAGGACGTGGTCGTCAGCGACGAGCTGAACCACGCGAGCATCATCGACGGCTGCCGGCTCTCCGGCGCCGAGAAGAAGATCTTCCCCCACAAGGACGCCGAGGCGGCCCGCCGGCTGCTGGCCGCCTCGCGCGGTGCGCGCCGGCGCCTGCTCATCACCGACGGGGTGTTCAGCATGGACGGCGACATCGCGCCGCTGCCGGCGCTGGTCGAGGCCGCCGAGGAGTTTGGCGCGATCATGATGGTGGACGACGCGCACGCGAGCGGGGTGCTGGGCCAAGACGGTCGGGGTACGGTGGACCACTTCGGGCTCCACGGTCGCGTCCACATCCAGGTCGGGACGCTCTCCAAGGCGTTCGCGGGTCTGGGCGGCTACGTGGCGGGCAGCCGCGCGCTGGTGGAGCTGCTGATGGCCAGGGCGCGGCCACTGCTCTTCTCGACCTCGCACCCGCCGTCGGTGGCCGCAGCGGCGCTCGCCGCGGTGCGCCTGGTGCAGCAGGAGCCGCACCTGATCGCCCGGCTGTGGCGCAACGCGCGCCGCTTCAAAGAAGGCCTGCAGCGGCGCGGGTTCGACACGGGGGCCAGCGAGACCCCGATCACGCCGGTGATCGTGGGCGACGAGCGGCGCGCCATGGCGCTCTCGGACCACCTGTTCGAGGAGGGCGTCTTTGCGCTCGGCATCGCGTTCCCCACGGTCCCACGCGGCCGCGCCCGTGTGCGCACGATCGTCACCGCCGCGCACACCGACGCGCAGCTCGAGGCGGCGCTCGAGGCGTTCGCCCGCGCGGGCCGCGCGGTAGGAGTGCTGTAGGCTGACCCCCCGACTGACCGCCTTCACCGATCTGCCGACCCCGGCGCAGGCGCTGGCGCGCTACCTCGACGCGCTCCGCCTGGCGCTACCGGGCGTCGAGACCGTCCCGGTCGCCGAGGCGGTGGGCCGCGTGCTCGCGGCGGACCTGGTGGCCCTCACCGACCAGCCGCCGTTTGCGCGCTCGGCGGTGGACGGATGGGCGCTGCGTGCCGCGGATACCGCGGCCGCGAGCGCCGCGGCGCCGGTGGTCCTGCGGGCGGCCGGCGCGGTGCCGATGGGCGCCGCCGCGACGGCGACGGTCGTCCCGGGTACGGCTGTGCGCGTGCCCACCGGCGGCATGTTGCCCCCTGGCGCGGACGCGGTCGTGATGCAGGAGGAGGTGGAGATCACCTCCGAGACGGTGGCGGTGCGACGGTCGGTGCGGGCGGGCGAGAACGTGGTCGACCGCGGCATCGACGTGCGTGCGGGTGAGACGCTCCTGTCGCGCGGCCGGCGGTTGCGGCCGGCCGACCTGGGCGTGCTGGCCGGGCAAGGGGTCGCGCGCGTCCAGGTCACGCGGCCGCCCGGTGTCGCGATCCTGGCCACCGGTGACGAGGTGGTACCGCCCGGCGTGCGCCTGGGGCCGGGCCAGGTGCACGACATGAACAGTGCGGCCCTCGCTGGCGCGGTCCGCGCGGCCGGGGGCCTGCCCACGGTGCTGGGGATCGTGCCGGACGAGCGCACCGCCGTCGAGGACGCGCTGCGCGACGCGACAGCCATCCACGAGATGGTACTGATCTCGGGCGGCTCGTCGGTCGGCGAGCGCGACGTGGTCGCCGAGGCGATCGAGGCGCTGGGGCCGCCGGGCATCCTCGTGCACGGCGTCGCCGTCCGCCCCGGGAAGCCCACCGTGCTCGCCGCGGCGGGTGGGGTGCCGGTGATCGGGCTGCCCGGCAACCCGGTGTCCGCGCTGGTGATCTTCGAGCTCTTTGCCCGGCCGGTGCTGGACCGACTCCTTGGCGCTGATCCCCGCACCGGGCCGTGGCGAACGGTGCGCGCGCGCGCGGCTACCGCGATCGAGGGAGCGAAGGGCCGCGAGGACTACCGGCGCGTACGCCTGGAAGCGAGAGGCACCGAGGTGTGGGCCGTGGCGCTGCCGGCCGGCTCGCTGGTGCTGACCTCGCTCGTGCGCGCGGACGGCATCGTGGTCCTCGCGCCGGGCGCCCGCGTGGCGGAGGGCGACGAGGTGGAGGTCCGGCTATGGGGATGACGCGCCTCACGCACGCCGACCGGCGGGGTCGCGCGCGCATGGTCGATGTGTCCGCCAAGCCGGCTACCGCGCGCGAGGCCGTCGCCCGGGCCGTGGTCCGCATGCGGCCCCAGACCCTGGCGCTCGTCCGAGCGAATCGCATCGCCAAGGGCAACGTGCTCGAGGTCGCGCAGCTCGCCGGCGTCATGGCCGCCAAGCGCACCGCGGAGCTGATCCCGCTCTGCCACCCGATCCCGCTCACCGACATCCAGGTGCGCGCCGCGCCCGCGGCCCGGGGCGTGGCGATCGAGGCGCGCGCCAGGACCGTGGCCCCGACCGGGGTCGAGATGGAGGCGTTGGTGGCCGCCGCCGTGGCCGCGCTTGCGGTCTACGACATGTGCAAGGCCGCCGACCGCGGCATGACCATCGACCGGGTCCGCCTGGTGGCTAAGCGCGGCGGCCGCAGCGGTACCTACCGCCGGCCCGGGGAGCGCTGAGCGTGGCCTCGCTCCACGGCCGCCGCGTCGCGGTG
This sequence comes from Armatimonadota bacterium, assembly GCA_031081715.1. GTDB lineage: Bacteria > Sysuimicrobiota > Sysuimicrobiia > Sysuimicrobiales > Humicultoraceae > Fervidifonticultor_A > Fervidifonticultor_A tertius. The sequence goes on along the minus strand of JAVHMA010000005.1, from coordinate 61,766 downwards.
CTCACCCTCAGCGAGACCGTCGCGCGGGGCGCGGGCGCCGACGAGAGCGGCGATGCGGTCGCCGCCGCCCTCGCCGCGGTCGGCGCTGCAGTGGAGGTACGCGAGGTCCTGCCAGACGACCGCGCGCGCATCGCGGCGAGGTTGCGCCGCTACGCCGACGATCTGCGCGTGGATTTGGTGCTGACCACCGGAGGCAGCGGGCTGGCGCCGCGCGACATCACGCCCGAGGCCACCGTCGAGGTCGTGGAGCGCCTCGTGCCCGGGTTGCCAGAGCTCGCGCGCCTGCGCACCTCGATCGCGACACCGCTCGCCGTGCTCTCCCGTGGTGTCGCCGGCATCCGCGGCCGAACCCTGATCGTCAACCTGCCCGGCAGTCCCAGGGCGGTGCGCGAGTGGCTGGAGGTCCTGCTGCCCGTCCTGCCGCACGCGCTCTCGCTGCTCGCCGAGGAGCCGCGGGCCTGGGGCGCGCCCCACCAGCCCTGACGGTGATACGATAGTGCCGTGGAGCTGACCCTGGTGCCGGTCGAGAAGCCCGAGACGCTCAACGTGATCATCGGGCAGGCCCACTTCATCAAGACGGTGGAGGACCTGCACGAGGCGATGGTCACCGCGGTGCCCGGGATCAGGTTCGGCCTGGCCTTCTGCGAGGCGAGCGGCAAGCGGCTGATCCGTCGCTCCGGCACCGACGACGCGCTGGTCGACCTGGCGACACGCAACGCGCAGGCGATCGGCGCCGGCCACGTCTTCGTCGTCGTCCTCGGCGACGGGTTCTTTCCGATCAACGTCCTCCATGCTGTCAAGGCCTGCCCCGAGGTGGTCCGCGTCTTCTGTGCGACGGCGAACCCGTTGCGCGTGGTCGTGGCCGCCGACGGCGACCAGCGCGGGGTGCTCGGCGTGCTGGACGGCCAGGTCCCCCTCGGGGTAGAGGACCCCGGCGAGGTGGCGTGGCGGAAGGACCTCTTGCGGCGGTTCGGGTACAAGCTCTGAGGCATCTCGCCGCCGGCGTTGGGGCGCGTGTTGACGCTGTTTCGCCCCGATGGCTATAATGCCACCGATGGGCGCGTCGCCCATCGCCAGACCGGCGAAGACCGGGAGCAGTAGGCCGACGGGCTGCCGTCGAGAGAGTCGGGAGCGGGTGCGATCCGACCGGCGGCCGGGCCGAACTCGCCCGCGAGCCGTGGAGGCGACCTGACGCCGTAGCCTCCACCGGCGGCCCCACGAGACGGGGACAAGCGGACAGGCATCCGGGCCCGTAGTTCAACGGGAGAACGCCCGCTTGGCGTGCGGGAGGTTAGGGGTTCGATTCCCCTCGGGTCCACCAGATGCGCCTGTCAACCGGGGTGGTACCGCGGAGGCCGCCTTCGTCCCTGGGACGAGGCGGCGTCGCTGTTTTCTGGGGGTGACGGCGGTGAAGGCGTCGAGTCGGATCTGGATGGACGGGGCGCTGGTGCCCTGGGAGGACGCGAAGATCCACGTGGCCGCGCACGTCGTCCACTACGGGTCGAGCGTCTTCGAGGGCATCCGGTGCTACGAGACCGCCTCCGGCCCGGCGGTCTTCTGCCTGGAACCGCACGTGCGGCGGCTGGAGGACTCCTGCCGCATCTTTCGGATGCCGCTGTCCTACAGCCGCGAGGAGCTCTCGCGGGCGATTCTCGACACCGTCGGCGCCAACGGCCACCGGAGCTGCTACATCCGGCCGGTCGTGTTCCGCGGCGTCGAGTCGTTCGCCGTGGACCACCGGAAGTGCCCGCTCCACGTGGCGGTGATCACCATCGAGTGGGGCCGGTACCTCGGCGCCGAGGCGATCGAGCAGGGCGTGGACGTCATGGTGAGTTCCTGGCGCCGCATGGCCCCGGACACGCACCCGGGCATGGGCAAGATCGGCGGCAACTACGTGAACTCGGCGTTCGTCGTGATGGAGGCGACGGACAATGGGTTCGCCGAGGGTATCGCCCTGGACGTGGGCGGGACGCTCAGCGAGGGCAGCGGAGAGAATCTCTTCGTGGTTCGGGACGGGGTGGTCCTCACCCCGCCGCTGGCCGCCTCGATCCTGGGCGGCGTGACCCGCACCGTCGTGCTGCGGCTGTGCCGCGACCTGGGGATCGAGGTGCGGGAGATGCCGATCCCCCGCGAGATGCTCTATGTCGCCGACGAGGTCTTCTTCACCGGCACCGCCGCCGAGATCACGCCGGTGCGGTCCGTGGACCGCGTGCCCGTGGGCGCGGGCCGCCGCGGCCCGATCACGGCGCGGCTACAGGAGGAGTTCTTCGGCATCACCGCGGGACGCTTGCCCGACCGGCACGGCTGGCTGACCCCGGTGCCCGTGCTCTCCGGTGCCTGAGCCGGCACCCGGCGGGAGGACGCGCATGCGGTACGACCCGGCGACGATCGAGCCGAAGTGGCAGGCCCGGTGGGAGGCCGACGGGCTGCACCACGCGCCCGACGGTGACCCGCGCCCGAAGTTCTACCTGCTCACGATGTACCCGTATCCCTCGGGCGACCTCCACGTTGGCCACTGGTACCCCATGGGCCCCTCGGACGCGCTCGCCCGGTACAAGCGGCGGCGCGGCTACAACGTGATGCTGCCGATCGGGTTCGATGCCTTCGGGCTACCCGCGGAGAACGCGGCCATCGAGCGCGGCATCCACCCCTACCGGTGGACGATGGACAACATCGAGCGCATGCGCCGGCAACTCCGGTCCATGGGCGCGATGTGGGACTGGCAGCGCGAGGTGGTCACCTGCGACCCCGAGTACTACGTCTGGAACCAGTGGTTCTTCCTGAAGATGTACGAGCGCGGGTTGGCCTACCGCGCGCTGGCGCCGGTGGACTGGTGCCCCAAGGACAACACCACCTTGGCGCGCGAGCAGGTCGTCGGCGAGGAGCGCGTGTGCGAGCGGTGCGGCACGCCGGTCGTGAAGAAGAACCTGGAACAGTGGTTCCTCAAGATCACGGCGTACGCCGACGAGCTGCTCGATTTCTCCGGCATCGAGTGGCCCGAGCGGGTGCGCACGCTCCAGACCAACTGGATCGGCCGGAGCGAGGGCGTCGAGTTCGAGCTCCGCGTGCGCGATCACCCGGATGCGGCGTTCCGCGTGTTCACGACGCGGCCCGACACCGTCTACGGGATGACGTTTTGTGTGCTGGCACCCGAGCACCCACTGGTGGACGCGCTGACGACGCCGGCACAACGCGCGGCGGTGGAAGCCTACAAGTACAAGGCCGCCCGCGAGTCGGACATCGAGCGGCTGTCCACCGAGCGGGAGCGGGACGGGGTCTTCACCGGCGCCTACGCGATCAACCCGATGAGCCAGGCGCCGGTCCCGGTCTACGTCGCCGACTACGTGCTGCTGACGTACGGCACCGGCGCCATCATGGGCGTGCCGGCGCACGATGCGCGCGACTTCGACTTCGCGCGGAAGTACGACCTGCCCGTTCCGGTGGTCATCGCGCCGCCGGGCTGGGACGGCCAGCCGCTCCGGGAGGCCTACCTGGGCGAGGGGACCATGGTCAACTCCGGGCCCTTCGACGGGCTGCCATCGGACGAGGGCTGGCGGCGGGTGGCCGACGAGATCGTCCGGCGCGGCATCGGCGAGCGCAAGGTTCACTACCGTCTGCACGACTGGTTGATCAGCCGGCAGCGCTACTGGGGCACGCCCATCCCGATCGTCTACTGCGACCGGTGCGGGGTCGTGCCCGTGCCCTACCGCGACCTGCCGGTCCGGCTGCCCGAGGACGCCGCGTTCCGGCCGACCGGCGAGTCGCCGCTACGCTACCACGAGGGGTTCCTGCACACGGCCTGCCCGTCGTGTGGCGGCGCGGCGCGGCGCGAGACGGATACGATGGATACGTTCGTCGACTCGTCGTGGTACCAGTACCGGTACCTAAGCCCGCACGACCCCGACCGCCCGTTCGACCCCGAGGCCGGCCGCTACTGGCTGCCGGTAGACCAATACACCGGCGGGGTGGAGCACGCGGTCATGCATCTGCTCTACACGCGGTTCTGGACCAAGGTCATGCGTGACCTCGGCCTGGTCGCGTTCGGCGAGCCGATGCTGCGCCTGTTCAACCAGGGCATCATCCTGGGGCCTGATGGCAATCGGATGAGCAAGTCGCGCGGCAACGTCGTCAACCCCGACGAACTGGTGCGGCGCTACGGCGCCGACACCCTGCGCGCGTACCTGATGTTCATCGGGCCCTGGGATCAGGGCGGCCCGTGGAACCCGCGGGGTATCGAGGGCGTCGCCCGGTTCCTGACCAGGGTCTGGACGCTGGTCACCGGCCCAGCGAAGACCGTGGCGGCGGGCGCGGGCGTGTCGGCCCGCGAGCTGGAATACTGGATGCACCGCACCATCCGGCGAGTGACCGATGACATGGAGGGGTTTCGCTGGAACACCGCGCTCGCCGCGCTGATGGAGTACACCAACGTGTTGCAGCGCGCGCAGACCTCGGCGTCGGCGTCGCTGTGGGACGAGGCCGTCCGGGCGCTGGTCCTGCTGCTGGCGCCGCTGTGCCCGCACATCGCCGAGGAGCTGTGGGTCGAACACCTGGGTGGTGCCTACAGCGTCCACGATCAGCCCTGGCCGGCCTACGACGCCGCGAAGGCGACCGCACCGCGCGTGACCCTGGTCCTCCAGGTGAACGGCCGGGTGCGCGACCGGGTGGAGGTGGACGCGGGTATCAGCGCGGAGCAGGCGCGCGCGCTCGCGCTGGCCAACCCGAAGATCCGGCAGCACCTGGACGGCAAGACCGTGGCCGACGTCGTCGTCGTGCCCGGCCGGCTCGTGAACGTGGTCGCCAGGTAGCCCCGGTACACCGGGCCCCCTCGGCCGATGGAATCGGGCGAGGGGGGTGGTCGCCATCGACCGATCCGAAGCTATCGCGCTGTTCGGTCTGGCCGCGGCGCTCGGTATCGCCGTGGTCGTCGCCAGCCGCGCCTACCGGCCGGTGCCGCCGCCGAGAGTGGAGCAGCCGCCGGACGTAGCGCTCATCAGCGTCCACGTTGCGGGTGAGGTCCTCTGGCCCGGGCTCTATGTCCTCAAGGCAGGTAGCCGCCTCCAGGACGCGATCTTCGCCGCGCACGGACCGACCCTCATCGCCGACCTGCGTAAGGTGAACCTGGCCGCGCCGTTGCGCGATGGCGACCGCGTGGTCATCCCGCGGATCGCGCAGCCGCCGTATCCGTTCGAACAGGTCCGGCGCGTCGCGCATCCTCCGCCCGGGCGCCGGACCGCGCCCGGCGAGGCTCTGGCGGGGGATGCCGCCCGGGCAGGGGAGCCCGTTGGGACGGTGAACGTGAACACGGCGACCGCCGCAGAGCTTGAGCGCCTGCCCGGGGTCGGGTCGGTCCTGGCGCGCCGGATCGTCGAGCATCGCGAGGCCAAGGGGCTGTTCCGGCGGCTGGAGGACCTCCAGGAGGTCCGCGGCATCGGCCCGAAACTCTTCCGCCGGTTGGAACCCTACCTCCGGCTCGAGTGACGGAACCCGCGTGGGTCCGGCCCCGTAGCATGGAGTAGGCATCGGCGGCCGCAGGTGGAGGTTGGCGGGACGCCAGAAGCTCAGGGGCCCGGCGCCGGGCCCGGTCGATCGCGAGGAGTTCGAGCGGCTCGTCGGGCGCTACGGACGGCACGTGTACGCGATCGCCTATCGGATGGCTGGCAATGAAGCCGATGCGCGAGACCTGGCGCAGGAGGCGTTCATCCGCGTCTGGCGGGCGTGGAGCCGGATCGACCCGGAGGCGCAGCTCGAGGGATGGCTGTACCGGATCGTCTCCAACCTGTACATCGACCTGCTCCGGCGCCGGCGCGGCGTCCGTCTGCACTCGCTCGATGAGCCGCTCGCGACCGCCTCGGGCGAAGTGCAGCGGGAACGGGCGGACCCGGCCACAGACGTCGAGCAGCGGGTCCTGGACGCGTCCATCGACCGCCGCATCCAGCAGGCGTTGCTCGGGCTGGCGCCGGACCTCCGGATGGTCGTCGTCCTCGCCGACGTGGAGGGGTACGCGTACGAGGAGATCGCGTCCATGATGCGTGTCCCCATCGGGACCGTGAAGTCACGGTTGCACCGGGCGCGCCGCGCGCTGCGCGAGCGCCTGGGGTCGATCCGACGAAGTCTGGCAGGTGCCTGAAGTGAGCCACCCGTTCGAGCGCGAGCTGAGTGCCTACCTCGACGCCGAGATCTCCCCGGCGGAGGCCGACGAGATCAGGCGGCACCTGGATGGCTGCCCGTCGTGTCAGACACGGCTGGAGGCCTTCCGCGAGACCAAGCGCCTCCTCGGCGCGCTGGACGCGCCGGCCCCGCCCCCGGACTTCGAGGCCGGGGTGCTCGCCAAGCTCGCGCAGCCGACCAGGCCCTGGTGGCTCGGGCGGCCGCGGCCGACCCTGGCCCTGGCGGCCGCGGCGCTGGCCGTGGTCCTGGTGGCGGTCCCGATTGTCCGCGACCACCAGACGCGGCTGCGCGCGGCCGAGGTCGGCCCAGACCTCTTCATGCGCGCCGCGGTGCAGAGCGCAGCCGAGGACCCGTTCCTCGATCGGGCCTACATCGGGCTCGTTTCGACCGACGCCAACCTGCGCCTGGCCGGCGAGGACCCGCGCGGGGGACGCCGGTGAGCTGGCTGGCGCTGCTGGCCCTGGCCGCGGTGCTGACGACCGCCGCACCCGTGGCCTCCCAGACCGGGCCGCGGCAGCCCACCCCGGACGGCGTGACCATCGAGCAGGTGGTGCGGCACGCGGCGCTCGCCCCGCAGATCGTGGACTACGAGGGCACGAAAATCCTCTCCGTGCTCCGCGGCGCCGAGATGGAGACGGTCACGCTCAACGAGGCGCACAAGCGGCCCGCTCGCACCCGACTCGACTTCCTTTCGCCCGAAGGTGTGGCCGGCCGCATCCTGATCGACGACGGCCTGCAGGCCTGGCACTACGAGCCGCGCCTCCATATGGTGTTCGTGGGTCCCTCCCTCGGGCCGATGACCGACGCGCCGCTGAGCTTCCCGATCGAGCGCTACGGGGCGCGGTGGCTCGGTACCGAGGAGGTGATCGGCCGGCCGACCGCAGTCATCAGCCTGTGGCCGCGCGCCGGCGGTCGTGAGCGCCGGCTGTGGATCGACCGTACGACCGGCGTGGCCCTGCGCGTCGAGGAGCGCGACCCGGCGGACGGGCTCGTCCTGACCGCGTACTTCACGCGCATCAGCTTCGGTCTGAACCTGCCGCCCGCCCTGTTCCAGCCCCGGCCCCCGGCCGGGGCGCGGATCGTCACGCAGGCCGAAGTGACCGGCCCGGTGCTCCCGCTCGCGGTGCTGGAGCGCGGCGTCGGCTTCCCCGTGCGGGTACCGCAGACGCTGCCCGGCGGGTTCGCGCTCCTGGGCGGTGTGCCTGTCCGCGACGGTCCGGTGCTGGCCGCGCACGTGCAGTACTCCGACGGGGCGCGGGTGATCTCGCTGTTCGTGGCGCCGGCCGGCCGCTTCGGCCCGTCCGGCCGCGGCGATGCCGTGGCGGCGCTGGGGCCGGGGGCGCGCACCGCCGTGGTGGGCAGCATGCGCCTGGTGCTGTGGGACGGCCCGCGCACGCGCCTGACCCTGGTTGGCCCGCTGCCGCTGGCAGAGTTGATCGCGCTCGCATCCGCCGTCGGGAAGGCGGCGCCGTGACCCTGGCCGAGTTCCAGCGGCAAATCGAGCTGACCTACGGGGGCCGCGACCGGGCGCGGGGCACCGATGCCGCGTTCCGCTGGCTCGTGGAGGAGGTGGGCGAGCTCGCGCGGGCGCTGCGCGATCGCGACCCCGCGCGGTTGGAGGTGGAGGTCAGCGACGTGCTGGCCTGGACGGCCACGGTCGCCTCCCTGGCTGGCGTCGATGTGGCCCGCGCCGCGTCCCGATACGCCGCCGGCTGCCCCAAGTGCGGGGCCAGCCCTTGCGCCTGCCCGGGCTCGCTGTAGCCGCGGTCCGGGAGGTCCGCATGTCCCCCGTCGTGGTCGATCTGCACTGCGACACCCTTCTCGATATCCAGTCCGGGACGCGGCGCCTGGCCGAGCGTTCGGCCCGGGGGCATGTTGACCTGCCACGCTTGCGAGAGGGTGGGGTGGGCGTCCAGGTCTTTGCGGCCTACGTGGCCCCCCGACTCGCACCGCGCGGCCCACAGCGCGCGCGCGAGTTGATCGAGGCGTTCCGGGCGTCGGTCGAGGCCAGCCCCGAGGCCGTGGTGCATGCGACGACGGTCGCCTCGATCGAGGAAGCCTGCGGCGCCGGCAAGGTGGCCGCCGTGCTGTCCGTCGAGAACGGCGACGCGCTGGGCGGCCGGCTGGAGGCCCTCGACGACCTCTACCGGCAGGGCGTGCGGATGCTCGGCCTGACGTGGAACCCCAGCAACCCGCTCGGTGACGGCGTGCTCGGCCGGCAGCACGGCGGGCTGACCGATCTGGGTCGGGCCGTGGTTCGGCGCATGGAGGAGCTGGGCATGGTGATCGATGCCTCGCACCTCTCCGAGGCGTCGTTCTGGGACCTGATGGACGTCGCGCGCGGCCCGGTGGTCGCCTCGCACTCGAACGCCTGGGCCCTGCACCCGCACCCCCGGAACCTGACCGACGCGCAGCTCCGGGCGATCGCGCAGCGCGGCGGTGTGGTCGGCGTCAACTTCTATCCCGGCTTCTTGGGCGCCGCCTCGCTTGACCGGGTGCTCGATCACATCGAGTATATGGCGACGGTCATGGGCGCCGACCACGTCGCCCTTGGCTCGGACTACGACGGTATCCCGCAGGCGCCCGCCGGCCTGGAGGACGCGTCGAAGCTGCCGAACCTGTCGGCCGGCCTGCGGGCCCGCGGGCATGCGCCCGAGCACATCCACAAGATCCTGGGCGGCAACGCCCTGCGGGTCTTCCGCCAGGTCTGGGCATAGTGCAAAGACGGCGCCGGCGGCGGCGCGCGGCAGTCGTCAGCCGCAGAACGCCAGCAGCAGCTCGCGAGCGAGCCAGGCCGCGAGCATGACGGTCTGGCCCGAGGGATCGTGCGGGGGACTGACCTCGACGAGGTCACAGCCGACCACGCGGCCGCGGCGCAGCACCTCCACCAGCGCGACGACATCGGATACCGACAGCCCCAGCGGCTCGGGGTTGCCGGTGCCCGGCGCCACCGAGGGGTCGAACCCGTCCACGTCCACCGAGAGGTAGAGCGGCCGGTCGGCGAGACCGGCCCAGACGTGGTCGGGCAGCGCGCCGGTGCGGGCGCAGTGGGCCAGCGCATGCGCGGCCGCCCACTCGGCGCGCGTGCCCGATCGCGCGCCCAGCACGACCAGACGCTCGAACCCGACGAGCTCGCCGACCCGCCGCAGTGTCGTGGCGTGCGACCACCGGTGGCCGTCGTACTCCTCCCGCAGGTCCAGGTGGGCGTCCACCGCGATGACCGCCAGGTCCGGGTGTCTGGCGGCGAGCGCGGTCACGGCGCCTGCGGTGACCGTGTGCTCCCCGCCCAGCAGTAGCGGCAGCCCGGGTGCGGCCGCGATCGCGTCGCGCACCCGGGCCACCGCGGCCTCCGGTGTGCAGCCGTCGAGATCCACGTCGCCGGCATCGGCCAGGGCGAGATCGTCCAGGTCGCGGCCCCGCAGCGGGCTGTAGGTCTCGATCGCGTCGGATGCCCAGCGGATCGCGGCGGGCGCGGCGCGCGCCCCGCGGCGGTGCGTGGCCGTGGCGTCGTAGGGTGCGCCGAGCACCACGGCCGCCGGCCGTGCGTGCGAGCGGGCGCCCAGGAACGGCATCGGCTAGTCCGGCCCGACGGCCTCGCGGACGAAGGGCGGCAGGTCGAACAGTGCCGCGTGGCGGCTGGCCGTGTAGTAGCGGGTCGCCATGCCCGCCAAGCGCGAGGCGACCTCGTCGGCCCCGACCGCGGCCGGGTCGCGCGCCTGCGAGCCGATCGTGAACGACCAGAGCGTGCCGGGGTAGGTGGGAACGGTCCCGAGATACGTGCGCACCCACGCGAAGTGGGGCCGCATGTGCCGGCGCACCATCGCCACGACGTCCTGCTGGTAGAGCGGCGACCCGCTCTGTACCGCGAGCACGCCGGCCGGGCCCAGCCGGCGCGCCAGGTCGCCGTAGAACGCGGATGAGAACAGGCCGAGCGAGGGCCCCTTGGGGTCGGTGGAGTCCACCAGCGCCACGTCGAACGCCTCGCTCGACTCGCGCGCGAACCGGATGCCGTCGTCGATGACCAGGCGCGCGCGGGGGTCGTCGAACGCCGCGCCGGGGATCGAGGGCATGAACCGCCGCGCGACGTCCACGACCGCACGGTCGAGCTCGACCATGGTCGCGTGCTCGATCGGGTGGCGCAGGGCCTCGCGCAGGAGCCCGCCGTCGCCCCCGCCGACGATGAGCACCCGCCGCGGCGCGGGATGGGCGCACAGCGGCACGTGCGCCAGCAGCTCGTGGTAGATGAAGTCGTCCCCCTCGGTGGTCTGGACGGCGTCGTCGAGCACGAGCATCCGCCCGAAGTCGCTATTCTGGATGACGCGCACGCGCTGGTAGGGCGACTGGCTGTCGTGCAGCAGCGCGTCCACCCGGTAGATGTGGGCGAAGCCCGGGCCGCCCATGTCGGTGATCCACTCCGCGCTCACGCCCGATCCCCCGTCAGTCCGGCCAGAACAGGACCGCGGCGACCACGCAGCCCATCCGCTGCACCACGTGGTCCTTCGCGCCGATCACGATCTCCCGGAGATGCAGGCCGCGGGCGGCCATGGCGTCGGCGACCATCTTCCGGACGATCTCCTCGGCGTTCTCAGCGGTGCCGGTGTGCGAGTGCTCCATGATGACGCCGTACCCTTCCTCGCCGATCCCGACGCCCACCGCGGCCGCGATGCGCTCGCCGGGGGTGTGCCGGCTGATGCGGGCATAGACCGCGGGCATCAGCGTGCCCGGGACGAACGGGCGCATCGGCACCACCCGCGCGCCCTGCGGGAAGATACTGGTCACGCGCAGGAAGTTCAGGTTCGCGATGCCGGCGTCCAGCAGCGCGTGGTCGAACGCATTGAGGTCGGTCGCGCCTTCGCCCGCGCCGGCCACGACGGTCACGGCGCGCGGAACCATCCACATGGTCGGTCCTCCTGGCTGAGGGTTGGCCCCGGGGGCACAAGGCGCTTCTATTCCATCCGAGGTGTGGCCTTCCTGCCCGTCGGGTATCTCACAGAGAGAGGGACCGCACGCTGCACACCGAACCAGGAGCCGTTGTGGGTTCTCGTGCCTTCGACTGGCTGCTCGTCGCCGCCTGGACGCTCGGCATCGCCTGGGGGTCGCTCTCCCCGGCGCCCGATGTCCTCGACGTCAGCGATACGACCCTGCACCTAGTGGCCTACCTGGGTCTGGCCTGGCTGCTGCGCCGCGCGCTCGGCGGGCGCGGGCTGTGGTGGGGCGCGCTGGTTCCCGGCGCGCTCGCGTGGCTGTTCGGTTTCGGGCTGGAGGCGCTCCAGGCACTGTCGCCACACCGGCACTTCGAGGTGCGCGATCTGATCGCGAACAGTATCGGCGTCGCGCTCGCCCTGGTGCTGCCCGTGCGCCGCCGCGCCGGCGCGAGCGCACCGTGAGCGGCGGCTGGACCTCCTCGCGGCCACCCGTGATCGCAGCGACCATCGTCGCGGTGGCCCTGACGGCGTCGCTGGCCCCTGCGGTTTTGGGCCAGGGGCCCGGTGCGCCCGCCCCGCCGGCCACGCAGCTCGGGCTGGGCCTCGCCGGCGGACCGCTGCCGCCGGCGGCCCGCGAGGTCGGCGTCCGCGCGGTCAAAGTGCTGGCGGACTGGAGCCTGATCGAGGCGGACCGCGGCCGGCTCGACTGGACCGCCCTCGACCGTGCCGTGGCCGAGGCCGCGCAACAGGGCCTGCGGGTTGTGCTCGTGCTCGCGCACACGCCGCGTTGGGCGAGCATCGGCACCGGCGCGGACCTGACGCGCGCCGAGGTCTACTCGCGGCAGCCGCCCCGCGAGGTCGCCGACTGGGAGCGCTTCGTCGCCGCGGCGGCCGCGCGGTACCGGGGACGGGTTGGCGAGTGGCAGGTGTGGACGCAGATCGGGCTGCCCCAGTTCCGCGGTACCGGTACCGAGTACCTCGCACTGCTGCGCGGCGCCAGCGCCCGGCTGCGCGCCGCCGATCCCTCGGCGCGCGTCGCGCTCGCCACGCCGGGCGGCGTGGATTTGGGGTTCATCACGCGGATGATCCAGGACGCGCCGGCCGCTTTCGACGCGGTCGCGCTCAGCCCGCAGGGGTTTGGGCCCGAGATGCTGCTGCGGCCGCTGGCGGTACTCGGCGAGCGGGCACGGCCCGCCCGCAAGGCGATCTGGATCGACTGGACACCGCCGGCCGACGGTGTCCCTTCGTCGGCCGCGGCGTGGGCCCGGCTGCTCGCGGTGGCGCAGGCGGCCGGGGTCGAGCGCGTCCACGCGCTCACGCTGGGTGACCTGATTCACCTCCGGGCCGCCTCCGTGGTGCTGGCCCGACCGTTCGCGGGTTACCTGATCCGCGACCCAGACACCTACGCGGTGGTCCTCGGCCCGCGCGACGGCTCGGGCGAGGCCGTGGCGCTCGCCTGGGCCACGGCCCCCGGCCGGCTGTTCGACGTCCCGGGCACGGCGCGCGCGGTCGCCCTCGACGGCGCGGCGGTCGACCAGGAGGTGCGCGACGGCCGGGCGCTGCTGCGCCTCGGCCCGGCACCCGTGGTGGTGAGCGGCCTCCCGGCGGCGTTTGCGGAGGAGGCCCGGGCCACGGCCGCGCGTGGACCGTGGCTGCCAGTGGTGGCGCCCGACCGCGACTACGCCAGGGCCGCTGAAGTCTCCGCACGCCTCGGCCGGGTGGGGGACGAGCGGGGCCTGTACAACCTGCCGTACCGCGCCCGGCGCAACGGCGCCGTCGAGCCCGTGGACGTAGGCGGGGAGGAAGCCGTGCAAACCAGCGTGGCGCGGCAGGTGATCTACGTCTACTTCGACATCGACGACACTTTCCTGTACTTCGCCGAGGGCCGGGTGCCTGTGGAGGTCATCCTCGAGGTCCTGGCGCCTGGGGTTGCGGGCCAGGTCGGCTTCAACCTTCTCTACGACTCGACGGGCGGCTACCGGTTCACGCCGTGGCAGTGGCTCGAGCCCGGCGACGGCTGGCGGACGGTGACGGTGCGCCTGACCGACGCCACGATGGCCAACACGTGGGGCTGGGACTTTGCGATCAACACCGCCGGCAACCGGGCCGCCGACCTGGTGGTGCGCCGCGTCACCGTGCGGAAGGGAGCCCGCTAGCGTCCGCCGAAGCACCCCGCGACCGTCCAACCGCATCGTGACCTCAGAAGGGGGTGGATCCCGGTGAGAGGGCACGTCTTCGGGACCGCGCTCGTCCTGGCTGTGCTGCTGGCCCTGACAGGCATCCCCGCGGTGGCGCAGGCGCCGCCCCCGATGCCCGCGACGATCAAGGTCGGGGCGCTCTTCGACCTGACCGGCCCCACCTCCGACGTCGGCGTGGACTACCACAAGGGCGTCCTCGACCACGTCCGGTACATCAACGAGGTGCAGAACGGCATCCGCGGCCGCGTCCGCATCGACCTGGTGTGGGCGGACTACGCGTACCGCATCCCCGAGAGCCTGAACCTCTACCGCAAGTACCGCGACGTGGACCGTGTCCAGGCGATCATCGGCTGGGGCACGAACGACACCGAGGCGCTCAAGGAGCAGATCGCGGCCGACCAGATTCCCTACATCTCCGCCTCGTACTCCTCGCATCTGAACGACCCGTCCAAGACGCCGTACAACTTCTACCCGGTGTCGTCCTACTCCGACCAGATCCGGGCCGTGCTGAAGTTCGCGCGCGAGCAAGCGCAGCGCGAGCGCATCGCGCGGCCGAAGTTCGTCTTCGTCTACCCCGACCACCCCTACGGCCGCGCGCCGATTCCCGCGGGCAAGGACTACGCCCGGGAGCTCGGTTTCGAGGTGGTACCCGACCAGCTCGTCGCGCTCACGGCCCTGGAAGCCCGCGCGCAGGTCTCCGCGATCCGCGCCGCGGGCGCCGAGTTCGCCTGGTTCGGCGGTACCACGAACTCCGCGTCGGTGACCGTGCGCGACGCGGCCCAGGCCGGCCTGCGGACGCGCTGGTTCGTCAACGTGTGGGGCTACGACGAGAACATGATCAAGCTGATCGGAACCTCGGCGGAGGGCGTCTACGGCTCGACCCCACACGCTTACTTCGGTGAACCCGTGCCCGGCATGCGGACGATCTACGATGCCTACCGCCGGTTCCAGGGGCGCGAGGTGCCGCAGTTCGCCTGGGGCACGACGCAGACGCCCTACATCGCGTCCTACATCCGCGGCTGGCTGAACGTCTACCTGTTGCGGCGCGGCCTGGAGACGATCGTGGATGGCTGGAGCACCTACGGCCGGCTCGGGGGCTTCGTGGGGACCAACGTGCGCTCCGCGCTCGAGCTGCTGAAGAACTGGGACCCCGAGGGCCTGGCGCCGCCGATCACGCTGGCGCGCGACGACCACCGGCCTTCGACGACCACACGCATCATGCAGATCAAGGGTGGCCGCATCGTGCTGGTGGAGCAGGTCACCATCGAGCGGCGCCGCGACTGGCTGGGGTACTGAGCGAGCGCGCGGGGGCCCGGGGCCGGCGGTCGCTCCCGCCCGGGCCTCCCGGCGGTGGGGCGCCGCCCGTGTGCTGACCCTCAACAACATTGAGGTCGTCTTCTGGGGGACGATCCTGGTCCTCAAGGGGGTCTCGCTGCAGGTCCCCGCGGGCAGCGTGACCGCGCTCATCGGCGCCAACGGCGCGGGCAAGACGACGACGCTCAAGGCGGTCTGCGGCCTCATCCGCCTGGAGCGCGGCGAGGTCACCCGGGGCAGCGTGGAGTTCGAGGGCCGGCGGATCGAGAACCGGCTGCCCGAGGACGTCGCGCGTCGGGGCATCGTCATGGTGCGCGAGGGCCGGCGGCTCTTCGAGGAGCTGGCGGCCGAGGAGAACCTGCTGGTGGGCGCCTCCGCCCACCGCCGGGCCGACTCGCGCGAGGGGCTCGAGCTGGTGTACACGTACTTCCCCCGGTTGCGCGACCGCCGGCGCGTGCGCGCGGGCTACCTCTCGGGCGGCGAGCAGCAGATGCTGGCGATCGGCTGCGCGCTCATGGCGCGGCCCCGGCTGCTGCTGCTCGACGAGCCGAGCCTGGGCCTGGCGCCGCTGGTCGCCCAGGAGATCTTCCGGCTCGTGCGGCGGCTCAACGAGCAGGAAGGGATCACGATCCTGCTGGTCGAGCAGAACGCGCGCATGGCGCTCCAGGTGGCGTCGTACGGGTACGTGATGGAGAACGGGAAGATCGTGCTCGACGGGCCCGCGGAGCGGCTGCGGGAGGATCCGGACGTCAGGGAGTTCTACCTGGGGATGAGCAAGGCCGGGCGGCGGCGGTTCACCGAGGTGAAGAGCTACAAGCGGCGGAAGCGGTGGCTGGCGTGACCGCCGCTCAGTGCGGGAAGGGCCACAGGTCCAGGTAGCGCTTCAGCTTCCGGAACAGCATCGCCAGCCCGCCCGGTTCCCAGATCAGCAGCCCGATCAACAGCGCCCCGAAGACGATCTCCCGCAGCGGCGTGGCCGCCCGCGCGAAGGTCGGCAGCAGCGTCACCAGCGACGGCGTCACGTAGCGCAGCCCCTGGTTGAGCAGGATCACGAACCCGGCGCCCAGGTGCGGCCCCCAGACGCTCGCCAGCCCGCCGATCACGATCATCGCGATGAAGTCGATGGATTGCAGGATCGTGAAGTGCTCGGCGCCGATCACCCGGTTGTAGTGCGCGAACAGGCTGCCGGCGACCCCGGCGTACGAGGCGCCCAGGGCGAACGCCAGCGTCTTGTACTGCAGCAGGTTGACCCCCAACACCTGCGCCGCGTAATCGCGGTCGCGCACGGCCATCAGCGCCAGCCCCACCCGGCCGCGGACCAGGTTCGCCGCGAACACCCCGCCCGCGACCCAGATCGGCAACAGCAGGTAGTAAAACTGTGTCTCGGTGCGGATCTGGAACCCGAAGAGCGACGCGGCGGGCACGACCGTGCCCCCCATGCCGCCGGCGGTGTGGATGATCACGTACTCCGTGATGAACTGGAACGCCATCGTCGCAATCGCCAGGTAAAGCCCCTTGATGCGCAGCGACGGCAGCCCGACGAGCGCGCCGATGGCGAACGTCGCGGCCCCGGCAAACGCCAGGGCCGCGAGGAAGGGCAGGCCCAGGCGCGTGGTCACGTACCACGAGGCATAGGCGCCGATCGCCATGAACGCCGAGTGCCCGAGCGAGATTTGTCCCGCGAACCCCGTGAGCAGCGACAGGCCCACCGCCCCCAGCGCGAAAATGCCGATCGTGTTGAGCAGGAACAGGTAGCGTCCGAGCACGAGCGGCGCGGCCAGCAGAGCCCCGAGCAGCAGCGCGAACCCGATGCGATAGAGGGCCGTGTCCAGGAGCGCCATGTCCTGGGCGTAGGAGGTTTTGAAGTCGCCGGCGGGACGCACGCTCATGGCCGGGGGGCCGGGCGGGGACGGGGGCGCCTCACAGTCGCTCGATATGCTCCGTGCCGAACAGCCCGTAGGGCTTGATCAGCAGCACCAATAGGATGACCACGAACGGCGTGATCTCCTTGAAGCCGTGGAGGCTGACCCCGAAGGCCGTCACGTTCGCGTCGATGTAGGCTCCCAGGATGTTCTCCAACATGCCGATGAGGAACCCGCCCAGGATAGCGCCCGGGATGCTGTCCAGCCCGCCGAGGATCACCGCGGCAAGCGCCTTGAGACCCACGTAGTCAAGGGCGAAGTTCACGCCCAGCCACAGCCCCAGCAGGATGCCGCCGAACGAGGCCGCGATGGCCGCGAACGCCCAGGCGTAGGCGAAGACCCGCTTGAGGCTCACGCCGAGCGTGCTGGCCGTGAGCTGCTCGTTCGCCGCGGCGCGCATGGCGATGCCGACCAGCGAGTAGCGGAAGAAGAGCGAGAACCCGACCAGCAACGCCAGCGCCACCGCGGCGCTGTAGATGCCGACCCGTGGCACGATCAGGTCGCCGAACCGCACCACGCCCGTGGGCACCACAGGCGGGAACTGACGCGTGTCCCCGCCCCACAGCCCGACCATGAGCCCCCGGATGATGTAGCCCAGCGCCAGGGTGACGATGATGACCGACAGCAGCGACTGCCCGTACAGGGGCCGCATGATCCCGCGCTCGACCACGAACCCGAGCGCCGCGGCCGCGGCCAGCGTGCCGGCCACCGCGAGGGCGAAGGCCATCCAGACCGGCAGGTCCAGGCTCCGCGTCAGCGCGATGGCCAGGTAGCCGCCGAACAGCACCATCTCGCCGTGCGCCAGGTTCAGGATCTTCGTGGACTTGTAGAGTAGCGCGAAGCCGAGCGCGATGAGCGCATAGATCGAGCCGACCGCCACTCCGACCAGAGCTCCCTCCAGCACGAAGTGGAGGGTCATGGCCGCGGCTCCGCGCGGGACCGCGTCATTCGTCCGCGGCCACGATCCGCATCACGGGCCGGATCTCGGCGGTGCGGCCGTCCTCGTAGCGTACGGTGAACGTGGCCTGGAACGTGGGCTGCCCGCCGTAGATCGCGGCGATCAGGTCGCGGTAGCGGTCGGTGATGTGCCCCCGACGGAGCTTGCGCGTGCGCGTGAGCTCGTCGTCGTCGGGGTGGAACTCCTTGTAGAGCGAGACAAACCGGCGCAACCGCCACTCGGGCTGCAGCCGGGTGTTGGTCTCGGCCACCAGCCGCCTCAGGAGTTCGAGCACCTCGGGCTTCTGCGAGAGGTCGGTGTACGAGGTATACGCCAGCCCGCGGTCCTCGGCCCACTTACCCACGTTGCGCAGGTCGATGTTGAGGATGGCCGCCAGGAACGGCTGGCCGTCGCCGACGACCATCGCCTCCTGGATGTAGGGCGTGAACTTCAGCATGTCCTCGATGACGCGCGGTGCCACCCGCACGCCGCCGGCGGTCTGGAGCACGTCACCCATGCGGTCGAACATGATGACATCGCCGGTCGGATCGAGCGCGCCGTAGTCGCCGGAGTAGAGCCAGCCGTCCCGCAGGGCCCGGGCCGTGGCCTCCGGGTTGCGGTAGTAGCCCCGGAAGACCGAGGGGCTGCGTTCGATGATCTCGCCCTCGGGCGTGAGCTGGACCTCGGTGTTCGCGATCGGGGCGCCCATTGTCCAGAACCGCACCTGCCCGTCGCGGTGGACGCACGAGATGCCGGCGATCTCGGTCTGGCCGTAGATTTGTTTGAGGTTCAGCCCCATCGCCCGGAAGAACTTGAAGTAGTCCGGACCGAGCGAGGCCCCGCCGTTCCAGGCCACGCGCATCCGCGAGAGCCCGATCTTGTCCAGGATGGGACGGTAGACGGTCCAGTAGGCGGCCCGCCGGGCCAGACGCAGGCCCAGGGGGACCGGCCGGCCCTCGGCTTCCAGCTCGACGGCCCGGATGCCGACCCGCATGGCGGCCCGATAGATCGCCTGCCGCAGCCGCCCGGCGTCGAGCATGCGGACCGTGACCGCAGAGTGCAGCCCCTCGTAGATGCGGGCCGGCGCGAAGGTGAACTGCGGGCCGATCTCGCGCAGGTCGCGCTGCGCGGTCTCGGGCTCCTCCGGGAAGTTCACCGTAAACCCGACCAGCTGGTGCAGGCTGTAGGAGATCATCTGCTCGCCGATCCACGCGAACGGCAGGTAGCTCACGAACTCGTCGCGCGCCGAGATGTGCGGCTCGACGGCGTGGAAGTTCTCGCTCTGGCTGAGCAGGTTGTCGTGCGAGAGCATGGCGAGCTTGGGCATGGCCGTGGTCCCCGAGGTCTGGCAGAGGATGGCGATCTCCTCCCCGCGGCCCGCGGCGACCTCGTGCTCGAACCGCTCGGGCGCCCGATGCGCGGCCTCGGCACCACGCGCCGCCAGGTCCTCGTAGGCCAGCAGGCGCGGGTGGCGGTAGCGCCACATCCCGCGCCAGTCCTCCACGACGATCCACTCGAGCTGGGGCAGGCGGTCGAGCGTCTCGAGGATCTTGTCCGTCTGCTCCTGATCCTCACAGAAGACCACGCGGGCCCCCGCGAACGCGATGAGCTCGGCGAGCTGTTCGGCCAGGCTATCCTGGTAGAAGGCGCAGGAGATGGCGCCGATGGCCTGCGCGCCCATCGCCATGTAGTAGAGCTCCGGTCGGTTGTCGCCGACCAGCGCGACCACGTCGCTGCGCCGGACGCCCAGCTCGTGGAGCCCGAGCGCGCAGGCCCGCGCGCGGTCGAGGTACTGCCGCCACGTGATCTCCCGCCAGACGCCCAACTCTTTCTCGCGGAAGGCCACGCGGTCGCCGAAGCGGCCGGCGTTGGCCAGCAGGCGCTTGGGGAAGGTGTCCAGGGCCGCCGGCGCTTCCACGGGGGCGTGGGGCCGATCGAGGACAGCGCGCGCGCTCACGCCACGGTCTCCTCGCCCAGGTAGGCCTGGATGACCCGCGGGTCGTGCTGGATCGCCTCGGGTAGCCCCTCGGCGATCTTGCGGCCGTAGTCCATGACGACGAGGCGGTCGCAGAGGTCCATCACGACGCCCATGTCGTGCTCGATCAGGATCATGGGGATGCCGCGAACCTCCCGCAGCTCCAGGATGTAGCGGGCCATGTCCGCCTTCTCGTCCGCGGTCATCCCGGCCATGGGCTCGTCGAGCAGCAACAGCCGGGGCTCCATGGCCAGCGCCCGGCCGAGCTCGACCTTCTTCTGCACGCCGTAGGCCAGTTCCGCGACGCGGTGGTCGCGGTGCCCCTCGAGCTCCAGGAAGTCGATGATCTCCTCGACGCGCTCGCGGTGCCTGACGAGCTCCCGCTGTGCCGGTCCCCAGTAGACCCCACCGGCGAGCACGCCGGCGCGCATGTGGAGGAGGCGGCCCGAGGTGATGTTCGCGAGCACGGTCATCCCCGGGTAGAGCGCGATGTTCTGGAAGGTCCGAGCGATGCCCAGGCGCGCCCGCGCGTGCGCCGGCCGATGCGTGATGTCCTGGTCGCGGAAGAGGATGCGGCCGGCCTGCGGGTGGTAGAACCCGCTGATGCAGTTGAGCACGCTCGTCTTACCGGCGCCGTTGGGGCCGATGATCCCGAGCAGCTCGCCCGCGCGGACGGCGAGCGAGAGATCGTCGATCGCCGTTAGGCCCACAAAGCGCAGCGTGACCCTCTCGATGCGGAGCACGGTGTCCGCGAGCGGGGTAGCGGGCCCCATCGAGGGAGGAATACGGCCGGGCGGCGCGTGAAACCTTCAGCGCGGCCGGTGCCCGGCCCGGCCGTGGGGGGCGGCGGTGGAGGAGGTCTGGCACCCGTCCGAGCGCTGGTCCGAGGCCGAGCGCCGCGCCTGGCAGGACGCGCGGCTCCGCGAGGTCGCCGCGGCGGCCGCACCGCACGCGCCCGCCCTGCGCGAGCGGCTGGCGGCGGCCGGGCTCGACCCACAGGCGCTGGGGCTCGACGCGCTGACGCGGCTCCCGGTGCTGTCGAAAGATACCCTCCCCGCGGCGCAGCGCGCGTCGCCGCCCTTTGCCGGCTGGCTGGGTGTGCCCCTTGCCAGGCTGGCACGCGCGTACCGCTCGCCCGGGCCCATCTACGACCCCGAAGGTCTGGAGCCCGACTACTGGCGGTTTGCGCCCGCGCTGTTCGCCGCGGGGTTCCGCGCCGGCGACGTGGCGCTGAACACGCTCTCGTACCACCTGACGCCGGCGGGCCACATGTTCGACGACGCGCTGCGGGCGATCGGCTGTCCGGTCGTGCCGAGCGGCCCGGGGAACACCGACGCCCAGGTGCAGATCCTGGGCGAGCTGGGCGTGAGTGGATTCGTGGGCACGCCCAGCTTCCTGGTCACCTTGCTCGACGCCGCGCGGAGCGCGGGCGTGCGCCACGGGTTGCGGCGCGCGTTCGTGATCGCCGAGATGCTGCCCGAGTCATTGCGCCGGCGCCTGGAGGCCGACTTCGGCATCACCGCGACCCAGGGCTACGGCACGGCCGACCTGGGGTCTGTCGCGTACGAGTGCGGCGTGCGCGCGGGGATGCACCTGGCGCGCGAGACGATCCTGGAGGTGCTCGACCCGCACACCGGCCAGCCGGTCGCGCCCGGGCAGCCGGGCGAAGCCGTGGTGACCGCGCTCAACCCCGTGTATCCCTTGCTGCGGTTCGGGACCGGGGACCTGGTCACGATGGCCGAGGGCGCCTGTCCCTGCGGCCGCACCGCGCCGCGGATCGCGCGCGTCGTGGGCCGGATCGGCGAAGCGGTGAAGGTCCGTGGCCTGTTCGTGCACCCCGCGGAGGTGGCGCGCATCGTCGCGCAGTTCCCCGAGGTCGCGCGCGCGCAGGTCGTCGTGCGGCGACCAGGCGAGGTGGACGAGATGACGGTGCGCGTGGAGTTGCGGCCGGGCGCCGCGGCGCCGGAGGCCCCGGCGCTGCGCGAGGCGCTGGCGACCGGCCTGCGGTTGCGCTGCGATGTCGAGCTGCTGGCCGCCGGCACGCTCGGTGACGACGCGAAGCGGATCGTGGACGAACGGCGGTGGGACTAGGCGCGGTTCGTTGACACTCCCAGACCCCCATGTTAGATTGGCCGTGACCTGATGCAACTCCCTCAGCGCTTCGGTTTCGACGTCGATCCCTCCGGCAATCTGCTGATCGGCGGCGCCGCCGCCGCCGGCCTGGCGGCGCGCTTCGGTACGCCCCTCCACGTGCTCGACGAGGCGCGCGTGCGAGCCAACTGCCGGGCGTATGTCGAGGCCCTGCGCCGGTACGCCCCGGGGCCCAGCCGCGCGCTGTTCGCCTCAAAGGCGCTGTGCATCGTTGCGACCTGCCAGCTCGCGTACGACGAGGGCATGGGCCTCGATGTCGTGAGCATCGGCGAGATCTACACCGCGCTCCAGGCGAGGGTCCCGGCCGACGCGCTCGTCTTCCACGGCAGCAACAAGACGCCGGAGGAGATCGCCTACGGGCTGGAGGTCGGGGTTGGCCGCTTCGTCGTGGACAACGAGTACGAGCTAGGACTCCTCGACCGGTTCGCGCGGGAGCGGGGCCGGCGCGCGGATGTGCTGTTACGCGTGACCCCCGGCATCGAGCCGCACACGCACAGGGCGATCCAGACCGGTGGCGTGGACTCGAAGTTCGGGTTTGGCCTCCTCGGCCCAGATGCGGAGCGCGCGGTGCGGCTGGCCCTGGACGCGCCCGGGCTGCGGCTGCGCGGACTGCACTGCCATATCGGCTCGCAGATTCTCGATGTGGAGCCGTTTCTGCTGGCGGCGCGCGCGGTCATCGCGTTCGCCGCCGAGATGCGCGGGGCCGGCTTCGTGATGGACGAGCTCAACCTGGGCGGGGGGCTCGGCATCCGCTACCGGCCCGAGCACGAGCCGCCGGCGCCCGCGGTGTTCGTCCACGACCTCATGGAGACGGTGCGGGACTCGCTCGCCCGCCACCGGCTACCGACCCCGACCGTCTACCTGGAGCCGGGCCGTTCGATCGTTGGCGACGCCGGCGTCACCCTGTACACCGTCGGGGCGATCAAGGCGATCCCCGGCGTGCGCACCTACGTCTCCGTGGACGGCGGGATGTACGAGAACCCGCGGCCGGCGCTCTACGACGCCCGGTACACCGCGGTGGTCGCCACGCGGGCCGCCGAGCCGCCTTCGCGTCGGGTCGCGCTCGCCGGCCGCTGCTGCGAGTCCGGCGACGTCCTGATCTGGGAGGCCGACCTGCCCGAGGTGCGCGAGGGCGACCTGGTGGCCGTGTTCTCGACGGGCGCCTACACCTACTCTATGGCGAGCAACTACAACCGCTACCCGCGGCCGGCGGTCGTGTGCGCGCGCGACGGCAGCGCGCAGATCGTCGTCGAGCGCGAGACGACCGCCGATCTGGTCCGGCACGACCGCCCCCTGGTCCCCTCGCCAGCGGCGCGTGCGCGATGATCTTCGGCCGCATCGAGCTCCTGCCGTACTGGCTCGCAGCCGTCGTCATCGCGATCACCCTACACGAGTACGCGCACGCCTGGACCGCCGACCGGCTCGGCGACCCGACGCCGCGGTCGGTTGGCCGGCTCTCGCTGAACCCGCTCGTGCACCTCGACCCGCTCGGGAGCCTGCTGCTCGTGCTGGTCGGATTCGGGTGGGCGAAGCCCGTGCCGGTCAACCCGCGCTACTTCGGTGACTGGCGCCGCGGCATGCTGCTCGTCGCCGCGGCCGGGCCGCTGTCCAACATCGCGCTGCTGTTCCTGGTCGGTCTGCTGGTCCAGGTCGGCGTGCTACCGCTGGGCGGACCGCTGGGGACGTTCGTGCAGTTCCTGGGATTCATCAACGCCATCCTGGCGGTGTTCAACCTGCTGCCCGTCCATCCGCTCGACGGCTCGCGCATCCTGACCGGGCTCCTCCCCGCAGAGCAGGCCGCGGCCTACGACCGGCTCGCGCCGTACGGCCCGCCGATCTTGCTCGCGCTCATCATGCTGCCCCGCATCATTCCAGGGGTGAGTCTGTTTGGCGCGGTGCTCCGGCCGGCGTACCTCTGGCTGTTCGCCCGCGCCTTCGGCGCGGCGGGACTGTGAGCGAACCGCAGGGCCCGGACGCGGCCCCGCGGGGTCCGGCCGGCTACGCGGTCAAGGTGCCGGGGTTCGAGGGACCGCTCGACCTGCTGGTGACCCTGGCGCACCAGGGCAAGATCGACCTCGCCGCGATTCCGCTCGCCGATCTCGCCCGCGAGTTCCTCGACCGCACGAGGCGCGCCCTCGACCTGAACGAGGCGACCGAGGCGCTGTGGATGCTTGCCGCGCTTGTCGAGATGAAGGCCAAGCTCTTGCTGCCCAAGCCGCCGCCGGCAGAGCCCGCGCCTGAGGTCGGCGCGAGCGACCTGCCGGAACGCCTCGAGGAGCAGCTCGGCGAGTACCGGGCTTTCAAGGAGGCCGCGGCCGCGCTGCGCGCGCTCGAGGAGTACCAGACGCGGGTGTTCGTCCGGGCCCCGCAGGCGGAGCCCGAGCTGTTGCTCGAGGGCCTGACCGTGGACGACCTGTTCAAGGCCTTCCACGCCGTGCTGGCGCGCGCGCGCACCACCCGTGCCGCCGAGGTGGCCGACGAGCCGGTCCGCGTTGCCGACCGCCGCGCGGCGATCCTCGATGCGCTGCGGCGCTCGCCCGGCGGTGTCGAGTTCGCCCGGCTCTTCCCGGGCCGCGTCACCGTTGTGTTCGTCATCGTCACGTTCCTGGCGCTCCTCGATCTGATCAAGGACCGGCAGGTGCGCGTGGAGCAGGCCTCGCCGTTGGCACCGATCATCGTCGTGGCGGCCCGGCCGTGAGCGAGGAGCGCGGGCCCGAGGCTTTCGTCGGAACGGACGCCGCGCCGATCGCGGTCGGCGACGCCGCCGAAGGGCTGGCCCGGGCGTATGAGGCGGTCCTCTTCGTGGCCGAACGTCCGGTGCCGCTGGACCGCCTGGCAGAACTCACCGGCGTCCCGCCCGGCGCCGCCCGGGAGGGGCTGGAGGCGCTGCGCCGACGTCTCGAAGGGACCGGGCTGCTGCTCCAGGCCGTCGCCGGAGGCTATCAACTCGGCACGCACCCGCGCCACGCCGACTTGGTCCGCCGGTTCCTCCAGCGGGAGCACGGCGAACGCCTGACGCGCGGCGCGATGGAGACGCTCGCGGTCATCGCCTACCGCCAGCCCGTGACGCGCGGCGACATCGAGGCGGTGCGTGGCGTGCGGAGCGACTGGCATATCGAGCGGCTGCTCGAGCACGGGTTGATTCGGGAGGCCGGCCGCCGACCGACACCCGGCCGGCCGGTGCTCTTCGCCACGACCGAGCTGTTCCTCCGCTACTTCGGGCTCAACGACCTGAGCGAGCTGCCCCCGATAGGCGAGCGAGGCATGCAGGCCCTGCTCGACACCGTACGATGACGCGCGGACCGGGCCGTCGGTCGCTGTGCAGGGTCTGGGGGGCGGCCCTCCTGGTGGTGGCGTTCGCCGCCGGGCCGTCCGCCGCGGCGCTGGCTGCCGTGGCAAGCGGCTCGTCCACTGGCGTCGCGCCCCCTGGCGCGGCGGCTGCCGGCGCCGGGACCGCAGCGCCAGCCGTCCGGGCCGCCGCCGCGGTGCTGGTCGACGTCCGCACCGGGCGCGTGCTCTATGCGCGCGCTGCCCACCAGCGCATGGCGCCCGCCTCGACGACCAAGATCATGACCGCGCTCCTGGTTCTCGAGCGGCTCGGGCCGCAGGCGACCGTGACCGTGGACAGAGACGCCGCGGCGCTGCGGACTGGCTCGCACATCGGGCTGGCCGCCGGCGAGCGGTGGACCACCGGCGACCTGCTGCGCGTGATGCTGCTGCGTTCGGCGAACGACGCCGCAGCGGCGCTGGCCGGGGCCGTAGCGGGTGACCAGTCGCGCTTCGCCGTCCTGATGACCGCCCGCGCTCGCTCGCTCGGCGCGCGCCACACACGATTCGCCAACGCCCACGGCCTCGACCATCCCGAGCACTACACCACCGCGGCCGACCTCGCGCTGATCAGCCGGCACGCGCTGCGCGCCCCCGCGTTCGCTGAGATCGTCCGGACACCCGTCTGGACACTCGTCCGGCCCGACGGCGCCCGGGAGGACCTGGAGAACCGGAACCGGCTCCTGGGGCGGTACCCGGGCGCCGACGGCGTGAAGACCGGGTCCACGCGCGCGGCCGGCAATACGATCGTCGCGTCCGCGACGCGGGACGGCTGGCAGCTCCTGGCGGCGGTCCTCCGCAGCGACGACCACTACGGCGACGCGAGCCGGCTGCTCGATTTCGGCTTCGCGTCGTTCATCTCCCGCCGCCTGGCAGCGCGGGGCGAGCCGCTCGCGCCGCTAGACGCCGTCGTTGGCGCCGGGCACCTCGTCGCCGTCCCGCCGGCCGACGTCCACGCCGTGGTGCGGCGCGGGGCCACCCTCACCGCGCGGGTGGCGTTGCGGCCTGACCTGCGGGGTCCCATCACTCCGGGCACCCGCGTCGGCACCGTCGAGTTCGTCGAGGACGCCGCCCTGGTGGTGGCCCGGTCGGTCCTGGTCGCAACCGAGCGCCGGGCACGCTGAGCCGGCGGTGCGCGCAGAGCGACTCAAATGGGAAGCCCGCTACCAGGCGGGCGACCGCGCCCACGACGGGCCGCCGTCCGCGCTGCTGGTGCGCTGGCTGTCGTACCTGCCGCGCGGTCGTGCTCTCGACGTCGCCACCGGGCTCGGCCGCAATGCCCTGTTCCTCGCGCGCGCCGGCTACCGGGTAGACGCCATCGACATCGCGCCCACCTGCCTGGCGGAAGCCGCGCGCCGCGCGCGACGGCGCGGGCTGCACGTGCGTTGGATCGAGGCCGATCTCGACCACTACCGCCTGCCGCGCGCCTGCTATGACGTGGTCGTCAACGCCTTCTTCCTCAAGCGTGGGTTGTTCCCGGCGCTGCGCGCCGCGGTGCGGCCCGGGGGCGTCGTGATCTTCGAGACGCACCTGGTCTCGGACGCGACCCCGAGCCGCGTCCGCACCCCGGCGCACCGCCTGCGGTCCGGTGAGCTCGCGCGGCGCTTCCGGGGATGGGAGGTCCTGGAGTACGCAGAGGGTGTGTTCACCGAGGGCGGGCAGCGCGTGGCGCTCGGCCGCATCGTCGCGCGACGACCGGGCGGCGGCGGGCGCCCGGGGCTGCGGGGCCGTCCGCGGCGTGCGAGAGGTCGGAGGTCGCGGTGAGGCGCACGGCGCTCTGGATCGGCCTGCTGGTCCTCGTTGCGAGTGCGCCAAGCGCGGCGACCCCGGACTTCCCGCTGACGGTGCGCGACGCCGAAGGCGTTATCGTCGTGCTGGCCCGCCCGCCCGCGCGCATCGTGTCGCTCGCGCCAAGCGTGACCGAGACGCTCTTCGCGCTCGGGCTGGATCGCGAGGTCGTGGGGATCAGCGACGCGGATGACCACCCGGCTGAGCGGGTCCGGGATCGGCCGCGCATCGGCGGCGTCGTCCTCAACATCGAGCGCATCACGGCGCTGCGGCCGGACCTCGTGGTCGGCGTCCCCAGCCTGCAGCGGGACGCCCTGGCGCGGCTGCGCGGTCTGCGCCTGCCCGTCTTCGCCGTGGACGCGGCCACCTTCGACGAGACGCTTGCACTGATTCGCACGCTGGGTCGCATCACGGGCCGCAGCGTCCAGGCAGGCCGGCTCGTCGCCGGCCTCGCGGCGCGGGCCGGCGAGGTCCGTCCCGGCCCTCCGGTGAGCGTGTACATTGAGGCCTGGGGCGAGCCGCTCCTGGCCGCTGCCCGGGCCACCCTCGTCGACGATCTCGCTCGGCGCGCGGGCGGACGAAACATCTTCGCCGACCTCCGCGGCTACGCGCCCGTCTCCGCGGAGGCGGTGCTCGCCCGCGATCCGCACGTGATCTTGCTCATGTACCCCGGACGCGGAACGGTGCTGGCACGACCCGGCTGGCGCGCGACGGCCGCGGGTGGGTCCGGCCGGGTGTACGAGCTTCCCACGGCGCTCGTGAGCCGGCCGGGCCCCCGTGTCGCGGAGGGGTTGACGGCGGTCGCCCGGTATCTCTACAACGCGCGATGAGCGGCGCCGGCGCCGGCCTGCGAGTGGAGGTTCTCGGGCTCACCTGCCGCCTGGGCGGGATCACCGCCCTGGACGGGGTCTCGCTGACCATCGAGCCGGGAACGGTCGTCGCCGTCGTCGGCCCCAATGGCGCGGGCAAGACCACGCTGCTCCGCGCGATGGCTGGTGCGCTCGGTCCCGAGGCGGGCTCGGTGCTGGTGGACGGCGCAAACCCGCGGGCGTTGCCGGTGCGCACACTGGCGCGGGCCATGGCGGTCCTGCCGCAGCGGCCGGCCACCCCGGCAGGCGTCACCGCCCGGGAAGCCGTCGCCTGGGGCCGCATGCCCCATCTGGTCAGGCTGGCGCGTCCCACCCGCGCGGATCTGGAGGCGGTGGACGCGGCAATGGCGCAGACCGGGACCCTGGCGTTGGCCGCTCGCCCGGTGGAGGCGCTCAGCGGTGGGGAGCGGCAGCGGGTGCTGATCGCCCGAGCGCTGGCCCAGCGTCCCCGACTGCTGCTGCTCGACGAGCCCACGGCGCACCTGGACATGAGCGCCCAGGTCGAGATCGCAGGGCTGTTGCGCGGCCTCGCCTCGGGCGGCCTCACGGTCATCGCCGCACTGCACGATGTGAACCTGGCGGCGGCCTACGCCGACCGCCTGGCTCTCCTTGCCCGTGGCCGCGTGCTGGCCGCGGGCCCGGCGGCCGAGGTCATCCGGCCTGAGACGATTCGCCAGGCCTACGGCGACGCGGTGGGCGTCCGCGCGCACCCGGTCACCGGACGGCCGTACGTTGTCGCGGCGCCGCCCCGCGCGCGGCAGGCGGGTCCCCGGGTGCACGTCATCTGCGGGGGGGGGAGTGGTGCCGAGGCGCTGGCACGCTGTGTCGAAGCCGGCTATGAAGTGAGTGCCGGCGTGCTCCACGTAGTGGACACCGACGACGAGGCTGCGCGGGCGCTGGGCGTGGACTTGGTGGAGGAGGCGCCGTTCTCGCCCATCGGCGACCGCGCCTTCGAGGACGCGAGCGCGGCCGCCGGCCGTGCGGGCGCCGTGCTCGTGACCGCGGTGCCCTTCGGCCCCGGGAACCTGCGCAACCTGGACGTCGCGGCCCGTGCCCGAGCCCGCGGCGTGCCCGTGGTGATCGTGGATGGGGTGGGGCACCGCGACTTCACCGGTGGGCTGGCCGCCGACGCGGTCGCGCGGCTGCGTGCCGCAGGCGCGGTCGCGGCCGCCGATCTGGATGCCGCCCTGCGGGTGATCGCGGACCTGGTCGGCGCGCCTCGTGTCGCGCGGTAGCGGCCGCCGGCCCGCCGTGGCGATCGACGGCCCCACGGCCGCCGGGAAGTCCAGCGTCGCCCGGGAGGTCGCGCGGCGGCTCGGGTACGCCTACTTGGACACGGGCGCGATGTACCGGGCGGTCGCGCTGGCCGCGCGGCGCCGCGGCGTGGCGCTCCGTGACGATCAGACCTTGACCCGCCTGGCGCGCGGGCTTGCCATCGATTTCACCGGCTCCCCCGACGGCGGCCGGGTGCTGGCCGACGGCGAGGACGTCACCGACGCGATCCGCTCGCCCGAGATCAGCGAGGCGGCGTCACGCGTCAGCACAAAACCGGGTGTGCGGGAGGCGATGGTGGCCCGGCAGCGCGTGCTCGCGGCCGCCGGCGGCGTGGTCATGGAGGGCCGCGACATCGGGACCGTAGTGCTGCCCGACGCCGAGGTGAAGGTGTTCCTGACCGCCAGTCTGGAGGCGCGCGCGGCCCGTCGGCACGCCGAGTTGCTGGCGCGGGGCCTGGCGGTCACGCTCGACGAGGTACGCCGCCAGGTCGAAGACCGGGACCGGCGGGACGAGACACGTGCGCACTCGCCGCTGCGGCCGGCGCCGGACGCGGTCGTGGTGGACACGACCGACCTCACGCTGGAGCAGGCGATCGCCGCGGTGCTCGAGGTCGTGCGGAGGCGGACGGAGGCGTGATCTTCCGCTCGCGCGCCTACTACCTGTTCCTTCGCGCGCTGTTCGGCACCATCGCCTGGTTCTTTTTCCGGTTGCGGATCGAGGGTGCCGAACGGCTCCCGCGCACCGGAGGGGTGCTCGCCATCGCCAACCACACGAGCGCGGTGGACCCGCCGATCGCGGGCCTGGCCCTGCTGCGGCCCGCGCGGATCATGGCCAAGGAGGAACTGCTCCGCATCCCCCTGATCGGCCCGTTCCTGCGCTCGGGCGGCGCCTTCCCGGTCAGGCGCGGCGAGGCCGACCGCCGCGCGCTCCGGATGGCCCAGGAGTTCCTCGCGCAGGGCGATGTCGTGCTGATGTTCCCCGAGGGAACACGGAGCCCGGACGGGCGCCTGCAGCCCGTCCAGCCCGGCGCCGCGCTGCTTGCGCTGCGGGCGGGCGCGCCCGTGCTCCCCATCGCGATCATCGGCGGGCATCGGGCCATGCCGCGCGGCGCGCGCTTCCCTAGGCGCATCCCCGTCGTCGCGCGGGTCGGGCCACCGATCGAGGTGCCGAGGCTGGGTGACCGCATCGACCGGGAAACCGTGGAGCGCTGGGGCGCGCTGCTGCGCGACGCCCTGGCCGCGCTGCTGCCCGACGACCAGCGACCGCTCGCTTAGGCGAGCGGCGCGAGAACCGTGAGCGCCTGCGGCCGCACCGCGAAGCGCGCCGGCAGCGTCCCCACGGGCTCGCCGTCGGCCTGCACCGCGAGCGGCGGGCCCTCGACGGTGATCGCGCGCGCGGTTGCCTGACGGACCTTGCGGTGGCCCAGATGCCCGCCTGAGAAGACCCGGGGCAGGACCGCGAGCGTCTCCAGCCTGGACAGCGGTCCGGCGATCACCGCGTGCAGGAGGCCGTCGTCCGGCCGGGCCGCGGGCACCAGCCACATCCCGCCGGCGTTCCAGGCCGTGTTGCCGACCGCGATCAGGAACAGGCGGTCCTCCTGGGGGGTGCCGTCGATGGTGATGCGCACCTCCACGGGACGATAGGTGACCAGCATCTTCAGGATGCCGAGCGCGTACATGACGACACCGCCGAGGAGCTTGGGCCAGGCGTTGACCAGCCGCGCCACCTCACCGTCGAAGCCGGCGCCCGCGATCGTGAGGAAGTAGCGGCCGTTGACCTCCCCGACATCGATGCGGCGCGGCCGGCCAGACGCCAGCGCGCCTGCCGCGGCCACGGGGTCGCGCGGCAGACCCAGGGCGCGGGCGAAGTCGTTGCCCGTGCCGACCGGGAGCACGGCGAGCGAGGCCCCACGGCGGCTGCTCAGGATGCCGTTGGCCACCTCGTGGGCCGTGCCGTCGCCACCGACCGCGAGGACGAGCGGTGCCTCGGCGGCCGCGGCCAGCTCGACCGCATGTCCGCGTCGTTCGGAGACGCGCTCGGTGATTTGCCAGCCGGCCTCGCGCAGGATGGGCCGGGCCTGCTGCCAGTGCCGCAGGCCCCGGTTGCCGCCGGAGGTGGGATTGACGACGGCGCACACGCGCACAGTGCGTGCTGTTCGGAGGCCGCGGGATGAGTCCTGCCCCGGGCAGGAGTTGCGCCGCCTTGGCGCGGACTACTCACGCGTGGCCGTGCTGAGTGCGCCCTCCCGTCGCCTGGTGGTCGAAGTCCTCGCGCCCGGCCTCGCCGGCCTCGGCCTGCCGCGCCTGGCCGCGGAGGCCCGATCCCGCCGGCCCCGGCCGGGTGACGTCGGCGGGGAGGAGGCCTACCGCGTGCTCGACCTGCTGGACCGGCTCCACTGCGAGTTCGGCAGCCGGGTGGAGGTCTACCTGATCGAGCCCCTCTCCTGGGCGTGGATCGTTCGGGTCTTGCGGTACCGGCCGCGGCGCTATCCGGTCTTCCTGGTGGGCGGCGCCGTGCTAACCGGCCTCAACGAGGGTGCGCTGCTGGGCCACGTCGCCCGCCTGCTGGGCGTGGGTCGGATCCGCTGACCAGGGATGGGTCGGGAAGGCGGCGAACCTCACCGGGGAAGACGAGACGACCACAGACCCATGGGGTGCGCATGGCAGAGGAGCCCCGTTGCAGCCGGGCCGGACGCCGCTGTGGCGGGGTCTTGTCGTGTTCGGAACCTGCACAGTCTGAAGGAGGGACGCCGATGATGCCACGACAGAGGCTATGGGGCGTTGCCGTGCTCATCGCGGTGACGCTCGCGGTGATGCCGGCCGTACGGCTGGGCGCGCAGCCCGCGATCGAGGACCGGCTCGTGATCATCACGCCGGTTGCCCGCACCGTGGCCGACCCCGCGGTGGCCGCGTTCCGGACGTTCGCGCAGCGCCAGTTCGGGGTGAGCGTCAACGCCACGGTGGTCTCAGCCGGCACGCCCGTGGCGTACGGCCGCATCCGCGAGTGGGGCGGGCGGCCGGAGGCCGACGTCTTCTGGGGTGGGGAGCCCGCGCTGTTCGACGACCTGGCCGAGCGCCGGCTGCTGGCGCCGCTCGAGCTGCCCGAGGCCGTCATGCGCGAGATCCCGGCGTCGATCGGCACGCCGAAGCCGATCGCGCTCAAGGATCCCCGGAACTTCTGGGTCGGGTGCTGCCTGACCCCCTATGGCGTCACCTGGCACCCCCGCCTGCTCCGGCGGCTCGGCATGGAGGCGATCCGCGACTGGGACGACCTGCTCGACTGTCGGCTGAAGGGTCAGATCTCGCAGGCCACCCCGGACCGGTCCAGCTCCAACCACGCCTCCTACGAGGTCATCCTCCAGCGGCTCGGCTGGCAGCGGGGCTGGGAGTGGGCGCAGCGGCTCGGCGCCAACACGGGCATCTTCGTCGCCCGCAGCCGCGACGTGCCAACCGTGGTGGCCAAGGGGGAGTTCGCGGCCGGGTTTGCCGTGCCGGCGTACATGGCCTTCGAGGACCTGCTCGACGGCCACGACCTGAAGTACGTCACCCCGACCGCGGGCTTCGTGACCCCGGAGCCGCTCGCGGTCATCGCCAACGCGAGGAACGCGCGTACGGCGCGCGCGTTCATTCAGTTCATCCTGAGCGAGGAGGGCCAGCGGACGATCATGGCGCGCGGTCAGTACGCGATCACGCCGAAGTACCGTATGGAGGGCCCGCGGGGCTCGGCGCTCGAGCGTATGGCCGAGTTCGCTGGCGCACGGTCGTTCTTCGACCGACCGCTACAGAACATCTACGACGACGCGGTGGCGCAGCAGCGCTACAGCCTGGTCAACGACACATTCCGCAAGCTCGTCCTCGAGCGTCACAACGAACTGAAGCGGTTGCACTGCCAGTAGCGGCCGCGCGCGGCGCCGGTCGTGTAACGGGGGAGGGACGCTGCCCAGGCGTCCCTCCCCGCGCAGGAGCGTGACCACGGCATGCAGGTGCGGCTTCAGGGCGTCGTCAAGCGGTTCCGCGGTGTTGGGGCCATGGAGGGGGTCTCGCTCACCGTCCTGGAGGGCGAGTTCTTCACGCTGCTCGGCCCCTCCGGCTGCGGCAAGACCACCACACTGCGGGTGATCGCGGGCTTCTACGATCCGGACGAGGGCGCCGTGTTCTTCGACGACGTGCGGATGAACGGCGTGCCGCCCGCTGAGCGCCGCATCGGTATCGTGTTCCAGAACTACGCCCTGTGGCCCCACATGACGGTCCGCGACAACATCGCCTACGGGCTGCGCATCCAGCGCACGCCGCCGGCGGAGATCGACGCGCGCGTGCAGCGGGTCCTCACCCAGGTGGGGCTGGAAGGTTTGGGCGACCGCACCCCAGGGCAGCTCAGCGGCGGCCAGCAGCAGCGCGTGGCGGTGGCGCGGGCGCTCGTCCTCAACCCGCGCGTGCTGCTCCTCGACGAGCCGCTTTCCAACCTCGACGCCAAGGTGCGCGCGCGCCTGCGCAGCGAGATCCGGCGCTTGCAGCAGGATCTGCGCATCACGACCATCTACGTGACGCACGACCAGGAGGAGGCCCTGGTCCTCTCGGACCGGATCGCGGTGATGGACGCGGGCCGGGTGCTGCAGGTCGGGACGCCTCCGGAGCTTTACGAGCGGCCGGCGAGCCTGTTCGTGGCCGACTTCATCGGTGCCAACAACCTGATCGCCGGCCGTGTGGCCGAGGTCGCCGACGGGCTGGTACGCCTGGAGACCGACGTGGGGCCGATCCGGGGCCAGGGCATGGGCGCGCTGACCCTCGGCGCTGAGGCGGTAGCCGCCGTTCGGCCCGAGCACCTGCGCATCGCCGACGGCGCCGCGCCGGCCGACGTGACTCTCCGCGGCCGGGTGGCGATCGCCCAGTACCTGGGCAGCCTGATGCGCTACGAGATCGAGGTCGGCCGCGGCGTCAGCCTGCGGGTGGACGTCGCCGAGGTGAAGCAGCACCGGCAGCTGCGCCCGGGACAGGAGGTCACGGTGGCCTTCCGGCCGGACGCGGCCCAGGTGTTCCCGCGGAGCGGGCGGCCGTGACGCCGCCTGCCGTGGCGGCCGCGGCCCGGGCGCCGATGGCCGTGCGCCGCGTGCGCGTCCCGGGCCTGGTGTGGGCCCTGCCGGTCTACGGTTTCCTCGCGCTCTTCATCCTGTTCCCGCTGTACCGGCTGTTCGCCGACGCCCTGACCACGGAAGCCGGCGAGTTCACGCTGGCGTTCCTGCGCGACTTCGCCGGCGACCGGTTCTACCGCCGCGCGCTTCTCAACTCGCTGATCGTGGCCGGGGGGACGGTCGCGGGATGCGCGGTCCTGGGGTTCCTGGCGGCGTTTTTGCTCGTGCGGTATGACTTTCCGGGCCGCGGCGTCTTCGGGTACCTGACCATGCTCCCGATCATCATGCCGCCGCTGGTCGGTATCATGGGCCTGGTGTTCGTGCTCGGCCGCGCGGGCACGGTCAACGTGCTGCTCCAAGACTATTTCGGCTTCGCGCGCCCGGTCAACTTCATCTACGGCTGGCACGGCGTCTTGCTCGCCATGGTGCTCCACTACTTCCCGCTGGTCACGCTCAACGTCGTGGACGGGCTGAGCCGGCTGGACGCCTCGCTCGAGGAGGCGGCGGAGGCCGTCGGGTCGCGCGGCCTGCGGCGGATCCGGGACATCGTGATCCCCCTCGTGACCCCCGGGTTCGTTTCGGGGGCGACCCTCGTCTTCATTCTGGCGTTCGCCGACTTCGCCACGCCGCTGGTGGTCGGCCTCCAGGACCTGATCTCGTCGCAGGCCTACCTGAACATCGTGCAGTTCGTGGACCGGCGCCTGTTCAAGATGGGTATCGTGATCGGCGCGCTGATGGCCGCGATGGCCATCGTCTTCCTGGTCATCGCGCGTCGGATCGTGGCGCTCCGGGAGTACGCCGTGCTGTCGTATCGTGCCGTGGAGCGCAGGCCGCTGCGCGGGCTACCGCGCGTGCTCGCCCCCGCGTTCTTCGTCGCCGTGCTCACGCTCGCGTTCCTACCGTACCTCGGCGTGACGCTCGCGGCCTTCGGGCGGGCTTGGTCGCTCACGCCGTTCCCGACGCGCTTTACCCTGGCCCACCTGGACGCGGTCCTGCACCTGACGCCGATCTACGTCATCAACACCTTGCGATGGAGCGCGCTCGCGGTCGCGATCATTCTCGCGGTGGGCACCCCGCTCGGGTGGATTCTGGCGCGCACGACGCTTCCCGGGCGCGGCGCGCTGGACGCGATCGTCACGCTCGTGCTGGCGCTCCCCGGCACCGCAATCGGGATCGCCTACATCCGCGCGTTTCACTTCCCGCTGCCGCCCTTCGGCCTGGTCCTGAGCCGGTTGTGGCTGATCATGCCGCTGGTGCTGGCCATCCGCCGGATGCCCTATACGGTGCGCGCGACGTACGCGTCCCTGCTCGGGCTGCACCGTTCGATGGAGGAGTCCGCGGCAAGCGTGGGGGCCTCGGGGGTCCGGGTCGTCCTGGACATCACGCTGCCGTTGATCTGGCGCGGCGTGCTCGCCGGCGCGCTGTTCTCGCTGATGTTCGCGCTACAGGAAGCCGCGGCCACCATCCTGCTGTTCCTACCCGGGTGGGAGACGATGACGATCGGCATCTTCACGTACTACACCTCGGGCACCATCGGTCAGGCGGCCGCGCTCGGCTTCGTACTGATCCTGCTCTGCGCCGTCACGCTGTTCGCGGTCTACCGGCTCACCGGCGCGCGCATGGGAGGGTTCTTTGGCGGCGGCGGCTAGGGCGGCCGGCCGCCGCCGGCCCGACCGGTGGTTCGCCGGCTACGCGCTGGACCTCGACGGAACGACGTACCTCGGCGAGGCGCTGTTGCCCGGTGCCGCCGAGACGGTGGCCGCGCTCCGCCTCCGCGGCCGACCCGTGGTGTTCCTGTCGAACAATCCGCTGCACACCCGGGCGGACTACGCGGCCAAGCTCACGCGGCTGGGCATTCCGACGCCGCCCGAAGACGTGGTCAACTCCTCGTGGGTCCTGGTGCGCCACCTGCAACGCACGGCGCCCGGCGCGCGCCTGTTCGTGATCGGCGAGCCGTCGGCGCAACGGGAGCTCGCCGAGGCCGGGTTCCGGCTGGTGGACCGGGCGGCGGAGGTGGACATCGTCGTGGCCTGCTTCGACCGCACGTTCGACTACCGCAAGCTCCAGATCGCGTTCGACGCGATCCGCGCGGGCGCCAGGTTCGTGGCAACCAACCGCGACGCGTACTGCCCGACCCCCGAGGGCGGCCTGCCGGACTGCGGGGCGATCGTGGCCGCGGTCGAGGCCGCCACCGGGCATCGGGTGGACGAGGTCGTGGGCAAGCCCTCGCCGATCATGGGCGCGGCGCTGCTCGAGCGCCTGGGCACGCCACCGCCCGACAGCCTGATGGTCGGCGACCGCCTGGAGACCGACGTGGCCATGGGCCGCGCGGCCGGTATGGTCACCGCGCTCGTGCTGACCGGCGTGACCACGGCCCTGGCGGCGGAGGCCGCCGACCCGGCGCCCGACTTCGTGCTCGATCGGCTGGACCAGCTCCTCCCGGCATGAGGCGCGCGTGAGCGGGACGGGCGTCGGCGACCGCCGCCTCGCGGTGATCGCGCACCGGGGCGCCTCGGGCGACGCGCCCGAGAACACGCTGGCCGCGTTCGGTCGTGCGCGCGAGCTCGGCGCCGACGGCGTCGAGCTCGACGTGCACCTCTCTGCGGACGGCGAGCCCGTGGTGATCCATGACCACCGCCTCGAGCGCACTACCGACGGGCGCGGGCTGGTCGGCGAGCAGCCGCTCGCGGTGCTCCGGCGCCTGGACGCGGGCCGGTGGTTCGGCGAGGCCTTCGCCGGTCAGAGGATCCCGACCCTGGACGAGGCGCTCGCTACCCTGGCCGGTCTGCGCGTGATCGTCGAGCTCAAGAACGGGCCGATCTACTACCCGCGCATCGCGGCACGGGTGGCCGCGGTGGTCCGCGCCTCGGGCCACGGCCGTGTGACCGTATCGTCGTTCGACCACCCGGCGCTGCGGGACGTCCGGCAGGCGGCCCCGGAGCTGAACACCGCGGTGCTGTTCGCGGCGCGGCCTGTGGACCCGGTACGGCTCGCCTGGGACGCGGGCGCGGTCCTGCTTCACCCGCAGTGGGCCTTCGCCACCGCCGACCTGGTCGCCGCGGCCCACGCGGCCGGGCTGCGCGTGGAGGCCTGGACCGTGGACGAGCCCGACTGGCTGCGCCGCGTCATGGCCGCCGGCGTGGACGGGATCATGACCAACTACCCGGCGCGGTTGCTGGCGCTCCTGCGCGAGACGACGGGTCAGGTATAGGCAGTCCGCGGCCTGCCGGGATCAGCCGGCGAGGGGGGCGCGACCCACCCGGACTCGCGCGCGAGCGCGGCCTCGAACGCCTCTCGCTGTCGGGTAGTCTCCGGGGGGTCCCAGCCAAGTTCGCGGCTCATCAGGGCCGTAACCCCCCCCACAGCGTGCGCCGCGGCGTCCACGTCGATCGCCGCGAGTCTGACGCGCAGGAACATCATGTCGCTGAGATTCGCGGCCATCTCGACCCGACAGGCATAGACGACCTCCGCAGCCACCGCGGGCGTCGCCGGGTGGAGCGGCCGTCCCAGCGCGGGCTCTGCGCGGATCAGCTCGGCCAGCGCGAGCGCCGCGCCGCCGTACCACTCGAGCAGGTGAGCGACGGTCGCCGCGGGCACCCCGGCGGCCGCCAGCGCGGCGCGCGCCGCCTCGGCCCGGGCCGTGTCGTCGAGCACCAGGTCGGCGGTCCGGCAGGGCCGGCCACCGCCGTCGCGCGCCACGACCGCGTCCACTGCGTCTTCGGCCATCTTGCGGTAGCTCGTGAGCTTCCCGCCGACGATGCTGACTACGCCGCCGGGCGAGACCGAGACCATGTGGTCCCGGGCCAGCGCGGCGGTACTGCCGCCGGCTGCCGAGATCAGCGGGCGGATGCCCGCCCACGCCGCGGTTACATCGCGCCGATCGAGCGGCCATCGCAGATAGCGGTTCGCGTGCGCGAGCAGGTAGTCAACGTCGGCTGGCGTCGCACGTGGCGCCGCCAGGTCACCGTCGTAGGCGTCGTCGGTCGTCCCGAGCAGCGGCCGCCCGGCCCACGGCACGATGAACGCCAGCCGGCCGTCGTCGGTCTCGGGGATGACGAGCGCGGTCTCCGTCCGCACGGCCCCGTCCCGCAAGACCAGGTGGGTCCCCTTGCTGTGCCGGATGCGGAAGGGCGGAGGTGCGTCGAGCGCAGCCACTTGCTCGCCCCACGCGCCCGTGGCGTTGACGACGAAGCGGGCGGGCACGGTGAGCGTGCCGCCACGCAGGCGGTCCTCGACGACCGCTCCGCCGACCGTCCCGCCCGTGCGCAGCAGCCCCGTGACCGCGGCGTAGTTGGCGGCAACCGCGCCGTGCGCGCGCGCCGCGGCCAGCACCGCGTGCGTCAGTCGTACATCGTCGGTCCGCCCGTCGTAGTACACCAGGGCGGCCCGCAGACCGTCGGTGCGCAGGTTTGGGAGCCGCTCCTCGATGGCCACGCGCGACAGCGCCCGGTGCCGGAGGTCCGGTTGCCCGGCGAGAAGATCGTAGGCGAACAGCCCGGCGCGGATGCCAAGCGGCGCCAGCGGCCGTATGACGCCCGGGAGACGGACCCCCAGGGGCCGGCGTGTGTCCTCGTACAGCGGGACGACGAACGGCTGGGGCCGCACGAGCGAGGGCGCCAGACGGAACAGACGGGTGCGCTCGCGCAGCCCCTCGCGGACCAGCGCGACGTGTCCCTGCGGTAGGTAGCGGATGCCACCGTGGACCAGCTTGGTAGACCGGCTGCTCGTGCCGCTCGCGAAGTCCGCCCGCTCGACGAGCCCCACGCGGAACCCGCGCGTCGCCGCGTCCAGCGCGACCCCGGCGCCGGTGATCCCGCCGCCGATCACCAGCACGTCCACGCCCCGGGCCAGCGCCCCGAGCACGTCGTCGCGGGCGGTCGTGCGCATCGCCGATCCCTCCCAGCGCGCCGCTGGCGCGGCGGCCACCTCCAGCATACGCCGCGGCCTCGGCGTGGTCCTCGGGTCGCGGCCCGACGGTTCGTTGTGGCCCCCCGGGGCCTGTGCTATCCTCAGGCTCGGAAGCTCGCCGGGGGGTCGCTCGTGGAGATCATTATGGCCAGGCACCAGGGGTTCTGCGGCGGCGTCCGCCGCGCCGTGGAGATGGCGGAGGCCGCGGCGCGCGCGCACCCCGGCGGCGTCCAGACCTGGGGCCCGCTCATCCACAACCCCCAGGTGGTCGGCCGGCTCGAAGACGCCGGGGTCGCGGTGACCGAGGCACTGGACGGGCTGCGGGGTGAAGCGTTCGTGGTCTCGGCTTACGGGGTCGAGCACGCGGTCCTCGACGCCGCGGCCGCCCGCGGCATGAAGGTGATCGACGCGACCTGCCCGGTGGTGACACGTTCCCACTCGCTCGCCCACAAACTCGTCGAGGAAGGCTACCAGCTCATCGCCGTGGGCGACCACGGGCACCCCGAGATGGTCACGCTGAAGGAGGCCCTGGGCGATCGCGTCACTGTCGTCCACACGCGCGAGGAGGCCGCCGCGCTGAAGCTGCGCGGCAAGATCGGCGTCATCTCGCAGACCACACAGTCGCTCCAGAACTTCCGCGAGATCGTCGGCGACATCGCGCTGCGGGTCAAGGAGCTCAAGGTCGTCAACACGCTGTGCCCGGCGATCACCGTTCGCCAGGAGGAAGCCGACGTGCTGGTGGAGCGCGTGGACGCGCTGGTGGTCGTCGGCGGGCACGGCAGCAGCAACACGACGCGCCTGGCCGAGATCGGCCGCGCACACGCCCTGCCCACCTTTCACGTCGAGGTGGCCGCCGAGCTCCGACCCGAGTGGTTCGCCGGGGTCCGCTCGGTGGGCGTGATGTCGGGCGCCTCGACGCCGAACTGGATCATCGCCGAGGTTGTCGGCCGGCTCGAGGAGATCGGCGCCGCCATGGAGGCACCCGCCGCCAGCCGGACGTCGTGAGCGCCCGGGCCGGCCTCCCGGTCGTCGCCATCGTCGGCCGGCCCAACGTCGGCAAGTCCGCCCTGTTCAACCGGCTCGTCGGCCAGCGCCTGGCCATCGTCGAGGACACCCCGGGGGTCACGCGCGACCGGCTCTACGCCGAAACCGACTGGCAGGGCCGCCGGTTCGCGCTGGTGGATACCGGCGGACTGCGCTCAACCTCTGATGAGCCCATCGACGCCCGCGTCCGGGCCCAGGCCGAAGCCGCGATCGAGCAGGCCGATCTGGCCGTGCTGGTCGTGGACGCCCGGCAGGGGGTCGTCCCCGAAGATCGCGAGATCGCGCAGCGGCTGCGGGAGGCCCGTCTCCCGGTGCTGCTCGTCGCGAACAAGGTGGACCATCCCTCGCAGGAGAGTGCCGCCCACGAGTTCTACAGTCTGGGTCTGGGCGATCCCATCGCCGTTTCGGCCACGCACGGCCGGGCCACCGGCGACCTGCTGGACGCCATCGTGGCCCTGCTGCCCGACGTGGAAACGGCCCCGCCGGCCGAGCGGCCGGTGGCCGTGGCCGTCGTCGGCCGGCCCAACGTGGGAAAGTCGTCGCTCGTGAACACCATGCTCGGCGAGGAGCGGGTGATCGTGGACGCCGCACCTGGCACCACGCGCGATGCGGTGGACACGCTCTGCGAGCGGGGCGGGCGCCGCTACCTGCTCATCGACACCGCCGGGCTGCGGCGGCGCGCGCGCGTCGGTCATCCCGTCGAGGCGTACAGCGCGGCGCGCACCCGGCGCGCGATCGAACGCGCCGACGTTGCGGTTGTGGTCCTCGACGCGAGCGTACCCGTGGCCGACCAGGACCAGCGCATCGCCGCCGAAGCCGCCGAGGCCGGGTGTGGGGTCGTGGTGGCGATGAACAAGTGGGACCTGGTGGCGGCCCAGCCACGCCCGGACCGACAGCGCGAGCAGGCCGCGCGCGCCGCGCTCCGGTTCATCGACTACGCACCGCTGGTGCGGCTCTCGGCCGCGCGCGGCTGGGGCGTGGAGGCGCTGTTCGACACCGTGGACCGGGTGGCGGCCAACCACCGGTCACGTATCGGCACCGGGGTTCTGAACCGCATCGTGGGCGAGGCCGTGGCCGCGCAGCCGCCGCCGGCGGACGCCGCGGGCCGGCGGCTGCGCCTCTACTACGCCACCCAGCCCGAGGCCGCGCCGCCGACGATCGTCCTGTTCGTCAACGAGCCCTCGCGCATGCCCGACACCTACCGGCGCTACCTGGAGCGGGCGATCCGTTCCCAGGTGGACCTGACGGGTGTGCCCCTGCGGCTGGTGCTGCGGCGGCGGCGCGAGTCCGAGGCCCAGCATGCCTGAACTC
Organism: Armatimonadota bacterium; assembly: GCA_031081715.1. GTDB lineage: Bacteria > Sysuimicrobiota > Sysuimicrobiia > Sysuimicrobiales > Humicultoraceae > Fervidifonticultor_A > Fervidifonticultor_A tertius. The sequence goes on along the minus strand of JAVHMA010000005.1, from coordinate 20,526 downwards.
CCCGAGGTCGAGACCGCGCGCCTGACGCTGGGCCCGCTGGTGACCGGCCGACGCATCGAGCGCCTGGACGTCCGTCGGCCCGAGGCCATGCGCTCGCACACGCCGGCCGAGGCTGCCCGGGTCGTCGCAGGCCGGCACGTCTTTGGCGTGGACCGGCGGGGCAAGACGCTGCTCGTCCACCTCAGCGGCGGTTGGACGCTGGCGTTTCACTACGCGTTGTGGGGCGTCGTGCTCGTGCGCGGGGCGGTCGTGCCCGACGCCTCGACCGCCGCGCTGCTGGCGCTTGACGACGGCAAGGTGGTGGAGTTCCGGGAGCTGCAGCTCAGCAACCTCAACTTGTACCGGACCGCGGCGCTGGCCAGCATGCCGGCACTGGCCAGCCTCGGGCCGGACCCGCTCGACCCGTCGCTGACCCTGGCGCGCTTCCGCGAGCGTCTGTCCGGACGCGGCGCCATACGGAACATGCTCACCGACCAGTCCCGTCTGGCCGGCATCGGCAACCTGTGGGCGCTGGAGGTCCTGTTCGCGGCCGGCCTGCGGCCCGGCCGGGCGGTCCAGACCCTCTCGGAGGAGCAGTGGAAACGCCTGCACCAGGCGACGCGCTCCGTGCTGCGGCGCGGCATCCGGGCGGGCGGCGAGCCCGAGTTTATCGATGCGACCGGACGTCGGGGCCGCTTCCGCCCGGCGGTCTACGGCCGCGGCGGACAGCCGTGCCGCGTGTGCGGGACCAGGATCGCTACCGGGCGCGTGGGGGGCCGGCCCGCATTCTGGTGCCCAAAGTGCCAACGATGAGCCCGCGCACGCCTGTGCCGGTCGAGCTGGGGAGCGCCACCGACCGGTCATTCTCCATCACCTGGTCGGACGGCCACCGGTCCACCTACACGTGGAGGCACCTCCGCGTCCACTGCCCGTGCGCACACTGCGTCGGGGAGTGGAGGTACCGACCGCCCAGGCCGCGACCGGAGGACATCCGACCGGACATCCGCGCGATGAGCGTCTCGAAGGTCGGCGCGTACGCGCTGCGATTCGAGTGGTCGGACGGCCACAACACCGGGCTGTACACGTACCGGTCGCTGCGCGGCGAGCTGTGCGAGTGCGAGGAGTGCATACGATCGCGCGCCGGTTGAGCGCGACGCTGGTAAGGCTCGGCGTGATCCTCGCGGCGGGAGGGCGGGCACGGGTTCGCACGCGTCGCCGCCCGCCGTAGAGAGCGCTGCGGGCGGCTTCGCTGACCGTGTGTCAACGCCGATTTGAATCTTCCCAGAGCGCCGATTAGAAACTCCCCGCCTCGGTGGGACCGCATTCACGTGCGCAGGGACCGGGCGCGCCGAGCCTCCACCTCTCGGTCCAGAAGGTCGCAGACGACCTCCGCATAGGCCGGCTCGTCTGTGGCCGCCGGACCTTAACCTGAGGCTGCGTACCTAGGCGTGATCGTGCCCGGCCACACCTCGCGGCCGGCCGCCGCCCAGGGCACGGAGGAGCGATTGGCCCCATAGGCGTGCCGTCAGATCCGACGGCGCACCTCCGGCACGTACGGACAGGGCGGGCGACTGGCGAGCGACTCCAGATGCGCCGCCTCGGCCCGCCAATTGCGCAGCGACTGGTCAGCAACTGGTCGGAGACGAAATCCCTGGCAATCCAATCGATGGTCCTCCACAGAGGGGGACCGGTGGCCCCCGGCGCTTAACAGCACCAGAGGCACGGCGAGAATGGAAGGAACTCTGTGGCGGGCGCAGAATAGCGGGAGTCAGTAACTTGCACCAGTATACTCTCTTTCCCGAGTTGTGAGGCAATGGGGCCGTCTGGCGCGTGCGGTGGTCCTACCCTGGTCGGTCCGGGCGGCGCCGCTTGGTTTGTCATCCAGACAAAGCCCCGCGCCGAATACCAGGCACAGCAGTTCCTCCATCGGAGCGACGTCCCGACGTTCCTACCCCGCCTGCTGGTGCGCAGGCGTCACGGCTCACGGCGTTGGCACGCGCTGGAGCCGCTGTTCCCGGGCTACCTGTTCTGCCATTTCCTGCCTGTTCCCGAGGCCATCGCGCGGGTACGGTGGACGCCAGGCGTCCGCTGTCTGCTGGGCGATGACGACGGCCCGATTCCCATTGACCGCGACATCGTGGACTATCTCAGGGCGCGCGAAGTGGCGCACGGCTACATCGCCGCCGGCCGGCCGCTGGCGGCCGGCGATCGCGTGCGGTTCGTCGGCGGTCCGTTCGCGTTGCTGGAAGGCATCATCGAGCGGCAGGCTGGGCGGGTCGATCGGGTGCGGGTGCTGCTGTTGTTGATGGGCACCTCGGTGGTCGTGGAGGTCGACGAGGCGGTCCTGGAACGGTGCTGACTGGAGGCTGGCACCGGCTGGTGGTCCGCCTCGCCGGACATGCAGTTGTGCTCGGCACAATTCAGGGGTAACCGGGGGCCAATGGAACGTACCCCAGCGGCGGAGCTGTGCCCGGGCCTCGAAGATCATGGAGGCCGGCGATGAGCATGACCCCTCCGCGAGCAGGCCGCATCCTCCCCGAGGCGGTCACGGTGCCGGGCGGCGAGCAGGCCCTGCGGCCGTGCGAGGCCAAGCTGGTGGCGTGCATTCGCAACCACTGGGCTCTGGATTTCGGCACGCGAGAGGTCAGGCTGGTCATCGAGTACCAGGACGGCGTGCCGGTGCTCATCCGGGTGACGGGGAACATCGTCCGGGAGGAGAAGTTGAGGTAGGAAGCCTGCACCCGCGCGGGTCCGCCCCCGCCGAAACGAGGCACCGCAGGACCGCAACCGAATAGCCCCAGACCGGGTCCCTGACCCGACGAGACGGGAGGGGGCCGACCGTCATATGCGCGCCGTGCCCGGTGCGCAGACGCTCGGCCCCCTCCTGGCTTTCTCGACCGTCCGCAGTGCACAGACGGTGCCACGACAGCGGCAGACCCCGAGGAGGTTACCCACGATGATGCAGCATGCGATTGCTACGTCTCCATCCGCCCGGCGGACCTGGCATCGGGCAACCGGTCGCGGCGCCGCGCTCGCGCGGGCGGCGGCCGTGCTGGTCGGCCTGCTGCTCGTCGGCGGCGCGCCCGTGTGGGCGCAGACCGGGGCGCCGCCGCCGGGAACGTCGTCCCCTGGCGCGGTCCCCTCCACCTACGTGCTCGGCCCCGAAGATGTGCTGGAAATCTCGGTGTGGGGATACCCCGACCTCACGCGCGTCGTCGCCGTGCTGCCCGACGGCCGCATCAGCGTGCCCCTGGTCGGCGCCGTGATGGCGGCCGGTCAAACCGTCGAGCAGCTCACCCGAACGCTGGTGCGGGGATTCGCGCGGTATATCCGCGAGCCGCAGGTGACGGTGATCGTCAAAGAGTTCCGCAAGGTGCGCGCCTCAGTCCTGGGCCAGGTGGCCAGGCCCGGCACCTACGCGCTGCCGCCCGGGGCGCGGCTGCTCGACCTGATCTCGGCCGCGGGCGGTCTCACCGAGGTGGCGTCGTTGGGCGACGCCCAGTTGCTGCGCGGCGGCAGGCCGCCGGTCACCGTCGACCTCGATCGCGTGCTGGGCGGAGACCCCGAGGCCAACGTGGAGTTGACCGGCGGCGAGGCGCTGGTGGTCCGTGAGGATCTGATCAACATCGTCAACGTCGCCGGCGAGGTTATCAAACCGGGTCGCTATCGCCTTAAGGGTGAGATGCGCGTGCTCGACGTGTTGCTGCTAGCGGGCGGCCTCACCGAGCGGGCCTCGGTCACCGCGGCGCGCCTGGTGCGGGGCGGCCAGGCCCACGGTCTCGCGCTCGACGCCCTGCTGCTGCGCCAGGACATGAGCCACAACGTGCGCCTGCGCCCCGGCGACACGCTGCTCGTGCCCGAAGAGACCAACAACAAGATCTACGTGCTGGGCGACGTGAACAGCCCCGGCGTCTTCCCCCTCAAGGGTGAGGTCACGCTGCTGCAGGCCGTGGCCATGGCGGGCGGGCCGGTGCAGCGCGGGCCGGCCACGGCCCGCACGATCCACATCGTGCGGGGGGGTGTCGTCGAGCGCGCGGTGGTGGCGGGCGCGGCCAGCGGCATCCGGGTCGAGGCTTTGCCGGGCGGCCGGGCGCTGATCAGCGCCGACCTGCAAATGTTGCTGCGCAACGGCGCGACGCGGGATGTCACCGTGCAACCCGGCGACGTGATCGTCGTGCCCCAGTCCGGGCTCACGGGCCTGCAGATCGCCCTCAACATCCTGGCGGGGCTCGCCTGGCCGTTCCGCTGGTAAGAGGGGTGTCAATGCCGACGCGGACGAGTCGGACCCGCGTAGCGTCGCGCCCTGGCTGAAGCGCGTGGGACACGAAGTGGGCCAAGAGCTGGGTGCGGCGTTGGGCGAAGCGATCGAGGCGGCCGTGGCCGGGTGGCGCTCGGCGCCACTTCGCGGCGGCCCTCCGACCACCACCAGGTCGGGTTCGGGCTCGTGCGCGCACTCATGACGCCCCTGCCTGGTGCCTATCAGACCCGAAACACGGCCGTATGGGCCGCCGTGACCGTCGCTGCCGGCCTGGCGCTGGGCCTCCTCACCGGCGCGGCCGCGCACTCAAGCGCCGGCGTCCACCCCGGCGCGGCCGCGCCCCGTCCCAACGCCGCCGTTGCCGCCGACCACTGGGCCTACGCGGCCCTCTACAGACTGGCCGCCGCGGGGCTGGCGCCCCTTTGGGCTACCTCAGCCCGACCGCTGCCCCGTCTCGAAGTCGCGCGCATGGTGGCCGAAGCGCTTGAGCGCGCGGTCCAGTCCCAAACTGTCGGCGCGCGGCCACGGGAATCCCTGCAGGCCGACCTGGCTGCGCTGCGCGATGAGTTCGCCGCCGAGCTGCGCTTGCTCGCGGAGGCGCATGCCGGCCGGCAGCCCCACGGGGCTGCTACCAGCGCGGCCCTGGGTGTGGCCCTCGGTGCCGCCGGTAGGGTGCGCGCGGCAAGCGGCACCGCTCCGCGCTTCCTGCGACAAGAGGTCGGCTGGCTCGATCTCGACCGCGCCTCCCTCGGCGCGCGCGCCGGTGACGTCGCGCTCCAGGCGGGCCGCGACACGGTTTGGTGGGGGCCGGGCTTCCGCGGCGCGTTCCTGCTCTCCGACAACGCCGGGCCGCTCAGCTACCTGAGCCTGGCGCTGACCTCGGGTCGGTTCCGCGTGGTCAAGCTGGTGGCGTCGCTGGCTGACCCCGAGCGGTATCTCTACGGGCTGCGGGTGGACTGGCAGGCGCGCGACGACCTGCGGATCGGCTTCGGCGAGGTGATGGCCGGCGCCGGCGGGCCCTCGACGCTGTATGCCCTGAACGTCATTCCGGGGATCGCCTACGCCATCGCCCTCCATGTGCGCGCCGCCTACGGCGACAACTATAGCTTCACCCTCGACGCCGACTGGCGGCCGCGGCCCGGGGTGGTGGTCTACGGCGAGCTCTACGTGGACGATCTGGTCGTCTTCGACCCCTACAACCCCTTCCCGCACCGTGCAGCCGGCACCGTGGGCCTGTACCTGGCCGACCCCTTCGGCGACGGCCGCACCGGTCTGCGTGTCGAACACAGCCGGGCGACGAACTGGATCTACGCGGCGCCCGCGCCGGGCGCGCACACCATTCGCGGCAGTCGGGCGATCGGTCACTGGTGCGCGCCCGACTGCGAGGTGTGGTCGGCGGCCATAACCAGGCGCCTGTCCCCGCGCTCTGGCGTGCTGGTCGGCTACGACCTGATCCGCAAGGGCGAGGGACGGCTGGGCGAGACCTGGACCGACCCCGCCAACGCGTGGCGGCGCTACTACCTGTCCGGTGTGGTCGAGACCACGCACGCCCTGCGCGCTGCGGCCTGGTGGTCTGCGGGCGACCTGCGCGCGGCCCTGACCGCGGTCTGGAGTACCGCGTCCAACGCCGGGCACGTCGCCGGCGCGACTCACCAGGGCTGGTTCATTCTGTGGGAGGCGACCTATGGGTTCTGAGCGCACCGATGTCGAGCGGCCCGGTGGACTACTGCCCCCTGAGCCCCAGGCCGAGCCCGGCCTGCGCGAGCATCTGGATGCGTTGCGCCGGCGATGGTGGCTGCTGGCGATCACCACCGCCGTGGCATTCTTGGTGGCGCTGGGTCTGAGCCTGGGCATGGCGCCCGTCTACCGCGGCCAGGCTACCGTGGTGGTCGACCGCAGCGGCTCGTCGTTCGCCATGACCGCCGACCTGACGGGCATCAGCCAGCAGGCCTTCGTAGACACCCTGGCCGAACTGGTCAAGAGTCGGGCCGTGGCCGAGCAGGCCCTCCTGCGCCTGGGTGTCTCCGAGGAAGCCCGGCCCGCCGCGCTGCGCGCGCTCCAGACCAGCCTGCGGGTGCGCCGCGTGCGCAACGTTGACCTCATCGTCATCGAAGCCGAAGGCGCCACGCCACAGGACGCGGCCCTCTACACCAACGCCGTGGCCGAGGCCATGCTCGATTGGCACGTGGAATCGCGGCGCAAGCAGGCCTCAGCCGGCCGACAGTTCATCGAGGGCCAGGTCGAGACCGTCAGCCGCGAGCTGCGCGCCGCTGAGGACACCCTGGCCCGCTACAAGGTGGGGGCCGGACAGGTCTCGCTGTCGGAGCAGAGCACGCTGGCGGTGACCAAACTGGCCGAGTTCGAAGCCCAGCGGCGAGCGGTGGCCACGGAGCGCCGAGGGGTCGAAGCCAGTCTGCGCGAGGCCCGGGCCGCGCTGGCGCGCCAGGCCCCTACCGTGCCCGCGTCGTTCGTCGAGGGCGAAGACCCCGTGGTCGCCCAGGTCCGCGGTGACCTGGCGAGGCTCGAGCTGGAGCTGGTGGGTCTGCGACGACAGTTCACCGACCGCCACCCGCAGGTGCTCGCGACCCGGGCGCGCATCGAGGAAGCCAAGACCCGCCTGCGCCGGCAGGCCGGCCGGACGCTGCTCTCGCAGGAGTTCGCGGCCAACCCCCTGCGCTCCGACCTGGCCGGCCAGATCATCAAGCTTGAGGTCGAGCGCCAGGCCCTGCAGGCCCGCGAGGCCGCCCTGGCCGCGGTCGTGGGCCAGTACGTCCGCGACGTGCGAGACCTGCCGCCCCGCGAGGTGGCCCTGGCCCGCCTCACGCGAGACCTCAAGGTCGCTGAGGAGACCTATCTGCTCCTCTCGCAGAAGCTGCAGGAAGCCCGCATCGCCGAGTCGTCGGTCGTCGGCGACCTGCGCGTCGTGGACCGCGCGGAGCCGCCTGAGGTGCCGGTGCGGCCGCGGCCGCTGCGGAACATGCTGTTCGGCGCGCTGCTGGGCTTGGTCGTCGGGCTGGGCGGCGCGTACCTGGCGGAGGCGCTCGACGACACGTTTCGCACGCCCGAAGAGGCGGCGCAGGTGCTGGGCCTGCCGCTGCTGGCCGCGATCCCGCGGACGAACCCGCCCTCGGTTGAAGCGTCGGGCAACGGCGCCGGCCGGGGCCGCCGCAACGGTCGGCGGGCCAGGGGCGGTAGTTCGGCCGCGACCATACCGCTCATGAGCGCCGAGCACCGCCGCTCGCCCTTCGCCGAGGCCTTCCGCCACCTGCGCACCAACCTCGTCTACCTGAGCCCCGACCGCCCGCTGCGGACGGTGCTCGTCACCAGCACCGGCCCGGAGGAAGGCAAGAGCACCGTCGCCGCCAACTTGGCTGCGGCCCTGGCCCTGGGTGGCCGCCGCGTGTGGATGGTCGAGGCCGATCTGCGCAAACCCGGGATGTCGTGGGCGTTCCAACCGTTGGGCACTCGCGGCCTCTCCGACGTGCTGATCGAAGGGGTCGAGCCCGCCGGCGCCCTCGCCCCCACGCAGATCGAGAACCTGTCGTTCTTGCCCGCCGGTACCCTGCCGCCCGACCCCGCTGAACTCCTCGGCAGCCAGCGCATGCGGGCGTTCCTCGCCGCCGCCCGCGAGCGGGCCGACGCCGTGGTCCTGGATGCGCCGCCCGTGCTGCCGGTGAGCGACGCCGTGGCTCTGGCCCCCCACGTGGACGGGGTCTTGCTGGTGGTCCACCTCGCCCGCACGCCCCGCGACGCCGCCCGCCGGGTCGCCGCGCAGCTGCGGGCCGTGGGCGCGAGGGTGGCGGGGGTGGTGGTGACCAACGTGCCGGCCAACGGGCGGGGGTATTACTACTACCGGTACTACCCGTACGCGCGCGAAGAGGCGGCGGCCGGCGCGGACAGGTGACGCGCAACGAGAGGTTGAGACGTGCCCCCACCGTCGGCGTGGTGGTGCACGGGAACGTCAGCCAGGCAGTATGGCGAACCCCTGGCGGCGGAAACCCTCGTCGAAGGCGAAGACGGTCTTGACCCCGGACCCCCTCATGACGAGAGAGCTGACGCAGTCCACGAAGGTGAGGTCGCGCCGGCCTGCGGTCGCAAGCGCGGCCATCCCGGCGCGGTGGTGGCTCTCGTCGAGCTAGACTACTTTGATGAGCGGAAGGACGTCCTCTTCCAGCGCCCGCACCGCCTCCAACCCGAGCCGCCGCTGCGCGAGGGCCACGGTCTCGACCAGGACATAGTTGGTGCAGAGGAGATCTTCCGCACCGGTCAACAGCCGCTCCCAGATACCGCGGGCCTGCTGGTGGAACCGGTCGTCCGCGTCGAGGACCGCCAGGAACGCCGACGTGTCGATGAAGACGCTCACGGGCGGTACACGTCCTCGAGGCACCGGTCGTGTTCAGCAGTCAGGTCACGTGCCTTCCGGGGGTCAGGATGACGGTCGGACGGAAACTCGGGGCTGGCAGTCGTGTCATCGGATAAGAGGTGGGTGCTGTCGCGTCTGCCGCGCGGGGAGGGCCTTTTGCTCGACCTCGGCGGTGGATCGGGGGCGCTGCGCGCCCGCGTCGAGGGTTTGGGCTACCGCTATGTGAACGTCGACCTCCGCCCCGGCGGGACCGGCTGGCGCGTGGCGGGAGACGCAACACGCTGCCGTTCACAAACGGGATCTTCGACGTCGTTTTGAGTTGCGACAGCCTCGAGCACTTCCACGATCCGCTCGCCGCGCTGCGCGAGGTGGAGCGGGTGCTGAAGCCCGCTGGACGGATCTTGGTATAGGTGCCGTTCATGCACCCCTTTCATGGCGATGACTACTTCCGCTTCACCCCCCTTGGCCTCAGGCTCTTATTCGCTCGGACGGGGCTCGAGGTCGTCCGCCTCGAGGCGCCCCTGTGGGCGTTCAGCGTCATGGCGCAGGGCCTGGTGGCCGTGGTTCAGCGGCTCGGATTCGGACGGTTGGAACGCCCGATCGAGGCGACCGCGGGGTGGCTGGACCGGCGGCTACGGTCGCCGCAGCGAGGCGCGGCTTTCGCAGCCGCCTATTTGGTCGAAGGGAGGAGGCAGCGCTCACGGCCGGGGTCTCACCCACGCGACGCCGTTTGGCCGTAGCGCTCGTCACCGGGATCTACCCCCCCGATGTGGGTGGGCCGGCGACCCACGCGTTTGACGTGGCCGCGGCCCTGCGCGAGCGGGGCTACGAGGTCAGCGTGGTCACCCTCACCGACGAGGCCCGGAAGGTCTCCGGGGACGGGCTGGTCCGGTTCCCCAGGCGCTGGCCGTGGCCCGTGCGCCTGGCGGCGGTGGTGCGGGAGGTCACCAGACGACAGTCGGACATGATCTACGCGCTCGGGCTCCACGAAGCTGCCGCCGCTGCTGCTTGGCTGACGGGCAGGCCCCTGGTGGTGCGTGTCCCCGGCGACCACGCCTGGGAGCGGGCTCGACGCCTCGGCCTCACGGACCTGAGCTTCGAGGCGTTCCAGGCCGCCCGCGGTGGCGGGCCGCGCCTTCGGGCCATGCGGTGGCTCAGGACCTGGTCGACCCGGCAGGCTGACACCCTGGTCGTGCCCAGCCGCTACCTCGAGGCCGCCGTGCGCCGGTGGGCACCGGCCGCCCGGATCGAGGTCGTTCCGATCGGGGTGGACGCCCCCGCCGCGGCTCGCACGGGGCCCTCAGCGCGCGGGGAGCTTCGGGCCCTCTGGGTGGGTCGGTTGGTGGCGCCCAAGCGCCTCGACGTGCTCGTGGAGGCCGTCGCAATGACCTCCAGCACGCGCCTCGTTATCGTGGGAGACGGGCCCGAGCGCGGGCGTCTGGAGGCCCTGGCCCGAAGGCTCGAGGTCGATAACAGGGTGGAGTTCCGGGGACAGATGCCTCGGGACGCGGTGTGGCAGGCCATGGCCGAGTCGGATGTCCTCCTGCTCGTCAGCGAGCACGAGGGCCTCCCCCACGTGGCCATCGAGGCGCTGGCTGCGGGTCTCCCCGTGGTCGCTCCGGACGCGCCCTGGGCGCGGGAGGTGGTGGAGGAGGGCGAGACCGGCGTTCTCGTGGCCGAGGCGACACCCGAGGCCTTCGCCCAAGTCCTCACCGGCCTGCGCCAGGACCCCGAGCGGCTGGAGCGGCTCGCCAAGGGCGCGCGGGCACGGGCAGGGCAGTGGTCGCTCCAGGCGATGGTGGATCGGGTGGAGGAGACCCTCCGCTCTGCGGCCTCCCGGCCCCCGGTCGTCTTCGTTGGCAAGGGCGGGCTCGAGCCACCGGAGTCCACGCCTGCCAAGTTCGCCATCCTCGCCCGGCACCTGCGACCCACGGTCGTGTCGGTGCGCCCGACCAGCGGATCGGCGCCCCCTCTCCCCGCTCGGGTCCTCGCGTTCCCCCGGCGCCCGAAGCCTCTGGCCTCAGCCCTCTTCTACGCCGTCGCCCCCATGGTGGCGCTCGGCCGTGCGGTGCGGGAGCATGCGGTGGTCGTGAGCCAGAGCCCCTACGAGGCCGCCCCCGTCTTGGCTGTGCGGGCTCTCCTTCCCCGCCGCCTGCGCCCACCCGTGGTCGTCGAGGTGCACGGCGACTGGCGCACCGCCTCCCGGCTGTACGGAAGCCGGACCCGACGCCTCCTGGCCCCCCTGGCGGACGCGGTGGCAGCCTTCGCAGTGCGGCGCGCCGACCGCCTGCGCGCCGTATCGGCGTCCATGGACGCCCTGGCCCGGGCCGCGGGGTATCGAGGCGAGATCGACCGCTTCGTCACGTTCAGCGACTTCAGCGCCTTCCTTGACCCCCCGGTCCGGCCGCTCCCCACCGCGCCCGTCGCCCTCTTCGTGGGCGTGCTGGAGGCCCCCAAAGCTCCCGAGGTTCTCATCGACGCCTGGTGCCGTGTCGCGAACCGGCTGCCGACGGCACGCCTGGTGATGGTGGGCGAGGGGCCCCTCCGGGCCACCCTGGAGGAGACGGTCCGGCGCTTAGGGCTACCCGGCAGGATCAAGTTCCTCGGGACGGTGCCCCGCCCGAGGTTGGTGGATCTCCTGGACGAGGCCTGGTGCCTCGTGCTCCCTTCCAGGTCGGAGGGTCTCCCTCGTGTGATCCTCGAGGCCATGGGGCGCGGCCGGGCCGTGGTGGCGAGCCGCGTCGGGGGCATCCCCGAACTTGTGGAAGATCACATCACCGGCTTGCTCGTTCCACCCGAGGACCCGATCCCCCTCGCCGAGGCCCTGGTGAAGGTTCTGAGCGACCGGTCGCTGGCCGAGGCTATGGGCTTGGCGGGTCGGGCTCGGGCCGAGGCCCGCGACCCCGCCAGAGAGTTCGAGGAGGGGGTGGCCCGGCTGGCGGCCTGGGCGAGGGGGGTTGAAGGCGGGTGAGCGGCGGCCTTCGCCTCGCTTTCGTCACGCAGCTCGTCGACCCCGACGACCCGATCTTGGGGTTCACCGTGACCTGGATCCGGGCCTTAGCGAAGCGCTCGCAGCACCTCGTCGCCATCGCCAACGAGGTGCGCCGCGTTCCGTCCGACCTCGGGGCTGAGGTGGTCTCCCTCGGCAAGGAGCAGGGAGCAGGGCGCGTGCGCCGGGGCCTCCGGTACCTGGCAAGCCTCGAAGCGACGCACCGCCGCTATCGCCCGCACGCTCTGCTGGCGCACATGTGCCCCCAGTATCTCGTGCTGGCCGCGCCCCTCCTTCAGCTTCACCGCACGCCTGGGGTGCTGTGGTTCGCCCATCCACGTGACAGCGCCCTCCTCCGGCGGGCAGAGCGGGCGGCGGCGGCCGTGCTCACCTCCCTCCCCGGTGCGTTCCCCTTCCCAAGCCCCAAGCTCCTGAAGGTAGGACAGGGGATCGATGTGTCGCGCTTCACGTGCGTCCCTCCGGCACCCGGCGGCGAAGTGCTGCGGCTGCTGGCCCTTGGCCGGCTGTCGCCGGCAAAGGGCCTCGACACCATCATCAAAGGCGTCTCGAAGGCACGCGACGCCGGTGTGCCCGTCGTGTTGCGCATCGTGGGCCCAGCCACAACACCGGCCGAAGAGGCCTACGCCCGGACGGTTGTCCGGCTCGCGGCGGGAAGCGGCGGCGCCGTCTCGGTCGAGCCGGCAGTCCTTCCGGTTGCCATCCCCGATCTTTTCGCCGAGGTCGACCTCCTCGTGAATGGAATGCGGGCGGGGTCCGGCGATAAGGTGGTCTTCGAGGCGATGGCCGCCGGGCGCCCCGTCGTCTACTCGAACCCCTGCTTCGACCCGCTGACCGAAGGTCTCTCGCTGCGGCTCCGCTACCGCGAGGACGACGCTGCGGATCTCGCCGAGCGGCTGCGGGAGCTGTGGGAGGCAGGACCAGATCTCCGGGCGGAGGTGGGTGGCGCCCTTGCGGAGCGGGTGAACGAAGCCCACGGCCTTGACGGCTGGGCAGACCGCGTGATCCGGGTCCTGGCCGAGGTGGGGAGGAGCGCCTGAGGATGGCCCGCTCCCGGCTGCTCGCAGGGATCTACGAGGCCCACAACCGTCGCCGCGGCCGGGGTTTCGTCTACGGCGGCCCCGAGCGGATCGCGGCGCTGCGCCGGTTCTTGCCCGCGAATCCCGGTTGTGTCTTGGATCTCGGCTGCAGGGACGGCTCCCTCGCCGAAGCCCTCGGGCTTGAGGCGAGGAGGACCGTCGGCGTGGACATCGACATCGAGGCCCTTAGGCTAGCAACGAACCAGGCAAGGCTCCGCGGGGTCGCGGCGGATCTCTGGGGGTGGCTCCCGTTCGCTGACGACTCTGTCGACCTCGTGGTGGCGGGCGAGATTCTGGAGCACCTGCCCTTCCCGGAGGTGCTGGTGAGCGAGGCTGCTCGCGTGCTTGTGCCGACCGGCACCCTGCTTGGATCCACTCCGAACGCCCTCCGGCTGAAGAACCGTCTTCGGTTCGCGCTCGGCCGCGACTTCGAGGACGATCCCACCCACCTCCGTCACTTCTCTGCGTCGACGTTGCGGTCGCTCTTAGGTCGCTACTTCGAACGTGTCGTGGTGGTCCCGTGCGTGGGGCGGCTGGCCTGGCTCTCCGGGCCGTGGCTCGGGAACGACATCGTCTTCGTCGCGGAAGGATGCGACCGCTCCCGATGATCGACGGTTGGAGCAGTTGGGGACGAGCAACGCCACACCACCGCACTCGAATGCTCGTATCCCCAAGGCGGTTCCTGCCGTTTGCCCTGACCGTCCTCGGAGGGGCGGTTCTTGGCGCGCTGATCGTATACGTTCACCCCGCATCCTCCATCACTGCGGCTGCGGCGGTCCTACTCGTGGGGCCTCTCGTCAAGTGGCTTCCCGGAGCCGCTGTGGTCAGTGGCCGAGGCCTTGGCGCTCAGCTCGGCGTTTTTGCAGCCATGGATATCATGGCCCTCAGCTGGGTGGTCCGGTGGTTGCCAGTCAGGTTGCTTCGCAAGCGGTGGTCAGCTCTCGACGCCGTACTCGGAGCTTTCGTTGCGTGGCTTTGGCTGACTTCGGCCTTGGCCGACGTTCGCCTCGCTCCCCTCGCCCGCGTCACCCTGTACGCGGGCGTCGGCCTGGCGGCGCAGAGCCTACCGCCTGAGAGCGTTCTACTCCTCGGCCTCTACCTCGTCGGTGATGGCCTAGCGCAACTAGTAATCGCCGGCTTGGGGGCTGGGCTGCAGGGCGTCACCGTGGGTGACCCGCACCAGTTCGGAATCATGGCAGCCTGCGTGGCTACGTTCGCCATAGCTGCGAGGAAGGTCTCCTCAAGCCCTGTTGCCAGGCGGTGGCTGGGGGCCGGGGTGGCACTGCTGGTCGCTGCGGCATTCCTCACCGGAAGGCGTAGCGTCTGGGTCGCACTGATCGCGGCCGGGCTCACGGTGGCGTTTCGAAAGCGTCCCCGCCTTGCCGCGGTCTTGATAGCGACTGCAGTGCTGACGGCGTGGGCGACGGCAAGGCCGGTCTCCGAACGGATGGGACTGAGGGTCGAAGCCATCTCTCTCAGAACAGAGTCCATCGCTGAGGGAGTACGGTTGTGGCTGGCCAGACCCTTCGTCGGATGGGGTTGGGCATGGTTTGCAGGGCAAGGTGGGAGCGAGGGGGCGGTCTCACAATCACCGTACAACCTGGTCGTTAACACCCTCGCCGCTTCAGGCCTGATCGGGGGTCTGCTGTTGGCAGCGTATATGGGAGCCCTTCTCGCAAGGGCTTGGGCCAGCCAATCCAGGTGGCTGCCATTCCTCGTTTTTTTCATCGTGCTCAGTGCATCGGAGATGACGATGTTCGCTGGGTCCAGCGCCACGTTGCTGTTCTTCTTCGTCGCAGGCGAGATCCACGGGGGCGGGCTGGCCAGGACGGGGGCTGCCAACGTGCGGACGTCGAGTCCCGACGGGAAACACGGCGCGCCGGAAAGCCTCACCCCAGTCCCGCGGATGACGAGGGTATGAAGGGCGTCTCCTTGAGGTGTGGTGCCCAAACCTAGCCTCCGAAGAGGGTGTGGCCCGCCGCTCGCCAGGATGCTCTGGGCTAGCTCGCCCGTCGGGAGCCCGCCCTCAAGGAGGTGAGCCGGCGGGTGCTCACGCTCGCGGGCGCAAGAGTCGGCGGCCGGTATGACTGAACCGGTGGGGGAGTTCTGGCGAACCCGTGCTTTCTGGAGGACTACCGGTCGGTCCGCGGCGGGGCTTTGGGTATCCGTGGGCCTCGGTTTCCTCGGAACGGTGCTCATCGCCCGAGGACTCGGGCCCGCGGGATTCGGCGCCTTCGCCCTCTCTGCTGCCGTGGTGGCGACCGCGACGGCACTGCTGGACGTGCCCCTCGAGGAGGCGGTGGTCCATTTCGGTGCCCGAGCGAACAGCGCCGGTGCCGACGCCACGCTCCGTCGCCTCATCCGGCGAGGGCTGGTCGGGGACCTAGCGGTGGGCGCGGTGGTTTTCGTGCTCCTCGTTTCTCTGGCCGGCCCGGTGGCTCACCTCGCGTCGGGAGGCTGGCTCGAGCCGGCCTTCGTGGTCCTCGCCGCCCTGGCGGGCCTCGCCCAGACCTGCGACGGAACTACGGGTGCCGTTCTGCTATTGGCCGGTCGCCCGGACCTGCGGGCTTGGTCGATGGCCGCGGGGAGCGGCCTGCGGCTCCTCCTCGTCGGTGGCTCGGCTCTGCTCCTTGGGTCGGTCCGCTGGGCGCTGGCGGCCGCCGTGGTCGCCACGGCCGCGGGCAGCATCGTCCAGGCGATACTCGCCTGGCGAGCGGGTTGGGAGCGCTGGCGCGGTGCAACGGCGCGGCCCGACCTGGAAGTGGGCACGATGACCCTGCTCGGCTTCGGGGCCAAGTCCGGGATCGCCCTCACCATCTCGGGGGCTCGGAACGGCATCATCCCGGCGCTACTCGGTCGGCTCTCCGGCCCGCAGGCCGTGGGCGTCTTCGAGGTGGCCACCTTCCCGCTGCAGGCCGCAGGCGTAGCCGACGCCCCGCTCCGCCTGGCGCTCCTGCCCGAGCACGCCCGCCTCGCGGCGGAGAGCCGCTGGGGCGAGATCGCCGAGTCGATCCGGGCGTATGCGAGGGCGGCGCTGGCCGTGGGGATCCCCGCCGCCATCGCGGGGTGGTTCCTGCTGCCGTGGCTGATCCCCGCTCTCTACTCCGCCCGCTACGCTGCAGCCGTGACACCGGCTCGTATCCTCACGGTGGCCGCCGTGATCAGCCTCGCCTTGGGCTGGTCGAAGAACCTCCCGGGCGCCGTGGGCCGGCCGGGGCTCCGGGTCGCCGTGCTCGCGGCTGACGCTGCCGTCACGCTGGCGGTGCTCGCGGTCACGGCTCGGCATGGGCCGGTGGGGGCGGCCTTCGCCCTTCTCGCGGGGACGGTCGTACATGCGGGCATGTGGCGATGGCTCGGCCCCCGGGCGGTTCGGGCGGTACGCGTGGTGTCCGCGGCCGCTCCCGCGGGGATCCGAGGGACGAGGGACTAGTCTAGACGGCTTCCCGTGCCTGTCCCCCACGTCCAGACGGTGACGGGGAGGGGGTTCCGACGATTCGCATGGCCTGCCTCGCGGTCCACGCCGAACACCTGCACGTCGACGTGGTTTGGCGACATGTGATTAATCTAGCGAGGATCTGGACGGCAGCCGAGAGGCCGATTACCCTCTTCGTCCACCCCTTCTGGAGCGTCACAGCTGGTTTTGACATCACCGCGCGGGTACGGAGGCTAGCGACGTTAGGGCACGAGATTGGCCAGCACACGCATTACTACGACTTTGCAACGGGGAGGAGTCCCGGGCATACGGTTCTGACCGTGCGATTGGAGGCTGCCACGTGATGCCAAGTCCCAGCGAGAAGGAATCCCTTGTTCGCAAGTACGATGCCATCGCGTCTGCCTACGCTACGCACTACCGAGACCCCGCAGCAGTGGCAAGGCGGCACGTCGCTCTGCTGGCTCGCTGGGGGCGTCGCCTCGATCCCGGGGCCACGGTTCTCGAGCTCGGATGTGCCGACGGTTTGGTCACGGAGGCCCTGGCTCAGGCGGGATTCAGGGTAACGGCCGTCGACCTTTCGCCGGCGATGATCGAAGCGGCACGGCGGCGTCTCGATCGTGCGGGACTGGGAGCGAAGTTGTTGGTGGCCGACATAGACGAGTTCGAAACCTCAGCTACGTTCGATGCGGTGCTCGCCATGATGAGGAACTTCTTCCATTACTCGTCCGACCCGTCATCTACCGTCTGACGGCTTGCGATGGTGACCACAGGCAAGATTCTCATCGACGCGAATCCCCGACACCTCTCGATCGCTGTTGCGATGCAGACGGTCCGCAGCGCAGGCTTTGCCCGAGTTCGATGGCGGCCGTTCTTCGTTCCGCAGCGAATACGTTTGCCTACGCTGGCGCTTGGCTTCCTTGCTGGTGCCGAGCGGGTGCCCGGTCTGCGAGCGATTCCCCTCTGGCGCAAATTCAGAGTCGTGGTGCTTGGGGAGCGATGAGGCTGCTCCACCTCCAGAAGGTCACGGGGATCGCAGGATCAGAGCGACACCTGCTGGACCTCCTGCCCGGTCTTGCCGCCAGAGGATGCGAGATCCGCATGGTGGTCCTCGCCGCCGGCCAGGCCTCCCGTTTCCTGGCGACAGCGCGGGAGCGAGGCATCCCGGTGGAGACGATCCCCGCGGGCCCTGACGTCAACCCCGCTATCGTGGCCGCGCTCGCCAGGCGCATCCAGCGGTTCACCCCCGACCTCGTCCACACCCACCTCATCCACGCCGACCTCCACGGTGCTCTCGCGGCGGCCCTGGTCCGGGTTCCAACCGTGTCCAGCTTCCATGGCACCCATCCATTCTTCGAGCGGGGTCCGGTGCGGCTCGCGGTGGGTCTTGCCCTCCGGCGGGCCCGACGGGTCATCGCCATCTCCCGGTGGGTGCGGGAGTTCCTGCTGGCGCGGGGGCTCGCGCGGCCAGAGCAGGTGGACGTCGTCCACTACGGCATCCGGGCCGAGGGGTGGCGGGCGACGCGCGCCGACCGGGAGCGGGCGAGGACAGCCCTGGGGATCGACCCCGAGGAGTGCGTCGTCGGGGCAGCCTCCCGGCTAGTGCCCCACAAGGGTCACGACACGCTGCTCAGGGCTGCGGCTCGACTCAGCGACGCGGTGCCCCTCAGGGTG
Organism: Armatimonadota bacterium; assembly: GCA_031081715.1. Lineage (GTDB taxonomy): Bacteria > Sysuimicrobiota > Sysuimicrobiia > Sysuimicrobiales > Humicultoraceae > Fervidifonticultor_A > Fervidifonticultor_A tertius. The sequence goes on along the minus strand of JAVHMA010000005.1, from coordinate 2,736 downwards.
CTCGTGGCCGGGGATGGCCCTCTGCGCGAGCCCCTCCAGCGCCTCGCATCCGAGCTCGGCCTGGACAAGCGGGTCCGCTTCATGGGGTTCCTCGGCGACGTCCGGCCACTGCTTCACGCCTGCGACGTCTTCTGCATGCCCACCTCTGCGGCCTTTGGGGAGGGTTTCGGGTTGGCGGCCCTCGAGGCTCAGGCCGCGAGGCTGCCCGTGGTGGCCTCGCGCACGGCGTCCCTCCCCGAGGTGGTCGCCCACGACGAGACTGGGCTCCTCGTGAGCCCGGATTCCGCCGAGGAGTTGGCCGGAGCCCTCCTCGTCCTCGCTCGCGACCCGGGGCTCCGCGCCCGGCTGGGCGAGGCCGCAGCGCGCCGGGCCACGGAGGCCTTCGGGATCGAGGTCATGGTGAACGGTACGCTTGCCGCGTACCGTCGAGCTCTGGGAGACCGATGCGGGTCTGCCACATCATCACCCGCTTGAACGTCGGGGGACCGGCCCGGGTGCTCGCGGCGCTCGTGCCTCGCCTCTCCCGCCTTGGCATCGACCAAGCCGTGATCCACGGAACCGAAGGGCCCGGCGAGGGACGACTACCGCTGGACGGTGTCGCCACCTTCCACCTTCCGCGTTTGCAGCGTGCGGTCCGGCCCCTGGCAGACGCGCGCGCCGCGTGGGAACTGCTCCGCTTGCTCCGCCACATTCGTCCTGATGTGGTGCACACGCGCATGGCTAAGGCGGGAGCGCTCGGTCGCCTCGCGGCCGGGCTCGTCCCCGTCCCAGTGGTGGTCCACACGTTCCACGGCCACGTCCTCAAGGGATACTTCTCCCCACCCGCTGAGCGGGCGCTGGTGGGCATCGAGCGGGCCCTGGCGCGATGGAGCGACACTCTCGTCGCTGTCTCCGACCGCGTACGAGACGAGCTCGTCACCCTCGGCCTCGGTACGGCGCAACGATGGCAGGTGATCCCCGACGGCTATGAGCTCGACCCCCTGGCGTCGTCCCGGCTCCCAGCGGTCGAGGCTCGTCGCCGCCTCGGCCTACCCGAGCGCGGACCGATCGTCGGGATCGCTGGTCGGCTGGTGCCAATCAAGGACCACCGTACGTTCCTGGCGGTGGCGGTCCAGGTTGCCGACGCCGAACCAAGCGCGACCTTCGTGGTCGCGGGCGACGGACCCCAGCGGACGATGCTGGAGGCCGAGGTCCGGTCCGGCCTCCGGGACCGCGTGCGGTTCCTGGGTTGGTGCGGCGACATCGAGGCCCTCTACCGCGCGCTCGACGTCATCGTCCTCACGTCCCGCAACGAAGGCACGCCCGCTGCCCTCATCGAGGCGGCCGCGGCCGGGGTGCCCGCCGTTGCGACAGGGGTCGGCGGTGTCCCGGAGGTGGTCTTGGATGGGGAGACGGGCTTCCTCGTGCCGCCGGGCGCGCCCCAGGCAGCGGTTCGGCGGATCATCGAGCTCCTGCGGGCTCCGTCGTCGCGGGCGCGGATGGGCGAGCGGGCCCGGGCACACGTCCTCGAGCGCTTCGGTGCCGACCGGTGTGCTGCTGCGCACGCGGCCCTGTACGAGCGACTCTTGGCGTCGAGGCGTACCGATGGGCCGGGCGTGGGCGGGCGACGGGGATGAGGTCGGCAGGGTCGTACGGACGGTTCGGGGTGACACCGCAACGGTAGAAGGCCGCGCCGAGCAGACGGTTGGTCGGGCACCGGGATGGCGGTCGCAGCCTCCGTTTCACCCAGGCGGAGAGGGTCATCGAGATTACAACGCGGACCACGCACCTGCGCACACGCACCCCGCCGACCTCCTGGCGGATAGAGGGACCGCAGTGTGTCGCGTCGCCCGTGAACGACCAACCCGCTCAGCAGGCCTATGGAGGTGACGCCGACGGACCACCCCGCAGAGACCGGGCAGCAATCCCGGTCTCTGCGGGAAAGTCAGCGACCCGCGAGCAGGATGCCGCGGTCGATGGCCGCCCGGGCCAGCGGGATGCGCTCCGCCTCCTCGCGCGTGTAGCAGAACAGCTCGACGGGCATGCCGATTCCAAAGAAACACCGCGAGAACTCTTCGGCACGATCCAGGAAGCGCCGCTGGCTTCGCTCCAGGAGGATGAGGAGGTCGGCGTCGCTGCCAGGCACGGCCCGATCCTCGGACAGGGAGCCAAAGAGGTATACGGCCGCGACGTCCCCTTGCTCGGCCAGCAACCTTTCGGCCGCCCGCAACCGGGCCAGCGCCTCACCGCTGTTGAGCCAGGAGACCTTCACAGAATCGTAGGATCGACTCTGCACAACGGAGCGCATGCCCGGCATCCTCTCGCGTGAAGTAGTCCTTGGGACTGCCTCTGTCCCAGCTACTCGGATATCGGGCGGGGATGTAGAAGCGGTCCAGCAGCCTCCCGCAGGCCTCACCATACCCACTCGCTACCCGCCTGCCCAGGGTCCTGCATATGGACAGGCGCGTGATCGACCATGAGTGCATTCCGGGGGTGACTGGCGTGGACAGCCTGCAGCGTGTCCTCATCACAGGTGGGGCGGGCTTCCTGGGCACTCATTTGTGCGACCGGCTGATCGAGCGCGGGTGCGAGGTGTGGTGCCTGGACAACCTGCTCACCGGCGCCGAGCGCAACATCGCCCACCTGCTGGGCCACCCCCGCTTCCGCTTCGTCCGCTACGACGTCTGCGAGTACATGTACGTCGAGGAGCCCGTGGACGCGGTGCTGCACTTCGCCTCGCCGGCCAGCCCCAAGGAC
>JAVHMA010000049.1 GCA_031081715.1 Armatimonadota bacterium | reverse complement strand
GCGCTCGGCATCCGCCAGGCGAGGCCGCAGCTCCCGCAGCCGGGTCAGGCTGCCCAAACCGTTCTGCGGCGCCGCCGGTGCCATCCCCGGCTGCCTTCGCGACCGCGACGAAGATATCCTTCTCCCTCACGTCTCCCATCACGAAAATATCCTTCGCGGACAACCGGACAGGACCGTCCGCACGGCCCATCGAACTCACGCCGGTGCACCGCGTGAGGGCAGGGCAGGACGGTGATGCTCCTTCGGGGAGGTGGTCAGGCATGACGCGGTGGTACGCGGGACCGATCGCGCTCGCCCTGGTCGTGCTGCTGATGGCGCCTGCGGCGCCGGCCCCGGCACCGGCCGGCACGCTACGGATCGGGCTCGAGGCGCAGCCCACGACGATGGACCCGGGGCTGTCGACCGACCTCTACTCCCAGCAGGTGTATTCCCACGTTCTCGAGGGACTGCTGATGCTCGACCCGGAGGGAGTCCCGCGGCCGGCCCTGGCCACGTCGTGGACTCCCTCGGCGGACGGTCGCACCTGGACCTTCCGGCTCCGGGAGGGCGTGCGCTTCCACGACGGCGCGGAGTTCACCGCCGACGACGTGAAGTACACGATCGAGCGCATCCTGAATCCGGAGACCCGCTCCCCCCAGCGCGGGCTGCTCTCCCAGATTGCGTCGGTGGAGGCCGCGGACCGCCACACCGTCCGCATCGCCACCCGGAACGCCTTCGCGCCGATCCTGACGAACCTAGCGATCGCGGCGTACATACTGCCGCGCGCGGCGCACAGCCGCCTCGGGCGCGACTTCGCGCGCCGCCCGGTCGGCACCGGTCCCTACAAGATGGTAGAGTGGGTCGCCGACGACCGCATCGTGCTCGAGGCCAACGCCGACTACTACGGAGGCCGGCCGGCCCTCGACCGCGTGCAGTTCCGGTTCATCCCGGAGGGGAGCGTGCGGCTCGCCGAGGTCGAGTCGGGCGGGCTCGATCTGATCGCCGGCGTCCCCGCCCAGGACTTGCGGCGGCTGCGGGTCAGTCTGCTGCTCGACCTGCAGGAGGTCGTGGGCACCAACTGCCGGCTGCTGGGGTTCAACACGTCGGTGAAGCCCTACGACGACGTCCGAGTCCGCCAGGCGATCGCACACGCGCTCGACAAGCAGCGCATCGTGGACGTGGTATGGCCGGGCCGCGGGGTCGTCGCCGAGGGCCCTATCCCGCCCACCTCGTGGGCCTACGACGGTCGGTTCCGCGGGCTGGGGCACAATGTCGCACGCGCCCGGCAGCTGCTCGCCGAGGCCGGCCTCGCCGGCGGCTTCGAGATGAACCTGCTCGTCTCGGAGTCCGAGGAGATCCGCCGGGAGGTCGCGCTGTACATCGACCAGCTCAAGGCCGTCAACATCACCGTGCGGCCTACAGTGGTGGACTTCCCGACCCTGCTCGACCGCCTGCTGAAGGCGAACTACGACGTGCTGCGCGTGGGCTGGACGACGAACCCCGAGCCTGACTCCCTGCTCTACAGCCCGTTCCACACCTCCGCGATCGGCGGCTTCAACTTCACGAAGTACCGCAGCCCGCGGGTGGACGAGCTCCTCGACCGGGGCCGGACCCTCTCCAACCAGGCCGACCGCGTCCGGGTCTACCAGGAAGCCCAGCGGGTGATCGTGCAGGACGCGCCCATGGTGTTCATCTTTCATGAGAAGCGCACGTACGCGCACCGCAAGGCGGTGACCGGGTTCCGCCCGCACGTAAGCGGGTGGATCGTGCTCAAGACGCCGTACGGGATCGAGGTGAAGGTCGGGCCCGGCCGCTAACCCGCGTTGGCCCGCTACATCGCCCGCCGCCTGCTCGGGATGATCCCGTTGCTGCTCGGGGTCTCCGTGGTGATCTTCGCGCTCATCCGCCTGATCCCCGGAGACCCCGTGGTCATCATGATCGGTGCCGAGAACGCCTCGGTCGAGGAGGTCGCGCGGCTGCGGCGGGTGCTGGGCCTGGACCAGGGCCTCCACGTCCAGTACCTGCGGTTTCTGGGACGCATCCTGCGCGGTGACCTGGGGCGCTCCCTCGCCTCCGACGAGCCGGTCGCCCTGCTCATCCGAGAGCGCCTACCCGCCACGATCGAGCTGACGCTGGCGGCGACGACGATCGCACTGGCGATCGCGATTCCGGCGGGCGTGCTCGCCGCGGTACGCCGGTACTCCGCAGTCGACACCGCGAGCACCGTGGGCGCGCTGCTCGGCGTCTCCATGCCGAACTTCTGGCTGGGGGTGATGCTGATCTTCCTCTTCGCGCTGCGGCTAGGCTGGCTGCCGGCCTCGGGCCGGGGCGAGCCGGTGCTCGCCGGGGTGGGCAGCCTGTTGGTCACCGGGAATCCCGCGGGGCTGGCGACGGCCGCGACGCACCTGATCCTGCCGGCGGTCACGCTGGGGAGCGCGCTCGCCGCGGTCGTGACGCGCCTGATGCGGAGCAGCATGCTCGAGGTGATCGGACAGGACTACATCCGTACCGCCCGCGCTAAGGGGCTGCGCGGTGGGCGGGTGGTCCTCCGGCACGCCCTGCGCAACGCGCTAATCCCGGTGGTGACGGTCGTCGGCCTGGAGTTCGGCGCGCTGCTGGGCGGGGCGGTCATCACCGAGACCATCTTCGCGTGGCCGGGGATCGGCCGGCTGGCGATCCGGTCGATCGTCCAGCGGGACTTCCCGGTCGTGCAGGGGGTCGTGCTCATGATCGCGGTCGTGCGGGTGCTGGCCAACCTGTGCGTCGACGTCGCCTATGCAGCGATTGATCCGCGCATCCGCTACGCGTGAGCCCGCCGCGGTCGCCGTGGCGCAGGAGGGCTACTGGCGGGCCGCCTGGCGCCGCCTGCGCCGCCACCGCGTGGCCATGACGGGGCTGGGCATCATCGCCGCGTTCGTCGCCCTGGCCGCCCTGGCGCCGCTCGTCTCGCCCCACGACCCGCTGGCCATCGACTACGCGTACCCCGCCGCCCCGCCGGGCACCGGCGGTCACCTGCTCGGGACCGACGCGGTGGGCCGCGACATCCTGGCGCGCCTCATCTTCGGCACCCGCGTCTCGCTGCAGGTGGGCGTCGTCGCGGTCGGGATCGCGGTCGGCCTGGGGACCGCCGCGGGGCTGGCCGCGGGCTACTACGGCGGGGCGCTGGACGCGGCGCTGATGCGGACGGTGGACGTGTTTCTCGCCTTTCCGGTCATCGTGCTGGCGATCGCGATCATCGCGGTGCTGGGTCCGAGCCTGGTGAACGTGATGATCGCGCTCGGACTGGTCGCGTGGACGACCTACGCGCGGGTCGTGCGCGGGCAGGTGCTGGTGCTGCGCGAGCTCGAGTTCGTGCAGGCGGCACGGGCGATGGGCGCCAGCGACGGCCGCATCGTCCTCAGGCATGTGCTGCCCAACGCGCTGGCGCCGGTGATCGTGCTAGCGACGCTGGGCATGGCGACGGCGATCATCGCCGAGGCCGCGCTGTCGTTCCTGGGGCTCGGGGTGCAGCCGCCCACCCCGTCGTGGGGCACCATGCTGAACGAGGGCCGCGGCTTCCTGCGGACCGCGCCCCACATCTCCACGCTGCCCGGCCTCGCCATTATGGTAACCGTGCTCGGCTTCAACTTCCTGGGCGACGGGCTGCGCGACGCCCTCGACCCGCGACTCTGAGGAGGCCCGGCATGCCGCGTCCCGCCATCACGCTCGACGACGTCCTGGCCATCACGTTCACCTCGGCGCACGC
>JAVHMA010000004.1 GCA_031081715.1 Armatimonadota bacterium | reverse complement strand
CGATTCGCGCGCGAAGGCAAGAGACGCAAAGAGCTCCGCGAGGCCGGCGTGACATTTTCACGGAACAGATAGGGTGACAAAATCACTGAACGCCGACAGGCGCAGACGCGGTGCGCATCATCCGCGGTCGGCGCCCACGACGCCCGGCAGGTGACCGCGGGCAACCAGGTATCGCCGGAGCGCATCCTGCCATGCCGGCGGCGCAAGACCGAGCGCCGCGAGACGCGGCGAGGCCAGCGCGGCGTTGCGGGGCCGGCGTGTGGCCGGCGCGGCATCGCTAGAGCGCCCCCGCTCCAGCGGGACGTCCCAGCCGAGCTCGCGGAAGATCGCGGCCGCGAACTCGAACCAGGTGCACGCACCGGCGTTTGCGGCGTGGATGACGCCGAGGTGGCCGCCGCGGATCAGAGCCGCCACCACCGCGGCGGCGTCTGCGGCGTACGTGGGAGACATCACCAGGTCGTCCACCACCCGGAGTCGCTCGCCGGCGCGCGCCTTCGCGATCATGGTCTCCACGAAGTTGCCACCCTTACCCCGCGCGCCCGCGACCCCGAAGACGCTCGCGACTCGCACGACGAGCCACCGCGGGGCGGTGGCGGCGACCAGGAACTCGCCGGCGAGCTTGGACGTGCCGTAGACGTTGACCGGCCCGGGCGGGTCGGTCTCCGCGTACGGACGGTCCTGCTCGCCGCCGAACACGTAGTCCGTGCTGACATACACGCACAGCGCCCGCAGCCGCGCGCAGGCCGCCGCCACGTTGCGGGCGCCCAGGGCGTTGACGCGAAACGCCTCCTCGGGCCGGCGCTCGCACTCGTCCACGCGGTGGAAGGCCGCGCAGGTCACCACGGCATCGGGCGCGACCGCCTCCAACCGCGCCAGCACCTGCGCGGCGTCGGCGACTTCGACGTCGGCGTGGCCGAGGCCCACCGGTGCCCAGGCCGCCATGACCCGCATCAGGTCCGAGCCGAACTGTCCGGGGGCGCCGATCACCGCGACGCGCGGTGGACGGTCAGAGGACACGGCCGCGCATGACGACCCCCTCGGGGGCCTCGCCCCCTTCGAGCAGCGTCCTGTACCAGGCCACAGTCCGCGTGCGCGGGTCGTCGGTGACGTGTCCCGCCTTTAGCGCCTCCATCACCTCGCGCGCGCCGCTCGCCGGAGTCCACCGCGGGACGAAGCCCAACACCTCGCGGCACTTGCGGAAGCTGACCCGGTAGGAACGGTGGTCCGGCTGGCCGTACCACTCGACCGCCGCCTCGCGCCCGGTGGCGCGCGCGACGAGCTCGGCCAGCGGCAGCACCTGGACGTTCTGGTCGTCGGAACCGACATTGAATATCTGACCGCTCACTTGTTCCGGCGGGGCGGCCGCCGCCAGCAGAAATGCCTGCACGGTGTCCCGGACGTGCACGAACGGCCGCCACTGGCGGCCGTCCCGCAGCACCGGGATGCGCCCCGTCCGGTAGAGCCCCAGCACCATCCCGTTGATCGCCAGGTCGAAGCGCATGCGCGGCGATAGGCCGTAGACCGTGGCCTGCCGCAGCACTGTGACGGTGAACCCGCGCCCGGCGAGCGGCAGCGTCTCCTGCTCGGCCAGGAGGTTCGCACGCGCGTAGGTGGTCAGCGGGGCCGGCGGCGAGGTCTCGTCGAGCACCGTGTCGTCGCGGAACCCGTAGATGCTGCACGACGACGCCAGGATGTAGCGCGCCGCGCCGCGCTCCCGTGCCAGCCGGGCGACGCGCACGCGGCCCCGGTGGTTGATCTCCATTGTGCGCTCGGGGTCCAGCTCGCCCGAGGGATCGTTCGAGAGCGCGGCCAGGTCCAGGACGACCTCGATCCCCTCGAAGACCTCGGGCGCGCACCAGCGGATGTCGTCGTGGACCAGGCGCAGGCGCGGGTGGTCGGCCACCGTCCCCAGCGGCTCGCGGCCGAAGAAGAACCGGTCGAGCACCGTGACATCGTGGCCCGCCTCGAGGAGCGCGCCGGTGAGCACCGAGCCGATGTACCCGGCGCCACCGGTCACCAGCACCCGGGCCATACCTAGCGGTGGACGGGCCGCAGCCAGTCGTAGGGCACGGCCGGATCGTTCCAGGGCCGGCGCTCCTCGTCCGGGCTCGCGTGGTCGTAGAGCCTGGTCGTGAAGTACACCGTGAGCGAGGGCGCGGCACCGAGCGTCATCGTGCCGTGCCAGTAGTGCCCCGGCACGCGGACGAGCTGCGGGACCTCGCCGCTCGACGTGACCTCGGTCACCTGCCCGCGCGTGGGCGAACCCTCGGCGTCGTCGAACGCGCAGATGCGCACCCAGCCCGCGAGCACCAGGAAGTAGTCCACCTGGCCGCGCGCGTGTCGGTGCCAGGCGCGCACCACCCCGGGGTGGCTCAGCGAAAGGTTCGCCTGCACGATGGCGTCGTCTCCTAGCAGGTCGCGCCAGTCGGCGCGCAGGGCCTCCATGAAAAAGCCGCGCTCATCAGGGATCTTCGTCAGGGCGCGGACCGCGATCCCAGGCAGCACCGTCGTCCTCCGCAGGTCTGCCGCGCGGGCGCGGCTAGGGCTCCTGGCGCAGCCCGCCCAGCGCGCCGGCGGGCGTGGGCTGCGCCGGCGCGGGCCGCTCGGGGGGCGTCGGGGCGTCCGGCACGACGCGCACCACGCGCCGCGCCATCGCCTCCCAGGTCCGGCCCGCGGCCCACCGGCGGGCCGCCTCGCCGAGCCGACGGGCGCGGTCCGGAGCCGCGGCCAGCGCGGCAACCGCCTCGGCCAGGGCCACTGGATCGCCAGGCGCGACAAGAACCGCACGCTCGCCGTCCGGCAGCATCGCGCGCACGTTCGGAAGGTCAGGCGCGACGATCGGCCGACCCATCGCCGCGTACTCCACGAGCTTCATCGGGGTGCCCGACGCCAGCGTCCCGGGCAGCACGGCGACATCGAATGCCTCCATGGCCGCGAGCGCCGCGTCGTGTGGCAACGGGCCGCGCCACTCCACCAGCGGCGCGATCCCCAGCCTGGCCGCGCCGCGACGGAGCCCGATGGCTCCGGCCCCTCCGCCCACGACGACCAGGCGGTAGGCGACTCCGTCGCCACGCGAGGTGAGGCGCGCGACCGCGTCCAGCAACAGGTCCACTCGATGCCAGGCCGACAGGCTCCCCGCGAACCCGATCGTACACCGGCCCGGCGCAGCCAGCGGCGGCGACCGCCGCGCGGCTTCCGCACCCAGGCGCAGGTAGCGCTCGGCGACCCCGTTCGGCTCTACGACGAGCCGGATCGCAGGCACGCCCAGGGCCGCGCACAGGTCTCGCACGGCCGCCGACGGCACCACGACGCGCGTGGCCGCTCGGCCGAGTGCGGCCATCGCCATGCGGTACAGCCACGCCCAGTACCACTCCCGTCGGAAGCCGCGCTCCAGCGGCACATGCGCATCCACGTACGCGACCAGCGGGACTCGGAGGGTCCGCGCAAGGGCGGCGCCCAGCACGTCGTACGTCGAGGCCCGGTGGACGATGAGGTCCGGGGGCGTGCGGCGGGCCAGCCGCCAGGCCCGAGACCACGCGAGCGGGATCAGAGCCGCTTCCAGCAGGTCGCGCATCCACCAGGGCAACCGACGCCCGGCGTCGCGCGCGCGCGCGCCGGCACCGCCGGCCCCGTACGGCTGGACGGCGTGGGCGCCGGCCAGCTCGACCTGATGGCCGGCGGCGCGGAGCGCCTCGGCGAGCGAGGACCACTGGATGGCGTCCCCGCCGCGCCCGATCAGGACATGCGTGAGCAGGATGTGCATCAGTCGCCCGACCGGGCAACGGTTCGACCCGCCGCGTCAGGCTTCCTGTCGGCCGCGAGGAGTCCGCGGCCGGCCGGCCAACTCTGCCAACGCGATGCTGTCGGTCATCGTGGGGACCTGCAACCGGCCCGACGCGCTACGCCGGACCCTGGCCAGTCTGGCGGCGATGTACCTGCCGCTCGGACGACGCTGGGAGCTCCTCGTCATGGACACAGGGGCCGACGACGCCGCCGGGCGCGTGGCCGCCGGGTTCACCGGGGCGGCGCCCGGGGGCGTGCACTACCACCGAGTAGACCGCAACAACATGTGCATGGCGAAGAACGCGGCGCTGCGGATCGCCCGCGGCGATATCGTGGCGTTCACCGACGATGACGTCCTGGTCGACCGGGGATGGCTCGCGGCGTTCGACGAGGAGTTCCGCGCTGAACCCGACGTGGCCATGGTGACGGGGCGCTCGCTGATGGCGGGGCCGCACATCCCCGACCTGTCGGGCCGGCCGTCGCTGGAGCGCGCCCGCTACCGGTTCCCCACGCACCCGCGACCGGTGGTCAACGGGCACAACATGGCGATCCGCGCCGCGATCGTGGAGACGGTCGGCCTCTACGACACCCGCCTCGGCCCCGGAGAGCCGTTTCCCGCGGAGGACGTGGACTTCACCTACCGCGTGCTGCGCGCGGGCTACACCGTGCTCCGCAGCCCCAAGCCGCTCGTGTTCCACGACCACGACCGGCTCACCGAGGAAGCCGCGGAGGCCAGACGGCTGGCGTACGTGCAGGGATGGGGTGCGGTGCTCTGCAAGCACGCGCTCCGCGATGCCTGGATGGCGCGGCTGCTGGCCGCGGAGGTGTGGCGGCTGGCGCGGCCCGTCGCCGACCCGGGCACGCGGGCCCGCCGCTGGCGGCGGTTGCGTGCCCTGTGCCGGGGCGTCGGGCTTTGGGCGCTCCTCGGGGCACGCGGCCCGCGCGAACCCGCCGCGGCGCGCGCCGGTCAGTCCAGGTAGCCGAGGCGCCGGAGCCGGCGCTCGACTTCGGCGCGATCGGCGTCGGTGTAGGCTGGTCCGGCCACCTCCTGGACCGACGGCGCGGCCGACGGCACCACGGGCACGGTCGCAGCGCCGACGAGCGCCTCGGTCAGGATCCGGCCGTCGAGATCGTCGGGAATCGGCACGCCCAGCAGGGCGAGCACGGTCGGCGCGATGTCCTCGACGCGGGCGTCCAGTCGCACGCCCCGGGCGACGTGCGGACCGCAGGCGACCAACACGCCGTCGGGATGGTGCCCGCCGGTCATACGGCCGGCCGACGGCGCGGTCACCGGCGCGTCGGGATCGTAAGTGTCGTACCCGGCGTCGCGGCTGAACGAGCCGATCTCGTCGCCATGGACGACGAGCAGGTCAGCGGCCTCCACGCCATAGGGGCCCGCGAAGACCTCCTCCCAGCGGTACGCGCCGCCCACGAGCCGCCGGCCAGCCGGGTCGCGTAGCGCGCGCAGGCGTTCCAGGATCTCGTGGCGCAGCGCCTCGCAGGCCGCGCCCGGCTCCACGATCCCCTGGGGCTCGCGACCGCGCACGTTGATCCGCACCGTGCTGCCCTCGGCGAGCTCGCCCTTCTGGACCAGGAACGCCCGGGTGCGCGTCCAGTCCTCGCGCTCGTCGATCCACACGGCCTCGACAGCGAGCGTCCCCGGCGAACCGCCGCCATACGTCGTCATGCCCACGAACAGCTCCACCGCGGGCGCCGACGGCCGGAACACGGCCTTGATGTCGCACGGCGCCGCGGCGACCGCGCCGCCTCCCAGAATCGGATGGTCGGGCCGGGTCAGATCGTCGAACTCGAGCAGCGCGCCCGTTGTGGCCGCGCGCACCCGCGCGCGCAGGGCGTAGGTGCGCCTGGGGTCCAGGCCCGCGACGCGGAAGACCGCGCCCGCGAACTCGTCGGGTCTGTCGACGTCGAAAACCAGCGCGCCGTTCCGCACGCGCGTGCGGCCACGTCCGCGGGTGGCGTGGTGGGGCACCGCTGGCGCCGCGAACCCCCACCGCCGGCCGCCGACCGCGGTGTAGCCCTCGCGCATCAGCCAGCGGGTGAGCGAGAAGCTCTGGCGCAGCGTCCCGGACCCGTGGTCGGAGACCACCAGCACGTCGGTGGCCGTCCCGAGCTCGTCGCGCAGCGCGGCCAGCGCGTCGTCCACGTGCCGGTAGAAGTCCCTGACCGCCGGGACCACGCGCGCCGCGGCCGCGGGGTCGTGCTGCGGGTGCGCGCGATCGAAGTGGTGCCAGAGGTAGTGGTGGATGCGGTCGGGGGCCATCAGCACCAGCATCGCGAACGCCCACGGCGTCTCGCGGAGCAGGAACCGCGTCAGCCCGAACCGGTGATCCACCATGCGGCGCGCGCGCTCCAGGAACACGAAAGGGTCGCGGTGGTAGAAGAGGTCGAACGGGTAGTCGCCGCACGCGCGCAGGATCGCGTCGCGCCACGCGGGCGGATGCACGAACGCCGCGGCGGCCGACGGGGTGCCCATGCCGGAGACCATCACGCCGTTGATGGGCTCCGGTGGGAACGTGAACGGCACGTCCACCACGACCGACCGGAGCCCGGCTCGGTCCAGCAGGTTCCAGATCGCAGGCCGGCGCCGGTCCGCCGAGGTGAACACCACCCGATCGTAGGTGCCCTCGCGCAGCCTCGTGAAGCCCAGGATCCCGTGGCGACCCGGGCGGACGCCCGTCACCATAGACGTCCAGGCGATCGGCGTCACCGGCGGGGTCGTGGACCGAAGGATCCCCCAGGCGCCCTCCGCCATCGCCCGCGCCAGCGCCGGGAGCATTCCCGTCTCGGTCCACGGGCGCAGCAGCGTCCAGGTCGCGCTGTCGAGGCCGAGCACGAACACGCGCCGGCCGGACGCGCCAGGCGCGCTCACCGCTGCCACCGGTACCGGTGCGGCGTCCAGGTGACACCCCACTTGGCCTCGAACTTCGCACGGTTAGCCTCGAACAACCGCAGGTACTCGTCCTCGCGCAGCCGGCGCATCGTCGCGCTGTGGAAGTGGTGGACGAACGCGCCATCCGTGCAGACCAGCCGGTACCCGGCGCGGCGCACCCGTAGGCAGAAGTCGTCGTCCTCGAACATCCCGAGCCCGAAGCGCTCGTCCAGCGGGCCCACCGCATCCAGGACCCGACGCGGGATCGCCACGCAGAAAAACCCCAGCATGGGCGGTTCCCGCACCTCGTCGGCGTGCCGGCGCGTGTAGTCCGCCGCGAAGGCCTCCATTTCTTCGAGCGTCCGGTAGTCCACGTCGATCTTCGCCTCGTTGCCTGCCAGGTTCGTCGCGGGCCCCACCATGCCGACATCCGGGTGCCGCTCCAGGTAGCCCACCAGCGTGTGCATCCAGCCGCGCGTCACCAGCGTGTCGTTGTTGAGCAGGATCACGTAGTCCCCGGTCGCGGCGGCGATCCCCTGGTTGTTCGCGCAAGCGTACCCCTCGTTGCACGTGTTGACGAGCACGCGCAGGCGCGGGTCGCGCGCTGCGGCGGCCCGCAGGAACTCCACGGTGCCGTCCGACGATCCGTTGTCGACGGCGACCACCTCGTAGTTCGGCCACGACGTGTTGCGGGCGATGCTGTCCAGGCACAGGCGTGTCAGGTGCAGGTTGTTGTGCGTGGCCATCACGATGCTGACCTTCGGGTACAGGCAGCGGATCGCCTCGGCCAGCTCGACGTAGCGCGCGCGCCAGGTGTGCCGGGCCGCGTACGCGCGCCGGCGGCCGGCCGCCTCCGGGGTGTCGTCCTCAAGCGCGCGCTCGACGGCGGCGATGAAGGCGTCCGGGCCGGCGGCCGTGACCACGAGCCCCTCCGCCTCCATCGGCACCAGCTCGGGGAGGGGGACCGCGACCACCGGCTTCCCTGCGCTGAGGTACTCGTAAACCTTGACCGGGTTCGTGGCCTCGGTGAGCGGCGTCATGCGGAACGGCACCAGGCAGACGTCGAACGCGTGCAGAAACGCCGGCACGAGCTCGTAGGGCACCTCGCCGACCAGGTGGACGTTGGGCAGCCCGCGTAGCGGCCGCACGTCGCCGGTGTGCGTGTCGCCGACCAGCACGACGGTCCACTGCGGCCGCGCGCGGGCCAGGCGACCGATGAGATCGGCGTCGAACCACTCAGCGACGGCGCCGACGTAGCCGACGACGGGCCGCCGGAGGCGCTGGAGCAGCGCCGGCGGCTCACCCACGAACGCGCACAGCCGCTCGAAATCCGCGGCGTTGGGAATCCACACGCAGCGGGGGTTGCGCCGGCGCTGCGCCTCCCACAGCACGCGGGAGGTCGCCACGACCAGGTCGCTGGTCGCCGCGAGCGCCTCCTCTTCCGCCACCATCTGCGGGCTGTTCGTGGAGAAGCCGGCGTGATAGTCGAGGCAGTCGTAGACGACCTTCCACCCGTACGCTTCGCGCAGACGCACCGCGAGCGGCCGCCAGAACGGCAACAGCACCAGGCAGACGGCGTCGGTGATGTGCGCGGACTCCCGCAGCGCGTCGAGCGCCGCCGCCCACCGGTCGAGCGTGCCCGCGTCGACGCGGTCGCGGTAGGGGCTCAGGACGTCCGGGCCCGGTAACCGCACGTCGTAGACGTTGGGCCGCACGGGCACGAGGCCCGGAGGCGTCGCGTGCGGCCGCACCCGGTCGTGGTCGAACGAGACGCCGATGTAGAACACCCGGTGGCCGTCGTCGGCGAACTGCGCCGCCAGGTGCTGCGGCCGCTGGGTGCGGAAGTCCCAGTCGATCGAGGAGAACAGGATCAGGTCGTAGCCGGGCAGGCGCGGTGTCGCCGCGGCCGACGCGCGCGCCGCGACCGTCGGGGAAGGCATCAGCAGCGGTCGTGGGGGCCCGTTGCGCGCAGGCATGCCCCAGGCATCCGGCGGCCGCCGCAGGATCACGTGCTTGATCCACCGTTTCGCCCCCGGCGGCACCGTCGCCCGCAACCACTGGTGGACCTCGTGGACGACGCGCCGAGATGCGAACTCGCGCCACCGGATGCGCGGCCACCGGAGCCTGAGCGCGCGAAGAGCGCGGTCGGGTCTCGATGCCAGGACGCGGCGTAGCCGGGCCTCCGCGCGGCGCTGCGCTCGGCGGGCGGCGTCGGCCTCCGCGATCGCCGCATCGCGCTCCCGCTGGAGTGGCAACATGCGGATCACCTGGCGCGTGCGCTTCTCGAGCTCCTCCCGGTAGAACACGGCGTCGCGCCAGACGACGTCGCGCGCAAGCGCCGCGAACGCGCCGGGGCCGGAAGCCACCCCGCCCCCCGGGCCCGGGTCGGTCAGACCGGCGAGCACGAGGGAGCCGGTCATCACCAGGACGCGGGCAAGCGTCGGCAGGTCGGCGGGCTCCATCCCCGCGCGTGCCGCCAGCGCTTCCACGACCTCGGTACCGAATCGCGCGCGGGCCTCCGACACCGGGTGGTCGGCCAGGAAGAGCAGACACTCGAGGAGGCGGGCGCTCTCCGGCGCGGTCGCCGCGACGGCGGGAAGCAGGCGCCCGACCCGCGCACCGAAGACGGTGCTCTCCGCGGCCACGAGTCCGAAGGCGTCCAGCAGGGTCGCGGCGCCGGTCATATCCACATCCGCCCCCAGCATCATCTGGACGAAGGCCTCACGAGGGAGTCCGAGCAGCGCCGCGATCTCCTCGTCGGACCGCCTGCGCATCGCCTGCACCGTAGCGCGCTTGGCGAGCACGCGTGGGAGTCGGTCGATGAAGTCCATCGCGGCCGCCACCGCGGCCGGCGCACCCGCGGGCACCGGCTGGCCCTCCGCCCGCGGCGCGTCCGGCGAGAACGCCCGCGGGTCCACGCCCGCGTAGCGTCCCACCCGCTCCAGCAACCAGAGCAGCAGCGCGGGCAGCAGGCGCGCGAGCCACGCGTCGCCCGCGTTCTTGACGACCGTGATTAGGGCGTTGCGCTCGCCGAGGAAGTAGCGCCGCGCGGCGTCCCCGGACGCCGAGCCGCCGGATCGGTGATAGACCACGGCCGTCGGGACATAGAGGACACGGTACCCTGCCAGCCAGAGCCGCCAGCCCAGGTCCACGTCCTCGTGGTACATGAAGTAGTCGGCGTCGAAGCCCCCGACCTCGAGGAACACCTCGCGGCGGATCGCCATGGCGCCGCCGGAGGCGAAGAGCAAAAACTGCGGACGCTCGTAGTCTTCGGGCCGGCGGACCGACCGGTCGCCGGCCGCGCCGTACGGCATGCCGAGCAGGGTCGCGTAGACCGGGAAGTCCACGCCCGTCCCGTCCCAGTCCAGCATCCTCGACGCCGTCGCCGCGAGCGCGGGGTCGCCAGCGAGCAGCGGCGCGACGAGCTCCCGCAGCCACGCGCGATCGACGCGCGTGTCCGTGTTGAGGAAGACCACGATCCCGCCTCGCGCCTCGCGGGCGCCGCGGTTGTTGCCCTCGGCGAAGCCCAGATTCTCGCCGAGCTCGACGACGCGCACCCATGGGAATCGCGCCCGCACCCACTCCGGCGAACCGTCCGTCGAGCCGTTGTCCACGAGCAGGACCTCGCGTTGCTCGGCCGGCCCTTCAAGCGCGGCGAGCGACTCCAGACACGTCTGGAGGTGGGGCATGCCGTTGAAGTTCAGGACGACGATGGAAACCTCGGGGGCCGCGGTCATTCGAGGTACCCCAGGCGGCGGAGCCGCTCCTCGACCTTCCGCCGATCGGCCTCGCTGTAGGGCGCATCGCCGCAGGCCAGGTCGGACGCCGCGGCGAAGGCCCCCGCGGCGGCGCGAGCCTCGGCCGGCGGCCCGGCGACCAGGATCTCCGTCAGCGGCCGGCCGTCCACGTCCCCAGGTGGCGCGATGCCCAGGAGCACGAGCGCCGTCGGGCACACGTCCACGACTCGGGCGGCGATGCGCCGGCCCGCGACGATGCCCGGCCCGTATGCGATGAAGATGCCGTCCGGACGGTGGTTGCCGGAGTTACCGCGGCTGACCGCCACGCTGATCGGGCCGTCGAACGCGTAGCCCGCCAGCTCCGGCGTCGGCCCGGCGCCGCCGACCCCGTCCTCGAACACGACGACCAGGTCGGGCCCCTCCTCCACGTGCGGACCGTGGTAGAGTTCCTCGCGCCGGTACACCCGTCGCACGAGCGGCCGGCCGGTCTCATCGCGCAGGGCGCGCACCCCCTCGGCGATACGCGCGCGCACGCGCTCGTAGTCCGCGCCGGGCTCCACCACCCCGTGCGGCTCGCGGCCACGAACGTTAAGCCGGATACGCCGGCCCTCGGTCGCGTCGCCGGTGTCCAGGACGTACGCCAGCGTACGCGACCAGTCCTCGCGTTCGGTCAGATGAAGCGCGCTCAGGGTGATGGCGCCGGTCGGGTTGCCTCCGTAGGTGGTCATCCCGACGAACAACTCGAGCGTGCCGCGCTCTGGCTGGAAGACCGCCGTGATCCGGCCCGGCGTCTCAAGCACCTGACCGCCGCCGATGATCGGATGCGCGCGGCGGCCAAGGTCGTCGAACTCGAGCAGGGCCTGGCGCGTCCCCTCGGCCACGCTGGCGCGGAGCTCGTACCGCCGGTGCGGGTCCAGGCGGGTGATCCGGAAGACCGCGCCCGCGAACGCGTCGGGCCGGTCGACCTCGAAGCGGAGCCCCCGCGCGCGCCGGCGCCAGGGCGGGCCGTCTGTCAGCACGACCGTGCGGCCGGGCCCGCGCCGCCGGAAGCGCGGCAAGACGGCGGGTGGCTCGTACGCCCACCGCAGGCCGCCCAGCGCGACGAACCCGCTCTGTCCCAGCCAGCGAAGAAGCGACAGACTGCGGACCATGGGCCCGAAACCGTGGTCCGAGGCGACCAGCACCACGGCCTCCGCGGGCAGGTCCGCGAGCAGCCGGCCGATGCCATCGTCGAGCCGCCGGTAGACCTCCAGCACCCGCGGCGCGACCCGCGCGGCCTCCGGCGGGTCGTGCCGCGGGTGATCGGGGTCGAGGTGGTGCCAGACCGCGTGCTGGAGCCGGTCGGTGACCATGAGCCCGAGCATGCCGAAGCCCCACGGGAACTCGCGGAGCAAGAACCGCGCGAGCCGCACGCGGTGCTCGACCAGCTCGACGGCGTCGTCGAGGAACGCCGACAGGTCCCCGCGGAAGTAGACGTCGAGGGGAAACGGGCTGAACTCGCGCAGCAACCTCTCACGCAGCCCGGGCGGGTGCACGAAGGGCGACGTGACGTCCGGGGTGCCCAGGCCGGCGACCATGACGCCGTGGATCGGCTCTGGCGGGTACGTAAAGGGCACGTCCACCACCACCGACGGAATGCCCGCCTGACCGGCCAGCGTCCATAACGCCGGCCGGCGCCGGTCGGCCGACGTCACGACGTCGAGCTCATAGCTCCCGGGCCGGCGCCGGACGAACCCGAAGATCCCGTGCTTTCCGGGATAGACGCCCGTGACCATGGAACTCCACGCCACCGGCGTGGACGCCGGGATCGTGGACTCGAGCGTGCCGCATGCCCCGCCCGACGTGAGACGGGCCAGCGCGGGCAGGTGGCCCTGGTCGATCCACGGAGCCAGCAGCGCAAACGTCGCGCCGTCCAGCCCGAGCAGGAAGACGCGGCGCGGCCGCGCGGGCTCGGGCACTACGGTACCGGCGTGGTTCGGGCGGCGTTCCACAGGTCGAACGCCTCGCTCCCGAAGTACGGCCCGTTGATCGCCCGCGGCTCGTTGGTGTACCGGTAGCTCACGTTTCCGTTGAGGAACCCTCCGTTGACGTGCCAGCCCATGCTGTAGCCATCGTTGAGGCCCATGACCCACGGACCGCCGCTGCTGCCGCCGGTCATGTCGCACCCGACCGCCACGGGCGCCGGGCCGCTGCCGGGTTGCTCGGTCACCCGACGCGCGGCGCTCGACTGACAGCCCCACATGCGGTTGCCGTTGAACGCCGTGCCCGGCCAGACGGTCTGCGGCGCGGCCGGATACCCGAAGATGTGGTAGTGCTGGTGATCCGTCACCCCGGTGGCGATCCCCAGCGTCCCGACCACCGAGCCCAGCGTCGCCCCATCGCTGCTCCGCCGGTTGACGACGATGACGCCGAAGTCCACGCGGAGGTTGCTGCTGTTGGCCCATCCCGACGAGGTGAACAGGGCGTGCGCGGTCCAGCTCCCGAACGGCTGCGCGCCGTCCCGGTACGCCGGCACGAAGAGCACGTTCGTGGCGAAGACCCCCCCGGGCCCGCCCTCATGGACGCAGTGCCCCGCAGTCCAGACCAGGCTCTGGTTGCCTCCGCTGCCGGACGTCACGGAGCTCGCCGAGCACACGTAGTTGACGCCCGAGAGCGTGAAGAAGAGCTTGCCGATCGTGCGGAACGGAAAGTTCTGGTAGACCGCGAACGGCGAGACCGTAATGGGAAAGACCTGATACCGGTTGAACGGGTACGGGTAGCTGAAGGCCGTGTGCGAGAGCGGGGTGACCTCGCCCCGGAGCGCCTCAGGCAGTCGGCGCGGCACACCCGGGGCGCGTCCGGGCTCGTTCCCCTCGGTGAAGGTCCCGATGCCTGCCAGCGGCGCGGCCGGGCCTCCGGCGGGCGGGCGAACGCGGGAGGGCAGGTCGCGGGGCCGCGCCGCGTTCAGCCGCTCGGCGGTCCAGTAGGCACGGATCGCGGCCGGCGTCGCCAGGCCCGGGCCCCGCACCACGCCCGACGGAGGGGTCTGCGCGCCGAGCGGGACGGGTGCGTAGAGCGCTGCGACAGCGACGAGGACTGCGACGACGAACCAGGGCCACGCGGATCTCATACTCACCTCCGGTCGTACCGTTGTGGTTTCGCCAACGAGGATGCCCCGCTAGAGCCCGAACTGGTCAAAGACCCCGTGCACCTCCTCGAAGAAGGGCCCGAACCCGCACCGGTGGCGGCGCGGAACGCGCCACAGCACGGGCGAGAGCGCGGCGCGCAGTCCGCCCACCGAGGCCCGGCGGCGGCGGAGACGCTGCGCCAGCCGGCCGTAGAGGAGCGCGCGCACCCCGGCCACCGACTCGTCGTAGGGCCGCAGCACCTTGACGTAATGGAAGAGGGCGACCTCGTGCCACCGCACCACGCCCGCGACGAGCACCGGTGGCCGCGCCTGGAAGGCCAGCGGGAGCGTCGTCACCGGCGCGCCCTGTCGGCGCAGTGCCTCGATCGCGGTCGCCAGCGCGTGCTGGTCGCCGTGCCGCCGCCACTTCGCATCGGCCGCGAGCGGGTCCGCCGCAAAGGTCTCCAGCAGTCGCAGCAGGTGCCGGCGCCAGACCACGGCCAGGCCGCTGGACCAGGGGGCCATCACGACGCCGCCGTTGTGGTAGGGCGGCGCCTGCCGGCACTGCTCGCGCTGCGCCGGGGTCAGGCGCTCGTGCGCGCTCAGGTCCCACCGCGTGTGCCAGCACGCGCCCGCCGGCCCGGGATAGGGCACGCCGACGGCGTCGTACATCCGGCGCCACTGCGCGACTGGTACATGGTTGAAGGTGGCCGGGCCGGCGCCCACCGCGTCGCCGACCGCATCGGCCAGCGGCGTCAGGTCCGCCAGCACCAGGACGTCCGCATCGAGCAGCAGGAAGCGGTCGGCCCGCGGGCGGACCTCCAGGCCGCGCAGCTTGTTGGCCGTGCGTGGCATGGCCTCGGGCATCGGGGCGTGGGCCGTGACCGACGCGCCGGCGCGCTCCGCCAGGCGCCGGACCGACGCCGGCGGCGCGCCGATGCAGGCGACGTGCAGGGGCCAGGCGCGGCTCGCCCCGCCGTGCCGCAACCACGACCCGAGGAAGAGCAACGTCCGGACCTCGAACCGCTCGACGGCTCCTGCGCTGAAGTCCGGCACGATGATGACGTCAACCATGCAGGCCCGGCCGTGCGATCTCCTCGTGGAGGGCGGCCACCGTGCGATAGAAGCCGTCGTGCGCGGCGCGCAGCGCCGCGGGCACCGCCGCGAACCCGTCGCCCACCAGCCGCGTGAGGTCCTCAAGAGAGCCGGCGAATGGCTTCAGCGCGCGGTGATAGTGGAAGATCGTGACCTCCTCCCACCGGAGCACCCCCGCCCGCAGCAGCACCGGTCGGGCGTGGAACGCCGCCGGCAGGAGCCGGACCGGCGTCCCCGCCGACCGCTCGACCTCGGCGGCGATCGCCAGAGCGTGCTCGTCGCCCCGATACGCGCCCGCCGCGTCGTCGTGCCCCGCCCGCGGCTCGAGCCGCGGAACCAGCCGCTCCAGATAGGCCCACCAGCGCTCCGCCAGGCCGGAGGCGGCGGGCGCCGCGACCACGCCGCTGTTGAAGTACGGCGGCGTGGCGCGCGACCAGGCGATCTGGGGCGCCCCCAGCCCGCGCGCCGCGGCCACCACCGGATCCTGGCACCAGCATGTCCCGATCGGCCCCGGATAGGGGACGCCGACTGCGTCGTACATCTCCCGCCACACCGGCTCGGGGAAGTGGTTGCAGGTCGCCGCTCCGAGCCCGAGCCCGTCGCCCACGTGCTGCATCAACGGCGCCAGGTCCTTGAGGACGAGCGTATCCGCGTCGAGCACCAGCCGGCGGCCGGTAGCCGTCGGCACCTCGAACGCGCGCAGCTTGTTGCTGGTGCGGGCGGCGTTGACGACCAGCGGCGCGGCGGCAACCACGTGCGCGCCCACCGCCTGTGCGAGCCGGAGGACCGACCCCGGCGGCGACCCGATGCAAACCACGTGCAGCGGCCACACCCGGCTCGCACCCTCGTGGCGACGCCACGCGGCCAGGAAGAGGAGGGCGTGGATTTCGAAGCGGGGCGCCGCCGGCCCCAGGAAGTCGAGCACCGTAACCACATCGGCGCGGACGTGCGACCGGATCAGCGGCACGGCACGTCGTCGACCACGAACGTCCACTCGAAGCGCTCCGGCCGGGCGGCCCCAGCGAACGCGATGGCGGCGCGGTGCGGACCGAGCGCCAGCGGCGCGGCGGGTACGTAGGTGAGGACAGCGCGGCCCTGCGGGAAGTCCATCGTGCCGGCGATGCGGGTCTCGCGCGTCACGTCGCGGCCGTCCAGCGCCAGCGCCACCCGGTCAGGCGCGAACGCGCCGCCGCGCCGGAGCGCGTCGGTGAGCCGCAGCTCCACCCGGATCTCCGGCTGCCGACAGACGCGGCTCCCGGGCGCCGGCAGCACCGTCGCGACCTCCGCAGGCCGCGCCGGCCCCGACGGGGGCGGGCTCTGCGCGGCCCCGCACCCGGACGCGCGCGCCAGCAAGACCAGGACCACGAGGGACATCATCTTGGCGACCATCCGACCATCGCCTCCAGCCGTTCGACGCGCACGGAACCGACGCCTCCCCGTACGCGTCCACCCGTTGGAAAGACGGGCGGCGCGGTCGCGACGTTCCCGTGACGCGCGCGCCCGCGCGTGCACAGGACGGCTCGCGCGCCGACACGAATACGCTAGCAATGCCGAGGACACCGTGCCCCCAGCGGACCCAGACGGGCCTCACGCTGATCGAGGTCCTGGTTGCGGCCGTGCTGCTCGGCATGGTGGCGCTCGTGGTCTTTACCACGTTTGGCCTCGGGCTGCGGGCTGCCTGGATGGCGCAAGAGCTGGAGACCGCGTCGAGCCTCGCGGAGGAGGCGCTGCTCCAGCGGGTCGCCGAGCCGTGCGGGGCTTCGCTGCGGCGCACCGACCTGCCTGAGATCGCCCCGGGGCTGGCACACCGATACCACCGGCAGGTCGAGGTGACGCGCCTGCCCACCGGCGGCCTGTGGGAGATCCGCAGCACCGTCACCTGGACGCGGGGCGGTCGCGAGCACCGGGTTGTGCTCCTCACGCGGCGGCACGTCTCCGCGGCGTGCGCGGTCGCCGGCTGGTGAGCCCCTCCCGCCCCACCGGCGTCACCCTGGTCGAGCTGATGGTGGCACTGGGGGTGGCCACGCTGGTCCTCGCGCTCGTCGGCACCGTCTACGTGGCCAGCCTGTCCGCCTGGCGCCGGGGCCGCGACGTGTGGGACGCGCGCGCGAGCGCGGCGACGCTCACCGAGACCATGGCTCGCGACGTGCGCGACGCGAGCCAGGCGCCTCACATCACCGTCCCGCCGGAGGTCCCGATCCTGGATGCGCGCCCCGTCCTCGCGCTCGTCCTGGCCGCCGACGACGCCGGCGCGGCGCGCTGGGTGGTCTACGCGCGGCGCGAGGAGCGCGGCGACGTGGTCCGGGTGGTGGCGGCGCCGGGCCCGGACGGCCGGCTGGTGGTGGTCGGCACGCGGGTCGTCGCGGTCGGGGTGGAACGCATCACCGTCCGACCGTCGGGCCCGGGCGTGACCATCGAGGCCTTCGTGCGCAGGGGCCGCGACGTCGCGTGGAGCCGGACGACCGCGGCGCCGATGAACCCATGACACTCGTCACGGGCGCACGGCGCGGCCAGCGTGGGCTCGCGCTCCTCGCGCTCCTGGCCGTGCTCCTGTTCGTGACGGTCTCGTCCACGGCGTTCGTCTGGTACGTCAACCGGCAGCAGGCACAGGCCGGCGCCGCCGTCCGCGCGCGACGCGCGGCGCACCTGGCCGAGGCGGGCCTGCACACCGTGCTGGCGATCCTCGAATCGAAGGAGGCGCCCGGACCGCGGTGGCGGCCCGCGGCGCACGAGGTGCGCGCCGACGGCGAGGGGCGCGCCCTGGTGTGGGTACGTGACGGTGACGGCGGCGCGCTCGTGGTCACCAGCGAGGGTGAGGTCGCCGGGACGACCCGGACGTTGGAGACCGTGGTCCACCTCGCCTCGCCGGCGCTGCTCACCGCGCTCTACGGCGCATCGGTGGTGCGCCTGGAGCAGCCACCGGCTGCCATGGTCATCGCACCGTACGGCGCGGGCCTTGGCGACCGGCCGTGGATCCACATCGCCGCCGGCCGCGAAGTCTGGTTCGCCACGCCCGACGTGTCGCTCAACGATCCCGGGATGCCGCTCGAGGTGCCGCCGGGACCGATCGACGCGGCGCCTGGCGTGGGCCCGGCGTCTGTGACGCGCCCCGGGCCGGTGCGCCTGCTGCTCGCCCGCGATGCGGCGCTCACCATCGGCGCCGCGCACGAGCAGGTGGACGTCCACCAGCTGCGGACGCTGGGCGTCGCCGCCGATGGCGTGGTCCTCCGCATCGAGAACCTGCCCCCGCTCCCCGAGCTCGACCGGACGTTCTACCGACGGCAGGCCGCGGGTAACCTGGCGAACGCGGCCACCAATGCCGCGGCGGGCCGACACGCAGCCGACGGCGCGCTCGAGCGCAAGCGCGACAGCCTCTACACGCCCGCGGAGTTCGAACGGGTCCAGGCCTACCTGGCCGCGGGCGACGGCCCACCGCGGCTGCGGGGCGTGATCTACGTGACAGGGGGCATCTCCCTCCTGGACGCCCAGCGCCTCGAGATCGCCGACGGCGCGTTGGTCGCGGAGGGCACGGTGCACCTCGGCGCGGGCGCCCGCCTGGAGGTCCTGCATACCCCGGCCTCGCGCACACTGCCTGGACTCGTCGTGCTCGACGACGGCGGCCTTCACGTCTCGAGCGGCGCGCGGCTGCGCGTGCACGGCCTGGTGGACGCTGCCCGCACGATCGACGTTACCGACGGGGGCCGCCTCGAGGTGGTCGGCGCCGTGGTCGGACGTGACCCGCTGGCGAGCGTCCGCAACCGCGGCGCGGTGGTCGTGATCCGCTACGACCCGGCGGTGCTGGGCACGCCCGGGCTGGCGACCCGTGGCGAGGGACCGGTCGTCGCGTGGATCGCCGGCGTCCGGGAGACCATCGCGCCTACAGCTCCACCTGCGAGTCCTCGCCGATGACGAGTCGGGCGCCACCGCCCGCAGCGCGTGTGACGATCGCCCGGGGCGCGATCAGACTGTCCTCCAGGCGCGGCACGCCGACCAGGCGTACGCCGTCCATCACGACCGACCGCTCCACCGTGGAGTCGACGATCGCGCACCCGGCCCCGACGCTGGTGTAGGGGCCGATGCGGGACCGCTCGATCGTCGTCCCCGGCCCGATCACCGCGGGGCCCTCGACGGTGCTGGCGACCAGACGGCCACCCGCGGCCAGGGTCACGCGCCCGACGACGCGGCTGGCAGCGTCCGCCTCGCCGGCGACCTCGCATCGCGCCCACCGGTCGAGGACGAGCCGGTTCGCCTCGAGCAGGTCGTCCTTCTTACCCGCATCGAGCCACCAGCCGTCGAGCACGGCGCTCGCCACGCGCCGACCCCGGTCCAGCAGCCCCTGGATCGCGTCGGTGATCTCGTACTCGCCGCGGGCCGACGGCGCGAGCGCGGCGATGACCTCGTGCACGGTGGGTGTGAAGAGGTAGATGCCGACCAGCGCGAGCCGGCTGGGCGGGGCGGCTGGCTTTTCGACGAGCCGCACCACCCGCCCACCGCCGTCCAGCTCGGCGACCCCGAAGAGCCGGGGGTCGGGTACCTCCTTCAGCAGGATGGCCGCGTCCGCACCCTCGTGGTCGAGCGTGCGAACGAACTCGGCGATGCCGCGCTCAATCAGGTTGTCGCCGAGGTACATCACGAACGGCTCCGTGCCCAGGTAGTCGCGCGAGACCATGATGGCGTGCGCCAGGCCGAGCGGCCGGGGCTGCTCGATGAAGGTCAGTCGGACGCCCCAGGGGTTGGCCGCCAGCGCCGCGCGGATCTGGGCGCCGGTCTCCGGCGAGATCACCACGCCCACGTCCGCCACACCGGCATCGCGCAGGTGGTCGAGCACGTAGTGCAGGATGGGACGATTCGCGACGGGCACGAGCTGCTTGGCCATGCTGTGGGTGAGCGGGCGCAGCCGCGTCCCCCGCCCCCCGGCCAGCACCAGCGCCCTCATCGCGATCGGGCCGCTGCAGCGCGCGCCTGCGGACGTCTGATCACGGGGTGCGCGCGGCAGGATCACCCTGCCGCTCGCGCGCGAGCCGACGGCGGCGTGGCCCGAGCTCGGGACCGAGAATCCGGTCGGCGACCCCGCTGCGAACCGCGGCGGAGAGTGCCTCATAGCGCGGAATGACCTCTGGCGGCGGCCCGACCGCGACGACCCGCCCCCGCACCAGCAGGCAGACGCGGTCGCAGAGCGCGCTGACCGCGCGTAGGTTGTGGGAGACGAACATGATGGTCTTGCCCTCGGCGCGGAAGGCGGCCATGCGCTCCTGGCACTTCCGCTGGAACGCCTCGTCGCCGACACTGAGGCCCTCGTCGATCACGAGCACGTCCGGGTTCAGGTGGGCGGCCACCGCGAAACCGAGCCGGGCCTGCATCCCGCTGGAGTAGTTCTTGACCGGCACGTCGATGAAGTCCTCGAGCTCGGCGAAAGCGACGATCGACGGATAGAGGCGCTCGATCTCCCGTCGCGGGAGGCCGAGCAGCGAGCCGTTCAGGTACACGTTCTCCTGCCCTGTGAGCTCGAGGTGGAAGCCGACACCCACCTCGAGCATTGGCGACACCCGCCCGCGCACCGCGATCTCCCCCCGCGTCGGGAAGAGAGTGCGCGCGATCAGCCGGAGTAGCGTGCTCTTGCCCGACCCGTTGGGTCCGATCAGGCCCAGAGTCTCGCCCTGCCGCACCTCCAGCGAGACGTCCTGGAGCGCCCAGAACCACTCGCGCCGCTCCCGGCGGCGGGGATCGAAGGTGGCCAGCACCCGGTCCTTGAGCGTCTCCACGCGGTTATGGCGCAGGATGAAGCGCTTCCAGACACCCCGCACCTCGATGGCGGCCGGGGTCTTCACAGGTCCTCCACCAGCGAGGGGGCTCGCCACCGGAAGACCAGCCAGCCGGCCGCCAGGCTCGTCGCCGCCCAGGCCGCCATAGCGGCAAATCCGCCTGCCGCCGGCGCCCGCCCCCAATAGGCGATGTCCTGATACGCGGAGACGAACGCGGTCATCGGGTTGAGCGCAAACAGCGGTCGCAACGCGTCCGGCACCATCGACAGGGGATAGACGATCGGCGTGAGCCAGAACAGCATCGTGAGCCCGACCTCGGTGAGGTGCCGCAGGTCCCGGAATGCCACCGTGAGCACGGAGAGCGCCAGGGCGACGCCCAGGACGAACACCACCTGTAACGTCAGTACGGCCGGATAGAGGGCCATCGACCACGGCACCCCGCCCCGGATGGCGAACACGAACGGCAGAAACACCGTGAGCGCCAGCACGAGCTGGACGAACTGGAACAGCACCGTCGAGGCGGGGACGATCGCGCGGGGGAAGTAGACCTTCTTGAGCAAGCTGGCGTTCACCATCAGCGACTGCGTGGAGCTGGTCGCCGAACTCGCGAAGAAGGCCCACGGCAAGATCCCGGAAACCAGGAAGAGCGAGAACCGGTCGATCTGGATGCGCGCGATATACCGGAAGGCCACGGTGTAGATCACAATGAGCGCGAGCGGGCTCAGCAACGACCACAAAAACCCAAGCGCCGACCCCCGGTACTTGACCTTCAGCTCCGTCGCGACCAGACCCGCGACCAGGTCACGGTAGCGCCAGAGGTCGGGCAGCATCGGTCAGTACGTCAGCACGGCGTGCAGCTCCACGCCGTCCAGGGCCTGCCGCCCGTTGAGGAAGGCCAGCTCCACCAGGCAGGCCATGCCCACGACCTCGCCGCCCAGCCGCTCGACCAGGCGCCGCGTCGCCCGGAGCGTCCCCCCGGTCGCGATCACGTCGTCGACGATAACCACACGCTGGCCGGGGGCGATCGCGTCCTCGTGCATCTCCAGCGCCGCGACCCCGTACTCGAGCTGGTACTCTTCCCGGATCGTCTTCCAGGGCAACTTGCCGGGCTTGCGCGCCGGGACGAACGCCGCGCCGAGGCGCAGGGCCAGCGGCGCGGCCAGGATGTACCCGCGCGCTTCGATCGCCACCACGACATCGGGCCGCCGCGTCCGGCAGTACGCCTCGAGCGACGCTACGGCGTGGTCGAACGCCGCGGGGTCGCACAAGAGCGGCGTGATGTCCTTGAAGATCACGCCCTCGATCGGAAAGTTCGGGACGTCGCGGATGAACGTCTTGAGGTCCACAGGTCGCTCCTCGTTGCGGGCAGAGCGGGCGCGGTTAGCGCCGCCCGACGCCATGGTAGGCAAACCCGGCGCGCCGCGCGGCCTCGGGATCGAGCACATTGACCCCGTCGACGATCCGGGGCTCGGCGACGATCGACCGCAGACGGGCCAGGTCGAGCCGGCGGAACTCCTCGCACGCGTTCAACACCATCAGCAGGTGGCTACCCTGGGCCGCCTCGTAGGGGTCATCGCAGACGGTCACGCCCTGGAGGACCTGCCGCGCCTCGCCGTTGGCGAGCGGGTCGTGCGCCCGCACCGCGGCCCCGCGCCGCTGGAGCCAATCGACGATGCGCACGGCGAGGGAGTTGCGTACGTCGCTCGTGCCCGGCTTGAACGCCAGCCCCAGCACCCCGACGGTGCGGGCGTACAGGTCCCCGCCGAGCCCCTCGAGCGCGCGCCGCGCGACCTGGCGCACCTGGTGCTCGTTCTTCTCGAGCACCGCGCGCAGCAACCCGGGCTCGTAGCCCGCGCCCTCCGCGATCCGGATCAGCGAGCGCAGGTCCTTCTCCAGACACGGCCCGCCGAAGCCGATGCCCGGCGCCAGGTAGCTGTGGCCGATGCGCGCGTCGTACCCCATGCCCTCGATCACGCCGAAGACGTCCACGCCCGTGGCGTCGCACAGCCCGGCGAGCTCGTTCGCGAACGAGACGCGCATCGCCAAGAACGCGTTGGACGCGTACTTGATGAGGAGCGCCTGCTCGAACGAGGTCTCGAGCACCGGCGCGTCCAGCCCGCGAAACAGCTCGCGGACCTCGGCGCGCACCGCGGGGTCGGCGGCGCCGATGACCACCCGCGTGGGGTGCAGGAAGTCGTGAACGGCGTGCCCCTCGCGCAGGAACTCGGGCACCGCGGCCAGGTGGTAGTCGCGTCCCTCCACGCGGCCGTGCTGGTCCAGCACGCGCCGGACGACGTGGTGCGTGCCCAGCGGCACCGTGCTCTTGATGGCGATGATCGCCGGCCGCGCCAGCTCGGCGGCCAGTCCCTCCGCGGCCGCGATGACCTGGGCCAGGTCGGTCTCGCCGTCGGGCCGCGCCGGCGTGGCCACCGCGATCAGGATGATCCGCGCGTCCCGCAGGCCGTCCGCGATATGGCCGGTGAACCGCAGGCGCCCCGCGGGCAGGTGCCGTGCCAGCAACTCCGAGAGACCGGGCTCGTGGAACGGCAGCTCGCCCGCCTCCACACGCACCAGCCGATCCCGGTCCACGTCCACGGCCGCCACGGTGTGCCCGAGCTCGGCCAGGCCGGCGCTCGTGACCAGCCCGACGTAGCCCAGCCCGCCGACCACGCAGACGTTCACGACGGGCGTCCCGCCGCGGTGGCCACGAAGAACTCCACGGTTCTGGCCATGCCCTCGTGGAAGCCGACGCGCGGGGTGTAGCCCAGGCGTGCGCGGGCGCGGCCGATATCCGCCAGGGTGTGGCGCACGTCGCCGCGCCGCGGTGGCGTGTGCCGGTGCTCGGACCGCCGGCCCAGCAGCCCCTCGATGACCTCGGCCACCTGCAGCAGCGTGTACCGCTCGCCGCAGGCAACGTTGATCGGCTCGCCGTCCAGCGCCGGCCCGTCCGCGGCCAGCAGGTTGGCCGCGACGACGTTGTCGACGTAGGTGAAGTCGCGCGACTGCTCGCCGTCGCCGTGGATCTCCAGCGGCTGGCCGTCCAGCGTCCAGGCGATGAACCGAGGGATCACCGCGGCATACTGAGACTGCGGGTCCTGGAGCGGCCCGAACACGTTGAAGTAGCGCAGCGCCACCGTCGCCAGCCCGAAGGTCCTGGCGAAGACGCGGCAGTAGTGCTCGCCGGCCAGCTTGGAGGCGGCGTAGGGCGAGATCGGGGCGGGCGGCGTGTCCTCGCGCTTCGGCAGCGCGGGGTCGTCCCCGTAGACCGACGACGACGACGCGTAGACGAACCGCCGCACGCCCGCGGCCGAGGCCGCCACCAGCAGGTTGAGCGTCCCGGTCACGTTGTGCTCGTTGGCCCCGCGCGGGTCGTCGACCGAGCGCGGCACCGAGCGCATGGCCGCCTGGTGCAACACCACGTCCACCCCGGCGCACGCGCGCGCGCAGGTCTGCGGGTCGCGGATGTCGCCGCGGAGCACCTCCACGCCGTCGAGCTGCACGAGCGCGGCGTCGGGCGGCTCCTGGACCGGCCGGCCCAGCGCATACGCCAGGTTATGGACCGAACCGGTCGAGAAGTTGTCGAGCACGCGCACCGCCTCGCCGCGGGTCACGAGCGCCCGCACCAGGTGCGCGCCGATGAAGCCGGCGCCGCCGGTCACCAGAAACCGCCTCATCTCGCCCCCCGGGCCCGGGCGGCGCGCCCGCGGGCCTCGCCGGGTCCCACCCTAGCCGAGTTCGACCTCGGACGAATCGCCGAGGTTGATCCGGGCGGCGCGCCCGACCACCGACGCGTGCTCCCCGATGATGGAGTGCTCGAGGAGGACGCCGTCGAGCGTCGCGTCCGCGTTGACGATGCTGTCGCGGATCACCGAGTTGGTGATGCGCGCGCCCTCCGCGACCGACGCGAACGGCCCGATGACCGAGCCCTCCACGCGGGCGGAGGGGTCGACGAACGACGGGGGCAGGACCACCGACCCGTTCACGTGCGGGGGCGTCAGCGGCTCGCTGCGAAGGAGCTCACGGTTGGCCTCGAGCAGCGCCTCGGGCGTTCCGCAGTCGTACCACCCCGTCGTCCGGAACGTCCGCATCGGCTCGCCCGCCTCCACCATGAGCTGCAGCGCATCCGCGAGCCAGTACTCCCCGCGGGCCTGGCGCCGCTCGGCCACCATGCGCTCCAGGCACTCCCGCAACAGGCCCGGCGAGCGGATCAGGTAGACACCGACGATCGCCAGGTTGCTGTGCGGGACCTCGGGCTTCTCGACCAGCCGGCGCACCAGTCCGTCGCTCACCTCCACGACGCCGAAGCGCCGCGGGTCGGCGACCTCCTGGATCCCGATGGCCGACTCCCGCAGCCCGAGCACCCTGGGGAGGTCGGTCTTGATGATGGTGTCGCCCATGATGATGAGCACCCCGTCGCCGTCCAGGTGCTCGCGCGCCACATAGATCGCGTGTCCGTTACCCAGCGGCTCCGCCTGCTCCACGACGTGGACGGGGATGCGGTACCGACCGCGGACGTACTCCTCGACCTTCTCACCCAGGTGGCCCACCACGAGCGCCACCTCGTCCACGCCGGCGGCCACGAGCTCGTCGAGGATATGCCCGAGGATCGGGCGGCCGGCGACGTGCATGAGCGCCTTGGGTTGCGTGTGCGTGTGCGGCCTCAGCCTGCGGCCGACGCCGGCCACGGGAATGATGGCCTTCATGCCGGATGACCTCGCGGGGCGCCAGCCTCGCTTGACCGGCGCCCATCAGACCATACCAGATTTACCCGGGAGCCTGCCAGCCCGAGTCCCGGTGCCCCTAACGGCCGCCGAGGCGGAAGACGTGCGGGAGTGTGCGCGCGAGGATGGTCAGGTCCAGCAGCGCCGAGCGGTGTTTGATGTAGTAGAGATCGTAGCGCAGCTTGGCGAGCGCGTCCGCGACCGAGTCGCCGTACTCGTGGTTGACCTGTGCCCACCCGGTCACGCCGGGCCGCACGCTCAGCCGCATCCGATAGAACGGGATCACGCGTTCGAGCTCCGCGACGAACTCGGGCCGCTCCGGCCGCGGGCCGACCACACTCATCTCGCCGCGCAGGATGTTGAGGGCCTGCGGGAGCTCGTCGAGGTGGAGCCGGCGCAGCAGGCGGCCGACGCGCGTGACGCGGGGATCGCCGACCGCGGCCCACCGCGGCCCGTCGGCCTCGGCCGAGGCCACCATGGTCCGGAACTTCACGAGCTCGAACTCGCGGCCGCCCTGCCCGACGCGCCGCTGCCGGTAGAAGACCGGGCCCGGCGACTCCAGCCAGACGCCGACGACAGCCGCGGGCGCCACCAGCACCATGACCACCAGCCCCACCAGAGCCAGGGCAATGTCGGTGGCACGCTTGAGCGCATCGAACAGCGCCGGCGGGGTCCGGTCCAGCGGCAACACGACGGCCAGGTTGCGGCCGGCGTGCTCGACTGGCACCTGGCCGGTAAGCGCCTCGAAGATTCGGTACATGGGCGTCACCGTGATGCCCCGCTCGGCGCAGTCGACGAGGGTCTGGAACAGCTGACCGCCGGCTCCCTCAGATGGCGGCAGGGCGACCACGACCTCCGAGGCCCGCGTGCGCTCCAGCACGGCGACCAGGTCGGCGCGTGCGCCGAGCACCGGTAACCCGTCGACGAGGCGGCCCGGGCTCGGAATGTCGTCGACGAAGCCGACCGGCACGTACTCGGTGTCGCCGTGCCGGCGCATGATCTCCAGAATCTCGCGGCCCAGCGGCCCGGCGCCGAGCACGACGACGGGATGCCGAAACGACGGCTGAACGAGCACGACGGCGTATAGCAGGCGCCAGAGGCCGACGCCGACAAGCGAGAGCGCCGCCAGCATCAGCACGGTCAGGCGGGACGGCAAGAGGTAGGGCGTCCAGTAGGGAATCGCCAGGTACAGGGCGTCGGCCAGCAGCACCGCGGTCCCCGCGCGCAGCACGGCGCCGGGGAGGCGAGCCGCGGTGCGCAGGTCGTAGGCCTCGGTCAGCACCGCGGCGACGGCCCAGGTGAGCGAGAGGAGCACGAACCATCCAGGCCGGTTGACCACCGTGGCGATCGCGAACGGGAACCCCAGGCGCCGGTGGAGGACCGCGAGCAGCGCCAGGTTCAGACAGAGCAGGTCGCCCATCGCCAGAAGCACCTTGCGCTCGGAGAGGCGGAGCGCCGCACGGAACGCGCCGAAGGGCGTCACGACCGGTGCGCGCGGCCCGCGACACCCACCCGGGACAGGGGACGCCGCGACGCGTCGAGGACGCGGGCATAGAGCATGGCCGTCTGTCGCAGCATGCGGTCGGCCGCGAACTCGCGCAGCGCCCGCTGCCGTCCCGCCGCGCCCATGCGGTGCCGCAGGGCGCCATCGCCGAGCAGGCGCTCCAGCGCGCGGGCCAGGGCCTCGGGGTCCTGCGGCGAGACCAACAGGCCCGTCTCACCCTCGACCACCACCTCCGGGACCCCACCCACCGTGGTGGCCACGATCGGCAGCCCGCTCATCATCGCCTCGATGATCGCCAGCGGCAGGCCCTCCCACCGGCTCGCGAGGACGAACACGTCCGCGCGCCGCAGGACCGCCGGCACGTCGTCGCGCACTCCCGTGAGCACCACCCGGCCGGCGAGTCCCGCTGCCCGGCACCGCGCCTCCAGGTCGGCCCGCAAGGGTCCGTCGCCGACGAGCAGGAGCACATGCGGCCCTCCCACGCGCCGCCAGGCGTCGAGCAACGTCCCCGGGTCCTTCTGCTCGGTGAGCCGGCCAACAGCCACCGCGGTCAGCGCGCGGCCGGCGGGCCCGGCGGCCTCCTGTCCGACGTCCGCGTCGGGGTCCGCGGGGCTATCGTCGCTGGCCGCCAGAAACGGCGCAGGATCGACGCCGTTGGGAATGACCACCAGGCGGTCAGGCGGCGCGATGCGCATCTGCAGCGCCACGCGGTGGTCGTGGACGCACACGCAGATCATCGCCGTGGACAGACGGGCCGCGGCGCGCTCGGCGAGGGCGACCACCGCCCGGTGCACCGGGTGCCACCAACCCGCGAACGGCCAGCCGTGCACGGTGAACAGGATAGCCGGCACCCCGGCCAACCGCGCGGCGAACCGTCCGAGCAGCCCGGCCTTGGTGCTGTGGCAGTGGACGATGTGGAACCGCTCCCGTCGCATCCACGCGGCCAGCCACAGCAGGGTACGCAGGTCGGCGAACGGGCTGGGGGCGCGTACGAGCGTCGGAATCTCGACGACCGCGATCCCCTCTGCGCGCAGGCGCGCGACCAGCGGCCCTCCTGGCGCGCAAGCCACGGTGACGTCGTAGTCCTGTCGCAGGCCGCGCGCCAGGGTGAAGACACACGCCTGGGCGCCGCCCCACTCGGACAGCGTGATGAGCTCGAGCACGCGCGGCCGACCCGACCGGGCCCGCACGAACGCGGGCCGTCGCCAGAAGTATCGGTGTTTCCAGAAGTAGTGCGCGAGCGCCGCGCCGTGGCGCAGGGTGAGAAGCGAGAGGCGGCGGTGCGTGAGCCGCTGCTCGCCGTGTACGACAACCGCCTCGGGCAGGTAGTACACCTCCCCGCCGGCCTGCCACACCCGCAGGCACAGGTCCACGTCCTCTGGGCCGTAGAACATGCGGTCGTCCAGACCGCCGACCGCCTCGAAGACCTCACGCCGGACGAGCTGGCAGGCCCCGATGACGTAGTCCACTCGCTGGAGGACCGACCAGTCCGCGTCGAGCATCTCCTCGCTGACCGCGCGCGTCAGCGTCCGGCGCCAGGCCAGTGGCAACAACCGCAGCAGCTTCCCGGGCACCGTCGGGAAGCGCCTGGCGCTGTACTGGAAGACCCCATCCGGGTAGACGAGCCGCGGCCCCACCACCGCTGCGGTGGGGTGGGTGTCGAGGAACCGCACCATCGCCTCCAGGCTGCCGGGCTGCATCTCGGTGTCGCTGTCGAGGAAGAGCACATAGCGTCCGCGGGCTAGGCGGGCGCCCTGGTTGCGCGCACGGGCGACCCCGCGGTTCGTCGGGTTGCGGACGATGCGGGCCTGTGGCAGGTGAGCGGCGGCGATCGCCGCGGAGTCGTCGGCGGAGCCGTTGTCGATCACCAGGACCTCGGCCGGCAGCCGTGCGATCTCGCGCGACAGCGCATCCATGGCGGCGCCGATGTGGCGGGAGGAGTTCCAGGTCAGCAGGACGACGGACACCTGCACCATCAACAACGCTCCTCCGCAGGAATCACGTCGCGGCGTGCGGTCGCAGAGGCGGTGTAGCCGCAACTCCCTTCTCCGACGCCCCGGCATCCTTCCTGCGCGCGGGTGAGGCTGCGCCGCGTCGTTGTTGATCATGACTCGGGAGGCGCCGTGGCGCGCGTTGCGGCCCGCGCGCCGCCGGGGCTATAATGCGGATGCCTTGCGGTCTACACCCTCCCGGCAGACAACCTCCGTCGCTCCCCTCTCTCCCGCGGTGCCCACGGTCGGACGGCTCGACGCCGCGGTCTACGGGGTGTTTCTCCTGACGGTGCTCGCGTATCCGGCCGGACTCGCCGGCTATCCGATGGCGGGCCTGCTCGCGCTCCTGCTGGTCGAGCTGGCGGCGGGCCGGCTGCGATGGTCGTCCACCGCGCTCGACCGGCCGCTCATCCTGCTCCTGGCCGCGGCGCTCGCCTCTGGCCTCGCCTCGCAGTGGCCGGGAGAGTCCGCCGGGCTGGCCGCGCTGTTCGGCCTGACCGTGGTCGTCACCGTGCACGCGGCGGTCGGGATCATCCGGACCGATCCCGATCGAATCCGGTCGATCGTCGCCGCCTGGATCGCCGGCGCGGTCCTCGCCGCGGTCTGGGGTATTGCCCGCGCGGGCGAGTGGCCGGAGCGCGCGTCGACCCCGGCGTTGCTCGCCACCGCGCTCGGGACAACGCTGGCCACCGGGGCCGCACTCGCGCTCGGCGCGTGGACGGTCGCCCGCACGCGGCAGGCCCGGGTCATTCTGGCCGCGGTGCTCCCGGTGCTGGTGGCAGCGCTGGAGCTCACGGCGTCGCGTGGCGCGTGGATCGCCGCCGCGGCCGGCGCAGCCGTTCTTGTCGCAGTGACGCCCCGAGCCAGGGGCGCGCTCGTGGTCCTGGTCCTGGCGTCCACAGTCGTTGCCACCGCGGCGATCGGGCGCGACCGCGAGACGGTCATGCGCCGGCTGGCGTCGGTCCCCAGCGTGGAGGCGAACGAGGACCGCTGGGCTCTGTGGACCGCGGTGCCGGCGATCGTCCGGGATCATCCCGTGCTCGGGGCCGGCTACGGTACCTTCACGCGCGTCTGGCCGCGCTACCGCCCCAAGACCTTTTCCGAGGAGAAGCCGACCGCGCACAACGTCTACCTGAACTTCGCGGCCGAGACCGGCCTGGTGGGGCTGGCGGCGTTCCTGCTCTTCGTGGCCGCGGGGCTGGCCGGACTGTGGCGGGCGACGGCGACCGCGCGAGGCGACGCGACGACCGACGGGCTGTGGGCGGGCGCCCTCGCGGCGGCCGTCGCGGTGCTGGTCCACCAGCTCTTCGATGCGACCGTCATGTCGTGGCACATGGGGTTTGGCCTGCTCGCGCTCTTCGCGATGGGCGCGGGGGCCGCGCCGCCTTCCGGGCCGGTCTACGGCACCACGCCCGCGCGCCTGAAGATGTCGAGGAACCGGCGCTCGTAGGTGTGCTCACGCAGCACGCGGCGGTACCCGGCATCGCGGATTCGATCGGCCTCGCCCGGATGGCCCAGGGCCCAGCGCGCCCGATCCACCAGGTCGTCCAGCCCGTCGTAGACCAGGACCTCGGTACCGGGGTCGTAGTAGTCGTCGAGTGCCTCGACGCGTTGGGTGAGTAGAAGCGCCCGGCAGGCGGGGACCTCGAAGTCACGGCCCTTGATTTGGTCCACAGTCCCGGTCACCGCGTTGGAGAGGTTGAGGTTGACCGCGGACTCGTTGACGATCTCGACGGCGCGGTGCGTCGACACCCGGCCGCCGCGCCACCCGTACCCCCACGCGCGGACGTCGAGGCCCGCGCGCGCCAGGGCGCGCAGTACGGCACGACGGCGACCGTGCGGCTGGCCGATGAAGGTGACGTCGAACCGGCAAGGTCGGTTCAGCGGCCGAAAGAGGTGGTGGTTAACCCCCCACTGTGAGCGGATGACGTGCGCGATGCGGTGCTCGCGGTAGCGGGCAGGCGCCCGGGGATCGGTCGTCACGGCCCACGCAAACCGCGGCGCCCACCGGCGCGAGAACGACTCGAACCGCCAGTGGTCGTCCGCGAACCAGTTGAAGGTCGTGCAGCCGAGGCGGCGCACCTCCTCCACGGCCTCGGGCTCGAAGTCGTCCCTGAACAGGACGAAGAACGCGACCTCGGGCCGGTAGCGAAATGCCGCCTCCACCAGGACCTCGCTCGCGACGCGGCGCCCGGCGCGTCTGACGAGCCCGAGCGAGTCGAGGGGGAGAACGTCGAACCCGAGGGCGGCCAGGGCAGGCAGGAAGTGGTTTTCCTCGTAGCTGAGGCCGCGCGCCGGGTTGCCGTTCTCGTGGCGTGGTGCGACGTAGAGCAGGCGCAGCCCCGTGGTCGGGCCAGGTGCGCCACCGGCGGCCGAGGTGCCGAGGCGGACGCCGGAGGCCAACACGTCGCCCAGCAGCGCCTCGGGGTGGATGCGGCGCGTAACTGTCTCCGTGAGTCGGAGCCACGCCCGGCGCCAGTAGTACGGGGATCTCAGGTAGCGCCGCAGGTCGTTCACGAGCGGTCGCCACGCCCCATCGACAGCAGCACGCCGATCGCGCGGCGCTCGCCGGCGTCGAGCGCCCGGGCCCACACCCACCAGCAGCACAACAGCAGCAGGCCCCCGATGAGGAGGGCACGCAGACCCGGTGCAGGCGTTGCATGGATCAGCACCGCCGCGCCGCAGAAGACCGCGACCGGCAGGCTGGCGCGCCACGCAGCCCGTCGTGCGTCCGACCAGGTCCACGCGCCCACGCGCCGCGCGGCCTCCAGCATCACCACGACGTCGAGCGCGACCCGCCCGGACCAGACGAGCGCGGCCCCCTCGATCCCCCGCAACCGAACCATCCACCACAGCGCGGCCAGGTAGGCGGGCGCCTGCGCCAGGTGCAGGCGGCCGGTCAGGTCGGCGCGACCCAGCCCCTGGAGCAGCACAAGCAGCGAGGTCGCCAGCGCCTGCAGCGCGCCGCCCGCGGCCAGAATCCGAAGGGCAGGCGCGCTCGCAGCCGCCAGCGCCGGGCCGAGCCACGCGCCGAGTAGCTCCTCCGCGAAGACGGCGACCAGCCCGAAACCCGGGACGGCGACCAGCACCAGGTACTTCGTGGCGCGGCCGAAGAGCACCCGCAGGCGCTCGAGGTCCCGCGCGCCGCTCAGCGCACTGAACGCCGGGAACAGCACCATGGCCGCGCTGCCGGTGGCCACCACCCCGAGCCGTGAGATCAGTTCCCGCGGGATCGCGTAGTGTGCGAGCGCGGCCATCGACAGCTCGCCACCGATGACCAGGCGGTCCGCCGGCGCCAGCAGGAACTGCACGATCGCCGACGCGGACGCCCACGCGCCGAATGTGAGTAACCCCCGTAGCGCCGGGCCCCTCCGCCGCGGGTCGGGCCGCAGGCCCCCGAGGACTCGATCGCAGGCGATCAGGACCACGGCGAGCGCCAGCACGCGGACGATCAAGATGGCTAGAAGCATTGCCGGCAGGTCCCACCCGAGCATGACACCCGCCAGCGGCACGAGGAACATCGAGGCGCTGGCGGCGGTCCGCACGACGGTCAGGATGTCGAACCGCTGCGCGGCCTGGAGCGCGCCCTGGAACGTGAGCGCGACGAGGACCACCGGCAGCGTCGCGGCGACGACCTGCAGCGCGCGAACGGCTTCCCCGCGGAACTCCGGAGCCACGCGCAGCACGTGAGCCACCGCCGCCGGGGCCAGCGCGGCCAGCGCGAGCGCGCCGACCCCGGCCAGCGCTGTCTGCGTCGCGACCGCGGGCCAGAGGATTTGGGGAACATCCTTGCGCCGGCCCGCACCGAGCGCCTCCGCGACGAACTTCGTAACCGCGCGGCCCAACCCCAGGTCGAAGACAGTGAATGCGCTGATGAGCGACCACGCGAGCGCGAGCAGACCGAACCGGTCTGCGCCGAGCCCGCGGACAATCGCCGGCAGGGCGAGCACCCCGGCCGCCAGCGGCGCGGCCTGCCCCAGGAGGTTCCATCCCCAGTTGCGCGCGAGCAGCGCGCCGGTGATCGACAGCCGGTCGGGCCGGAGGGCGCTCACATGTAGCCCAGCCGCCGCAGGCGCTCGGCGATCCGGGCCGCCTCCTCGCCGGTGTAGCCGTATCCCGGCTGGGTGCGTGCCGGCCCCGTGGCCTCCGACGTCTGGATCGGGTGAGCGCGAAGGTACTCCGGCGTAAACGCCCCGACAAGAACCCGGCCGTCCATGGAGGCGGGCACGGCCTGCCCCATCCAGTACAGGAGCGTGGGCGCGACGTCCTGGAGCCGGGCGTCGTGCACCTCGACCCCCTGCCGGACGCCGGCGCCGGCGAGGACGATCATGCCGTCGGGCCTGTGTCCGCCGGCAGAGAGGTCGCGCGGCGATGGGGCCTGGCGCGGGCGGCGGATGACCTCGCCGTCGAGGGCAAGCGCCGCTGGCGCGACCTCGGCGAAACGAATGAGGAGGTCCGGCGCCCGCTCCACGAACGGCCCGTGGTAGATCTCGTCGCGAAACTCGACCGCCTCGACCACGGGCTGGCCGGTCGTGGCGTCCCGCAGGCGCAGGAACACGTCTCGGATGCGCCGCCGGAGACGGTCGTACTCCTCGCCGGGCTCCACCACGCCCATCGGCTCCCGCCCCCGCACGTTGAGCCACACCTCGCCCGAAGCGGACAGGCAAAACGCCCGGGTCCGGGACCAGTCGTACTCGTACGCCAGCGCCGCGGCCACCGACCGGGCGACCGCCGAGCCGCGCTGGCGCAGCCGCCAGGTCACGCTGCGCGGCAACCACGGCGCGAGCGTCCGATACAGGCGTGCCAGGCCCGCCCGCGCCGCGCGCCGAACGGGATCGCCGGCGAGACGCCGCGCGGCCCACCCCTGGTGCTCGAGCACCGCGCGGATCCAGGCGTCCGGGCTCCCGGGCGACAGCCCGGCCCCGTGATCCGACACGACGATCACGTGCGACGGTCCGAAGGCCGCCGCAAGGGCCTCGATCGATCGGTCCACCGCCTGGTAGATGCGGAGGATGCCGTCGCGATGGCGCGCGGCCTCGCGCGCGAGCACCCGGGGCGCGCGCGGGTCCACGAACTCCCAGAAGAAGTGCTGGATGCGGTCGACCTCGGTGTGGACCACGCACAACAGGTCACCGGGGTGGTGCTCCATCAAGTACCGGCACAGATCGGTGCGGGCCTCCACCCGGCGCGCGAGGAACTCGCGGGCCGCGTCGAGCCGGCCCCGGGCCACCAGGTCGCCGATCCCGCCGTCGCTCCACCCCGTCCCGAGCAGCGGGTCGAACCGGCGCCGGAGATCCGCCGCCAGCGAGGGCGGATGGACGAACCCCGGGGCGTCCGGCCCGGGCGCGTCCATGCCGCTGATCATCACACCGTCTACGGCATCAGCGGGATACGTCCACGGAACGTCCACCACGGTGCATCGCACGCCGGCGCGGTTCAGCAGCACCCAGAACGGCGTGCCCGCGCGCGTGGCGCCGCTCGTGTAGCGTTCCTCGTAGGAACCCGGAAGCCGCTCTGTAAAGGAAAAGACACCGTGGGCCCCGGGATTGCATCCCGTCGCGAACGTACTCCAGGCGGCCGGGGTCACCATGCTCGGAACCGACCGGAGCCGGCCCCAGGCACCGTCGGCGAGCAGCCGACCCAACCGGGGCAGGTCGCCCTGTTCCGCCCACGGGCGTACCAGGTC
The DNA here is from genome assembly GCA_031081715.1 of Armatimonadota bacterium. Classification (GTDB taxonomy): domain Bacteria; phylum Sysuimicrobiota; class Sysuimicrobiia; order Sysuimicrobiales; family Humicultoraceae; genus Fervidifonticultor_A; species Fervidifonticultor_A tertius. The sequence continues at coordinate 115,256 of JAVHMA010000004.1, read as the reverse complement.
GAGCGTCGCGGCGTCAATCCCGACCACCAGCAGGCGTCGCTGGGGCGCCGGCGAGCGGCGCTCCATCAGCGCCGCTCCGGCGCGCGCGCCGCCACCCCGCGGTGGGCGCGATACCAGTCCACGACCTCGCGCAGGCCATCGGGCAGCGCGATCTCCGCCTCGAACCCGAAGGCCTGGCGCGCGCGTGTCGTGTCCAGTCGGCGGCGCCGCTGGCCGCCGGGGCGGGAAGCGTCCCAGGTGATGCGGCCGCGGAACCCGGCGAGCGCCGCGATCGTCTCCGCCAGGTCGCGGATCGAGACCTCGTGCCCGGTGCCGAGATTGACCGGCTCGGCACCGCCGTAGCGCTCGGCCGCCAGCATCAAGCCGCGCGCGGCGTCCCGCACGTGCAGGAACTCGCGCGTGGGCGCTCCATCACCCCACGCCTGCACCTCGTCCTGCCCCTCCGCCACCGCGTCCACGCACTTGCGGACGAGCGCCGGGATCACGTGCGAGGTCTCCAAGTCGAAGTTGTCCCCGGGGCCGTAGAGGTTAGCCGGGATCAGGTAGATCGCGTTCAGCCCGTACTGCGCCCGGTAGGCCTGCGCCATGACCAGCAGCGCCCGCTTCGCCACACCGTACGGCGCGTTGGTCGGCTCGGGGAACCCGTCCCACAGCGCGTCCTCGCGCATGGGCACCGGGGCGCTTCCCGGGTAGGCGCACGTCGTCCCGACGAGCACGAGCGTCTGCAGGCGGCCGTAGCGCCGGGCGGCCTCGACCACGTGCAGCCCCATCGCCATGTTGTCGTGGAAAAACCGGCCCGGCTCCGCCTGGTTCGCGCCGATGCCGCCGACGGCCGCGGCCAGGTGGAAGAGGACGTCGGGCCGCGACGCCTCGAACAGCCGCAGCGCGGCCTCGCGCTCGGTCAGGTCGTAGTCGCGGCGCCGCGCGACCGCGACCGCGGCGCCCGCCGCGCGGAGCCGCTCGACGAGCACCGAGCCCAGGAAGCCCGCGCCGCCGGTCACCGTGACGCGTCGTCCGCGCCAGCTACTCACGGGCCGGGCCCCGGCGGCCGACCGCATGCCCGCCATCGCGCAGCGTGCGCTCGGCGCGCGCGAGCTCCATGTCGTGCGCCACCATCCGCCGCACGAGCTCGTCGAACGTGACGCGGGGCCGCCAGCCCAGGATGGCGCGCGCCCGGGACGCGTCGCCCTCCAGCCGGTCGATCTCCGCCGGACGGAAGTAGCGCGGGTCCACCACGACGTGCCCCCGCCAGTCCAGGCCGAGCAGCCCGAAGGCCGCATCGAGAAACTCCCGCACCGACCGCGACTCGCCGGTGGCGATCACGAAGTCGTCGGGCTGCGGGTGCTGAAGGATCAGCCACATCGCCTCGACGTAGTCCTGCGCGTGCCCCCAGTCGCGGCGGGCGTCCAGGTTCCCGAGGTAGAGCGTGGTCTGCAACCCGAGCGCGATGCGGGTGGCCGCACGCGTGATCTTGCGGGTGACGAAGGTCTCGTGGCGCCGCTCGCTCTCGTGATTGAACAGAATGCCGTTGGCGGCGAACAGCCCGTACGCCTCGCGATAGTTGACCGTCTGCAGGTGCGCGTAGACCTTGGCGACGCCGTAGGGACTCCGTGGCCGGAACGGGGTCGCCTCGCTTTGCGGCGGCGCCGCATTGCCGAACATCTCGGACGACCCGGCCTGGTAGAAGCGCACCTCGCGGCCCGTCCGCGCCTGGTAGTCGCGTAGCGCCTCCAGCAGTCGCAGCGCGCCCAGCGCGACCACGTCGGCGGTGTACTCGGGCTGGTCGAACGACACCCGCACGTGGGACTGGGCGCCCAGATTGTAGACCTCGTCGGGCTGGACCCGCTCCAGCAGCACGCGCAACCCGCTGCTGTCCGTAAGGTCGCCGTAGTGCAACCGCAGCCGGGCATCCGGCTCGTGCGGATCGCGGTAGAGGTGCTCGATCCGGTCGGTGTTGAACGTCGAGGCGCGCCGGATCACGCCGTGCACCTCGTAGCCCCGGTCGAGCAGGAACTCGGCCAGGTACGATCCGTCCTGCCCGGTGATGCCGGTGACCAGGGCACGCCGGCCCGCCGGCGGCGCGGGGCTAGCCGGGGACATCGGCGGCGAGCAGGGTCCGGAAGTAGGCCACGGTGCGCCGCACACCCTCGCGCACCGGGACCGTGGGGCGCCAACCCAGCAGGCGCGCGGCGCGGCTGACATCAGGCCGGCGCACCCGCGGATCGTCCACCGGCCGCGCGACAAACCGCGTCGGGCTGGCGCTGGCGGTCGCCTCCAGGACCATCCGCGCGATCTCCAGCACGCTGTACTCCTCCGGGTTGCCCAGATTGATCGGGTGGTGGATCGAGTCGTCAGCCTCGCTACTCGTGTGGAGGAACGCCCGGTCCATGCGCTGCGCCGGCGTGCGGTCGGACGGGTGCAGGAGCACCGCCACCAGCCCGTCGATCATATCGTCAACATAGCAGAAACTGCGCGTCTGCGTGCCGTCGCCGTGCACCGTGAGCGGCTCGCCCCGCAGCGCCTGGACGATGAGGTTGGAGACGAGGCGGCCGTCGTCCGACCGCATGCGCGGTCCGAAGGTGTTGAAGATGCGCACGATCCGCGTGTCCACGCCGTGGTAGCGGTGATAGGCCATCGTCATCGCCTCGCCGAACCGCTTCGCCTCGTCGTAGACGCCGCGCGGGCTGATGGGGTTGACGTTGCCCCAGTACGTCTCGGGTTGCGGGCTGACGAGCGGGTCGCCGTAGACCTCGGAGGTGCTCGCCAGCAGGAACCGCGCGCCCCGGGCGCGCGCGAGCTCGAGCGCGTTGTGGGTCCCGTAGGCGCCGACCCGCAGCGTGTGGATAGGGAGCTCCAGGTAGTCGCGGGGGCTCGCGGGGGACGCGAAGTGCAGCACGGCGTCTACCGCCCCGTCCACCTCGAGCCCCTCCGACACGTCGCCCTCGATGAACGCGAACCCCGGACGATCGAGCAGGGGGGCGAGGTTCTCGCGGCGGCCGGTGAGCAGGTTGTCCACGCAGACGACCTCGCAGCCTTGGTCCAGCAGGCGCTCGCAGAGATGGCTGCCCAGGAATCCAGCGCCACCGGTAAGCACCACGCGCCGCAGGTCGGCCGCGCTCACCACTCCGGCCGTCCCACCTCGGGGAACTGCGCCAGCGCGTCCGCTAGCGTCCCCTTGATCCGGGCCAGCGCCTCGGGGGTCTGCGCCTCGGCCCGCACCACCAGCACCGGCTGCGTGTTGCTCGCGCGGATCAGCCCCCAGCCGTCGTCGAACAGGACGCGCGCGCCGTCGACGTCCACGACCTCGTGCGTACGCTTGAACGCCTCGACCAGGGCCGCCACGACCTCGAACTTCCGGTCGTCCGGGCAGGTCACCCGCACCTCGGGCGTAATCGGGTAGCGCGGCACGTCCGCCAGCAACGCGGAGAGCGGTTGCGCCTGGCGCGACAGGATACGCAGCAGCCGGCCGGCGGCGTAGAGCGCATCGTCGAACCCGTAGTACTCGTCGGCGAAGAACATGTGCCCCGACATCTCGCCCGCGAAGACCGCGCCGATCTCGCGCATCTTCGCCTTGATGAGCGAGTGCCCGGTGCGGTAGAAGAAGGGCCGGCCGCCCAGGCGGCGCGCCTCCTCCACCAGGACCTGCGAGCACTTCACCTCGACCAGCACCTCCGCGCCGGGATGGCGGGGCAGGATCTCGCGCCAGAACAGGACCATCAGGAGGTCGCCCCAGATGATCTCGCCCCGGTCGTCCACGACCCCAAGACGGTCGCCGTCGCCGTCCAGGCCAATGCCGAGGTCGCAGCGCTCGCGCCGGACGAGCGCGATCAGGTCGGTCAGGTTGCGTGCGTCCACCGGATCGGGGTGGTGGTGCGGGAAGGTCGGGTCGGACTCGCAGTACAGCGGCACGACCTCGACGCCCCAGGCCGCCAGCGCGTCTGGAGCGAACAGGCTGGCGGTGCCGTTCCCGCAGTCGAGCGCCACCCGCAGCCGCCGCGGCCCCAGGCGGATCTTCTCGCGGAGCATCGCCAGGTAGGGGCCCGTGGCGTCGCGCGTCTCGCGCGCCCCGACACCGCTCGGGAAGGGCCCCGCCTCTGCCCGCCGCCGGATCTGCTGGATCTGCTCGCCGTGCAACGTGCCGGCGGCCCCGCCGAGCTTGAACCCGTTGAACTCGGGCGGGTTGTGGCTGGCGGTGACCATGATGCCAGCGTCGATCTCCCACGCGGTCCGGGCGTAGTAGAAGATCGGGCTGATCACGGTGCCGATGTCGAGGACCGTGCAGCCGGAGGCGGCCAGCGCCGCGCCCGCGGCCTCGGCCAGCATGGGCGAGTGCACCCGGTTGTCGCGACCCACCACGACCGGCCCGCCGCCCGGCCGCATCACCGCGGCGTACGCGCGCGCGATGCGCGCGGCCACCTCCGCCGTGAGTGCCCTCCCCACGACCCCGCGGATGTCGTACTCGCGGAAGATCTCCGGGTCAAGCGGGGCGGCGCGCTCGTCGGTCAGTGCCGGTCGCCTCTCTCTCCAGGCGGATCGCCGACCGGCGGCAACGGCGACGGCCGCGGGGAGCGGGGTACGAATGCCTCGCGCCGGGTGAAGCCGACCAGGCCGACGTCCAGCGAGATCTCCCGCCGCACCTGCCGGTAGCGCACGACCACATCCACGCAGTCGCAGATCCAGCGCACCGCGAAGTCGAGGTCCTCGAGCCTGGCCAGGCGCGTGTTGTAGACGGCCGCCACGCCCACCTCCAGGCTTGGCGAGGTCACGACGAAGGCCGAGGCGGCGACCTTGGTTTCCGGCACGGCCCAGTTGTGCGCCGCGCGCACCGCCCACCGGTAGCGGTCGGGCACGGCGCGAACGACGGCCAGGCTCAGGGTGCTGGCGGGGTCCACGTCGTCGACCAGCAGGGGCGAGCGGCCCCCCAGGTGGACATACTCGTATCGCAACGTGACCCGGGTGTAGGCGTCGAGGGGGTGCACGAGGGCCGCGGCGGCTGACGCGACCGTCCGGACATCGCCGCTGCCATAGATGGACACGCGCAGGCGCGCCTCGGCGTCCAGCGCCAGCCGCGGCCCGAGCTGGAACGTCTCCGCGCGCACCGCGAGCGCGCCGTCCAGGCGCGTGGTGGCGACCATGGCCGTCTCGTCCTCAAGCCACCCCGCGGCCGCGGACAGCGCATAGGACAGCCGCGTTCCCACGATGGGCACCGGGGCACCCTCGACGCTCGCCTCGGCCACGCGGTACGGCAGCAGCGCGAACGCCTCCCGCTCGTCCTCGGTCTGCGTGCGGCCGAGCCTGAGGGTCGCCGCGAACGCCGGTGCGCGGTGGGTCAGGCGCAGGAACGGGAACCATCCCGAGGCGGTTCCATACTTCACGCTGGCGACGCCGCGCGCGCCCGGCATGGTGACCCGCGCCCGGTACTCGACCCAGAACCGGTCGACGTCGTTGTGGCCGAACCCCGGGGCCAAGACCGCCGGCTCGCCGGGGGCGAGCGAGATGTCGAAGCGCGGGGTCGAGAACACCCGGCGGCCGGCCACCTGCACGGACGCGTCGTAGGCCACGATTTCCTCGTTGGGGACGATCTCAAGCCGTCGCGCGGTCACGGCGAACAGCGGGCGCTCCGGGTCGCACGTCGTGGTCAGCGTCTGGTGACCGATGTAGCGCCCGGGGTCGAACTCCAGACGGTCGCCGCGCACGTAGACGCGCCGCGCCGGATCGACGATGCCGTGCACGCCGTCGAGCACGCCGGCTTCGGTGCGCGTGTTGAAGGTGAGCAGCCGACCGCGCAGCTCCCGGCCCCGGTCGTCCAGTACCCGCACCCGCCCCGTGGCGGTGAGCACCTCCGTGCGGAGGTCGTAGGTCACCGCGTCGGCGAACATGCGGTGGCGACCGGAACTCACGCGGACGTTGCCCTGGGCGATCACTGTCTGGCCGGCGGTGTCGTAGGTGATGGTCTCGGCGTCGACCACGACCGGCGACGGCTGGGCGGACGCGCGCGCGGCACACACCAACACCACGGCCGCCACACCCAGCAGTCGGCGCACATCTCACCCCGCTTTGGACTGTCCCGGTCCTATTCTGCCGGCCGTTTCGGCTTCCCTCTCCCGGCAGGGTGCGCTCATTGCGGCGTCGCATCGGCGCGCACGAGCACCACCAGCCGGGCGTCGCGAAAGACGACCGCGTGCGGCGACGGCAGCGCGCCCGCCAGCTCGTCGTACGCGGAGGAGGGCGCGATGACCACCGCACCGGGGTGCCGGAGCCAGAACGCCGCCGCCGGGCCGGGCCCATCGACGAGCGCCACGGGCGCATCGAGGTAGAAGTGTGCGAAGTTGAACGCCTCGCCCAGGCGATAGAGCACAACCGTGCGTTGACCGCGCGCGTCGCGCCCGACCGCGCGGACGATCGCGGGCCACGGGTCGATCGCCGGCGCGTGGCGGAGCATGGCCCCGACGAACAGTAGGTAGCCCAGCATGGCGGCCACAGCCGCCAGCGCCACCGCCGCCCGCGCTCGGCCGCGCCAGGCTGCGGCACCGAACGCGGCTGTGGCCACCGCCAGGCCGGCGGCGAACGCCAGCGCGGGCGGGCCGAACCGGTCGCGCTCCGTCGGGAAGCTCGACCAGAGCATCGAGAGGCCGGCAACCAGGAGCGCCAGCGTCGGCGCAGCCCAGGCCACGGCGGCGCGCCGCGCCCTCGCGCCCCCGCACAGGTCGCCTAGCCCTCGCGCCGTGACCACGGCGGCGGCCGGGAAGCAGGGCATGATGTACCGGAACACCTTGTCGCCTGACGAGAGCGAGAACACCAGGAAGAGCGCTGCCAGCCACACGCCCACCGCGCCCAGGCCCGCGGGTTGCTCCCGGAGCCAGCGCCGGAACCCGGTCAGCCCGACGGCGAACGCCGGCGTCCACGGCAGCATGCCCACCGCGATCTGTGGAACGTAGGCGAAGACCGACAGCCAGTACGGCGGCGGGGTCGAGATCACCGGCCGGAAGAAGCGGCCGACGCCGAGCGTCCCGGTGGTGAGGAACGTCCGCACAAATGGGTCGCCGTGCGTGAGGACGCCGTGGAGGTACCACGGCGCCGCCAGGATGGCGCCGACGCCGGCGGCCAGCCCGGCGTGCGCGACCACCCGGCCCGCGGGGTGCGGGAGGACGCGGCGCGCCACGAGCAGCACCGCCCCCGCGGCCGCCGCCGACAGGGCCGCGGCGGCGATGCCCTTCACCAGAATACCCGCGGCGACGGCGACACCCGCGAGCACCGCCCACCGCCGGCGGCCGTCGCCCAGATAGCGCACCAGCGCGAAGAGGACGAGCGCGAGCGAGGCGGTCAACGCGACGTCCTGCTGCGGGACCGTCGCCTGGTAGAACACCTGCGCGGAGGTGAGCAGGACGAGCGCGGCGAGCCAGCCTTCCTCGCGCGACCCGCCCGCGGCGCGCGCCACCGCGCCGGTGAGCGCGGCCAGCGCCAGCACGAGCAAGAGTTGCCACAACCGCAGCGTCACCGCCGAGGTCCCGCCCAGGTGGAACGAGACGGCCATGAGCCAGAACACCAGGGGCGGCTTGTCCACCAGCCACCCCGGATGGCGCAGCGTCAACCAGTCGCCCGAGGCCAGCACGTTGGCGGCGATCCGGCCGTAGAGCGGCGCGTCGGAGTCCACGAGTGGGAGCGGCGCCGCAGCCAGGATGACACCGCCGGCGAGCACCGCCAGGACGCGCCAGGAGTTCGAAGACATCGTCGGCCTCGTTCGCCGGGCCGGCGCGCCTCCCCTGGGAAGCGGCCCGAAATTGGCGCCCCGCCAGTCTGGAGATTATAATGAGATGTTGTGCATCCGATGAGCGGGGCCCGGCCCGCGCGCACCCTCGTCATCGTCGGCAACGGCCCCGGAGAGGTGGCCGGCTGGGCGATCCCCATCGCCGCCGAGGCCCGCGCGCAGGCGGCGCGCTGCGGCGCTGCCTCCGAGGTGGCGCTATGCCTACCACCCTGCCAGTTCGCCAGCGGCCAGGAAGAGGCCGCGGCCGCCGCCTCGGGTGCTTTCGACCAGATCGTGCCGCCCCGCGAGGTGGCGCGCGTGGCCCTGGGGCTGCGCGGGTGGGCGCCGGCTCACCCGGCGGCGGTTCTCCACGTCGGCGGCGACCTGTGGTACTCGCGGCGGCTCGCGCGTCGGTGGGGCGCGCCGGCCTACGCGTTCGTCGAGCGGGCGCACGTGGCGCGCGTCCACCGCGACTACACGCGCATCTTCGTGCCATCGACCGAGCTGCGCGACCGGCTCGTGCACTACGGCGTGCCCGCGGGCAAGGTGGTCGTCACCGGCGACCCGCGGCACGACGCGGTGCTCGGCGCCCGCGGGGGTCCCGCCCCGTCGCGCAACGGCGGCGCGCCGCGTGTCACCTTTCTGGCGGGTAGCCGCGACGCGGTCTTCAGCGCGGTGTTCCCGTTCTGGGTCGCGACCGCGGCCGCGCTGCGGCGGCGGCTGCCCGAGGCCCGGTTGTGCGCGGTCATCTCGCCCTTCGTCTCCCCCACCGTCCGTCGCGAGACCGTCGGCCGGCAACAGCCGACGATCGAGGCGGCGGGGCTCGAGGTAGGCGACGGCGGTTGGCCGGGTGTCGTCGGCTCAGACCTGGTGCTCACGATCCCCGGGACGAACACGCTCGAGCTCGCGATCCTGAGGATTCCCAGCCTGGTGGTACTGCCACTCAGCCTGGCGCCGCACATCCCGGCCGAGGGAATCGTCGAGTGGCTGACCCGTGTGCCCTACGTGGGCCCGGCGCTGCGGCTGCGGCTCGCGCGGCGCGTGGTGCGCCGCCTGCCCTATGTCGCCCTCCCGAACATGCGTATGGGCCGGCAGATCATGCCCGAGCTCATCGGCTCGGTCACGCCGGAGCACGTGGCCGAGGAGACCGCGCGGCTGATCCGCGATCCGCGTGCCCGCGCGGCGCTTGCCCGCTCGCTCGAGAGCCTGCCGCTGGAGGTGGGCGCGTCCGCCCGCATTCTCGACGCCATGCAGGCAGAAGCGGCATGAGCGACCTCGGGCGCCTGGCCGCGTACATCGCCCGCTACCGCCTCCAGGTGGCCGGCGCCCTCGCCGCGGTCCTGCTGGTCACCGCCGCCAACCTGACGGTCCCGCTGTACACCGGCGGGATGATCGACCAGCTCATTGCCACCCGGTCGTTCGGCGCGCTCAACCGCGCGGCCCTGCTGGCGCTGGGCCTGTTCGGGGTCCGCAGCCTGGCAATGTTCGTGCAGATCTACCTGACCTTCTACCTGAGCCACCGCATCACGGCCGACCTGCGCGGAGATCTGTTCGCGCGTATCCAGCGGTGGTCGCTCGACCGGTTCGCGGTCTGGCAGAGCGGCGACGCGATCGCGCGCAGCCTCCAGGACACGCAGGTCGTGCAGACGCAACTGCTCACGGGTGGGATCGACGCGCTGGCGGTCGCGCTGATGCTGGGCGGCATCGGCGCCATGCTGGTCTGGATCGACTGGCAGCTCGCGCTCGTCATCGGGCTGGTCATCCCGATCGTGGGCGGCTTGGCGCGCCGCTTCGGCAGCGAGATCCAGGGCACGACGGTGCGCGCGCAGGAACATGTCGCCGGCCTGACCGGCCTGATCCGCGAGGCGTTCGCGGGCGCCCGCGTCATCCGCGCGTTCGCGCGCGAGGAGCGCGAGATCACGCGGTTTCGCGCCGAGAACGAGCGGACCTTCGGGGCCAACGTGCGGATCGCCTGGATGGTTGCCACGCAGGTACCGGTCGTGAGCTTTCTCACGGCGTTCGGGATCATCCTGGTCCTGTGGGTCGGCGGCCAGCGCGTGACCTCGGGTCAGCTCACCGCCGGGCTCCTGGTGGCGTTCCTGACCTACGTCGGCCTCGCCGTCGAGCCCGCCGTGGGGCTGACCCGCCACTACGCAGGCCTGCGACAGGCGCTGGGTGCGTTCGGCCGCATCCGCGCGCTGCTGGACGACGCGACCGCTCTCCCCGAGAGCCCGACGGCGATGCCGCTACCGCCGATCGCCGGCCGCGTGACCTTCGATCGCGTGTCGTTCGCCTACGCCCCGGAGCGCTGGGCGCTTCGCGATGTCACGCTGGAGGTGGCGCCGGGCGAGCGCGTGGCGCTCGTCGGACAGAGCGGCGCCGGCAAGACCACGCTGGTGAACCTCATCGCGCGTTTCTACGACCCCACCGAGGGCACGGTCACGATCGACGGGATCGACCTGCGCCAGGTCACGCTGCGGTCGCTGCGGAGCCAGATCGGCCTGGTGCCACAGGAGACCGTGCTGTTCGCGGGCACGATTCGCGAGAACATCGCCTATGCGCGGCCGGACGCGTCGCTCGACGAGGTCGTCGCCGCGGCGCGCGCCGCCAACGCCCATGAGTTCATCGCGGCGCTGCCGGACGGCTACGAGACGCGTCTCGGCGACGACGGGCTTCAGCTCTCGGGCGGGCAACGCCAGCGCCTGGCGATCGCGCGCGCGCTGCTCAACCGCCCGCGCCTGTTGATCTTCGACGAGGCCACCTCGGCGCTGGACAGCGAGTCGGAGGCCGCGATCCAGGAGGCGCTCGACCGCATCGCGCGGGGCCGCACGACCTTCATCATCGCGCACCGCCTCTCCACGATCCGCGGCGCGGACCGCATCGTGGTCCTCGACGCCGGTCGCGTCATCGAGACCGGCGGGCACGAGGAACTACTGGCAGTCGACGGCACCTACGCGCGCCTGCAGCGGCAGCAATGGGTGGACGCACCGGCCCCGGAGTCCGCGGCGGCGTCCGCCGCGCGCTCGCCGTAGCTCGTGCCCGCGCGCGCTGTCCCTCGACTCTCGGTGGTCGTACCGGCGTACAACGACGCGGCGACCCTGCGCGCGACACTGCGGCACCTCGCCGCGCAAACGCTGGCGCCGGCCGTCTACGAGGTCGTCGTGGTGGACGACGGCTCGACCGACGACACCCCGGCGGTCCTCGCCGCGGCGGCCACGGGCCGGGCACGGGTGCGGCCGGTGCGGCTCGACCGCAACCGGGGCCGCAGCGCCGCGCGCAACGCGGGGATCCGGGCCGCCGAGGCTCCGATCATCGTCTTCGTGGACAGCGACGTGCTGGTGCGGCCGGACTTCCTCCAGCGCCACCTGGCATTGCACCAGGCGGCGGGCCGGCCGGTGGTCGGCCGGGGGCCGGTGGTGCTCGTTCCATCACCGCAGATCCCGCCGCGGGCCCCTGCGATCCGCTCCTCGCCAGCCTATCTCGACACGGCCAACGCCTCGGTACCGCGGCAGGCGCTCGTGGACGCCGGGCTGTTCGACGAGGGCTTCCGCGTCTACGGCTGGGAAGACTTCGACCTCGGGCTGCGGCTGCAGGCCGCGGGCCTGCCCCGGCGCTTCGACCCGGAGGCCATCGGGTTCCACGTGCAGCCGCTCCCCGACCCCTCGGCCTTCGACCGGTTCCTGGTAAAGGAGGAGGAGCGCGCGCGGACCGCGCTCTATCTGCTCCGCAAGCATCCCGGGCCGGCGACGCGGTGGATGATTCAGGACACGGCCGTCCAGCGCGCGGCCCACTTCGTCCTCGGCGGGGCCGGGCTGCTAACCTCCCGCAACGCCCCGCGGGTCGCACGGTGGCTGGTGGCGCGCGGTCAGCACACCCTGGCGAATCTGGTGCTGCGGGGCGCCTTGAACCGTCACTACCTGGCCTCGCTCGATCGATTCCGCGCGGCCCTGGAGCGCGGCTAGATGTCGGCGTGGCGGTGGCGTGAGGCCGCCCTCCTGCTGACCGCGTTCGAAGTCCCGTTTGGGCACGCGCTGGTGGGCGCCGCCTTGCTGCTCGTCGTGGCGCTGGGAGAGCTCATCGAAGGCGAACCGCTGTGGGCTCCCTCGCCCCTCGACCCGGGCCTCCTCGCCTGGCTGGGCGTCGCCACGGCCTCCGCCCTGGTCTCTCCCTGGCGGGCCACGGCGCTGGCCGCCACGGCCGCGACCGCGGCGGTAGCGCTGCCTGTGGTGCGTGCCTCGGTGCTGGCGGTGCGGCACCGGCCAGCGTTCGTGCGCGTCCTGCTCTCGGCCTGGGCCGCCGGAGCGATACTGGCCGCCGCGTGGGCTATCCTGAACCTCTCACCGGGCACGGACGCCCGGGCGACGCTGCCCCACCTGACGTCGAACGGCCTGGGGACGACCCTCGGCGTGGGACTGGTCGTCCTGACCGGGTTGTCGCTGGACGCGCGCGGGGCGGGGCGGGCGGTCGCGTTGCTCGGGCTCGCCGTCGTGGCGCTCGGGCTCGCGCTCACCTGGTCACGCGGTGGCTGGCTCGGGGCCGGGGCGGGCCTGGCCGTGCTGCTGGCGCTGCGGCCCGGGCGGAGGCTGTGGTGGGGACTGGCCACCGCGGCCGCCACCGCGGCGCTGACGATCCCGGTGCTGGCCGGGCAGTGGACCTGGCACCTGGACCGACTCCTCCAGGTCCTACCGGCGACCGGGCCGTTCAGCCGACTCGCGGTCTGGCGCGTCGCGCTCCGTGTGGCCGCGGAGCACCCGGTGCTGGGCACCGGCCTGGCCACGTTCGGCCTGGTCTACGAGCGGCACGCCGCGTGGGCGGCGGGGCCACAGTACGCGCCGTCGGCGCACAACCTGGTACTGCACACCGCGGCGGAGCTGGGCGCGTTGGGGGTCGTCGCGCTCGCGATCCTGCTTTCGGCCGGGGTGCTCGCCCTGGTGCGCTGGTACGGCCGGACTCCCGGTGGTGCACCCACCCGTACGGTCGCCCTGACGGTGCTGGCGGCCACCACGGCGTTCGTGGCGCACCAGATGGTGGACGTGACCATCATCGGGCTGGCGGTCAGCGTCGGCCTCTTCCTCCTGCTCGGCGTGGGCGCCGGCGCCTCGGGCCCGGAGGCCGCCGGGTGACCGCGCCGGCCCTCACGGTCGTCATGCCGGTACGCGACGGCGGGTGGATCCTGCGCCGCGCCGTCGAGAGCCTGCTCGCGCAGGACGCCGCGCCCGGTGCCTTCGAGATCGTCGTCGTGGACGACGGGTCCACCGATGGGTCCGCTGACGAGCTCGCGCGCCTGGACGCGCGCAGACCTCTTCGGGTGCTCCGGCACTCAGGCGGCGGCCGCGCGGCGGCACGCAACCTCGGGGCCCGGGCGGCGCGGGGGCACATCCTTCTGTTCCTCGACGCGGACATCTGGGCGGAGCCCGGCCTGGTCGCGGCGCACCTGGCGCACCACGCCCGCCGTCGGGACCTCGGCGTGCAGGGCGCCTGGCGGGAGCACCCCGATAGTCTCGAGACGATGTTCATGCGCGCGCGGCACGTCATCCCGGACGTCACGGTGCGCCGCCGCGACGGTATGTCGCCCTACCACGTCGTCACGCGCAACTTCTCGGTGGCCGCGGACGCGTTCCACCGGGCTGGCGGCTTCGACGAAACGTTCCGCGGGTACGGCTGGGAGGACATCGAGCTGGCGTTCCGGCTGGCGCGCGCGGGGGTGACGCTGCGCTTCGAGCCGGCGGCGATCGGCTGGCACTACCACGTGCAGACCCTCGACGAGCTGCGCGTCAAGATGCGGGAGGCCGGGCGCGGCGCCGTCTACTTCTGGAGGAAACACCGCCGGGACCGGGGACTGGGCCTGTTCCTGGAGATCTCGCCTGCGCTGCTCCCGCTGAAGTGGCTGGTCTATCGCAGCGGCGCGATCACGGCGGTCGTGCGGCCCCTGGTCCCGGTCTGCGAACGACTGGGCCTCACACTGCTGTGCGGCGAGCTGTACAACCACCTGGCGTGGCGCTCGTACTACGAGGGCGTCTTCGCCGCCCTCCGGACGCCGTGACCACCGGGGCCCCGCGCGTCTCCGTCGTCGTGCCCTGCCACGACGCCGCGGCCGTGTTGCCGAGGACGCTCGCGGCGCTCGATGCCCAGACCCTGGAGCCTGGAGTCTTCGAGGTGGTGGTGGTGGACGACGGCTCCTCGGACGCCACCGCGGAGATCGCGGAGCGGTGGCCGGGCGCGGTGCGGCCACACGTCATCCGGCAGACCAATCAGGGGCTGGCCGCGGCGCGCAACCGGGGTGCGGCCGCGGCGCGCGGAGACGTGCTGCTCTTCCTCGACGCGGACGTGCTGGCCCAGCCGGACCTGGTCGCGCGCCATCTGGACCGCCATGCCGCATCGCCGGCGCCGCTGGCAGTCCAGGGGCGGACCGTGCCGACGCCCGAGTCACTGACCACCCCGTTCATGCGGCTGAGCACCGCGCGCGATCGCGCCGCCCCGGGCCGGCCGCGGGACCTCTCGCCCCTGCACGTGATCGGCCGCAATCTCTCCGTGGCCGCCAACGCGCACCGGGCGATAGGCGGCTTCGACGAGGGCTTCGTCGGCTACGGCTTCGAGGACGTCGAGTACGCCTGCAGGCTGCACAGCGCCGGCACCCGGATCGTTTCGGAACCGTCGGCTGCGGGGCTGCACCATCACCCGCTCAGCGTGGAAGCCGCGGCGCGGCGGCAGCGCGCCAACGGCCGGGCCGCGGTCTACTTTTGGCGCAAACATGGCTGCGCCGCCTGGCTCGGTGTTCACCTGGAGCTGCACCCGGCGCTGCTGCCGCTGAAGCGGCTGGTCTACGGCACCGGCGTCGCGCCGCGGCTGGCCCGGCGGCTGCGGTCGTGGGCCGAGCGCCGCGGGGCGCAGGGGCTGCTGGACGAGTGCTACCGCATCCTGCTGTGGGAGGCGTACTACCAGGGCGTCTTCGAGGCGTTGCGTGAAGCGGCGCCCGAACCGCCCCGGGCGCGCCGCGCGGCGTTGTGACCCGCATCCTGTTCGTGAGCAACGGCGTCGGCGAGGACCTGATCGCCGCCCGGATTGCCGCCGAGCTCCCGCCGGGAACCGCGGTGGCCGCCTATCCCCTGGTGGGCCAGGGCGCCTACCCTGCGGGCGTGCCGTTGCTTAACCCGAGGCGCGCGCTCCCTGGCGGCGGGTTCTCGCTCCGCAGCGGCCTGCGCGGGCTCCGCGCCGACCTGAGGGACGGCCTGGTCGGCCTGTGGATCGCACAGCGCCGGACGCTGGCCGCGCAACGTGGCCGCTTCGACGTGGCCGTCGCGGTCGGCGACGCATACTGCCTGTGGATGGCCGCGCGCGCCGGGGCGCCCACGGCGCTTGTCGCGACCGCGGATTCCGTGCACATCGCGCCGACGGGCGCGCTCCCGCGTCGGGTCATGCGGCGCGCCGCACGCGTCTTCGCCCGGGACCCCGAGACCGCGGCACACCTGACCGCGCACGGGCTGCCAGCCGCGGCGCCCGGCAACGTCATGATGGATCTCGTGACGATGCACGGCGCGTCGTTCGGGCTCGACCCGGACACGCCCGTGGTGACGTTGCTCCCGGGTAGCCGGCGCGAGGCGCCTGCGAACGCGGCGTCCCTGGCGGCCGCCGCCGCGCTGGTCGCAGGCACGGTACCGGAGGTCCGGTTCCTCCTCGCGGTGGCGCCGACGATCCGCCCCGAGGCGATTGCGGCCCGGCTGGACGGCCGGCCGCCGATCGCGCTCACGACGGCGTTCTGGGATGCGGTCGCGCGCGCCGCGGTGGTGATGGGCATGGCGGGCACGGCGAACGAGCAGGCCGCAGGGCTCGGCCGTCCGGTCGTCGCCTTTCCGGGCCGGGGTCCGCAGTTCGGCCCCCAGTTCCTGGCGATGCAGGCTCGGCTGCTGGGCGAGGCGCTGGTGCCGTGCCGCGACGCGACCGAGGCGGCGTCCGCTGTCGTGCGGCTGTTGCGCGATCCGCAGGAACGCGCGCGCCGCGGCGCGGCCGGCCGCGCCCGCATGGGCCCCCCGGGCGCCGCGGCGCGCATCGCGGCCGACCTCGTCAGGCTCGCGCGCCCGGAGGTCTCACGGTAGCACCCAGAAGGCCTGGCTCCAGGCGCGCCGCTCGCCGGCGTGGCACTCCAGGCGCACGAACCCCTCGTCGCCGGCGGGCTCGTAGCGGCACGATCCCCCGCTCACACGCGCGCGCTCGCGGCCCGCCGCGTCGAAGACGAGCACCAGATCGGCCTCGGCCCGCGCCACCACGGCGCCGCCGTCTGCGCCGAACTCCGCGGCCACCCCGGTGCTCGCGTAGCACGCGCCCCCCAGCAGCGCCCGGCGCAGCGCGCCGGCCGAGAGCTCGGGGACCTTGACCATCACCCACCCGCGGTCGAACTGGGCGGTCCCGTGGCAGTCGTCGGCGGCCACGGCGGTGACGCGCACCGACGGGCCGCGCGCGCGGACGGCGGCCGCCCATCGCCGGAGGTCCTCGGCCGGTGCCGAGTGGGGATTCCAGATCTCGATCAGGTACGGCCCGGGCAGTGCCGCCACTGCGCCCGCAGTCCAGCCGCCCGTCCAGAGGTTCCCGTTCCACGACGGGTGGTGCAGCGACGGCACACCGCCTCCGGCGAGCGTGCGCGCGACGCGGTCGGCCCCACCGCCGCCGCCCGACGGCCGGTCCACGAGCAACCGGCCCAGGTGCGGGCCCAAAGGAAACGGCCCCCAGCCGACCGCCTCTTCCACCCCGGGTAGGGCCAGGAACGCGCCGTCGTTGAACTCCTCACAGCGTGTCACCACCTCGTGGTCGGTGAAGCAGAGGAAGGCGTACCCCGCGTCGCGGTAGCGTCGGGCTAGCTCGGCGGGCTCGAAGCGACCGTCGGAGCGGCGGGTGTGGGCGTGGAGCTGCGCCTTGCGGTAGACCCCGGGGACCGCGTACGGGTCGTCGAGGCGCACGGCCTACGCCCCCGCCGCGCCGGCGGCACGCGGGCGCGGCGCGGCGACGCGGTACCCCAGCTCGCGCAGGTGGTCGCGCAGGCGAACGATCCGATCGGCCAGCGCCGGGTGCGTGCGAAAGAACACCTCGAACCGATCGGGGTCGCGGCCCTCCGCCGCGCGCAGCCGCTGCATGAACCCAAGCGCCGCAGAGGCGTCGAAGCCCGCGCGGTGGGCGTAACGCACGCCCAGTCGGTCTGCTTCGTACTCGTGCTCGCGCGAGAACCCGCGCGCCACGAGCACGCGCGCGATCTCGGCGAGCTGCGCGGTTGTGCGGTCGCCCCCGAACAACAACCGTCCGAGCACGCCGAGCAGCGCGTGCCGCTCGATCAACGTGACATGGTGTCGGGCGGCGACGTGGCCGACCTCGTGACCGAGGATGAACGCGAGCTCGGCATCGGAGGCGACGAACCGCATCAAGCCCTCGGTAGCGTAGATGAACCCACCGGGCAGCGAGACCGCGTTGACCTCGCGGCCGCGCACGACCTTGAAGGTGTAGGTGAGATCGCGGCGGTCGGAGACCGCGGCGATGCGACGGCCGATCGCGGCGACGCGCGCGGCGAGCACGGCGTCGCCCGAGAGCCCCACCTCGGCCTCGAGCTGCGCGGCCGCCTGGCGGCCGATGCGGATCTCCTCGGCCTGGCCGATGAGCTGCGCCGCGGCCGGCGCCGCCGGAGCGAGCACCAGCACGGCCGCCAGCACCAGGAGCAGCGCTTGCGGGCCCATACCCCGCATGCTACCATGCGCCTGAACTCCGCGCGCCCTGACCATGCAGATCACCGTCCTGCTCTTCGCCGCGCATCGCGAGGCCGCGGGGACCGCCGCGCTCGCGCTCACGGTGCCGCCCGGCGCCACGGCCGGCGACGTGTGGCCGCTGCTGATCGGCCGGCATCCCGCGTTGCGGCGCACCGCGCCGCCCACCGCGGTGGCGGTCAACGACCAGGTGCAGCCGGCCGACCGGCCGCTGGCCGACGGCGACCGCGTCGCGCTCATCGCGCCGGTGAGCGGCGGCGACCTGATCGAGCTCGTGCGGGAGCCGATCCGCATCGACGCCCTGCTCGAGGCGGTCCGCCACCCCGGGGCCGGGGCCGTGGTCCTCTTCCTCGGCACCGTCCGGCGCCACTCGCGCGGCCGCGACATCGACCGGCTCGACTACGAGGCCTACGAGGCGCTCGCCCGCCGTGAGATGACGCGCATCGCCGAGCAGGCGCGCGACCGGTGGGGTGTGCGCCTGGCGCTGGTGCACCGCCTCGGCGCGCTGGCGGTCGGCGAGATCAGCGTCGCCGTTGCCGCCGCGGCACCGCATCGCCGCGAGGCCTTCGAGGCCGGCCGGTTCGCCATCGACACCCTCAAGCAGACCGTCCCCATCTGGAAGAAAGAGGTCTGGGCCTCGGGCAGCGAGTGGATTGGCCAGGAGGAGCCCGCCGGCTAGGGCACGAGCACCACCTTGCCGAACTGCTCGCGGCGCTCAAGCATCCGGTGCGCCTCGGCCGCATCCCCAAGCGGCAGCACCGCGTGGACCACCGGGCGCGCCAGTCCGTCCGCGACCAGCCGCAGCGCGTCCCGCAGCTCGCGCTTCGCCCCCAGCCAGGTGCCGTGGATGGACAGCTGCCGGGCGTACACGTAGCGGATATCGGTGTCACCCGCAGGACCGCTCGTCGCCCCGCAGGTTACCAGGCGCCCTCCGCGCGCCAGGGCCTTCAGGCTGGTCGCCCACGTCGCCTGTCCGACGTGGTCGAAAGCGATGTCCACCCCGCGCCGCCCCACCAGTGCCCGGACCGCCTCGGCGACGTCCGCCTCCGTGTGGTTGATCGTGTGGTCGGCGCCCAGCTCGCGCGCGCGCGCCAGCTTCCAGTCCGCGCCCGCGGTCGCGATGACGGTGGCGCCGTGCGCCTTCGCGATCTGCACGGCCGCCGACCCGACGCCGCTCCCCGCACCCCACACCAGGACCACGTCGCCCCTCCGGATACGCCCGTTGGTCACGAGCATGTTCCACGCGGTCAGGAAAACTAGCGGCACGGCCGCGGCCTCCGGGAACGACAGGTGCGCGGGCTTGGACAGGATGTTAGCGGCGGGCACGGCCAGGCGCTCCGCGTAGCCACCCGGGATGTGCTCGCCGAGGATCGAGTACTCGGGACAGAAGGTGTCGTCGCCGGCGACGCAGGCCGCGCACTGCCCGCACGAGACGCCGGGCGCCACCAGGATCTCGTCGCCGGGGCGGATGCCTCTGACGCCTTCTCCCACCTCCGCTACCACGCCCGCGACGTCCGCGCCGAGGATGTGCGGAAACCGCAGGCGCAGCCGCGGCAGCCCGCGCCGCACCCACAGGTCGATGTGGTTGAGCGCCACGGCCCGCACCTCTACGACGACCTGGAGCGGACCCGCAACGGGCTCCGGGGCCTGCTCCTCTCGCAGGACCTCGGGTCCACCGTGCTCGTGGATGCGTACCGCCCGCATCACCCAACCTCCTGAGGCGCCGGCCACGCGTTGGCCATCGCGCGGGCCGCCTCGCGCCGGGCCGCCTCGGGGTCGAGCCCGCGTGCGGCGAGTGCCGCGGCGCCGATGTACCCGACCAGCGCCTCGACCGCCTGGCCGATGATCATCCTGCGGCCGGTCGCCGCGCGCCGCCTGGCCTCCCGCGCGTGGCGCGCGGTGACGGTCTCCTCGGGCGCGTAGACCATGTCGAACACGACCGCACCTGGCTGGAGCCGCCGGACGCGCTCGCGTGAGCGCGCGTGGTTAGCCGCGATGTCCGCCTCCGAGGCCGCCCGCCAGGCGGCCAGGAACTCCGCCGCCGGCGCCGGCGGCAACACCGCCGGCGAGGCCGGGGCGAATGCCGAGTACGGTTCCAGGCAGGTCCAGCCCGCGCCGATTGCGCGGATGCCCGCCTGGCCCCGCAACGAGGCGTTGATTACCAGGTCCACCTCCGGGAGGAGGGCGTCCAGGGCGTCCTCGGCGACCGCGCTCGCCTGGGCGCCGGCGCGCGCGGCCAGCGCGGCCACCTCGTGGGCCGCGGCCTCGGTGCGGTTGGCCACGCGCAGCCAGCCAGGACCGAGCAAAGGAGCGAGCGCCGCGCCGGCGGCGCGCGCGGCCCCTCCGGCGCCGACGAGCAGCACCCGGGCGCCGTGCAGCGTCTCGACCAGCGGGTCGTCTCCCTCGGGATCGAGCAGCGCCCAGGCCAGCCCGACGCCGTCGGTATTCCCGCCGACCAGCCGGCCGTCGCGCCGCCGCACCACGGTGTTGGCCGCGCGCGCGGCCGCCGCACCCGGATCCAGGTCGTCCAGGAGCGGCAGGATCGCCTGCTTGTAGGGCACGGTCACGTTCGCGCCCCAACACGCGGGCGTCGCGCGCAGGAACCCGACCACGTCGGCGAGCCGGCCCTCGGGGACGTCGAGCGGGAGGTAGGTGGCCGGCAGCCCGAGCCGCCCGAGCGCCGCCGCCCACAACACGGGGCTGCGGGAGTACGCCGATGGCCGGTCACCGATCAGGACGATCAGCCCGCCGGCGATCTCGGTCGGGAGGCGATTGCCGACCAGCGCCTGCAGCGGCGCCAGCGAGAAGGTGCTCCTCACGGTCAGGGTTGCGGCTCGAGCCGGATCCAGGTCGGCCCCTCGGCCAGCGCCCGGCCCTCGCCGTACCACACGGTCACGCGCTCCGAGGTCATGGTCCGGTCCGGTCCTCGCAGGCGTACCTCGCCGGTGAAGACCGCCCGCTTCTCGCCCAGGAGCACATCGGCCGTCCGGCTGCGCACGGTCAGATCGCGGTAGACCGCGTGGACGTTGCCGGTCGCGGTCACGCGGTCCAGCCGGCGCGCACCGTCGATGCGGTCGGCGTCGATCACGCCGTCGGCGTTCTGCACGCGCGCGCCGCCGGTGAGTGCGACAGTGCCGGCCGCGCGGCGGAAGACGAGGCGCGCCCCGGTCGAGATCACGTCCGGGTCGGTGAAGAGCCGGACGCCGCCCTCGGCGACGACCGCATCGCCGGAGGGGACCAGCGTCACCGTCGCGGCGGTCACGAGCCCGGCGACGATCTCCAGACTGGCCTCGTCTCGGGCGACAATCCGCGTGATCGCCCGCTCGGTGAACAGCACCGTGATCTCGCGGCCCTCGAGCACACCGTCGGGCCCGCTGGCCCGCGCGCCCCCGGCCAGCACCGCGCGCCCCTCGCGCCGGTACACGGTCGCGCGCGGCGCGGTCGCGCTCACGCGGCCGTCGCTGACGCGAACCCGTCCCTCGGCGACGACCACGCCCCGGGCCGCGTCGATCTGCAACTCGTCGGCCGCCACCGACAGGACGCCCGGCGCGGGCGCCGCGATAACCGGCCCCGCGGCGAGCAGGAGCACGGCCGCCACCGCCGCCGCGCGGGACCGTCTCACCGTCGGTGACCCGTGACGTAGTCGTAGAGCGTCCGGTCGCGGTAGGCGGCGGCCAGGTGGCGGGCCGCCGCGCGCCGGTCACCCTGCCGCGTGTAGGCGAGCGCGAGCACGTAGTGCAGCACGGCGTTGTCCGGGTTGATCTGGAGCCCGCGCTGCCAGGCGGCGATCGCCCGGTCGTCGCGGCCCAGGGTGGCATAGGCTTGCCCCAGGTAGCCGAAGCCCCAGTCGTTGCGCGGATCGGCCGCGGTGATCCGCTCGAACTCCGCGGCCACCGCGGCGTGGTCGCCGAGGACGTAGGTGGCAAACGCCAGCCGGTACCGCGCGAGCAGGTCGCCGGAATTTCGCCGGAGCAGCGCCTGCGCCTCGGCGGCGACCTGGCGGGCCATCGCGGCGCGGCGGGCGAGCCCCACGGCGCGGTCGGCCTCCTGCAGGTGCTTCCACCCGTCCAGGAGCCGGCCGTCCCGCGCGTAGAGCATCGCCAGCGTGAAGTGCGCGTCGGGATCGGCCGGGTTGCGCTGCACGGCCGCCTCGTAGCGCTGGACCAGCGCTGGCCACTCCGCCCCGGTACCCTGCGCGCCCGCGGGCAGGACGCCCAGGGCGACCGCGGCGCCAGCCAGCAGGACGGCGACTGCGCGATGCGCGCGGCGCCTCGGGTCAGTCACGGTCGATCTGCGCCCGCTGCAGGCGACCGCTGTAATCGATGTAGACGCTCTTCCACTCCGTGAAGGCGTCGAGAACCTGCAGGCCGCCCTCGCGGTGACCGTTCCCGGTGTCGCGCATGCCGCCGAACGGCAGGTGCACCTCGGCCCCGGTCGTCCCGTGGTTGACGTAGACGATGCCTGTCCGGATCTCCTCGATCGCGCGGTGGGCGGCAAAGACATCGCGCGTGAAGATCGATGCGGACAGGCCGTAGCGGACGCCGTTGACCACCTCGAACGCCTCGCCGAGCGTGCGCGCCTCGAGCACACCGACCACCGGGCCGAAGATCTCCTCCTGCGCCACACGCATGCCGGGCCGGACCTCGTCGAGTACGGTCGGCGCGAAGTAGAACCCACCCTCCAGCCCCGGGGGCGCCAGCCGGCCACCGCCGACCACCACCCGCGCGCCCTCGCCGCGGCCCAGGCCGACGTACTGCTCGACCCTCGCGCGCTGCGCGTCGCTCACCAGCGGCCCCATCTCGGTCGCCGGGTCGAGGCCGTCCCCTACGCGCAGCCGCCGCGCCCGGTCGGCGAGCCGGTCCACCAGCGCCGGCCGGATCGCGGGCGTGGCGACAACCCGGCTACACGCGGTGCAGCGCTGACCGGTGGTGCCGAAGGCGGCCCAGGTCAGCGCGTCGGTAACCAGGTCCAGATCGGCGTCGTCCAGCACGATCGCGGCGTTCTTGCCGCCCATCTCCAGCGAGACGCGCACGCCCCGCGCCGCGCACCGCGCGGCCACCTGAAGACCGACCTCGGTGGACCCGGTGAACGACACCATGGCGACGCCCGGGTGCTCGACGAGCGCGCGCCCGGGCTCGTCTCCGCCGCAGACCAGGTTCAGCACGCCGGCCGGCAGGCCGGCCTCCTCAAGGATCGCGACGAACGCCGCGGCTGACAGCGGCGTCTGGGGCGCGGGCTTGAAGACCACCGTGTTGCCGCACACCAGCGCCGGGACGATCTTCCACGAGGGGATCGCCATCGGGAAGTTCCAGGGCGTGATGACACCGACCGGCCCGAGCGGCTGGCGGACGCAGTACGCCGCCTTGCGGGGCATCTCGCTCGGCGTCGTGTAGCCGTGCAGGCGGCGGCCCTCGCCGGCGATGAAGTAGGTCATGTCGATCGCTTCCTGCACGTCGCCCCGCGTCTCGGCCAGCACCTTGCCCATCTCGCGGGTCATCAGGCGCGCCAGCTCCTCCTTGCGGCGCACCAGCAGCTCGGCGGTGCGGTAGAGGATCTCGGCGCGCCGCGGGGCGGGCGTCGCGCGCCATCGCGGCCAGGCGTCGGCGGCCGCGCGGACGGCCGCGTCCACGTCCGCGGCGGCCGAGGCGGGTGCCTCGCCGAGCACCGCGCCGGTCGCGGGGTTGTGGAGGACGACGACGGCGCCGCCCGTGGCGCCGGTCCACCGGCCAGCGATGTAGTTGCGCGCGGTCGTGACCTCGAACGTGGACACGGGCCCCTCCACGCCTCAGGGGGCGGCGCCCACAGGGACCAGGTCGGCCACCTTGCGGGCGATCTCTCGCAGCGCGCGCGCCGCGGGTGCATCGGGCCGGCTGCGCACCACGGGTTCGCCGGCGTCGCTGCCCTCGCGCACCGCGATGTCGAGGGGGATCTCGCCCAACAGCGGGACCCCGAGCTGCTCGGCCAGGCGCAGCCCGCCGCCCCGGCCGAACAGGTCGATCGTCGGTCCGCCCGGCGGGGTGAAACCCGACATGTTCTCGACGACACCGATGACGTCCATGTTCACCTTCTCGGCCATCTTCGCCGCACGCTGCGCCACCGCGGCGGCCGCGGGCTGCGGCGTCGTGACGATGAGCATGCTCGCCTGCGGGAGCGTCTGCGCGATGGTCAGCGACACGTCGCCCGTGCCCGGCGGGAGGTCGATGAACAAGTAGTCCAGGTCGTCGCCCCAGTGCACCTCGGTGATGAACGTCACCAGCGCCTTGTGCAACAGCGGGCCGCGCCAGACGACGGCCTCGCCCTCGTCCGGTAGTAGGAAGCCGATCGACATCACGCGGATCCCATCGCGCTCGATCGGGATCAGCATCTGGTCCACGGCCGTGGGCCGTCCGAAGACGCCGAGCATGCGCGGGATCGAGAACCCGTACACGTCCGCGTCGATGACGCCGACGGTATGGCCGTCGAGCGCCATCGCGGTCGCCAGGTTCGCGGTCACCGTGGACTTCCCCACCCCGCCCTTGCCGCTGGCGACCGCGATCACACGGGTGGCCGACGCCGCGGTCAGAAACGCCGGCCGACGGGCGGGGTGCATCTCCCCGCCGCGCAGCCGCCCGATGAGGGCCTGGCGTTGGTCGGCGCTCATCACGCCGAGGTTCACGGTCACGCCGGCGACCCCGGGGAGCGCCTTCACGCGCTCGGTGATCGACTGGACGATCGCATCGCGGAGCGGACAACCACTGATCGTGAGGACCGCGTCTACCGTGACCTGCCCGTCGCGCACCTCGACCTGGCGTACCATGTCGAGCTCGACGATGCTCTTGCGAAGCTCGGGGTCGCAGACCTCGCGCAGCGCGTCCAGAATCTGCTCCCGGGTCGGACCGTTCTGTTGGCGGACCATCGCACTCCCCCTCGCGTACCGCCAGTGTACCATCGCGCGCAGGGGCCGGGCTACGACGCCGGCGCGGCAGGGTCGTTTGCGGGCGGGGCGCCGGAAGCGCGGCGTCGGCGCCGGCGGCGGCGACGCCGCCGGCCCGGCGGCGAGGCGCCGGGGGCGCCGACGGCGTCCGCGGACGCGTCCTCCTCGCCCGCGTCCACGGCCTCCGCGCCGGCATCGCCGGCCGCAGCAACGACGGGCTCGGGCTCCTCCCGGCTCACGGCGGGTTCGGGTGCCGCGGGCGCCATCGGCGCGCGGCGGACGAGGCGCACCAGGTCGCGCTCCGCGGACGCCTTGATCTTCCCGAGCGTGCTGTCCACGTGCGCGGCCAGGATTTGCTGTACCGCGGCCTCGGAGAACAGCGGGATCCCGGCGTCCACCGTGAGCGCGATCGCCACCTCGGTATCGCCGTCGCTCTCCCGCAGGACGTAGCTCCCGCTTAGACCCCGCAGCGTCCCTCGGGTCTGGCGGAACTCGATCCGGCCCGGCGGCCGTAGGGTGACGCGCTGCACCGAGGTCACCGGGAGCCCGCCAAAGACACCCCGGTACTCTACGGTCACGGCGCCCGGCGCCCGCTCGAGCAGGTCGGCCGCGAACCACAGCGCCGCGTAGCGCGGGTGGGCCTCGGGACGGCTGAGGAGTTGCCAGACGCGGTGCAACGGCGCGCGCACCACGCGGCGGCCCTCATAGCGCACCCCGCGCTCGACCGGCGTCACCGCGCGGGCAGGACCGTGCGCACCTCGCGCACCAGCTCGACGATGCGGTCGTAGCGGCCGAACGCCGGGATCAGATAGGCGCCGGCGACGCGGTCGCGCACCGCGCGCAGCAGCTCGCGCGCCAGCTCAAAGCCGAGCTCGCGGCCGTCGCGCGCCTCACGCATCCGGCGGCGCACGGCTTCGGGCACGACCATCCCCGGCAGCTCGTTGTGGAGAAACTCGGCGTGCCGCGCGCCGTGCAGGGGCAGCACCCCCACCAACAGCGGCACGGGCAGCGGTCCACAGCGCGCCAGGAACGCGTCGAGCGTCTGCGGCTCGAAGATGGGCATCGTGCAGATGAAGTCGCCGCCGGCGGCCAGCTTGCGCTCCAGGCCGCGCAGCTCCCGGGCCGGATCGCGCGCCGCCAGGTTGAGCGCGACCCCCACCAGGAACCGCGTCGGGGTGCCGATCGCGTTGCCCGCCACGTCGCGGCCCTGGTTGAACTCCTTGATCATGCGCACGAGCCCCGAGGGGTGGATGTCGGAGATCGCCGTGGCCTGCGGGTAGTCGCCCGCCTGCGGGTGGTCGCCCCGCAATACCAGCACGGTGCGGATGCCGAGCGCGTGCACGGCCAGCAAGTCCGACTGGAGGCGGATCAGGTTGCGGTCGCGCGTCGTGAAGTGGAGGATCGTCTCCAGACCCACCTCGCGCTGAATGCGGGCGGCCGTGGCCCAGGGGCTCATCCGCAGGCGCGCCATCGGGTTGTCGGCGACGTCGATCGCGTCCACACCCGCCGCGCGCAGCCGCCGGCAGCTCTCGAGCGCCTCGGCGTCCTGCACCCCGCGCGGCGGCGAAACCTCCACGGTGACCACGAAGCGCCGGCCCAGCTTCTGCGCGAGTGTCCCGGGCGGCTCCGCGACCGGCGCGGGCGCCGGCGGCGGCGCCGGTGGCGCCGCCGCGGGCCGCGCGCGGCCCGGCTGCCGGCCGGCGATCGCCTCGCGCATCGCCGCGATGTGCTCGGGGGTCGTGCCGCAGCATCCGCCCACGAGGACGGCGCCAAGCTCGACCAGCGTCGCCGCGTGCTCGGCCATGTACGCCGGGGAGGCCACGTAGGCGAACCGGCCGCCCACATACTGCGGGAGCCCGGCGTTGGGCATCGCGGCCAGTGGCAGCCGCGTGGCTGTTGCCATGCGCTCGATCACCTCGAGGATGCCCTGGGGGCCCACACTGCAGTTGGCCCCGACCGCGGCGACGCCCAGCGCCTCCAGGCGCGCGGCCACCTCCTCGGGCGTGTAGCCGAGCAGGGTACGGCCGTCGGGGGCGAAGGTCATCTCCGCCACGACCGGCAGGTCGGTCGCCTCCCGCGTCGCGCGGACCGCGACGGCGATCTCGTTGAGGTCGCTGAAGGTCTCGAGCAGGATGAGGTCGGCGCCCGCGGCGGTCAGCGCGCGCGCCTGCTCCGCGAACGCGCCGGCGGCTTCGGCGGCGCCCAGCGCGCCGAGCGGCGCCATCTGCCGGCCGAGCGGCCCGATCGACCCGGCGACCCAGGCCCCTCGCCCGGTCACCTCGATCGCCTCGCGGGCGAGCCGCACGCCCGCCGCGTTGATCGCCTCCACCTCGTCGCCGTAGCCGAACGCCGCGAGCTTCAGCCGGTTCGCGCCGAAAGTGTTGGTCTCGAGCAGCCCGGCGCCCGCCTCCAGGTAGGCGACGTGGATGGCGCGCACCAAGTCGGGCCGCTGGACGTTGGCCGCCTCGAAGCACTGGTCGTAGGGGACGCCACGCGCGTAGAGCATGGTGCCCATCGCGCCGTCCGCGAGCAGCGGGCCCTCGCGCAGCCGCCGGACGAAGGGGTGCCCGGCGTCCACTACCCGTGCCCCGCCGCCGGCCCAAGGACGGCGCGGGCGATGATCGCGCGCTGCACCTCGCTCGTCCCCTCGCCAATCTCGCACAGCTTCACGTCGCGGTAGATGCGCTCCACCACCGCGTCCTTGACGAACCCGTAGCCACCATGGACCTGCACGGCCTTGGTCGCGGCGCGCGCGGCGGCCTCCGACGCGTAGAGCTTGGCCATGGACGCCTCGCGCCGGAACGGCACGCCGCGGTCGGCCGCTGCCGCGGCGTGCTCCACGAGCAGCCAGGCGGCCTCGAGTTCGGTCGCCGCGTCGGCGAGCATGAACTGGATCGCCTGGAGCTCGGCGATCGGCCGGCCGTACGCGTGCCGCTCGCGCGCGTAGGCCACCGCGGCGTCCAGCGCCGCGCGCCCCAACCCAACCGCCATCGCAGCGATCCCGATGCGGCCGCGCTCCAGCACGGCCATCGCCTGCCGGTAGCCGTCGCCCGGCTCACCCAGCCGGCAGTCGTCGTCCACCGCGCAGTCGGTGAAGCGCACCTCGGCGGTGTCGCTGCTGCGCACGCCCAGTTTGTCTTCCTTGGGACCAGGCTCCAGGCCCGGCGTGCCCCGCTCGACCACGAAGGCGGTGATGCCAGCGCGCCCTGCCTCGGGATCGGTGGACGCCATCACCACGTAGACGCCGGCGAGACTGCCGTTGGTCGCGAACACCTTGGTGCCGTCGAGCACCCACCGCCCGCCGCGCCGGCGAGCCCGCGTGCGCAGCGCCGCCGCGTCGCTGCCCGCGCCGGGCTCGGTCAGGCACCAGGCGCCGAGCGCCTCCCCCGTGGCCAGGCGCGGTAGGAACCGATGCCGCTGCGCGTCGGTACCGAAGAGCGCCAGGTGCCCGGCGCACAGCGAGTTGTGCGCGGCCACCGAAAGCGCCACACCCCCATCGCCCCACGCCAGCGCCTCGATCGCGGTGGCCACGGCGGCCACGGGCAGGCCGCTGCCGCCGTAGGCGGCCGGGATGGTCATGCCAAGCAGCCCGAGCTCTGCCAGGCGCGGCACGATCTCGACGGGAAACCGGTTCTCGCGGTCCCAGACAGGCGCGCGCGGCCGGAGCACCTCCCGGGCGAAGGCGCGGACGGTCTGGTGCAAGAGCCGCTGCTCCTCGACGGCGAGCACGCTGTCGCCTCCCCTAACCCTTCACGACGCCGATCGGCCGCATCCGCGCGACACGGCGGGACAGCCCGGCAGCGTGGCAGATCGCGACCACGTCGGCGACGTCCTTGTAGGCCGCGGGCGCCTCCTCGGCCAGCAGCCCACGGTCGTGCGCGCGCACGACAATGCCCGCGCGGCGCAGCTCGGCCGCGATGTCGCGGCCCGCGAGCGCCCGCACCGCGGCCTTGCGCCCGAGCAGCCGCCCGGCGCCGTGGCAGGTCGATCCGAAGGATTCGCGCATGGCGCCCTCGGCTCCCACCGCGACGAAGGAGTAGCGCCCCATGTCGCCCGGGACGAAGACGGGCTGGCCCACGGCGCGGTAGCGGGCCGGCACCTCGGCGTGCCCGGCGGGAAACGCCCGCGTCGCGCCCTTGCGGTGGACGCACAGACGCCGCGGCCGTGCCTCCACCTCGTAGTGCTCCATCTTGGCGATGTTGTGCGCGACGTCGTAGACCACTCGCACGCCCAGGTGCTCCCAGCCGCGCCGGAACACGCGCTCCAGGCTCTCGCGCACCCAGTGGGTCACAAGCTGCCGGTTGGCCCACGCAAAGTTCGCGGCGGCGCACATCGCCCCGAAGTAGCGCCGGCCCTCGTCGCTGTCGAGCGGCACGCACGCGAGCTGTCGGTCCACCAGCCGGATGCCATAGCGCGGTCCGGCGCGCTCGCAGATACGCAGGTAGTCGGTGCAGACCTGGTGCCCGAGCCCGCGCGAGCCCGAGTGGATGAAGACCACGACCTGGCCCGGCCCCTCGATCCCCATCGCCCGCGCCGCGGGCTCGTGGAAGACCTGGTCCACCACCTGCACCTCGAGGAAGTGGTTGCCCGAGCCTAGCGTGCCGATCTGGCCCCGGCCGCGTTGCTTGGCCGCGTCGCTGACCGCGCCCGCGTCGGCGTCGGCGAGCGCGCCGCCGGCCTCGATCACCTCCAGGTCGTCCGCGTGGCCGTAGCCCGCGGCCACCGCCCAGCGTGCGCCGCCTTGCAGCACCCGGTCGATCTCGGCCATGCTCACCTTGACCGGTCCACCCGTGCCGACGCCCGAGGGCACTGCCCGGAACAGGGTCTCCACGAGCTCGTCGAGCCGCGGACGGACGTCGTCCTCGGTCAGGTCGGTGCGGATCAGGCGGACCCCGCAGTTGATGTCGTAGCCGACCCCGCCCGGCGAGATCACGCCCTCGGCAGGATCGAAGGCCGCGACGCCGCCAACCGGGAAGCCATAGCCCCAGTGGATGTCCGGCATCGCCAGCGACCGGCCAACGATCCCGGGCAGGGTGGCGACATTGGCGACCTGTTCGAACGCCTGCTCCTCGCCCATCTGCCGGATCATGCGCTCGTCGGCGTAGATCAGGCCGGGCACGCGCATACCGGGCTTCGCGTCGGTGGGAATCTCCCACCGATAGTCGTCGATCTTGCGCAGCACCTGCGCCCACACCGGCCTCACCTCCCTTCCCGCCCGACCAACAGAAGAGCCCCCGCATGCGCGCATCGGGGGCCCGCCTGCGAGGTTGTGGAGGGACGTTAGAAGGGCACCGCCTCCACCACGCGGATCTCCGGGACTTCCTGCTTCAACATCCGCTCGATCCCGGCCTGCAGGGTCATCATGGAGTGCATGCAGCCCACACACGCGCCCGCGAGCCGGACCTGCACGACGCCGTCGGTGACGTCGATCAGCTCGATGTCCCCGCCGTCGCCCTGCACGTAGGGCCGGATGGCGTCCAGCACACGCTCCACGCGCTCCCGCAGGTCGCCGGGCTGCGTCTGCACCTCAGGCATGATCGTTGGTCTCCTCTCCCGCGGCCCGGGCCTTTCCCTCCTCGCAGGGGTCGGGCTCGCCGCTGTGGTCGCGCGTCTGGAAGGAGTGGCCGCACCCGCAGGTCTCCACCGCGTTGGGGTTCCGCACGGTGAAGCCCTCGCCAGAGACCGACCGCACATAGTCGATCTGGGCGCCGGCCAGCAGCCGCGAGCTCAGCGGGTCGATCACGACCTCGACGCCGTGCTGCGCGACCACCTGGTCACCCTCGCGTCGCTCGGGGTCGAAGGCCATCGCGTACGTGTAGCCGTGGCACCCGCCCCGGGTGATGAACAACCGCAGGCGCGCCGACGGGTCCTCCTGCTGCCGGAGCAGCTCGGAGAGCTTCGTGGCGGCCTGGGACGTGATCGTGATCATGCGCGCCTCCGCGGGTTCTTGACCGCCGTACTCTTCAATACTACCGTCCGCGGGCCGGCCGCGCAAGCGACGGTCCGCGACGCAGGCCGCCCGCGGTTAGCGGGCGCGGCCGGTCGCGCGCGGCATCCACCGGGCAGAGGAACCCGAACGGCTCGCGTCCGGCCCGGAACTGGTGCGGCACCCCGGGCGGGATGTAGACAAAGTCCATGGGGCCGACGCGACGTTCGGTCGCGCCGAGCCGCACCCGGCCCCGGCCGCGCACGACCAGGACCGCATGCGCGTGACGGTGCCGCTCGAACGAGGAGAAGCCGCCGGGCGCGATCTCGAAGTAGCGCAGGTGGAAGGCCGTCGGCGCGCCGGCGCCGAGCAGGACGAACCGCTCGACCCCGCGCCAGTGCGTCCCCCCCGGCATCTTGTACGGCCGCGCGGGGACCCCGCGCCACCGGAACCGCCCGGGGTCGAAACGCCGGACCTCCGCGGCGGTGGTGCGCCCTCGGCCGCCGGGCCGCACGCGCGTGCTCACGGGGTGACGATCACCTTGAGTCCATCCGCCGCCGCGCGCACCACGGCGTAACCGACCGCGGCCTCACGCAGGGGCAGCCGGTGCGTGACCAGCGAGGTGACGGGCAGGCCGGCGGCGATGAGGCGCAGCGCCTCGCGCGTGTCGTCGGGCCCGGCGGAGTAGCTGGGCACCACGGCGATCTCGCGGAAGAACAGGTCGTGCGCGACGAGCGGCCAGCGTACCTGGGGTGGGGTGGGCGTGAACATGAGCAGCGTGCCACCGGGTGCCAGCGCAGCCAGCGCCGCCTCGAGCGCCTCCAGGCTGCCCGGCCCGACGATCACCACATCCGCACCGTCGCCGCCGGTGGCCTCGCGCACGGCATCAGCCAGTGGCACCGACGACACATCCAGCGCGCGGTCGGCGAGCCGGGCCGCCACGGCGATGCGCGATGGCACGCGGTCCGCCCCGAGCAGGAGCGCGGGCTCGGGCCGCGCCCGCAGCGCCATCAGGTGCAGCAATCCCATCACGCCACAGCCGACGACGAGCACGCGGTCGCCCGGCCGCAGCCGCGCGCGGCGCAGCGCCTTGACCACGCACGCCAGCGGCTCGATGAAGGTGGCTGCCTCGTCGGAGACCGCATCAGGCACCACCAGCGCGTCCGCGGCCACCGCGGCCGCCTGCGCGAGCGCGTACGTCGCCAGCCCGCCCGGGATCAGCCGTCGAGCCGCCCACGCCGCGCAGTGGACGTGGTCGCCGCGGCGGCAGGCCCGGCACGCCAGGCACGGCGCGTGGTGGTGCACGAACAGCCGGGTCCCCGGCGCGTACGGCGCGCCTTCGCCGGCGTCGGTCACCACGCCCACGGTCTCGTGGCCCAGGGGAACCGGGGCCTTTCGCCGCTGGTACCAGTCCATGACCTCGCCCGGGCACAGCCCGCACGCGGTTACGCGCAGCACGACCTCGCCGGCCGCCGGCGCCGGCAGCGGGACCTCCTCCAGGCGCAGGTCGTCCGGCGCATGGAAGACGACCACGGTGGATGTGGCGGGCCGCGCCGCGGTCACGCCTCGCCCTCGGGCAACACGGCGAACTTGACGCCCGCGCCGCGGTCCAGGTCCTCGAACACCTGGCGGATGCCATCGAGCGGGCGCCGGTCGGTGACGAGCGGCCCGGGACGAACCGCGCCGGAGGCGAGCAGCGACAGCGCCTCGACGACGTCGGGGGTGCGATAGTGGAACGCGCTGACCAGGTCGATCTCACCGTAGTGCAGCCGCGTGGCATCGAACGCCGGCTGGCTGCCGCCGGGCAGGCCCCCGAACAGGAGCACGCGGCCGCCCGGGGCTGCCCACGAGGGCGCCGCGCGCCAGACCTCGGCGGAGCCCGTGCACTCGATCACCAGGTCCGCGCCGGCCCCGGTCAGCCGGCGCAAGGCGGCGCCAGGGTCGCCGTCGGCGGCGCTCACCACATCGCGGGCACCGAAGGCCGCCGCCAGCGCCAGCCCCTGGGCCCGGCGGCCCACCGCGATGACCTCCAGCCCGCGGCGCCGCGCCTCGGCGACGAACAGCAGGCCGATCGGGCCCAGCCCCACGACCGCGGCAACGCCCGACGTCGGCGCGCCCAGCCGGTGCCAGCCGCGCACGACGCACGCCAGGGGCTCGAGGAACGCCGCGTCGACGAACGTCAACCCGTCGGGCTTGGGAAACAGGTGGCGGCGCACGACGCGCGCTGGCAGCCGGAGGAAGTCGCCGTAGCAACCCAGCGCGATCTCGTCGAACTGTGTCTCGCAGACGTTGTCGAGGCCGCGGCGGCATGCCGCGCAGGTCCCGCAGCCGGCCGTCGGCACGAAGACCACGGGCTGGCCGGTAGGGAACCCCTCGACGCCTTCGCCCACGGCCGCGACCTCGCCCGTACCCTCGTGGCCGAACGGCCCGAAGGCCAGCCGTGGGTGGCCGCGACGGTAGGTCTTGAGGTCGGTCCCGCAGGTGAGCGCGGCGCGGATGCGCACGACCACCTCGCCCGGGCCCGGCGTGGGAACGGGCGCCTCCACCAGGTCCAGCGCCCGCGGACCCCGGAGGATCGCCTGTCGCATGGGCACATCGGCGCGGCCGCCCTAGCGGCGTCCGCTCTCGATCGGGAAGGCGCGGTTCTCCCAGTCCACGATGCCGCCGGCCAGGTTCACGGCCCCGGCGTAGCCGGCGGCGCGCAGCGCCTGCGTGACCTGCGCGCTGCGCACGCCGGTGGCGCACTGCACGATCACCGGCCGCGCGGGGTCGATCTCCGACAGCCGCGCCGGGACCTCGCGCATCGGGATGAGCACCGCCCCAGGGATGCGCACGGCCGCCCACTCCCACGGCTCGCGCACGTCGATGAGCTGCGCGCCCTCGGCCAGCAGCCGGCGCGCCTCCGCGGCGTCCACCTCGGGGGTGTCCGCCACGTCGGCCGCCGGCGCGTGGTCGCGACCGGGGAGGCCGCAGAAGGCCTCGTAGTCGATCAGCGCGGTGATGGTCGGCGCATCACCACAGACCGGGCAGTCGGGGTTGCGCGTCCACCGCACGGTCCGCATCTCGCCGGCCAGCAGGTCCACCAGGAGCAGTCGGTTGGCCAGGGACTCGCCGGCGCCGAGCAGCACCTTGATCGCCTCGACCGCCTGGAGCGACCCCATGAGTCCGGCCACCGCGCCGATGACGCCTCCCTCGGCGCACGACGGCACCGCCCCCGGGGGCGGCGGCGTGGGGAACAGACACCGGTAGCAGCCGCGGCCGGGCAGGAACGTCGTGGCCTGCCCTTCCCACTTCAGGATGCTGGCGTCCACGAGCGGCTTGCCGAGCATCACGCACGCGTCGTTGACCAGGTAGCGCGTGGGGAAGTTGTCGCTGCCGTTCACCACGACGTCGTAGCCGCCGATGATCTCGAGCGCGTTCTCGGAGGTGAGCACGGTCTGGTGGGGCACCACCGTCACGTCCGGGTTGATGGCGCCGAGCGTCTGGCGCGCCGAGGCGGTCTTGGGCACACCGACGTCCTGCGTGTGGTGGAGGATCTGCCGGTGCAGGTTGGAGAGGTCCACCCGGTCGCCGTCCACGACCCCGAGCGTCCCGACCCCGGCCGCGGCCAGGTAGAGGGAGGACGGCGAGCCGAGCCCTCCGGCACCGATGACGAGCACCCGGCCGTCGCGCAGCCGGCGCTGCCCGTCCAGCCCCAGCTCCTCGAGGATGAGCTGCCGCGAGTAGCGGGTCAGCTGCTCCTTCGAGAAGGTCTGGGCGAGCTGCCGCGTGCCGACCGCCATGTGCACATCACCCCATACGCGTAGGACGGCGCGCGCGCGCGCCGTATTCCTAAGGGTGCCATGGGGCCCGGGGTGTGTCAATAAACGCCCCACGCGCGCGAGCGTGCGGCCTCCGGAGGTGGGAATGTCCTCGCTGTCTGACCTGACGATCATCGGCGCGGGTCCGACCGGGCTGTTTGCCGCGTACTACGCCGGCTTCCGCGGGCTGTCGGTCCGCCTCGTGGACAGCCAGCCGGACCTCGGCGGGCAGATCACGGCGCTGTACCCCGACAAGTACATCTACGACGTCGCCGGGTTTCCGAAGGTGCTCGGGAAGGACCTCGTGGCCAACCTGGTCGAGCAGGCGATGCAGTACGGACCCGAGGTGCTCCTCAACGAGGAGATCCGCTCGTTCGCGCACCTGGCTGACCGCACGATCCGCCTGGTGACCACCACCGGGGTGCTCCTGACCCGCGCGTGCCTGATCACCGCCGGGATCGGCGCCTTCGCGCCCAAGACCTACGGCCGGGCGGAGATCGACCAGTACGCGGGCCGCGGGCTGCACTACGCCGTGCGGCAGAAGAGCGCCTTCGCGGAGCGCCGGCTGCTCATCGCCGGCGGCGGCGACAGTGCCGTGGACTGGGCGCTCAACCTGGTCCCCGTGGCACGGTCGATCACGCTGATCCACCGGCGGGATCAGTTCCGCGCGCACGCCGACAGCGTCCGCAAGCTGGCCGCCTCGCCGGTGGACGTGCGGGTCTTCCACGAGCTACGCGCGCTACACGGCAACGCGCACGTCGAGGAGGCCGTGATCGTGAACACGAAGACGAAGGAAGAGACCGTGCTCCCGGTGGACGCCGTGCTGGCGTTCCTGGGGCTGGTCAGCAACCTGGGCGCGATTGCCACCTGGGGGCTGGTGCTGGACGGCGATGCGATCGTGGTAGACACCCGGATGGCGACCAACCTGCCGGGCGTCTACGCCGCGGGCGACATCGTCACCTATCCGGGGAAGCTCAAGCTCATCGCGACGGGGTTCGGCGAGGCGGCCACGGCGGTGAACAACGCGGCGCAGTACCTGAACCCCTCGGCCGCGCTGTTCCCCGGGCACTCGTCCACGGTCATGGAGAAGCGGGCCAAGACCGGAGGGACGGGCGGTGGCGCCTGAGTCCGGCCCCGCGCCATCCTGCCGTCGGGGTGGCACAGGCCGGTCGGGCAGGTCGTGGAGAGCCGGGTCCTCGCCCTGGGCGGCCCCGGATCAGGCCACCGGGTCCGGCGCCGGGGAGCCCCGGCCGAACCGCGCGCGGTGCGCCCGCACCGCCTGCGCCTGCACATCCGCCCGGTACGACGAGCGCACCAGCGGCCCGGACTCCACGTACCGAAAGCCGCGGCGGAGCCCTTCCTCGCGCAGCATCGCGAACTCCTGCGGGGTCACGTAGCGGTCGATCGGGTGGTGGTCCGGACTCGGCCGCAGGTACTGGCCGAGCGTGAGCACGTCCACGTCCACCGCGCGCAGGTCGTCCATGGTCGCAACAATCTCGTCGGTCGTCTCGCCCATACCCAGGATGAGGCCGCTCTTGGTGAACGACGTGTAGCCCCACTCCTTCGCCCTCCGGAGCAGCACGAGCGACCGGTCGTACGACCCGCCGCCGCGGACAATCTTGAAGACGCGCCGGACACTCTCGATGTTGTGCGCCAGGATCTCGGGGTTGGCGTCCAGCACGGTCCGCAGCGCCCCGGGGTCGCCCTTGAAGTCCGGGATCAGGACCTCCACCGTGCACTCCGGTAGCCGGCGGTGGATCTGGCGGATCGCTTCGGCGTAGACCGCGGCGCCGCCGTCGGCCAAATCGTCGCGGTTCACCGACGTGATGACCGCGTGGCGCAGCCCCATTGCGGCACAGGCGTCTGCCAGGCGCGCGGGCTCGGCCAGGTCGAGCTCGCTCGGCAGACCGTGCGCGATCGCGCAGTAGGCGCACGCGCGCGTGCAGACGTTGCCGAGGATCAGGAACGTCGCCGTCCGGCGGTCCCAGCACTCGCCGATGTTCGGGCAGCGCGCCTCCTCGCAGACCGTGTGCATCTGCCGGCCGCGCATGATCGCCTTCAGGTCCACGTAGTTGGCCCCGGCGGGCAACCGGGCCTTCAGCCACTCGGGGCGGCGGGTCTCAACGGCCATCGCGATAGTCTTCGAACCATCCCTTCATGTGGTTGAGGAACTGCATCGCCACCGCGCCGTCGAAGATGCGGTGGTCGAACGCGAGCCCGAGATGCATCACCGGCCGGATCGCGATCGCATCGTCGCGCACCACCGCCCGCTTGACGATCGCGTCGGTCGCCAGGATGGCGGCCTGGCCGGGGACGATGATCGGCATCGACCAGATCGAGCCGAAGACACCGGGATTGGTGATCGTGAACGTGCCGCCGCCGATGTCGTCGAGGGTGAGGCGGCCGGCGCGCGCCCGTCGCGTCAGGTCGTCCAGGGCCCGGGCGACGCCTGCCAGGCTGAGCCGGTCGGCGTCATGGATGACTGGGACGAGCAGCCCGTCATCCACCGCGATGCCGACACCGACGTGCACGGCCCTGCGGAGGATGAGGCCGTCGTCGCTCCACGACGCGTTCACGACCGGGTGCGCGCGCAGCGCGGCGCAGGCCGCGCGCACGAAGAACGCGGTGTAGGTGAGCGGCACCCCCTCGCGGGCCCGCCATGCGTCGCGCTGCGCCTCGCGCCAGGCGACCACCGCGCTCATGTCCACCTCGATGAC
Source organism: Armatimonadota bacterium (assembly GCA_031081715.1). Classification (GTDB taxonomy): domain Bacteria; phylum Sysuimicrobiota; class Sysuimicrobiia; order Sysuimicrobiales; family Humicultoraceae; genus Fervidifonticultor_A; species Fervidifonticultor_A tertius. Next base: position 78,410 of record JAVHMA010000004.1, on the reverse strand, counting down.
CCCGTAGGCGTGCGGGATCTCGCGCTTGCTCTGCGCCATGCGCTGCGCGATCGCGCGCCGCAGTGGGCTGAGCCGCACGACCTCGTCGGCGGTGGCGGGTGGCGCCACGGGCGGCGTCGAGGCCGGACCGCCCGGCGGGGCGGCTGGCCCGCCGGGCTCCGGGGCCGTCGGCGCGGCCCCGCGCCCGGCGACGTAGCGCAGCACGTCGTCCTTGGTGACGCGGCCGCCGGCGCCAGAACCGGCCATGCCCTCCAGCACCTCGGGCGGGATGCGGTGCTCCTCGGCGAGCTTCCGCACGAGCGGCGAGAGCCGCACCCCGCCCGCCGCGGCGCGCCCCGCGGTCGCGCGCGCCGGCGCCGGCGACCCGTCCGAGCCCGCGGGGCCCCCCGCCGGCGCCTGCCGCGGAACGGGCGCCTCGGCCGCGGGCTCACCCGAGGCGGTGTCGATCAGGGCGATGGGCGAGCCCACGGGCCTGGTCTCGCCCTCGGGCACCAGGAGCTCCACGAGCACCCCGCCCAGCGGCGATGGCATCTCGACGTTGACCTTGTCGGTGATGATCTCCGCCAGCGGCTCGTACTTCTCGACGCGGTCGCCGGGCCGCTTGAGCCACCGGGCGATGGTCCCCTCGTGGATGCTCTCGCCGAGCTGCGGGAGTTTGATCTCGACCGGCACGGCGCGGCCTCAGTACGCCGCCAGCCGGCGCATGGCGTCGGCGATCTTGCCGGCGGTGGGCATGAACGCGGCGGCGAGCGTGTCGGCGTAGGGGACGGCGGGCACGTCCAGGCCCCCCACCCGCACAATCGGCCCGTCGAGCGCGTCGAACGCCTCCTCGGCGATCAGCGCCGCCACCTCGGCCCCGAAGCCCATGAACCGGTTGTCTTCGTAGACGATCAGGGCCTTGCCGGTCTTGCGCACCGAGGCCAGGATCGTCGCGGCGTCCAGCGGCCGCAGCGTGCGCAGGTCCACCACCTCGACGTCCAGCCCCTCGGCCGCGACGTCGCCGGCCGCGCGCAGCGCCTCGTGCAGCATTTGCCCGTAGGCGAAAACCGACAGCGTGGTGCCCCCCCGGCGCACGAGCGCCGGCCCGATCGGCACCGTGTAGTCGCCCTCGGGCACGTCCTCGCGCAGGGCGCGGTAGAGCCGCTTGTGCTCGAGGAAGAGCACCGGGTCAGGATCGCGGATGGCCGCGATGAGCAGCCCCTTCGCGTCGGACGGCGCATACGGGGTGACGACCTTGAGGCCCGGCACGTGCGCGAAAAAGGCCTCGACGCTCTGCGAGTGATACAGGCCGCCGTGGACCTCGACCCCGCCGCCGTAGGGCGCGCGGATGACGAGCGGACAGCCGAACGCCCCCGCGCTGCGGTAGCGGATCCGCGCGGCCTCGCTCACGATCTGGTTGAACGCCGGGAAGATGAAATCCGAGAACTGGATCTCGGCGATGGGCCGCAGCCCCCCGACCGCCATCCCGATCGCCGCGCCGACGATCAGCGACTCGGCCAGCGGCGTGTCGAGCACGCGCGCCTCGCCGAACTCGGCGTGGAAGCCATCGGTGGCGCCAAAGACCCCGCCCTTCACCCCCACGTCCTCGCCGAGCACCAGCACGCGCTCGTCGCGGCGCATCTCGGTGAGCATCGCGTCGCGGATCGCGTCGATGTAGCGCAGCTCCGCCATCGGCTACTCCTCCGCGTACACGTGCCGCCCCACGGTCGCCGCATCCGGCATCGGTCGTGCCTCGGCGTAGTCGGTCGCGTCGTTCACCTCGGCCCGGATGCGCCGGTAGATCTCGGTGTAGCGCGCCTCGTCGAGCACGCCCACCTGCTCCAGGTAGTGCTTGAACACCACCAGGGCGTCCTTGCTGCGCGCCGCCTCGAGGTCGGCCGTCGGCCGGTACTTCTCCTGGCGATCCTCGGAGGAGTGCGCCGTCAATCGCTCCACCTTGCACTCGATGAGGGTCGGCCCCTCGCCGGCCCGGGCGCGCCGGACGGCCTCGCGCCCGGCCTCGTAGCACGCCAGCACGTCGCTCCCGTCCACCACGACACCCGGGAAGCCGTAGCCGGCCGCGCGCACCGCGACGTCCTCGACGGCCATCTGCAGGCGCGTGGGCACCGAGATCGCGTACCGGTTGTTCTCGACCATGAAGACGACCGGCAGCCGGTGCACCCCGGCGAAGTTCATCGCCTCGTGCCAATCGCCCTGGCTCGTGCTGCCCTCGCCCATCGAGGTGACGACGAGCTCGCCGGTGCCCCGCACCTTCGCCGCGTAGGCGATGCCGACCGCGTGCAGGTACTGGGTGGCGACCGGGCTGCTGGTGGTCATGATGCGGTGGCGCGGGTCGGCCCAGTGCGCCGGCATCTGCCGGCCGCCGCTGGAGGGATCGCCCTCGCGGGCGAACAGCCCCAGCATCAGGTCGCGGGCGCTCATGCCCCGCACCAGGCAGGCCGCGAGCTGGCGATAGTACGGCACGAGCCAGTCGCGGGTGCGGTCGGTGGCCCACATGACGCCGACCTGCGCGCCCTCGTGCCCCTGCCCGGAGATCACGAACGGCACCAGCCCCGCGCGCTGCAGGACCCACATGCGCTCGTCGATCGCGCGGGCGAGCGCGATGTGGTAATACATCTCCAACAAGTCGTCCGGGTGCAGCCCTAGCGCCTCGTGACGCGCGCCGGTTGGCCTGGCGTGCGTCTCGCGTGCGGCCATCGCTCCCGCCTCCCCACCCGCCTCGGACGTGGATGGAGTATTCGCGTCAGGCCTCCCGGACTCTTCCCAGGGCGTCCAGGGCTGCCTCCCGCACCGCCTCGGAGAGGGTGGGGTGCGAGTGGACGGCCCCGGCCACCTCGAGCGCGGTCCCCTCCAGGGTCCTGGCCATGACGGCTTCGGCCAGTAGCTCGGTCACCGCCGGCCCAACCATGTGGACCCCAAGCAGCTCCCCGGTCTGCGCGTCGCTGACCACCTTCACGAATCCGTCGCGCTCGCCTTCGATCGATGCCTTCGCGTTGGCGCTGAACGGAAACCGGCCCACCCGAACGGCGTGCCCCGCCTCGACGGCCTGGGGCTCGCTCAGTCCCATCGCGGCCACCTGCGGGATGCTGAACGTGGGCCGCGGCACGGCCTGGTAGTCGATCGGCACCGACGGCGCGCCCGCGACCAGCTCCGCCACACGGACCGCCTCGGCCGCCGCGACGTGCGCAAGCCGGAAGGCGCCGCCGATCGCGTCCCCGACGGCGTAGATGCCCGGCGCGGAGGTACGGTAGTCGGCGTCCACCTTCACCGCCCCGCGCTCCACGGCGACGCCCGCGGCCTCCAGGCCGAGCCCGTCAATGAGCGGCGCGCGGCCGACCGCGACGAGCAGGTAGTCCACGGTCACGGCCTGACGTTCCCCGCCCTTCTCCACGGTGACGGTGACGCCGCTATCGGAGGCGGCGACCCCGGTCGCGGTCGCGCCGGTGAGCACACGCATCCCGCGGCGGGTGAAGGCGCGCTCGAGAGCCCGGCCCACCTCGGGGTCCTCGAGGGGCACCACCGCCGGGAGCAGCTCGATGAGCGTGACCTCGCTCCCCAGCACGGTGAACAGGCTCGCGAACTCCGCGCCGACCGCGCCCGCGCCCAGGATCGCGATCGAGCCGGGCAGTTGGGTGAGCGAGAGCGCCCCGGTGCTGTCGAGGACGCGGACGTTGTCGATCTCGATGCCGGGGATGCTGCGCGGCGCCGAGCCGGTAGCGATCATGGTCGCGCGGGCGGCCAGCTCGGTCTCGGAGCCGTCGTTGAGCGCGACGTGCACGCGACCGCCGCCGCCGAGCCGGCCGGTGCCGGCGAACACGTCGATCTTGTGCTTGCGCATCAGGTACTGCACACCCTTGTGGTGCTTCTCCACGACCTCGGCCTTGCGCCGGTGCATGCGGTCGTAGTGGATGCGCACGGGGCCGACCTCGAGCCCGAACGTCTCGGCCTCGCGGAGGCGCAGGGCGAGCTCCGCGGTGTGCAGCAGGACCTTCGTGGGCACGCAGCCCCAGTGCAGGCAGATGCCGCCGAGCCGGTCACGCTCCACGATGGCGGTGCGCAGCCCGAGTTGCGCCGCGCGGACCGCGCCGGTATAGCCGGCCGGCCCCCCGCCGATGATCACCAGGTCGTATGCGGTGGTCACCTTCTCCTCCCCTGCCCGCCGTTCACACGACGGCCCCGGAGGCAGGACCCATCCCGGGGCCGGGTCGGCGGTAGCGGTCCGTGGACAGTCAGTCGCGTTCGGTGCGCTCTTCGCGGCCCTGCGCGAGGCTCCTCCCGGGTGATCTCAGTTGGGTCCCGGGGCGGTGGGTTCCTCGATCGACGCGATCGGCCGGCGGCCGGCGAAGCCCTCGGAAACGCCATGCCAGAAGCCGACGCCGGGCTCGCCCAGCCTCCAGCAGAGGAAGATGGGAATGCCGCGCACCTCGGCGGGAAAGTCCACCAGACCGGCCTCCACGTCGCGGACGACCACCCCGGTGGCCTCCACCTCGGCGACCAGCGCGCCGAACTCCGCCGCCAGCCCCTCGAGCGCCTGCTGGCGGGCACCGAGCTCGGCCAGCACCGCCTCCCCCGCGTCCAGCCGCTGCCACAGCACGTCGAGCCGCTCGCGCTCGCGCACGATGCCGTCGCGCAGCTCGCGCAGGCGCGTCAGCCGCGCCCCGACCGCCGGGAGGGCGGCGTTGGCCTCGGCCACGCTGAACAGGCGGCGCGCTGACTCGGCCACTACCGCACCTGCACGCGGATGATGTGATGGCCCGTGGCGCCGTCGGGGCTCGTCGGCCGCTCGGCGGCCGTCTGCACGACGCCGCCGCCGTCGCGCGCGCGCACCCTCAGCGTGTAGCGTCCCGGACCGTCCGGCTTCCAGACCGCGGCCCAGAGGACCCAGGTGTACGGCCCCAGCGCCGGCTTGACCTCGGCCGGCTTCCAGGTGCGGCCGCCGTCGGTGCTGTACTCGACGCCGCTGATGCCGCGGTCGCCCGCGAACGCCACGCCGCCCAGTCCGACCTCGCCCGCGGCCACGGTGCCCCCGTCGCCGGGGGTGCGGATCATGGAGGCCGTCTGCACCACGGCCTCGTCGCTCCAGCCGGACGCCTGCCAGTATCCTGTAAAGTGGGTCGAGACCGCCTCGATCTTCGTGATCCACTTCGGGTTCTTCATGCCATAGAGGCCCGGGATAAGCAGGCGCAGCGGGAAGCCGTGCTCGGGCGGCAGCGGCACACCGTTCATCTCGTAGGCGAGCATCACGTCGGGCTGCATCGCGTCCGCGACCGGGATGCCCTCGGTGTAGCCGTCGGCGGACCGGAAGGCGAAGCGGATCGCGCGGGGGTTCACCCCGCCGGCGCGCTGGATCACGTCGCGCAACCGCACGCCCTTCCAGTGCGCGTTGCCGATCAGGTCACCGCCGACCTCGTTGCTGATGCAGATCAGCGTGTGGTAGCGCGCGACCGACGGCATCGCCCGGATATCGTCGAGCGTCAGTGTGACCGGCCGGCCCACCAGGCCGGCGATCTCGAGCCGCCACCGGCGGCCGTCGAGACGGGGGTCGAGCCCGGCCGCATTCTTGCTGATGACGTAGAACTGGTCGTTGGGCGTCACCTCGGGCGGCAGCCCCCGCACGCGCTGGAACGCCGAGGCGACCGCCGCGGCCGCCTGCGCGGCCGTGGCCCACAGCCAGGCCAGCACGCCCGCAGCACCCGCCGTCGCCGCGCCCACAGCGACCGACCGTGCCAGGAACTCGCGGCGGGCGACCCCCGCGCCGCCAGCGCCTCCGGCGGGCAGCGTCCGCCGCGCGCGCGCGCCGTCGAGCAGGGTCAGGCCCGCCAGGTAGACGAGCCCAACGAGCACCGCGCCCGCGGCGATGCCGAGCGCGATCCGCGCCCACGCCTCGGCCCCGGCGTTCGGAGCGCCGTAGGCGCCCAGGCTCGCCGCCAGGTAGGTGTGGGCCGGCGCCGCCGCCACCACAGCCAGCCCGGCGGCGACGCCAGCCGCGACCGCCGCGGCCGCCGCGCGGGCGTCGCCCGGCAGCACGGCGGCTGCGGCGCCGAGACCGCCGCAGGCGGCCACCACCGCGACCATGCTCGTCCAGAACCCCAGGGGCTTGGCGGCGAACTTGAGGCGGACGATCAGCCACGCCACGACATCGAGCGGGAGCAGCATGCGCGCGCGCTCCGCGACCGCGGCGGCCAGCACGAGACCGGTGGGCAGCAGCCCGGCGGCCATCGCGGCCACGAGCACGACACCCGCGGCCGCGCCGGCGACCAGCCCCCGACCCATCGAACGGCGCATGGTCCTCACCCCACGCTGACGCGTCGCCCGCCTATACCCTATCAGGATAACGTAAAGATGCCGTCAAGGGATTCCGCTGGCCGCCGGGGCCGCGACGGAGGCGAACTGCGGGAGGGGCGCCCTACGCCCGATCGCCGAGCCGCAGCCCCTCGATCTCGCGCTGGCGCTGCGCGCCGAGGTCCACCAGCCACCGCGGCTCCTGGTAGACGTAGTCCTTTCGCAGCGGGTGGCCCTCCCAGTCGTCGGTCATCATGATGCGGCGCAGATCAGGATGGCCCTCGAAGACCACGCCCAGCAGGTCGTAGGCCTCGCGCTCGTGCCAGTTGGCGGCCGGCCAGAGGGCACTGACGCTGGGCACGCGCGGGTCCCGGCGGGGAACGCGCACCTTGAGCAGCAGCTCGTGGCGCTCGTCCATCGAGAACAGGTGATAGACGACCTCGACCAGGTCCTGCTCCGGCCGATCCACCCCCGTGACGAACGAGCAGTAGTCGAGGCCAAACGGGGCCTCGTCGCGGAGCACGCGCGCCACCTCGAGCAGCCGGGCGGCGGGCACGAACGCGCCCGGTGTATGGTAGGTCGGGCCCCTGGCCTCGTGGCGCCCGGGCCGGCCGACCGGCGCGCCGGCCTCATGCGGTGCCTCGCGCGGGAACGGTTCGACCTCGGGAAATCGCTCCCGGAGCCGCTCGACCAGCGCCCAGCTCACGGCCGCCCCCGCATCGCGACCACCCCGTGCGCGATCGGCTCCTTGGGGGCGGCGCGCCGCAGGTCGTCGAGGTCGTAGACCAGGTTGGCCCGGTTGTAGGTGCTCGTCTCGTAGTGGGGCACGAAGACGATCGCCTCGGTAGGGCAGACCTCGACGCACAACCCGCAGTAGCAACACTTGTCCATCTCGATGTCGAAGCGGGTGAGCAGCCGGTCCTTGCCTTTGCCGCCCGCCTCGATGTGGATGCACCGGTCGGGGCAGACCCGCTCGCACTGGAAGCAGATAATGCACTTGTCAGAGCCGGTCTCGGGATCCACCGGCAGCGCCAGCAGGCCGTGCCAGCGCGGCGCGACGTTGACCTTCTGGAGCGGGTACATCACGGTGTTCTTGCGCCCCACCAGCGCGCGGAACGTCACCCGCAGTCCGGCGTAGAGCCCGGCCACCGCCTCCCACGCGCGCGTCGCCAGTGCCTCCATCCCCGCCTCCTCGCCTAACGGTCCACGTCGGACAGGACGATGTCGACGCTGCCCAGGATGGCGATGACGTCGGCCACCTTCCAGCCCCGCATCATCTCCGTGAGCGCGAACAGGTTCGAGAAGGAGGGCGCGCGGATCTTCACGCGGTAGGGCGCGTCCTCGCCCTCGCTCACCAGGTAGACCCCCAGGTCGCCGCGCGGCGACTCGGTGCGCGCGTACGCCTCACCCCGCGGCAGCTTGACGTTCACCTGCACCTTCGAGCGAATCTCCCCGTCGGGGAGCTTCGCGATCGCCTGCTGGATGATGCGCACCGACTGCCGCATCTCCTCCATGCGCACACGGTACCGCGCGAAGCAGTCGCCCTCCTGGAAGACCGGCACGTCGAAGGCCAGCTCGCCATACGCCTCGTACGGAAACGCCTTGCGTACGTCGAAGTCCACGCCGGACGCGCGCGCCACCGGGCCGCACGCGCCCATCGCGATCGCGCGGTCGCGCGGCAGCACGCCCACGCCCTGGACCCGCGCCAGGAAGATCGGGTTGCCGGTCAGCAGCTCGTGGTACTCGTCCACGCGGCCCAGGAACTCGTCGCAGAACGCCAGCACCCGGTCCGTCCAGCCGTCGGGGAGGTCCTCGTAGACCCCGCCCGGCCGGAAGTAGACGTGGTGGAGGCGGCCGCCGGTGGCCTGCTCGAAGAGGTCGAGGATGCGCTCCCGCTCGCGGAAGCAGTACAGGAAGACGGTCGTCGCCCCAAGGTCGATGCCCCAGGTCCCCAGCCACACGAGGTGGCTCGAGAGCCGCTGGAGCTCCAGCATGATGGTGCGCAGGTACCGCGCGCGCGGCGGGACTTCGATACGGCCCACGCGCTCGACCGCGAGCAGGTAGCCCTCCTCGTTGGCGAGCGCGGTCAGGTAGTCCATCCCCCGGTCGGCCAGCGCGACGTTCTGGAGGTAGGTGCGGTACTCCATCATCTTCTCGACCGACGAGTGGAGGTAGCCGATGTCCGGCACCACGTCCACGATGTTCTCGCCGTCGAGCGTGACGACCAGGCGCAGCACGCCGTGGGTGCTGGGGTGCTGCGGCCCCATGTTGAGCATGAGCTCTTCGGTGCGGAGCGCCACGACGATCCGCCCCCGCGCTAGGCCGGCACCGCGCGCCGCAGGAACGGCTCGGCCTTAATCTTCTCCTGCAGCTTCAGCAGGCCCTCGATCAGCGCCTCGGGCCGCGGGGGGCAGCCGGGCACGTAGACGTCTACGGGCACCACCTGATCGATCCCCTTCAGGATAGAGTAGTTGTCGTAGTAGAACGGGCCGCCGCAGGTGGCGCAGGACCCCATCGAGATGACGTACTTCGGCTCGGGCATCTGTTCCCATAGCCGGCGCACGATCGGCGCCATCTTGATGGTGCAGCGACCAGCGACGATCATGCAGTCCGCCTGGCGCGGGGTCGCGCGCGGGATGACGCCCATGCGGTCCAGGTCGAACCGGCCGGCCCACGCCGCCATCATCTCGATTGCGCAGCACGCCAGGCCGAAGGTGAGCGGCCAGAGGCTCGCGGCCCGGCTCCAGTTCAGGAGGTACTCCACCTTGCTGAGCACCACGGAGCCGCCGGGCAGGCTGTCAAGAATATCGACGGCGGTCTGGATCGGCGCAATGCGGGTGGGGATGGGCGGCGGGGCCTGGGCGCTCATGCGATCCTCCCGGGTAGAGGAGCCAGTGCCATGGTAGCACCGCGCCCGCGGAGCGTCAAACCGGCCTCTGGCGCGGGTTTCGGCCGCGGCCCGGGGAGGACCGTGCGGCGCCGGCACGAACTCTCCGGTGTCGCCGAACGCAGGAGACCGAGGAGCCCCATGGGTCAGACCCCAGACGTCCCGGCGCTCGAGGCGCGTGCCCGGGAGTTCCGCAAGACGATCCTCCGCATGATCACGCAGGCCGGCAGCGGCCATCCCGGCGGCTCGCTGTCGGCGATCGACATCCTCACCGCGCTCTACTTCCACCACCTCCGTGTGGACCCGGCGCGGCCGCAGTGGCCGGACCGCGACCGCTTCGTGCTCAGTAAGGGCCACGGCTGCCCGGCCTGGTACGTCGTGCTGGCCGCGCGGGGCTACTTCGACCCCTCGCACCTCTGGACGCTGCGCCGGATCGGCAGCCCCCTCCAGGGACACCCCGACATGACCCGCACCCCCGGGGTCGACATGTCCACCGGGTCGCTGGGCATGGGATTCTCGGCCGCGATCGGCATGGCGCTGGCCGGCAAGCGCGACGGGAGGCCCTACCGCGTGTATGCGATGCTCGGCGACGGCGAGTGCCAGGAAGGCGCGGTCTGGGAGGCCGCGATGTTCGCCGCGCACCAGGGGCTCGACAACCTCACCGCGATCGTGGACCGCAACGGGCTCCAGCAAACCGGCCGGACCGAAGAGCGGGTCCGCCTCGACCCGCTGGCCGAGAAGTGGCGCGCCTTCGGCTGGGAGGCGCAGGAAATCGACGGCCACGACATGGCGGCCATCGTCGGCGCGCTCGGGCGCGCCCGGGCCGGCACCGGGCGGCCCGAGGTGATCGTGGCGCACACGGTCAAGGGCAAGGGCGTCTCGTTCGTGGAGGGCGTGGTGGGATTCCATGGCAAGGCGCTCACCCAGGACGAGCTGGCGCGGGCGCTGGCCGAGCTCGACGGCGCGCCGGCCGGGAGGGGATAACCCATGGCCATCCGGCTGGCCGACGGCTCGCGCAACCGCGCCACGCGCGACGCGTACGGCGAGGCGCTGCTCCAGGCAGCGCGCCGCGAGCCGCGCATCGTGGCGCTCACCGGCGACCTGCGCGACTCCACGCGCCTGGAGGCGTTCGCCGGGGCCTTCCCGGACCGGTTCGTGGAGTGCGGCATCGCCGAGCAGAACATGGCCGGCATCGCCGCCGGGCTGGCCACGTGTGGGAAGATCCCGTTCGTCAGCTCGTTCGCGGCGTTCGCGCCCGGCCGATGCTACGACCAGATCCGCGTGCTGATCGCGCAACCCCGCCTCAACGTCAAGCTGGTGAGCACGCACGGCGGCCTCACCGTGGGCGAGGACGGCATGAGCGCGCAGGCCGTCGAGGACCTGGCGATGATGCGCGCGCTCGCGAACATGACGGTCATCGTGCCGGCCGACGCCACGGAGACCGCGGCGGTCATCGACGCGCTGGTCGCCCACGACGGGCCGGCCTACGTCCGGCTGGGGCGTTCGGCCGTCCCGGTGCTCTTCGACGAGGGCTACCGCTTCGCGGTGGGCGCTGCGCCGGTCGTGCGCGACGGCGACGACGTCACGATCGCAGCCTGCGGGATCATGGTCACCGAAGCGCTGGAGGCGGCGCGGGCCCTGGCCGCCGACGGCGTCGAGGCGCGCGTGCTCAACTGCGCGACCCTGAAGCCGCTCGACGAGGCGGCCGTGGTCGCCGCGGCGCGCGAGACCGGGGCCATCGTCACCGCCGAGGAGCACACGATCCTCGGCGGGCTCGGCGGCGCGGTCTGCGAGGTGGTCGCGGCGTCCCACCCGGTGCCGGTCGAGCGGGTGGGCATCCGCGACCGCTTCGGCGAGTCCGGGGCGCCGCGCGCGCTACAGGACGCGTACGGGCTGACCGCGGCGGCGATCGCCGCCGCGGCGCGCCGCGCCCTCAGTCGGAAGCGCCGGGGCTAGACGGCCGGGCACCTGGTCTGTGCCCGCCGCCGGCGACGGGCCGGGCCCGCGTCCCGGCGTGCGGCCGCGCGCGCGCCGCGGCGCGCGGCTGAAGCGCCGGTCGGCCCCCCTGGGCCGGCAGAGCGCGTGCGGCCGGTCCCCACTCCCGCCCAAGCCTGAGCCGCGAGGCTGCGGGGTAGGCAGGCGGCGCCGGGACGCGCAGCGCGTCGGCGAGTCCTCCGAACGCCCACGCGGCCGAGGCCAGCGCGGTCGCCGGGAAGACCAGCAGCCACCAGTCCCCGCGGTGCAGGGCCTCGCGGGCCCGCCACAGTAGCGTGCCCCAGCTCGGCGTCGTGGGCGTCACGGTGAATCCCAAGAACCCCAGCGTCGCCTCGAGCAGCAGGAACCCCGGGACCAGGCCCAGCGCCACGGCGGCCAGCGGCCGCATCAGGTGCGGGGCCAGATGGCGCTCGCCCACCCACGCCGAGGACGCGCCGGCCGCGCGGGCAGCGAGGACGAACGGCCACCGGACCGCGTACGCCTGCAGCGCCCGGATCGGCCCGAGCACAGCCGCGGCCCCGATCGCAGCGAAGAGCGTGGCGATCATCCACGGCTCGCGGCCGGCGACCGCGATCACGGCGAGCGCGAGGGCCAGTACCGGCACGGCGAGCACCGACCGTGCCGCGCCCCGTACGAGACCCGCCACGGCGTCTACTGCCCGCGTAGGGACCGTGAGGACCAGGCCGGCGGCCGTGGCCGCCACCGCGGCGGCCACCGCGATGCCGAGCGACATCCTCGCCGCGATCAGAAGGCGGCTGAACAGGTCGCGGCCCGATGAGTCGGTTCCCATCCAGTGGCGGGGCGAGGGCGCGACGTTGATCTCCTCGAGCACCACCTGGTCCGGCGGGAACCGGGCGACGACCGGCGCGGCCGCCGCGCCGGCCACCAGCAGCAACGCGAGGGCCGCGGCTATCCGCGCACGGCCGTCCGGGGCCCGTAGCGGCGCGGGGCGCGCGGGTCGCGGCCGGCCGGCAGCCGCGGCGGCCTCGCCCGCACCGCGCCGGCCGGCGAGCAGCCGGGCGGCCAGCTCGATGGCCACCGCTACCACGATCAGCACCAGCAGCGTGCCCTGCATCGCCGGCACGTCGCGCTGCGTGACCGCCCGCATGTAGCTGCGGCCGATGCCCGGCCAGTTGAAAATCTCCTCCACGATCAGCAGGACGGACAGCACCGCGCTGATCGCCGGCAGTGGCGCCCCCAGCAGCCGGCGGGTGGCCACGCGGGCCGCGCCCCAGGCGGCCCGCGCCTCCGTGCGGCCCGCGGCCCACGCCGCTGACCCGTAACCGGACGCCAGCACCTCCCCCAGCCCGGCGCGCAGCTCGCGCGCGAGCAGCGGCGCCAGCGGCAGGACCATGCTGCACGTGGGCAGGACGAGTCCCAGCCACAGCGACGGGTCGAGCGGATTGAACTCGAAGGGCGGCAGGATCGGGATCAGCGTCATCCGGACCGCAAACAGGTAGACAAGCGTGGTGGCGATGAGGAAGGCGGGCACCACGAGTCCGGCCGAGATCACGCCGGCCGCGAGACGCGCGCCCGGGCCGGGCCGCGAGGCCAGGACCGCGAGCGTCAGGGCGGCCAGCCACGCCAGCGGGACCGCGACCGCGAGCAGCAGGAGCGACCACGGCAGCCTGCGGATGATCTCGGGCGCGACCTCGCGCCGCGTGGCCACCGAGGTGCCGAGGTCGCCGGTGAGCGCGCGCCCCAGCCAGCGCAGGTACTGCACCGGGATCGGCGAGTCGAGGCCGTACCACTCCCGCAGGCGGAAGACCTGCTCCTCGCGGGCGCCCTGGCGGAATCCGGCCGCGAAGCGGGCGGGGTCCACCGGCGCCAGGTGCATGAACCCGAAGGCGATCACCGAAGCGCCCAACGCCGTGAGCAGCGCGGTCGCCAGGAGCCGTCTCGTCATGCGGTCACTCGCGGGTGTCGGTGGTGACCGTGGTCGCCGGCCGCCCGGCCGCGGCGTCGTCCAGCCCCTGCTCGAGGGTCACCCAGGGCAGGGTGGCGCACTTGACGCGCACCGGGAACTTCCGCACACCCTGCAGCGCCACCAGGTCCCCAAGCGCGGCGGCCGGCGCCCCGCCGTGCATCATGGCCCGGAACGCGTCCACCAGCGCCCGCACCTCCTCGAGCGTCTTACCCGCCACGGCCTCGGTCATCATCGAGGCCGACGCCTGGCTGATCGAGCAGCCGCGGCCCTCGAACCGGATCGCCGCGACGCGGTCGCCATCGAGGCGGACAAACAGGGTCAACTCGTCGCCGCACAGCGGGTTGGCGCCCTCGGCGGTGATGTCGCGTGGGTCGAGCCGCCCGCGGTTGCGCGGGTGGGCGTAGTGGTCGAGGATGACGTCACGGTAGAGGTCGTCGAGGGCCACAGGCGTCCGGCTACGCCCCCCACAGCGGGGGCCTGGTGACCATCAGGAAGACGATGGCGACCACGAGGACTGCGAGCACGATCCCCAACCGTCGGCTCGCGGCGGCCAGACGGACGAACTCGGGCGAATCTGCTCCGCCAGTGTCCAACACGGCGATCTGCCGGCGCAACACCGGCGAGTAGCCGAGGATCCCCACGACAGCCACGAGAACGTACAGGACGAGCGACGAGAGAATCCAGGGCGTCGTGATGGCGTGGCCGCCGGCGTGGAGCATGGCCAGGCCGGTGACCAGGACCAGGACGTAGGCCGGGTTGGCGATGCGATCATCGAGGACCTGGACGCCCCGGAGCGCGAACAGGAGGTGACGCCGATCGCGCGCCGCGCGCGACAGCCAGACGCCGTAGGTCACGTTCGCACCGACCGCGACGATCGCGAGCAGGACGTGGAGGAACTTGAGGAGCGCGTACCAGGTCATCTCCGTGCCCCCCTGATTCGGGGCGGACGGCGGCCGCCCCTCCAGCCGCGGCCTACCGCGGGTCGGCGGCCGGGTGCGGGGCGCGGCCGAAGACCCGACGCACGAGGTACAGACCGGCCACCAGCGCGTCGATGTCGTCGGTCGTGTTGTAGAGGTGTAGGCTCGCCCGCGCAGACGCAGCGAGCCCGAAGCGCCGGTGCAGCAGCTGGGCGCAGTGGTGGCCGGCCCGCACGGCGATTCCCTCGCCGTCGAGCACCTGTGCGACGTCGTGCGGGTGCGCGACGTCCATCGTGAAGCTGATCGCGCCGCCGCGGTCGCGCAGGTCGAGCGGGCCGAGCACCCGCACCCCGGGGACCTCGCGCAGCCGCTCGAGCGTGTAGGCGGTGAGCTCCCGCTCGTGCGCGGCGACCGCCTCCAGACCGATCGCGCGCAGGTAGTCCACGGCCGCGCCGAGCGCGATGCTGTCGGCGATGTTGGGCGTGCCGGCCTCGAACTTGTGCGGCGGCGCCTTGTAGGTGGAGCGGTCGGGCTCGACGAGGGCGATCATCTCGCCACCGCCGTGGTAGGGGGGCATCGCCTCCAGCAGCTCGTAGCGCGCCCACAGCCCGCCGGTGCCGGTGGGCCCGAGCATCTTGTGGCCCGAGAACGCCAGGAAGTCGGCGCCCAGCGCGCGGACGTCTACGGGCTGGTGCGGCACACTCTGGGCGGCGTCCACGACCACAACCGCGCCCGCGGCATGCGCGCGCTCCGCGATCCGCGGGATAGGGTTCACGGTCCCGAGCACGTTCGACTGGTGGGTCACGGCCACGATCCGCGTGCGGGGGCCCAGCAGCCGGTCGAAGGCTTCCAGGTCGAGCCGCCCCTCGTCGGTGACCGGAACGTAACGCAGCCGCGCGCCGCGTTCGGCGGCCACGAGCTGCCAGGGAACGATGTTGCTGTGGTGCTCCATCTCGGTCAGCACGATCTCGTCGCCGGGCCCCACGCGCGTACGGCCCCAGGTGGCCGCCACGAGGTTAAGGGCCTCGGTGGTCCCGCGGGTGAACACCACCTCCTCGGGCCGTCCGGCCCCGAGGAACGCGGCGACCGTCGCCCGGGCGGCCTCGTAGGCGGCCGTCGCCTCCTCGGCGATGCGGTAGATGCCGCGGTGGACGTTGGCGTTGGACTCCTGGTAGTAGCGCAGGAGCGCGTCGAGCACGGCGCGCGGCTTCTGCGACGTCGCGGCGCTGTCCAGGTAGACCAGGCGCCGCCCGTGGATGTGCCGCTGCAGCAGCGGGAAGTCGTCGCGCACGTGCGGGCCCAGGGCCACGGCGTCCTCCCCCTCGCGCGTCAGGCTTTGTGGGGCATCCCCTGTCCCGGGCGGGGCTCCGGCGACAGCAGGATGTCGTCGCCCTCCACCTTCACCGCGTACGTCCGAACCGGCCGCACGGCCGGCAGCGACAGCACGCGGCCGGTCAGCAGGTGGAACCGCGAGCCGTGCTTGGGGCACACGATGATCTCCCCCACCACCGGCCCGGCGGAGAGCGACTCGTCCTCGTGGGTACACGTGTCGTCCACCGCGTAGATCGTGCCCCCGACGTTGGCGATCGCGACGAGCCGGCCGTCCACCCGCACCTGCTTCGCGGTGCCCGGCGGTACCTCCCCCAGGGTGGCGACCTTCACGAACCCGGCCATCAGATCATCTTCTCCGCGACACGCGCCTGGAGGTAGCCGCGCAGCGTCTCGAACGGGAGACGGTCGAAGACGTCCGCGAAGAATCCCTCCACGATCATGAACGTCGCCTGGCGGCGGGTGAGGCCGCGGCTCATCAGGTAGAAGATGTGCTCCTCGTTGAGCCGGCTCGTGGCCGAACCGTGCGTGCACCGCAGGTCGTTGGCCATGATCTCGAGCTTGGGGATGCTATCGGTCCGCGCGCCCGCGGAGAGCACGAGGTTCCGGTTGGCCTGGAACGCGTTAGTCTTCTGGGCGCCGGGGTGCACACGGATGAGCCCGGCGAAGACCGCCCGCGCCGCGTCGCGCACCGCGCCCTTGTAGAGCAGATCGCTGGTGGTGTGCGGGGCCGCGTGCTCCTGCAGCGTGTGGACGTCCACGTGCTGTCCGCCGGTGCCGAAGTAGAGCCCGAGCATCTCCGCGCTCGCGCCCGGCCCCCCGAGGTGCGCCTCCACGTCCACCTTCACCAGGTCGCCGCCGAGCGCCACCATCGTCGTGTGCACCAGGGCGTCGCGCTCGACGCGCGCGCGGACGACGCTGCCGACTTCCCAGGTGGACGGGCCCCACTCCTGCACGGCGGCGTACCGCACCTGGGCGCCCGGCCGGGCGATCAGCTCCACCACGCCCGAGGCGAGCGCGCGGCGCTCGGCGGGGGCCGAGGCGAACGTCTCGATCAGGGCCACCCGGCTGCCCTGATCCGCGACCACGAGCGTGTGCGGGAAGACCACCCCGCCTGGCGTCCCCAGCCAGGTCTGCGCGACGAGCGGCAGGGCCACCTCCACGCCCGGCGGCACGTACAGGAACGTCCCGGCGCTCCACAGCGCACCGTGGAGCGCGCGGAACCGGTGCTCCTCGGGCGACGCGAGCGCGAAGAGGTGCTCGCGCACCAGGGCCTCGTGCTCTCGCATCGCGCACGCCAGGTCGGTGAAGACGACCCCGGCCCGTGCGAGCTCGGCCCGCAGCGCCCGGCCAACCGTCCGGCCGTCAGCGTGGGCCAGCCACCCGGCCCGCGTGGCCTCGTCGCGCACCAGCGGCCCGTGGCGGCCCTGGCGGGCCGGCGACCCCTGCGGGTCGGGGACGGCCAGCGCGCCCAGGTCCAGCGCGCCGACGTCGGTGCGGCGCCACTCCTCGGGACGCGCGACGGCGGGCGCGGGCAGCCGCTCGAACGCCTCCCACGCCGCCAGCCGGCGCTCGCGCGCCCAGGCCGGCTCACCCAGGCGCGCGGACTGCTGCTCGACGGTCGCGCGCGAGAGCGCCGCGGCCGCCACCTGCGTGGTCCCTTCCGTGCTCACGCGGTTTCCTCCGAGCGTGCGACGTGCGGCGACGGGGCGCGGGACGCCCTAGCCGACGGAGCCCTCCATCTCGAGGGCGATGAGCCGGTTGAGCTCAACCGCGTATTCCAGCGGCAGCTCCTTGACGATCGGCTCGATGAAGCCCCGCACGATCATGTTCATGGCCTCGTCTTCCTTGATGCCCCGACTCATCAAGTAGAACAGCTGCTCGTCGCTCACCTTCGAGACGGTCGCCTCGTGCGTGATCGAGACATCCTCCTCGTCGATCTCCATGTACGGGTAGGTGTCGGAGCGGCTGCGGTCGTCGAGGATCAAGGCGTCGCAGCGAACCGCGCACTTGCTCCCGCGGGCGCCCTCGTAGACCCGGACGAGTCCCCGGTAGCCCGCGCGGCCGCCGTCCTTGCTGATCGACTTGCTGACCACGCTCGACTGCGTGTGCGCCGCCGCGTGGATGACCTTGCCGCCGGGGTCCTGGTGCTGACCCGCGCCGGCGAACGCGACGGAGAGAATCTCGGCCTTCGCGCCGGGCTCGACCATGTAGACGGACGGGTACTTCATCGTGATCTTGCTGTTGTGCACCACGAACCCGTCCGCCACGAAGTTGTGTGCGCCCTCGATCTCAAGGTCCCACGTGTCTTCGACGCCCTCGGGCTCGATCGCGGCGACGCGGGTGAAGTGGACGGGCTGATCGTACGCCCGCTCCCCAAAATACAGGAAGTAGTGCGCGTACTCCTTCGCCTCCCGCGAGAGCGGCTTGCGCTCCACCCGCGACCAACGGCTGATCTTGCGGGCGTCCCACCCGCAGGAAATGGCCAGGGCCTTGACGTCCTCGAGCAGCGGCCGGTTGACACTTGTGATCGACAGGTTGGTGTGGTTGGCCCGCCGGTAACCGTCGGCGGCGATGTAGCCTTCCAGGAACGACACCCGCTGAGCCTTGGGCAACCGATAGACCCAGGCCGGAACGCGCTTCTGCCGAGCGGTGCCGGCGAACCCCTGCGTCAGGATGAAGTCCCGCAACTGCACGGAGTTCACGCGCACGACGTTGCCCCGGATCTCGGCGTCCACGCCGAAGATCGCCTTGAGCAACGCCACGAGCTTCGCCTGCGAGCGGTCGGTCTGCGGCGCCGCGAAGTAGACGCGGGCGCGATCGACATAGCCGTCGCCCACGTAGAAACCCAGGACCCAGAGCAGGTCCTCGGTGCTCTCCGCCGGCAGCATGACGCTCTTCAGCCCCCGTCGCGGCGCGGCCTCGAACACCTTCGGCACCCCGCTGTCGGGCACATCACCGGCGATGGCAACGAAGTCCCCGACCGCGACCTGGTCCAGCCGCCTCCACCCTAGCGCGACGTGACGCCCGCGCTTGCTCAGGACCAGGAACGGGTGGTTGGCCGTCGCCCGGATCTCCCGGTGATTGGCGCCGCGCAGGCGGAACACGCGCTGCCGGCCGCTGAACTTCTTCGCGACAACCTTGTGGCGGACCAACTGCAGGTTCGCATCGACGGCATAGACCGTGTCCCCGGCCTCGACCTGGTTGATGGGCCTGACGTCGTTGTTGAGCAGGACCCTAGTATCTCCGGTCAGGCACCCCAAATTCCCGTCCACCCACTCCATCGTCGCATCGCGGTAGGCGACCGCGCGCTTGGTCACCAGGTTGTAGACGTTCTTCGACCAGTTCTGGATGGTCGTGTACCGGCAGCGGGCGCCCTCCTTGACGATGATCTCGACCACCGCCGAGTGGAGCGAGTCGGTGGTGTAGATCGGCGCCGTACAGCCCTCGACGTAGTGCACGTAGGAGCCCGGTTCGCAGATGATCAGCGTCCGCTCGAACTGCCCCGCCTTCTCGGCGTTGATGCGGAAGTACGCCTGGAGCGGGATGTCCACGCGCACGCCCTCGGGCACATAGACGAACGACCCGCCCGACCAGACCGCGCTGTTGAGCGCCGCGAGCTTGTTGTCCTCCGGCGGCACGACGGTGCCGAAGTACTGCTGGAACAGGTCCGGGTGCAGGCGCAGGGCCGAGTCGGTGTCCAGGAAGATGACGCCGAGCTTCTCCCACTCCTCCTTGAGGTTGTGGTAGACCGACTCGCTCTCGTACTGGGCGCCCACGCCGGCCAGGTACTTCTTCTCGGCCTCGGGGATGCCCAGGCGGTCGAAGGTTCGCTTGATGTCCTCGGGCACCTCGTCCCAGGAGCGTTCGGCGCGCTCGCTCGGCTTCAGGTAGTAGTAGATGTCGTTGAAGTCGATCTGGCCGAGGTCGGCCCCCCACGCGGGGGTCGGGCGGCGCTGGAAGTGCTCCAGCGAGTGCAGCCGGAACGCCCGCATCCAGTCCGGCTCGCCCTTCATGTGGGAGATCTCCTCGACGACCTCACGGTCGAGGCCCTTGCGCGCCCGGAAGACGTAGCGCTCCGGGTCGCGGAACCCCCACCGGTAGTGGTCGAGGTCGATGCCGAGCGGGTTCGTGATCGCCATGGATCTCCTCTCTCGCGCTAGTGCGTGACCCAGAACACCTTGCCCGCGCGGCGGATCGCGCCCGACTCCTGCACCTCCGCCGCGATGACCTCGAACTGCTGGCGGATGCCCTCGTACCCGCGCTCCTCCAGTTCCTGCGCCAGCTCGGGCCCGCCCGAGACCACGATCCGCCCGTCGTAGATGATGTGCACGTGGTGCGGCCGCAAGAACTGCAAAATCCTCGAGTAGTGCGTGATGACCAGCACCCCCATGCCGCCGGACGCGTTCCGGTGCATCTGCATGATGCCGTCGGCGACGATCTTCACCGAGTCGATGTCGAGCCCGGAGTCGGTCTCGTCCATGATCGCGATCTCGGGCTCCAGCAGCGCCATCTGGAGGATCTCCGCGCGCTTCTTCTCGCCGCCGGAGAACCCCTCGTTCACGTATCGGCCGACGATCGCCGGGTCCACCCGCAGCGCCTCCATCTTCTCGCGGAGCAGCTTCTGGAACTCGGCCACGGGCATCAGCTCCTGCTCGTAGCCGCGCCGTGCGGAAACTGCCGTGCGCAGGAAGCTCGCCATGGTGACGCCCGGAATGCTCACGGGGTACTGGAAGGCGATGAACAGCCCCTTGCGCGCCCGCTCGTCGGGTGACATCGCCAGCAGGTCCTCGCCCTTGTAGAGCACGTCGCCCCGGGTGATCTGGTAGAAGGGGTTGCCCATCAGCACGTTGGCGAGCGTGCTCTTGCCCGAGCCGTTGGGACCCATGACCGCGTGGATCTCGCCCCTGGACAGCTCCAGGTTGATGCCCTTGAGGATCACCTTCTCCTCGACCTGGACGTGCAGGTCGCGGATTGCCAGGTCCGCCATGCGGTGCCTCCTGTGCCGGGTCACGGACACGCCCGCCCGCGGGGACGGCGCGTCCGTCCGGGCGCTATTCTAGAGTAAAACAGTCAAGAAATCAAGGTGGCCGTGAGATGCGCGGCCCGCGCGTCGCGGCACCCCCGCCGGGTGCCGGGAGGGAGGCGGCGCGCACCTCGGCTTCGAGGGCGTCCCGCACGTCGGCCGGCTGGAACGCGGCCCGGGCGGCGGCCGCCATGAGCTCGACCAGGACCGGCTCGTCCAGCTCCAGGACCCGGGCCGTCGTGGCGAGCTCGCGCGCCAGCGTCACGCCGAGCAGCACGGGATCGTCGCTGTTGAGGGTCACCGGGACCCCCGCGGCCATCAGCCGGCGCAGCGGGTGGCCGGCCAGGCCGCCGACGAGCCCGAGACGAACGTTGCTCGTCGGGCAGAGCTCGAGGGTCACGCGCCGGTCGCGCAGCCGGTCCAGCAGAATCGGGTCGTCCACGGCCCGGATGCCGTGGCCGATGCGCGTGGCGCCGAGCTGGTAGACCGCGGTCCAGATGCCCGCGGGTCCGGTGAACTCGCCCGCGTGCACGGTGACGCCGAGCCCGGCATCGCGCGCGCGGCCGATCGCCGAGGCGAACATGGCGGGCTGGTAGTTTTCCTCGTCGCCGGCCAGGTCCACGCCGACCACGAACGCGTCGCGGCCACGGACGGCCTCCTCGACCAGACGCTCCGCCTCCTCGGGGCCGCGCTCGCGGACGAGCGTGATGATCACGCCGTACCGCACCCCGACTGCGGCCGCGCGGGCGCCCTCGGCCATCGCCTCGAGCATGCCGCGCACGCCGAGCAGGCTGAACGCGCGCCGGCCGCCGACGCGGATCTCGACGTAGCGCACGCCCTGCGCGGCGGCCTCCTCGAGGAGTTCCGCGGTGATAGCGGCGATGTTGGCCGGCGTGTAGGCGGCGTCGGGGATCAACCCTGCCCGGCTCGCGTAGCGCAGCCGCCGGAGCCGGTCGTAACCGACAAACAGCGCGGGGTCGGCGATCAGGTGGGGTCGCTCAAGCGGCGGCGCGGCGCCGCCACGCCCAAGCAGCCGTCGCAGCCGCAGCGACGTCTCGAGGTGAAGGTGCAGTTCAACCTTGGGGAGCGCTGCGATAAACGCCGACGACGCGTGGCTCACACCTGTCTCCGCGGTTGTGGTGTATTATAGCCTCCGGCCCGCGGACGGGCAATCGCGGCCGCCGCGCGAACGCCGGCGGATCGCGGAACGATTCTCGAACGATTCTGGTATAGTAGGGGGGATGTGACGATGCGAGGTGCCCCCCGCGCGCGCCGCCAAGGAGTGACCGCCCGCATGGCTGAGCCGAGCCGGCATGAGCCTGCATCCACCGGGGACGGGGCCGGGACCGCGGTGGCCACGCCGCCGCGCCAGATCCGCGATCCGGACGACGCGCTCGCCTGGTACCGCCGCATGGTCGTCGCGCGCCGCTTCGAGGAGGAGACCGAGCGCGCGTTCCGGCGCGGCAAGATCGGCGGCTACCTGCACGTCTACTCCGGGCAGGAGGCCGTCGCCGCCGGGTTCTTGGCCGAGATGCGCGACGACGACATCTTCTTCACCGCCTACCGCGATCACGCGCACGCGCTGTTCCGCGGCTCCCCGCCCGGCGCCGTGATGGCCGAGCTGTTCGGGAAGGCGACGGGCGTAGCGCGGGGCAAGGGCGGCTCGATGCACCTGTTCGACGTGCCGCGCGGGTTCTACGGCGGCTATGGGATCGTCGGCGGCCACATCCCGCTGGCTGTGGGTGCCGCGTACGCGCTGCGCTACCAGGGCGGCGACCGCGTCTGCCTGTGCTTCATGGGCGACGGCGCGATCAACAGCGGCGGGTTCCACGAGGCGATGAACATGGCCGGCCTGTGGGGCCAGGAAGGACTCTGCCCGCTGCTCGTGATCGTGGAGAACAACCAGTTCGCGATGGGAACGCCGGTGGCGCGCTCGTCGGCGGTCACCGACCTGGCGTCGCGGTTCGCGGCCTACGGCATCCCCGCCGAGCGGATCGACGGCATGGACTTCTTCACCGTGCGCGCCGCGGCGCGCCGCGCGATCGCCGCCGTGCGGTCCTCGGGCCGGCCCGTGGCGATCGAAGCCCTGACCTACCGGTTCGCCGGCCACGGCGCGGCCGACCTGTTCCAGCCCTACCGCTCGCGCGAGGACGTGGAGCGGGCGCGCGGCCGCGACCCGATCCTCATCCTGGAGCGCCGGCTCCGCGAGGCCGGGCTGCTCGACGACGCGGCGGTCGCCGCCGCGGCCGCCGAGGCCGAGGCGATCGTCGCCGACGCCGTGCGCTTCGCCGAGGAGAGCCCGGCGCCACCGGCCGAGGCGCTCCACACCGACGTCTACGGGGCCGACGCCTGACGATGCCCGAGCTTTCCTACCGCGACGCGATCCGCGCCACCCTGATCGAGGAGATGGACCGCGACCCGGCGGTCGTGCTGCTCGGCGAGGACATCGGCGCCTACCAGGGCACGTTCCGCATCACCGCCGACCTGCTGGGCCGCTACGGCCCCACCCGGGTGATCGACACGCCGATCTCCGAGCTCGGGTTCGTCGGCGCGGCCATCGGCATGGCGATGCTGGGGCTGCGGCCGGTCGTCGAGATGATGACCTGGAACTTCTCGCTGCTCGCCTTCGACCAGATCGTGAACAACGCCGCCAAGCTTCGGTACTTCTCCGGCGGCCAGGTCGAGGTGCCCCTGGTGATCCGCGGGCCCAACGGCGCGGGCGTGCAGCTCTCCGCGCAGCACTCGCAGAGCCTGGAGGCGATCTACGCCCACGTCCCCGGCCTCTACGTCGTGGCGCCGGCGACGCCGGCCGAGGCCCGGGGGCTGCTGCGCACCGCGATCCGCGGCCGCGACCCGGTGATCTTCCTCGAGCATGCCGCGCTGTACGCGTCCAAGGGCGAGGTGCCCGACGGCGACAGCGCGCTGCCGTTCGGCCGTGCGGAGGTCGTCCGCGGCGGCGACCACGTGACCGTCGTGGCCTACAGCCGCATGGTCGGCGTCGCGCTGGAGGCGGCCGAGCGTCTGGCGGCCGACGGCATCGAGGCCGAGGTGATCAACCTGCGCACCCTGCGGCCGCTGGACGTCGCCACCGTGCTCGCGTCGGTGCGGCGGACCCACCGCGCGGTGGTCGTGCAGGAGCAGTGGCGGCTGTTCGGCGCCGCCGCGGAGATCGCCGCGACCATCGCCGAGGG
Organism: Armatimonadota bacterium; assembly: GCA_031081715.1. GTDB lineage: Bacteria > Sysuimicrobiota > Sysuimicrobiia > Sysuimicrobiales > Humicultoraceae > Fervidifonticultor_A > Fervidifonticultor_A tertius. The sequence goes on along the minus strand of JAVHMA010000004.1, from coordinate 54,856 downwards.
CGCGTTCGACCTGCTCGACGCCCCGGTCGAGCGCGTGACCGGCGAGGATGTGCCGATGCCCTACGCCCGCAACCTCGAACTGCTGGCGCTTCCGGATGCCGACGACGTCGTCCGAGCAGCGCGGCGCACCCTCTACCGAGAGCCGGCGCCAGCGGGAGGGCGCGCCGATGGCTGAGGTCATCATGCCGAAGATGGGCGACGCGATGACCGAGGGCAAGGTGCTGCGCTGGATGAAGCAGCCCGGCGACCCCGTGGCGCGCGGCGAGCCGATCGCCGAGATCGAGACCGACAAGGTCAACGTGGATCTGGAGGCCGAGGACGAGGGGACGCTCGCCGAGATCGTCGTGCCCGCGGGTGAGGTCGCCCAGGTGGGCGCGACCATCGCGATCATCAGGCGCGAGGGCGAGCCGGCCGGGACGCCGGCGGCGAAGACGCCCGCCGGGCGGCCCGCGCAGGCCCCCGCGGCGACGACGGTCCCCCGACAGGCCGCGGTCGCCGCTCCAGCCCCCGCAGCGCCCGAGGCCGGCCCGGTCCGCGCCTCGCCGCTCGCGCGCCGCCTGGCCGAGCAGCACGGCATCCCCCTCGCCTCGATCACGGGCACCGGTCCCGAGGGCCGCATTACGAAAGAAGACGTCGAGGCCGCGGTCGCCGCGCGCGAGGCCACCCCGCGGGCGGCGGACGGCATGCCGGCCGCCCCGGCAGCCGCCGGCGACCGCGATGAGCCGCTCAGCCGGATGCGCCAGACCATCGCGCGCCGGATGACCGAGGCCAAGCAGCAGATCCCGCACATCTACATCACGATGGCGGTTGGCATGGACGCGGCGCTCGCGCTCCGCCGGCAGCTCAACGAGGGCGCCGACGATGCGCGCAAAGTCTCGGTGAACGACCTGGTGGTCCGCGCCACGGCGCTCGCGCTGCGTCGGTTCCCGGCGCTGAACGCGGCGTTCGTGGAGGGCGCGGTGCGCTATTACGGCGACGTCAACATCAGCGTCGCGGTCGCGCTCCCCGAGGGGCTCATCGCGCCCACGCTGTACCACTGCGACCGCAAGTCGGTCTGGGAGATCGCCGCCGAGGCGCGGGCGCTGGCCGAGCGCGCGCGCGCCGGCAAGCTCCGCGCCGAAGACCTCCAGCCCGGGACCTTCACCATCAGCAACCTGGGCATGTTCGACGTGGACGTCTTCTCGGCGATCGTCAACCCCCCGCAGGCCGCGATCCTGGCGGTGGGCGCGGCGAAGCCGCAGCCGGTGGTGCGCGACGGCGCCCTCGCGGTGGCGACGATGATGCAGATGACCTGCTCCGCCGACCACCGCGTGACCGACGGCGCCGAGGTGGCGCGGTTCCTGGCCGAGCTGCGGCGGCTGCTCGAGCAGCCGGTGTGGCTGGTGGCGAGCCGGCCCGAGGCCTAATCCGCCCCGAAGTGCTCCCGGATCGCCGCCTCCGCGCCCGCGGCGATCTCCTCCCAGTCCCGCGCCGGGTCGCGCGTTACCGTCACGAAGTCGTTCAACAGGAACACCTGGACCACGCCCGGGATGGCGAACAGCCGGGCGGCGAGCGGGTCCGCGGCGGCTTCTTCGGCCGATCGGAAGGTGCGGCTCCGCCCCTCGGTCACGCGGCGGTTGACCACGAACTTCAGCGCGTTGATGTTGGGTGTGGGCTGCACGTCGACCTGCACCGCGTCGCTCACGTTCTCCCTCCTCCGTTCTCCGACGGCGGCCGCGCGATGACCGCCGTCAGTGGACCTTCGCGTCCCCGCGGCCGCCCGGCAGCTCGCAGTACCACGCTGCCTGCCGCGCGAACGCGAGCAGATGCGGCAGGGCGCCCCGCACGCCGGTCACGATCCGGTCGGCGGCGACCATGCCGCTACCAGCCAGGAACTGCCAGCGCAGCTCGACGAGCCCGCCCAGCGCCAGGGCCAGGTCCATGGGGATCAGGCCCGTGTCGGCGATCGGGATGAACACCTGCCACCGCCGCGGCGGGCGCTCCATCTCGAAAATGTTCAGCATCGCCTTGGCGATCCCGGTGGCCGCGCCCGAGGCGTTGCTGAACCAGCCGACGACCTGCCCGAGACGGTCGGGGTCGCGCGTGACGGCCTCGAGGTCGCGGGTGGTGGCCTCGATCACGGCCACCGAGGCCAGCACGCGGCCCAGGCGCCAGCCTACCCGGATGGGATCCAGGAACCGCGGCGGCTGGGGGACCACGTAGCCGGAGGCGGCCGTGGCCGCCAGCCCGAGCGAGCGCGCCTGCGCGATCGCCTCACGCGCGTCGTCCAGCATCGCCGGCCACTCGCGCTCGATCCGGGCTCTCGCGGTCTCGGCGAACGCGGCCCGCGCCGCGGGGTCGTTGTCCACCAGCACGGTCCCGCCCGTCAGGACCTCGTGTACCACCTGCGGGATGTGCGTGTTCAGCGCGAACGGCATGAGCATGCCCGGCTCGCCGCCGAGCGGGTTGGCCTCGGACAGCCGCTCCAGGTACTCCCGGATCTCGTCTTCCTGCGCCCCCGGTGGGAACACCAGGCCGACCTCCAGGTCGGTGTCCGGGAAGCTCGGCCCGCTGGGGTAGCGGCCGTAGAGGTACGCCGCGGCAACCTCACGCGCGCCGCCGAAGAACTCCGCCAGGGCTGCGATCGCCCGCACAGTCTGCCTCCAGGGTGTCGCGAAGGGGAACGAGGCGCCTGTCCCGCTCCAGTCTACACTCCCTCGCCGCAGCGGCTCAACGGCACGGGCCACGTGCCCGCGACTCGGGCAGCCCAGGGGCGGTCAGCGCAGGCGCAGCACGTCCAGCGCGTCGGGCACCAGGGCGAAGAAGAGGATGACGCCGAGGAACAGCGGCGTGATGACCGCGTAGATGAAGCTCAGCCGCTCGTACTTCAGATGCATGAAGTACGCGATGATGAGCCAGGCCTTCATCAGCGCCAGCACCACCAGCATGATCGCGAGCAACGTCCGGGGCACGTGCACCAGCACCACGCCGAGCTCGAGCACGGTAATGACCAGCAGCCAGAACCAGACCACCCAGTAGACCCGGTACCCGCCGTGCGGCCGGCCGCCCTCGCCCTCCGACACCGTCTCCCTCCCTAGAGCAGATAGAGCAGGACGAAGATGAAGACCCAGACCAGGTCCACGAAGTGCCAGTACAGGCCCGCGATCTCCACGCTCTCCGGCTGGATCTCGCGGCGCTGGTGGCGCACCGCCGTGACCAGCAGGTAGATCACGCCGGCGGTCACGTGCGCGCCGTGGAAGCCGGTGATGATGAAGAACGTCGCCGAGAACAGCGGCACGCCCCACGGGTTGTTGAACAGCCGCGCGCCCTCGTGGATGAAGTGGGACCACTCGTAGACCTGGCAACCGAGAAAGACAAGCCCCCCGAGCACGGTGTAGAGGAGGTAGCGCAGCGCGCGGTCGCGCTCTCCGGCGCGTGAGGCCGCCACCGCCACCGCCATGGTGGCGCTGCTGCAGATCAGCACGAACGACATAAACCCGACCAGGTAGAGGTTGAAGATCTCTTCCTGGACGGGCCAGCGGCCGGCGGCGATTCGCACGAAGCCGTACGCGGTGAGCAGGCCGGCGAACGTCAGCGTGTCCTGCACCAGGAACAGCCACATCATGAGCTTCGGCCAGCCCACCGCGAACGGCGACCGCCCGCCGCCCCACTCCGAGCGCAGCACCTGATCCTGGGTCGCCTCAGCCGATGCCACCGTCTGCCTCCCCGGCGCGCCTCACAGGATGAAGAGGACGGCGAGCACGTACAGCCACAGCCCGTCCACGACGTGCCAGTAGATCGCGGCCGGGGTCGCGGCCTCCATCGCCGACGGCGCGACCAGCGCGCGGTGCGCCCGCCACCCGGCGTAGGCCAGCGCGCCCACGCCGCCGGCGACGTGGAGCGCATGTGCCCCGGTCAACAGATAGAGGAAGGACGCGTGCGCGCTGGTCGCCAGCCCCACCCCGGCGGCCAGCAACCCCCCCCAGGCGACCACCTGGCCGCCCAGAAACGCCCCGCCGAGCGCGGTCGCCACCCACAGGCCCCGGCGCAACCCGTCGAGGTCGCCGGCCCGGCCGCGGGCGCGCGCGCGCTCCACGGCCGCGCTGCTGGCCAGCAGCACCCCCGTGGTGGCCCAGAACGCGGGCGGGAACGGGCCCGCGCGCCAGTCGGCCTCGGCGCGACGCACGAGCAGGGTGCTGGTGAACGCGACGAACAGGATGGCGACCGCGCCAGCGAGCAACCAGACGCCGGTGACTGCGGCGCTCCCCCGCGCCGGCGCGCGGCCGGCCGGCGAGGGCGAGGGCTCCCAGCGGCCGCCGTCCCCTGGGGGCGCAGGGGGCGGCCCCGGCGCGGCGTGGCGCTCGCGGAGCGCGGGCGCGGCCATCAGCCCTGCGGGCCCCCCGCGTCCTGCCCGCCCGCCACCGGCGCGGGCCGCAGCGGGGTGGTCTGCGGCACGAAGTCGTCCGGCGCGCCAGGCAGGCTGTAGTCGTAGGCCCAGCGGTGCACCACCGGCAGTTCGTCCGGGAAGTTGCCGTGCGGCGGAGGCGAGGGCGTCTCCCACTCCAGGGTGGTCGCGCGCCACGGGTTGCGGTCGGCCACCGGGCCGCGGCGGAGGCTGTAGAGGAAGTTATAGACGAAGAGGAGCTGCGCCAGCCCCAGGCCGAAGGCCGCCACCGAGATGAACACGTTCAGCGGCGCCAGGTCCGCCAGGAAGGCGTAGACCTGGGTCGAGTAGATCCGCCGCATCATCCCGGAGAAGCCGGCGAAGTGCATCGGGAAGAATGTCGCGTAGATGCCGATGAAGGTCAGCCAGAAGTGGATCTTGCCGAGCCGCTCGTTCATGAAGCGGCCGAACATCTTGGGGAACCAGTGGTAGATGCCGGCGAAGACGCCGAACAGCGCCGCGGACGCCATGACGAAGTGGAAGTGCGCCACCACGAAGAACGTGTCGTGCATGTAGATGTCCACCGGCGGCTGCGCCAGGAAGACGCCCGTCAGGCCCCCGGTGACGAACAGCGAGACGAACCCGATCGCGTAGAGCATCGACGTCGTGAACTGGATGCGCGCACCCCACAGCGTGGCCAGCCAGTTGAACGTCTTGACCGCCGACGGCACCGCGATGGCCAGCGTCGTGGTCATGAACGCCATGGCCACCAGGGGGTTCATCCCGCTCGTGTACATGTGGTGCGCCCACACCAGGAAGCTGAGCACGCCGATCGCGACGATCGACCCCACCATGAACTGATAGCCGAACACCGGCTTGCGGCCGTGGGTCGCCATGATGTCGGAGACCATGCCCATCGCGGGCAGGATGAGCACGTAGACCTCGGGGTGGCCGAGGAACCAGAACAGGTGCTGCCAGAGCAGCGGGTTGCCCCCGGCGTGCGAGAGCACCTCGCCGCCGACGTAGACCCCGGCGGGCACGAAGAAGCTCGTCCCGCCCAGGCGGTCGAACAGCAGCATGATCGCCGCGGCGAAGAGCACTGGGAAGGAAAGCAGCATCAGCACCGCGGTGACGAAGAGCCCCCAGATGGTCAGCGGGAGCCGCATCATGGACATGCCGCGCGTGCGGAGCTGGAGGATGGTGGTGATGTAGTTGAGCGATCCGAACAGGAGCGCGACGATCAGGATCGCCAGCGCCACCAGCCAGAGCGTCTGGCCCAGCCCGGACCCCGGCGCCGCGGCCGGAATGGCCGAGAGCGGCGGGTAGGCGGTCCACCCGCCGCCGGCGGCGCCGCCGGTGACGAAGAACGACGCCAGCAGCACGACGATCGCCGGCACCAGCAGCCAGTAGGACATCATGTTCATCCACGGGAACGCCATGTCCCGCGCACCGATCTGCAGAGGGATCAGGAAGTTCCCGAACCCGCCCGAGAGCACCGTGGTGAGCACGAAGAAGACCATGATGGTCCCGTGCATCGTCACCACGGCCAGGTAGAAGTCGGGCTTCATCTGGCCGCCGGCGAACCCGCCGGGGAAGAGCGCGGCGGCCAGGCCCCACCGGACCCCGGGCCAGCCGAGCTGCAGGCGGATCAGCATCGCCAGCACGCCGCCGACCAGCGCCATGAACAGCGAGGTGAACAGGTACTGGATGCCGATGACCTTGTGATCCAGGCTGAAAATGTAGCGCCGGATGAACGGCTCGTGGTGCGGGCGCTGTGGGGCCTCCTCGAGCACCTCCACCGTGGACGCGCGGACCATGCGCTCGGTCTTGCCGGCGCGGGCGGCCTCGGTGATGATGGTCAGGACGCCGTAGGCCGGCTCGACGCGGGCCACGGTGCCCTCGAGCTCGCCGCTGCGGACCTTCGCGCCCGGCGCGATCCGGCGCCCCTGCGCGTCCCGCAGCCCGCCTTCCGTGCCTTCCACCGCTCGCTCCCTCCCGTCCGGCGCTAGGGCGCCGGCGCCAACGCCGGGCGCTGCTGGGCCAGCCAGGCCGCGAACGCCTCCGGCGACTGCACCACGACCTGGCCCCGCATCGCGTAGTGCCCGATGCCGCACAGCTCCGCGCAGGCGATCTCAAACTGCCCCTCCCGCGTGGGGGTAAACCAGATCTCGATCGTCATTCCCGGCACGGTGTCCTGCTTCACCCGAAACTCCGGGACGAAGAAGCTGTGCAGCACGCCGGTGGACCGCAGCTGGACGCGCACCGGCCGGCCGACGACCAGGTGCAGGGTCCGCGAGACGACGTCGTCGCGGGCTGCCGGGTCCTCGGGGTCCAGACCCATGGGGTTCGTCCGCGCGTCGATGCGCCTCGGGTCCACCCGGCCGAACCGACCGTCGGGCCCGGGATAGCGCGCCAGCCAGGCGAACTGCTCGCCGCGCACGTCCACCACCAGCGCGTCGGCCGGAGGCGCACCCAGGCGCACGCGCGCCCAGACGATCCCGCTCATCGCCACCATGATCGCGAGCGCGATCGCGGGGATGATCGTGTACGTGAGCTCGAGCCGGCGGTGGTCGTGGAAGTAGACCGCGCGCCCCGCGCCGCGGGCGGCGAACCGCCACACGAACAGGGCCAGCAGCACGTGGACGCCGATGAAGACGACGCCGGTGATGACGAGTGTCGAGTAGAAGAGCCGGTCGATGGCGACGCCGTGCGCGGAGGCAACCGGGGGCAGCCACCATCGGCCGGTCGCGTACAGCGTCGCGCCCACCCCGCCGACTACGACCAGGCCGACGATGAGCAGCGCCACCGCCAGCCCGGTGCCGCGTGCGTCGCTGTGCTGTGGCGCGTTCGCCATCTCTCCGATCCTATCCCGCTGGGCGTCCGCCGTCGAGGGGAGTGCGCGACCCGTCGCGCCGCGATACAAGGGGTATTAGGCCCGCGGCGCGCCGACTCCTCCGTGCTCCCGTCATCCGATCAGACGATCCACCGCCATGGCCACGAACAACAGGCCCAGGTAGACGATCGAGTACCCGAAGAGCGCCCGCGCCCTGCCCGCGGTCGTGCGCCGCGCGAGCAGCGCGACCAACCCTATGAACGGCACGGCCAGCGCCACCGCCGCCGCCAGGTAGAGGCGGCCGAGTCCGCCGTACGCCGCGAGCAGGAACGTGGCCGCGACCAGCGCGGCGGTGTAGAGCATCATCTGACGGACCGTCTCGGCCGTCCCGCGCACGACCGGCAGCATCGGGATGCGCGCGGCGCGGTAGTCGTCGGCGCGGTGGAGCGCCAGCGCCCAGAAGTGCGGCGGCGTCCACAAGAAGATGACGGCGAACAGCAGGATCGCCGGCAGCCCGACGTCACCCCTGACCGCCGCCCAGCCGACGAGCGGCGGCACGGCGCCGGCCGCGCCGCCGATGACGATGTTCTGCGGCGTGGTCCGCTTCAGCCAGATCGTGTAGATGCCGACGTAGTAGACGATGCCGGCGAGGGCGAGCCCGGCCGCCAGCCAGTTCACGTTGAGCCCGAGCAACAACACCGACGCCGCGGCCAGCACCCCCCCGAAGGCGAGCGCCGAGGCCGGCGCGACCCGCCGGGCCGGCAGCGGCCGGCCGCGGGTGCGGCGCATGAGCGCATCCACGTCGCGGTCCCAGTAGCAGTTGATGGCGTTGGCGGCGCCGGCGGCCAGCGCGCCGCCGAGCAGGGTGTAGACCGCCAGCGTCCACGCCACCATGCCGCCCGCGGCGACCACCATCGTGGTGATCGTGGTCACCAGCAGGAGCACGATGATCCGCGGCTTGGTGAGTGCCAGATAGTCCGCCACGACCGGCCGCCGGCCCGCCGCCGCGGGCGCCGCCGCGTCGGCCGCGACCAGGCGCACGCGCACCAGCAAGACCGCGAGCGCCGCCATCAGCGCGCCGGCGCCGCCCAGGTGGGCGATTCGCACGGCCGGCGCGATGCGCGTCCAGACGACGAATGCGCCCAGCACGACCTGCGCGATCACCGCGGCCGCGGCGGCCGCGGCCGCCACGCGCGTGGCGCGGTCGGCGCTTCCGCGGGCGCGGCCGGCGAGCGCGGCCACGGCGACGGTCAGCGCCAGCGCGACGAGGCGGTGCGTGTAGTGCAAGAGGATCAGTGGGTCGGGCGACGGGAACAGCCGGCCCCGGCACAGCGGGAAGTCCGGGCACGCGAGGCCCGCGCCGAACGCGCTGGTGTAGCCGCCCAGCGCGACCTGCACGAAGGCGAGCGCGAGCGCGACGTGCGCCAGGCGCGCGAACCCCGGCGCGGGCGCCGGCGGTGCCCCGGCGCCGGTCGCCCACCAGGCCCTCGCGGTGAAGGCGGCCAGCAGCGCGAGGAACGTCACGGCCACAAGCAGGTGCGTGCCCACGACGGCCGGCGTGAGTCGCGACAGCACGGTGGCCCCACCCAGGAGCACCTGCGCCGCCAGTAACCCGAGCAGCGCCGCGGACAGCCCGCGAAGCCCCCCCCGGGGCTCGCGCCGCCAGACCATTACCGCAAGCGCGAGCATCATCGCGCCCACCGCCGAGGCCAGCAGTCGGTGCCCGTATTCGATCAGGACCAGACGGTCCAGCGGTGGGATGAGTCGGCCGTGGCACAGCGGCCAGTCCGGGCACGCCAGGCCGGCGCCCATGGTGCTGACCGTGGCGCCGACCAGCAGGAGGACCCAGGTGGCGATGCTGGTCGCCAGCGCCAGGCGCCGGACCGCGTGCCACGCGTCCGGTCTCGTCAGCGTGGATGCATTCATACGGGCGTTCACCTGCCGTCCGTGCAAGCCCGGCCCACCCTTTCGCGTCAGCCCGAACGCCTTCCTCTCACGCCGTCGCTCGTCACGTTGTCGCGCGGCTCTCCGGCAGCACCGGAAGTGTCCAGCCGAGCGCGGCCTCCAGACGGCGCGCCGCGGCGAGCAGTCGGCTTTCACCGAACGCCGGGGCGGCGAGCTGCACGCCGACGGGCAACCCCTCGGACGTCAGCCCGGCCGGCAGGACCAGCGCCGGAAGGCCCGTGGCGTTGTAGAGCCGCGAGAACCGGGCGATGCGCCGACGCGCCTCCATCCACGACGGCGCATCGGGGTGGACCTCGGCTGCCCGCGGTGCGCCGCCTGGCAGGGCCGGCCCGAGGAGGACGTCCACCCGCGCGAAGACGTCCGCGACCTCGGCCTGCACGCGGGAGAGCACCTCGCGCGCGGCCGCCACCGCCTCGGGCGGCGTGGCCCGGCCCTGCTCGAGCAGCGCGCGCACGTCGGGCGCGTAGCGGTCCCACCGCCCGGGGAACCGCGCCGCGTGGAACGCGGCGGCCTCGGCGAGCAGCACAACGACCTGCGCGGCCTGGGCGTCGGCGACCGTCTGCAGGCGAACGTCCTGCACGGTCCAGCCTGCGCCGAGGGCCGCGGTGAGCGCGGCGTCCAGCGCCGCGGCGACAGCCGGGTCCAGGTCGTCCTCGAAGAAGGGACCCGCCAGCCGGCCCAGCCGCACCGGCCCGGGGTCTCGGCGGGTCGCTTCCAGGTACGGCTCGGTCGGATGGTCGCGGCTGGCGGGATCGGCGGGGTCGTGCCCAGCGATGGCCTCCAGCAGCGAGGCCGCGTCCTCCACGGTGCGCGTCATCGGTCCCACGGTGTCGAACGAACCCGCGAGCGGGAGCGCGCCCGCGCGACTCACCCGCCCGAAGGTGGGCTTGAGCCCGACGATCCCGCAGTACCCCGCGGGAATCCGGATCGAGCCGCCGGTGTCCGAGCCGATCGCCGCGGCGGCGAGCCGGGCCGCGACCGCGGCCGCCGACCCGCCGCTCGAGCCGCCGGTGATGCGGTCGAGCCCCCAGGGGTTGCGCGGGGTCTGGCCAGCCGGGTTGACGCTGGTCACCCCGAGCGCGACCTCGTGCAGCGCGGTCGTGCCCAGCACGATTGCACCCGCCTCCTCCAGCCGGCGCACGACGGTCGCATCCTCCGCGGCCGGCACCTCCTCCAGCACCGAGGACCCGGCGCGCATCACCACGCCCCGGACCGCCAGCAGGTCTTTCACCGCCACGGGCACCCCGTGCAGCGGGCCGCGCAGGCGGCCCGCGCGGGCCTCGGCGTCGAGCGCCTCGGCCTGCGCCCGCGCCCGGTCGGTCAGCATGGTGACATACGCCCGAACCTGCGGGTCCACCGCCGCGATCCGCGACAGGTAGGCCTCCACCGCCGCGCGTGCCGTGGTCCGGCCCTCGCGGATGGCCCGGGCCAGCTGCACGGCGCTTCTGTGCGTGAGGTCGCTCATAGGTGTAGGACTCCTCCCGGTGTGGCTGGAACATACTCCACTCGCACCACCAGGCGAGGGGGAGGAGTGGCATGTCCAGCCGTCCGATCGAATCGCTGCTCGACGAGCGCCGGGTGTTCGCCCCGCCCGAGGCCTTTGCGAACCAGGCCCTGGTCAACGACGAGTCCGTCTACGAGCGCGCGCGCCGCGACCCCGAAGGATTCTGGGCCAGGGCCGCCGAGGACCTGCACTGGTTCAGGCGGTGGGACGCGGTGCTCGAGTGGACCCCACCCTACGCCAGATGGTTCGTCGGCGGCCGCACCAACATCGCGTACAACTGCCTGGACCGCCACCTGCGCTCCGCGCGGCGCAACAAGGCGGCCATCGTCTGGGAGGGCGAGCCCGGCGAGCAGCGGGTGCTGACCTACTGGGACCTGGCGCGCGAGGTCAACCGGTGCGCCAACGCCCTGCTGGCCCTGGGCGTGCGGCGCGGTGACCGGGTGGCGATCTACATGCCGATGATCCCGGAGCTGCCGATCGCGATGCTGGCCTGCGCGCGCATCGGCGCAGTGCACACCGTGGTCTTCGGAGGGTTCTCCGCCGAGGCCCTGCGCGATCGTATCAACGACGCGCAGGCGAAGGTCGTCATCACGGCCGACGGCGGGTTCCGGCGCGGACAGATCGTCCCGCTCAAGCGCAACGTGGACCACGCGCTGGCCGAGACGCCGACCATCCAGCACGTGCTCGTGGTGCGGCGCATCGGCGAGGCCGCGGCGATCCACATGGTCGAGGGCCGCGATCGCTGGTGGCACCGCGCGCTCGACGGGATGGGCCTGGACTGCCCGGCCGAGGAGATGGACAGCGAGGACTTACTCTACATCCTCTACACGAGCGGGACGACCGGCAAACCCAAGGGGATCGTGCACACGACCGGGGGGTACATGGTCGGCACCTACCTGACCACGAAGTGGATCTTCGACCTGAAGGAAGACGATGTCTACTGGTGCACGGCCGACATCGGGTGGGTGACCGGCCACTCCTACATCGTCTACGGCCCGCTCGCCAACGGCGCCACCACCGTGATGTACGAGGGCACGCCGGACTGGCCTGAGAAGGACCGGTTCTGGGAGATCGTCGAGCGCTACGGCGTCACCGTCCTCTACACCGCGCCCACCGCGATCCGCACGTTCATCAAGTGGGGGCCGCAGTGGCCAGCCCGGCACGATCTGTCCACCCTCCGCCTGCTCGGCACCGTGGGCGAGCCGATCAACCCCGAGGCGTGGATGTGGTACCGCCGGCACATCGGCGGCGACCGCACGCCCGTGGTGGACACCTGGTGGCAGACCGAGACGGGCATGATTCTTATCTCGCCGCTGCCGGGCCTCACCACGCTCAAACCCGGGTCGGCCACGCGGCCGTTCCCGACGATCGACGCCGAGGTGGTGGACGAAAAGGGCGTCCCGGTCCCACCCAACACGGGCGGCTACCTGGTACTGCGCCGGCCGTGGCCGGCGATGCTGCGCGGCATCTACGGCGACCCCGCGCGCTTCCAGCAGATCTACTGGGACCGCATCCCGGGCGTCTACTTCACCGGCGACGGCGCGCGCAAGGACGACGACGGGTACTTCTGGCTGCTGGGGCGGGTGGACGACGTCATCAACGTGGCCGGCCACCGCATCGGCACCATGGAGGTGGAGAGCGCCCTGGTCTCGCACCCGCGCGTGGCCGAGGCGGCCGTCATCGGGATGCACCACGAGATCAAGGGGCAGGCGCTGGCCGCGTTCGTGACCCTCAAGGACGGCGGGACACCCGACGAGTCGGTCATCGAGGAGCTGCGCGATCACGTCGCCGAGAAGATCGGCCCTATCGCGAAGCCCGACCGCGTGCTCCTGACCGCCGAGCTGCCGAAGACCCGCAGCGGCAAGATCATGCGCCGCCTGCTCCGCGACATCGCGGAGGGCCGGGTGCTGGGGGACACCACCACGCTGGCCGACCCGACCGTCGTGCACAGCCTGCGCGAGCGCTACGAAGAGGACGCCGGCGGCTAGCCGGGCGAGGCGGTCCCGGCCGGCGTCAGCCCGCCGGCGCCTCGGGCCGCAGCAGGAACCGCAGACGGTGGAGCGCGGAGGCCAGCACCCGCGAGACGTGCTTCTGTGAGACGCCGAGCCGAGCGGCGGCTTGGGCCTGGGTCAGGTCCGTAAAGTAGACAAGGAACACCACGGCCCGCTGGAGGGGATTCAGCGCCCCCAGCGCGCCGAGGAGCACGACGCGGTCCTCCACCGCGCGCCCGATGCCGTCGCCGCCGGGCGTCGCCTCCGTGACCCGTCCGCCGTCGGCGTCCTCGGCGTCCAGCGACAGCGGCCGCACGACCCGGCGCGCGCCGAGCATCGCCGCCAGCGTCCCGGCGTCGATCCCCAGCCGCGCCGCCAGCTCGGCCTGCGCCGGGTATCGCCCCTGCGCGCTGAGGTGCTCCCCGACCGCCCGCTCGACCTCGCCGTTCAGGCGGTCGAGCCAGCGGGGCCTGCGGACGAGGGCGTGGTGGTCGCGCAGGTAGTGCTGGATCTCGCCGCGGATGTAATGGCGGGCGAACGCCGCAAACGGCGTGCCGCGGGACGGGTCGAAGTGGTCGGCGGCGTTCAGCAGCCCGAGGAAACCGACCTGGAGCAGGTCGTCGCCGGGCGCGCCGCCGCTAGCGAGCTCCGCGGCGATGGCGCGGACCTGGCCCGTGCAGGCGGCGACCAGGTCGTCGCGCGCCCGCGGGTCGCGCGTCCGCGCGTACCGCGCGGCCAGCGCGTCGGCCCCGGCCCGCGCGCGGACGGTCGCACCGCGCTCAGAGATCGCCACGGCCTCCCTCCGGCCCCGCTGGAGCACCGCTTCCGTCCCTCGCTCGTTGAGCGGGGCCAACCATTTCCACATCGGCGGCCGAGTTCCTGCGTGCCTAGCCGAGCGCGTCGAGGTTGAAGGCCCGGTGGACGGCGCGCACCGCCTTCTGGATGTCCTCCAGCGGGACCACGCAGGACACCTTGATCTCCGAGGTGCTGATCATCTGGATGTTGACGCCGGCCCCCGCGAGCGCCCCGAACATCTTGGCGGCCACCCCGGGGTTGCTCGCCATCCCGGCGCCGACGATCGAGACCTTGGCCACGCCCTCGCCCGCCTCGATCGCGCCGGCGCCGATCTCCCGGCCCACCTCGCGCATGGTCTCCCCGGCGAGCGGCGCGTCGGCCTTGGTGACCGTGAACGAGATGTCGGCCCGGCCGCCGCGGCTGGCGGTCTGGACGATCATGTCCACGTTGATGTGGCGCTCGGCCAGCGCCGAGAAGATGCGGTGCGCGATGCCCGGGATGTCGGGGACGTTGGTGATGGTGATGCGCGCCACGTCCGTATCGTGCGTGACGCCGGTGACCAGGCGAACACGTTCCACGTCGGTGACCTCCTCGACGACCGTGCCCGGCTCCTCGCTCCACGTGGACCGGACGTGCAGCCGGACGCCGTAGGTCTTGGCATACTCCACCGACCGGGTCTGCAGGACCACGGCGCCGCTGCTGGCCATCTCGAGCATCTCGTCGTAGGAGAGGCGGTCGAGCTTGTGCGCCTCGGGCACGATCCGCGGGTCGGCCGTAAAGACACCCGGCACGTCGGTATAGATCTCGCAGGAGACCGCGCCCAGGGCCGAGGCGAGCGCCACCGCGGAGAGGTCGGAGCCGCCGCGGCCCAGTGTCGTGATCTCGTGGTCGGGCGTGGTCCCCTGGAACCCGGCCACAACCACAATGCGGCCCCTCGCCAGTTCCTCGTCGATGCGGCGGCGGTCGATCTCGAGGATGCGCGCCTTGGTGTGCACGCTGTCGGTCAGGATGCGCACCTGCGGGCCGGTCAGCGAGATCGCGGGCTCCCCCAGCGCCTGGAGCGCCATCGACAGCAGGGCGATCGAGACCTGCTCGCCCACCGCCATGAGCATGTCCAGCTCGCGGGCCGGCGGTCGGTCGGTGATCTCGCGCGCCCGGGCGATCAGATCGTCGGTCATGTCGCCGGGCGCCGAGACGACCACCACCATGTCGGCGCCGGCGCGCCGGGTAGCGGCCACGCGCCGCGCGACATGCTGGAGTTTCTCGGTCGTCGCGACCGAGCTCCCCCCGTACTTCTGAACGATCAGGGCCACCGCGCCCCTCCTCCGCCCTCCATCAGCGCCCGCACCGCCTCCGGCGTGGCCGCCACGCGCTCCGGGGAGGGAGCGGGCACGGCGTCGGGATCCTTCAGCCCGTGTCCGGTCAGCACGCACACCACGTCACCGTCCGGCAGCACCGCCGGGTCCAGTCGACCGGCGCCCGCGTACGCCGCGGCCGAGGCGGGTTCGACGAACACCCCCTCCCCGGCCAGCGCGCGCTGGGCCGCGAGGATGTCGTCGTCGCTCACCGCCACGAACCGGCCGCCGGAGGCCGCCGCCGCCTCGACCGCGCCGGCCCAGCTCGCGGGCCGACCGATGCGGATCGCCGAGGCCACGGTCTGTGGCCGCTCCACCGGCGCGCCGCGGATCAGCGGGCTCGCACCCTCGGCCTGGACCCCGACCATGCGCGGCAGCGCCGAGCACCGTCCGGCGTCGCGCCAGCGGCGGAATCCCATCCAGCACGCGGTGATGTTGCCGCCGTTCCCCACCGGCAGCACCACGACCGCCGGCGGGCGGCCCAACGCCTCGCAGAGCTCGTACGCCACCGTCGCCTGCCCCTCCAGCCGCATCGGGTTGAGGGAGTTCACCAGCACGTGGCGCTCCGAGGCCGCCTCGCGCGCCAGGTCGAGGGCTGCCTCGAACCCGGCGTCCACGGCCACGACGCGCGCGCCGTGCGCCGAGGCCTGCACCAGTTTCCCGCGGGCCACCGCGCCGGCGGGCAACACGATCCAACACGGTAGCCCGGCCCGCGCCGCGTACGCCGCCGCAGACGCCGCGGTGTTGCCGGTCGACGCGCAAACGACCCCGCGCGCACCGGCCTCGAGGGCGCGGCTGACCGCCATCGTCATCCCGCGGTCCTTGAACGAGCCGGTCGGGTTGCAGCCCTCCAGCTTCAGCCAGGCCGGACGGCCCAGCCGTCGCTCCAACGACGGCGAGGGCACCAGTGGCGTGCCGCCTTCGCCCAGCGTGACCACGCGCGCCGCCGCCGGCAGCAGATCACGGTACGCCGCGACGATGCCCGGCCAGCGCACGCCCGCCACGCCCTAGCCCGCGATGCGCAGCACGGCGTGGATCGCGGCCACGACGTCCAGCGCCCGCAACCGCCGCAGCACCCGCTGCATCGCTGCCTCGCGCGCCTCGTGCGTGAGCAACACGACGTCGGCGGTCTCGCCCCGGCTCTTCTGCACGATCGACGCGATGCTCACCGCCTCGTCGCCGAACGCCGCGGCCACCCGCGCGAAGACGCCGGGCCGGTCGGCGACCTCCAGAAACGCGCAGTACGGCACGACGATCTCCTCGATCTCCAGGACCGGACGCCGGACCGCGCCGCCCCAGGCGAGCCGGCCGCACGCGCCGCGCCATCGGTTGCGCGCGGCGTCCACGATGTCGCCGACCACGGCGCTGGCGGTTGGGCCGCCCCCGGCCCCGCGCCCCTCCAGCACGACCGGCCCCACCGGATCGCCCTCGATCATGATCGCGTTGAACTCCTCGTTGACCGCGGCGAGCGGGTGGTCGGCCGGCAGCAGCGCGGGGTGCACCCGCGCCTCGATGCCGCCGTCGCTCTGACGCGCCACGGCCAGCAGCTTCACCGCATACCCTAGCTCGCGAGCGTAGGCGATGTCGCGCGCGGTGATGCGGCTGATGCCCTCACGGTAGACGTCCTCGTCCACGACGCGGGCGCCGAACGCGACCGTCGCCAGGATCGCCAGCTTGGCCGCCGCGTCGTGGCCGTCAATGTCGTCCGTCGGGTCGCTCTCGGCGAAGCCCTGGCGCTGCGCGGCGACGAGGGCTTCGCCGAACCCCATCCCGTCGCGGGCCATCCGCGTCAGGATATAGTTCGTCGTGCCGTTGAGAATTCCCACGATCTCGCGGATCTCGTTGCCGGCGAGCGACTCCACGATCGCCTTGACCACGGGGATGCCGCCGCCAACGCTGGCCTCGAAGAACAGGTCGGTGCCGGCCGCGGCCGCGGCCGCCAGCAGCTCCTCGCCCCGCGCGGCCATGAGCACCTTGTTGGCGGTGACGACCGACTTGCCCGCTGCGAGCGCCTCGGTCACATAGGTGCGCGCGGGCTCCAGCCCGCCCATCACCTCCACCACGACGTCCACGCCGGGATCGCCGATCACCGCGCGCGCGTCGCCGACCAGGACGCCGTCGGGGAGCGCGACGGCGCGAGGCCGCCCGGGGTGGGCGACCGCCACGCGCCGCAGCACGAGCGACCCGCCAGCGCGGCGGGCGATCTCCTCCCCGTGGCGCAGGAGCAGCCCGGCCACGGCCCCGCCCACGGTCCCTAGACCGATCATCCCCACTCCGCACGCGCGCGGCATCGCCACCCCTGGCACAATGCCCATCCCATAGCAGAGCCTCCTGCCGGTGTCAAGGCGGGCGGAGCGCGCCGCGTGCGGAGCGTCCCGCGCATGCACCGCTTGACGCTGCGCCGCGCGGTCCGGTATTGTCCAACCAACCTCACCTCGCGTCTCCAGAGGCGTGGCCGCGGACACCGGAGCCGGTCGGTAGCCTTGGCCGCCGGAGGTCGTACGATGCACATCGCCGCGGCAACTGGGCCGCCCAGCTAACTGATGGGCCGGCATCCCTCGAGGCGACACGCGCGCCCGGGCGATCCGCCGGTGGGCGCGCGTCTGCGGCGGCGCCGCCGCGACCTGGACCTCACCCAGGCCGAACTGGCGGGCGCCGAGTACACCAAGAGCTTCATCAGCCAGCTCGAGGGCGGCTACGCCGAGCCCTCGCTGGACACCCTGCGCTTTCTGGCCCGGCGCCTGCATCTCGCGCTGTCCACCATCGCCGGCGACGCCACCGACCAGCGCCTGGCCACCGCCGCGGGGCTCGTGGCGTGGGTGCGCGAGCGCGGAGGGCCCGGCGGCGAGACCGAACGGGCCGCGCTCGCCATCGCGCGCGAACTCGCCCACCAGGCGCAATCCGCGCACCACGAGCTCGACGCCGCCCTGGCGCTGGCCGAGCTCGAGATCGTCGCCGGACGGCTGGACGCCGCCTCAGCCGCGGTGCGGGACGCCACGGAGCTAGCCGGCCCGCTCGGTTTGCGCGCGCGCATGCGCGCGGATTTGGCCACCGGCTGGCTGGCCCTGCGGCGCGGCGAGCCGGTGGAGGCTCAGGCGGCTTTCCGGCGCGCGCTCGGCCACGCGCGGAAAGCCAGCCGGCACGCCGACCTGGTAGCGCGCGCGCTGCTCGGACTCGGCGCGGCGGCGCTGGACGGCGGCGACACGCGGCAGGCCCGGCGCCGGCTCCAATCCGCGGTGAGCGCGGCCCGCCGCGCGCGCGAACCCGGCGTGGCCGGGCGAGGGCTCGTACGGCTAGCCTGGCTGGCGGCGCGCGAGCGCCGCGCCGAGGAGGGGGCCGCGCGCCTGGCCGAGGCCGCGGCCGTCGTCGACGGCCACGCCGATCCTCAGGCGCGCGCCGAGGTGGCGCGCGTCCGCGCCTTCCTCGACCAGAGCGACCGGGGCGAGGCGCCGGATGGCACCGAACCGCCGCGCTGGCCGCTCGACGCGCTTGTCCTCCTCTGACCGACGGGCTACGGTACCCGCAGCCAGACCCAGAGCCGCTCGATGAAGGGCCGCAACGCCGCGCCCGAGGCGGCGCCGGCCGCGAAGAGCGCGATGAACCAGGGGCGGCCCGGCCGGCCCGCAGCCGCGCCCAGCACGAAGGCGAGCGCGAGCGCTCCGAGCACGACGGCCCCCAAGGCGGCAGTCGCGGTCACGCCGACGCGGTCGGCCGCGTAGACAGCGGCCAGCGTGAGCGCCGCAGCCAGCGCGCCCCACGTGGCCAACGCCCAAACGATCCGGCTCCAGCGCGTCTGCGCGGGCATGGCCAGCAGCAAGAGCGGCCCGGCGAGCACGCGCAGCACCGTCCCGACCGCGCGCAGCGCGCCCAGCACCGCGGCCGTCGCGGGTATTGAGCCAGGCGCCTCCAGCATCCGGGGCACGGTCTGCAACAGGTAGCCCAACGCGTACGCCCGACGTGCAGGCGGCAGGTCGGTGAACCGCTCGCGGCCGCGACCGATCAGCGGCCGGTTGCGGTGGGGGTGCGCGATGGGATCTGGCACCGGGGCGTCGGCACGACCGAGCTCGGCGTTGTACGCGCGATGCTCTTCGATCAGGATCTCGCGGCGCGCATCCGTGACGAGGGTGGCAATGGACCCCTCCGGGGGGGCCGGTGGCGTCGTCGCGATCGCGCGCAACAAGATCTCCGCGGCGTCGAGCCGGCCCCAGATGTAGTCGTTGCGGCGCCATCCCCGCTCCAGAAACCCGCCGAAGTGGCCGAGCACCTCACCGGCCAGCTTCTCCCCGGCCTGGTCCGCGGGCGGCCCGGTGCGGCCGATCAGGCTGAGGTTGTCGGCGTCGCGCGGGCTCACCCGGACCACGTCCACGCGGCGCTTTCCGGCGAGGTCGCCGGCCGCCTCCACCACCAGAGAGTAGGCGTCGTAACGCCGGAAGGTCTCGAAGGCGACGAACGCACGCGCCGCCACGGGTTCGGCTGCGGCGCGCTCGAGCGCACCGCGACAGCGCGCCACCGTGGCGCGCAGGCCGGCGGCATCGGCCAAGCGGAGCGCGTCGGCGATGAGCGCCTCGGCGCCGGCAGCGAGATCGCCCGGCGGGTCGGTGACCCAGGCCACCACCGCCTCGGGCAGCCCGGACGCGCGCCAGGCGGCGCGCAGCGGGGCAATGCACTCGTCGGCGATCCAATCCTTGAGCCCTGCATCGCCGCCGTCTGCGCCCGTGAACCGGCGCGCGGCCTCGGCGAGATCCGCGGAGGCCTCCGCGGCGTCGAGCACCGGGTCGATGCGCTCGCGGACGATCCAGCCAAACCAGCGCAGGTGCAGGTCCGCGTCGGCCGCCGCGTCCTCGACCAGCCGGCGGGCTAGCCGGGCGGGATCGACCCCCTCCGCCCGCAGCCGCGGCGCAAGGCGCTGCCAGGCCGCCCAGGCTGCGGACCGTCCCCCAAGCATCGCCAGACAGAAGCGTACCTCCACGGCCAGGTCGTGCAGCGGCGGGCCCAGGACGGGGTCGGCGAGCACGTCGTCTCCCCGCCGCTCCCGGTCCGCGACGAACAGGTCGAAGAGCTCGCGGAACGCCTGATACCAGGCGATCCGCATGTTGACGTCGTCGACGGTGTGCAGGTCCTCGAGCACCGAGTCGTCGAGCGCGAGCGCCAGCGCCGCCGCCAGCGTCTCCAGCGGGTGCGGGACGACCGCCGCATCCAGCGCCGCGGGCCCGCTCGCCGGGTGCGGCTCGACGAAGACGAGCATGCGGTGTTCGCGGACGGCGCTGTGCCGATCGCGGATGCCGCGCAGCGCGAGCCCCAGCGGCTTGTTGTCCAGTATTCCGCCGTCGGCGTACCACCGACCGTCCAGGCGGTGCGGGGCGAACGCGCCCGGGAACGCCGCGGTCGCCCGCATCGCGTCCGCCAGTCGCGCGCGGGCCAGCCTCCCGTCCTCGCCTGGCGCGGTTCTCAGCGCGTCGCGGTCGAAGACCACGTGGTCCCGACCGCTGGTGGCAAGGATCGGTCGGTCCAGACTGTCCAGATACCAGACGGGCCGGCCCGCCAGGTCGGTGAGCGTCAGGTACGCGACCAGGTCATCCACCAGCGGCGCACGGCCCGCGGCGGGCAGGGCCTCGGCGATCGCGGCGCGGAGCCGGTCACCGTCGAGCAACGATGGGACCGCGCCGTCGGGCGGATGGACGAGCGCCGCCAGGTCTCCCCGGTCCAACCAGACCCGCCGCAGCGCGGTCAGGTCGGCGCCGGTCGCGAGCGCGGCCGCCAGCATGCCGCCCGTGATACCCCCGGCCGAGGTGCCGGCGACCACGTCCACGACCACCCGGCGACCGTCTCCCAGCGCCTTGCCGTATGCGCCCGCGCCGCGCACCGCGCGGTAGAGTTCGTGGGCGACCCCGGCCTCGTAGACGGCGAGCGACACCCCGCCGTAAAGCGCGACGGCCAGGCGGATCTCGTCGCGCAGTGCCACCCGGGCTCAGGTCCTCCAGACGGTCAGGCCGGCGACGAAGAGGCCGGACCGGGGTAACGCACGTGTGCTCAGCGGGCGGCGAGCGCGGCGTCCTGCGCGCGGAACGCCTTTGCGAACAGCCGCGCGGCCACTGCCTCCTCGCCCCGTTCCAGGAGCAGGAACGCGTACTCGCGGCTCACCCGCGCGACCTCGTCCGCCGCGCGCACGCGCTCGAACTCGCGGAGCGCGTAGGCGTAGCGGTGCTCGGCCTCCTCGACGCGGCCCTCACGGTGACAGACCGCGGCCATCACTGACTCGGCGCGCGCCGCCTCGGCCGGGTCCTGCAACCTGACAGACAACCGGATGGCCTCCTCGGCCTGCGCTCGCGCTGCCGGCAGGTCGCCGTGCATGAGCGAGGCGCGCGCGAGCTCGGTCAGGGTCTGGGCCCGACCCAGGTCATCCGCGGTCTGGTTGGCCAGCGCCAGGCTCTGCTGCAGGACCTCCGCGCCTTCGGCGGGCTGCCCGCGGTTGATCAGCAGGATGCCGATGCTCCGCTTCACGGTACCGAGCAGGCGCAGGCTCTCCTGTGCCTCGAACAGCGCCGCGGCCTTCTCGAGGTGCGCGCGGGCCTGCTCGAACGCCTGCTGGCGCTCGTGGGTGACGCCCAGGTTGAAGTGGAGCAGGCCCAGGGTGACCAGGTCGCCGAGCGGCGCGATCCGCTCCAGCGCGGCCCTCAGGCACTCGAGCGCCTGGGCCGGCAGGCCCAGGTCCGAGTAGGTGCGACCCAGGTTGTTGAGCAACGCGCCCTCGAACTCGACATCGACCGGGCTGGCGGCCCGCACGGCGTCCAGGCCCCGGGCGAAGGCGTCGCGGGCGGCCGGAAGGTCGCGCCGCCGGAGGGAGAGATACCCGGTGGCACTCGCCACCCGCGCAACCAGATCCGGCCGCCCCAGCGACGTCGCGAGCGTCTGCGCCTCGGCCAGGTGACGCTCCGCGAGTTCATACTGGCCCAGTCCGGTAAGGGCCTGGCCCAATCCCACGCGAACGCGGAACATGGTCTCCGGCGGCGAGTCGGGCGCGCACGCCCGCTCGGCCTCCTGGAACGCCTCCATCGCCTCGGTGAAGCGGTGCTGGCGCAGCAGCGCCCGGCCGAGCTCGAGCTTCACGCCGACGTGGCGCCGGGGCGTCGGCTCGGTCGCGACCAGATCGGCGGGGTCCACGTGCAGCCGGCTCGCCAAAATCCGCAGGGTTTCCAGCGAAGGCCGGACCTTGTCGTGCTCGAGCATGCTGACGAAGCTCTCTGAGAGATCCCCGCCGGCGAGCTGCCGCTGCGTCAGGCCACGGCTCTTTCGCGCAGCGCGGATCTTCTGCCCCAGGGTCACACGACTCCCTCCGCTCGGCGCGAGCGCGCCACCTTGGTTGTGACAGAAGACGAGGGCCTAGCCCACTGCGCCGCCGTCACCGTGACCGGCGGTCCGGAGCACGACCCCGTCGCCGTGCCCGGGCATGCCGACCGCGCCGCCGTCGCCGTGACCGGCGGTGGGCGCGAGCGCTGCCGGCGCCCACGCGGCACCGAGCAGCATGGCAGCCAGAACAGCGGCGATGACTTTCGTCACGGATGCTCCCTCCTCAGGCTCGGACGAGAGTAGATGTGCGACGGCGGCTGGTCGGACGAAGCGCGGGTCGGGTATGGTAGCGCTGAAGTTGCCGCGCTGGTTCGACGACCTCTGGTGAAGTTCCTGCCTAGCAGCCCCATAGACTTCATCGCTAGTGAAGTCGAAGGGTATGTCGATGCTGAAGCCGGCTCTGATCCCATCAGAATCAGACCGCGACGGAGGGACCGGGCGCTGTGCTCCAGAACCGTTTGACGACTTTCGCTTCTTTGCAAGCGTTGCCGGGCGGGTGTGCGCATGAGCTGGCGGCTCCCCGTGGAGGGGTTGCCGGACGGGTACCAGGTGATAGAGAAGGAGGACGGCTTGGTCCTGGTCGACCCGGACGGCCGCGCTGTGGCGGAGTTCGGCCCGATGGTGGCCGATCTGGCCGCGGTGGTCGCCGCGGCGCGGGACGACGCGGCCCAAGGCGGTCGCGGGAGGATGCAGCCAGCCTAGGGCTGGGTCGGGAGCGGAGCCTCCGGGACCGACGGTGCCGGAGGGCGTCGTTCCGGTGACCGCTTCCGACCCTTCACACGACGCGACGCCCCGCCGATAGCGGGGCGTCGCGCCTCTCTAGCGGCCCCCACCGCACACCGTCGTCAGGTAAGGAACTGCGGCCGATCCTGCAGCGCCGGCGCGTGCGTCGGCAGCAGGTCGCCGGTCAGGACCGACTCCACCGGCGAGGCCTCGTCAAACCAGCTGGCCGGCGCCGCGTGGCCCCAGAAGGTCTGGCGGCGTGGGTCGTTGAGGGCCCACCGGATAGCCGGCCGGTCGGGATCAGCCGTCAGGTAATCGCCGGTGTAGACCTCGATGCGATGACCGTCGGGGTCGCGCAAATAGAGGAAGAGCGCGTTCGAGATGCCGTGTCGGCCAGGGCCACGCTCAATGGCGCCGTGCCAGCCGGCCCCGGCGAGCAGGTCGCAGGCGCGGATGACGTCCAGGGCCTCGGGCACCCAGAACCCGGCGTGGTGCAGGCGCGGACCGATCCCGGTCATGAGCGCCAGGTCGTGGACGTTCTGCTTGCGGTGCAGCCAGACAGCCCACAGCCGGGGCGGGTCGTCGTCCGTCTCCGTGTACTCCGAGCACCGGAACCCCCACTGTCGTTGGTACCAAGCAGACGCCGCCTCTACGTCGCTCACCTGACAGTTGAAGTGGTCAATCCGCATGATGCGCGCCCCGCGGTGGAGGTCGAACCGTTGCAGGAGCCGGCCGGTGCGCTCCATCGAGGCGACGAACTCCACGGGCAGCCCGGCGGGATCCTGAAGCCGCAGCGCCGGTCCCTGGCCCGGCTCCTCGCCGGCGGCGACCCGGCGCGCCGGCAGTCCGGCCTCGCGGGCGTTTACCTCGAGCCAGTCCAGGTCGTCGGGCGACGCCACGCGGTAGGCCATGTGCGCCACACCCGGCGACGACGCGCGGACGAGCAGCAGGCTGTGGTGGTCGTCTTCCTCGTAGCCGCGCAGGCACAGGGCGTCGGGGCTCGCCGCGGTCTCGACCAGGCCGAGCAGGTCCACGTAGAAGGCGCGCGCGCGCCCAAGATCGGTGACACGGAAGGCCGCATGCGCGGCCCGGAGGATCGCCGGCGCCGTCACTCGCCGGGCTCCACGGGCGCGGCCGGAGGCGCCGCGCTCCACTCCTCGTAGTAGACCGAGACGCCGTCGGGTCCCACGACCTCGGGCGGGACCTCGGCCGCCAGCGGCGCGAGCGCGCGATACCGCCCTGCGAAGAAGAGCAACGGGTCCGCGGGCGGGCCGCCGTCGTGGAGGTCGGTGACCCGTCCGAGCACGATCCAGTGGTCGCCGCCGTCCAGGCAGCGGTCGATCGTGCACCGGATCGAGGCCAGCGCGCCCACCAGCCGGTGCCCGGCGCCCCAGGGCTCGAACCGGAACTCGGGCCGCGGCAGGTGGCGCCAGCCGCCCGCGAAGTAGCGTGCCAGCACCTCCTGGTCGGTCCGCAACACGTTCACCGAAAACGGCGTTCCCGGGGCCAGGTGGGCGGCCAGCCGCGCGGTGCGGCCCACGCACACAAGCAGCAGCAGGGGGGCGAGCGAAACCGAGCAGACCGCGTTCGCGGTCATCCCCACGACCGCCGCCCCGTCCGAGGCCGCCACGACCGTGACCCCGGTTGCGAACAGGCCGATCGTCCGGCGGTAGGCCCGCGGGTCCGGCCCGCTCACGGCCGCTCACCCGCGGGGCGCGCCGCCTCGTCCTCGACGCGGCCGAGGAACGCGCGCACGCGCTCCATGTACGGCGCCTTGTCGTAGTTCGCGAACATCGCGCCGGCCATGCGGACCGGATCGCCGAAGAAGAACCGCTCGTAGAGCGCCTGGCGACCCCCGAACGCGGATAGCGCCGCGTCCCAGGCCAGCCGAAAGAGCCGGATGCGGCTGCGCGCGTCCGCGCGCGCCGCCTGGTAGTACGTCTCGATGACGGCCCCGAGCGGGCCGTCCAGGTCCGCCGAGGTGGGAATCGCCATCAGCCCGCTCGCGCCGAGCTGGTGAACGATCTCGACCATCCGTGGGTAGGCCCGGGGGAACAGGTTACGGGCGGCGTCCAGCGGCGGCCATGCGGGGGTCATCATGCCCCACCGGTCCAGCGCCGCGTCGGCCTCGGCCGCGCGGAGGAACGCGCGCATCGCCTCCAGCGTCTGGATCACCTCGGCCACCTTCTCCTGCACGTGCTGGAACCCCTCGATCGCGATGGCGTCCACCATCAGGCAGACCAGACCCAGCAGGAACTCGGTCTTGGCGACGTTCTTCACCACCACCTGGTGGGCCATGTGCACCACCGCGCGCGTCTCCGCGAAGGCCCGGTTGCACCGCTCCACGTCGCGCAAGAGGAAGACGCGCTCCCACGGCACCAGGACGTCGTCGAAAACGACGACGGCGTCCATCTCCTCGAAGCGGCTCGCCAGGGGGTGGTCGCGTGGGTCACGGCCGTAGTCGAAGGATTCCCGGCAGATGAAGCGCAGCCCGGGCGTCGCGGTCGGAATGGCGAACGCGAACGCGTACGGCGCGTCCTCGGCTCCCCCGCGCAGCACGGTGGACGGGAAGACCATGATCTCGTCGGCGAGCGGCAGCGTCGCCAGCATCCGGGCGCCGCGCACGACGATGCCCGCGTCGGTCTCGCGAACGACGCCCGCGGCCAGGTACGGGTCGGCCTGCCGGGCCGGGCCCACCGCGCGGTTAGACTGGGGGTTGATGAGCGTGTGCGTCAGGCAGAGGTCGCCTTCGCGGACGAACTCGTAGTACCGTCGGACGTGCTCGCCGAAGCGCGGGTCGTTGGCGGCCATGTAGTCCGCCGCGGCCGCGTACGCGGCCAGCGCCCGGTTGAGGTAGTCGGGCGAGCGGCCCATCATGCCGCCTGAGTAGTCGGCCCAGCGCTTCATCATCCGGCGGACGCGGACCAGGTCGTCGTGCGTCCGCGGCACCAGGAATGAGAGGCCCACGCGCTCCCCCGATGACGGCGAGGCGTAGGTCATCTCGTCGCGGAGCGCGGGCTCGTGCTGCATGTCGTAGAGCGCGGCCACGCTGCGTACGACGTTGCGGAAAGCAGGATGCGCCACGGGGTCTCGCACGCGGTCCCCGCTGACCCAGATCTCGGGGGGGTGCGCGCGCAGCCCGTCGAGGAACTGCGCCCCGGTGCGCGCGCCCATCAGCCGGCTCCGAGCCTGGGGATGGGGTGCCGGCCGAGCGCTACGTGCACTGCCTGGCGCTCGGTGTAGAACTCGAAGGAATAGAGCCCGCCCTCGCGGCCGATCCCGCTGTCCTTCATGCCCCCGAACGGAATGCGCAGGTCGCGCACGTTCTGCGAGTTCACCCACACCATGCCGGCCTCGACCTGCGCGGCGACACGGTGCGCGCGCGCCACATCCGACGTCCACACGTAGGCGGCCAGCCCGTAGCGCACCGCGTTCGCCAGCCGGACCGCCTCGGCCTCGTTGGCGAAAGGCGTCACGCACAGGACCGGCCCGAAGATCTCCTCCTGGAAGACGCGGTGACGCGCGTCTGCGCCCAGCAGCACCGTGGGCGCAAAGTAGTTGCCGCGGTCCACCCCCGCCGGCCGGTCGCCGCCGGCGGCCACGGTGACGCCCTCCGCTCGGGCGACGTCCATGTAGCCGCGCACACGGTGCCAGTGGTCGGGGTGGATCAGCGGCCCCAGCTCGGTCGCCGGGTCCAGTGGCGCGCCGATGCGGATGCGGGCGACCCGCGCGAGCAGGGCGTCCACGAGCCCGTCGTAGACCGGCGCCTCGACCAGCAGCCGCGAGCCCGCGGTGCACCGTTCACCGTTCAGCGAGAAGACGCCGAAGATCGCCGCATCCAGCGCGCGGTCCAGGTCGGCGTCCGCGAAGACCACGACCGGCGACTTGCCGCCCAGCTCCATCGAGAACCGCTTGAGCCCGGACGCGCCGTTGCGCATGATCTCACGCCCGGTCGCGGTCTCGCCCGTGAAGGAGATGAGCTGGACGCCCGGGTGCGCCACCACCGCGGCGCCGGCGCGCTCGCCGACGCCGTGGACGACGTTGAACACTCCCGGCGGGAGGCCCGCGTCCCGTACGATCTCGGCCAGCAGGCCGGCCGAGAGTGGCGCCCACTCCGCCGGCTTGAGCACGCACGTGTTGCCCGCAGCCAGGCAGGGTGCGACCTTCCACGTCTGGAGCATGAACGGCGTGTTCCACGGCACGATGAGGCCGGCCACCCCCACCGGCCGGTGGAGAGTGTAGGTGTGGAAGACGCCGTCGGTCGGAAACAGCTCGCCGGCCAGGCGGAGGGCCATCTCCGCGAAGAACCGAAAATTCTCGGCGGCCCGCGGGATTTGCGCATGGCGAATCTGGTCCCACGGGATCCCGGTGTCCAGGCACTCCACCGCCGCGATCTCCTCGGCGCGCGCGTCGATCAGGTCGGCCACGCGGCGCAGGACCTCGGCCCGGCGCGCCGCGGGCCACCGGGGCCAGGGCCCGTCGTCGAACGCGGCGCGGGCGGCTCGCACGGCCCGGTCGGCGTCCTCGGCCGCGCCGTCGGCGACGCCGGTGATCGGCTCGTTGGTCGCGGGGTCGAGCGTCTCGAACGTGCGCCCGGACGCCGCCGGGACGAACGCGTCCGCAACGAAGTGCAGCGCCGGCCCCACCGCGGGCGGCCGGCGCGGGGCCGTGGCGGCCCCGCGGGTGGCCTCGCTCATCCGCCGGCCTCCTCTTCCACCACCGGGTTTTCGAGCGCGCCCAGCCCGTCGATCTCGACGCGCATCAGGTCGCCGGGCCGCACCGGCGAGATACCCGGCGGGGTCCCGGTCAGGATCACGTCGTCGGGCTCGAGCGTCATGAACTCGCTGAGGAACGCCACCAGGTCCCAGATCGAGTAGGCCAGGTCCGCGGTGCTACCCTGCTGGCGCAGCTCGCCGTTCACGTAGGCCCGCAGCCCGAGCCGGTGGGGGTCGGCCACCTCGCCCTCGACGACCACCGGCCCGAGCGGGCAGAACGTGTCCCACCCCTTGGCCCGGACGGGCGGCCGGAACGTGTTGGTGATGAAGTCGCGCACGGTGACGTCGTTGGCGATGGTGTACCCGCGGACGGCGTCGGGGACCGCCTCGGGCCGTAGCCGGCGCACCCGGCGGCCCATCACGACCGCGAGCTCGGCCTCGTAGTGCATGAACTCGACACCGCGCGGGTGGACGACCGCGGCCCGGTGTCCCACCACGCTGCCGGGCGGCTTGAAGAACGGCGCGGGCTCCGCAGGCGCGGCCAGGCCGAGTTCCGCGGCGTGCTCGCGGTAGGTGAGGACGAACCCGATGATCTTGCTCGGCGCCACTGGCGGCAGCCAGGTCACGGCGGACGCCGGGTGCGGCTGGCCGGCCTCGTCGATGAGCACGTCCCCCTCGAGCCTGCCGCGGTGCACGCGGCCGGCGGCGATGAAGCGCGCGGCCCTCACGACCCGCCCGACGCCCGGCCGGAGGGAACCGGCAGCAGCCCGTAGCCTGCCAGCACCTCGCGCAGCCGGGCCTCGGTCTCGGGCCGCAACGGCGCGTGCGGCGGCCGCACCTCCGCGGTGGCGCGCCCCATCATCGCCAGCGCCGCCTTGGCCGGCACCGGGTTCGTCTCGAGGAACAGCGCGTCGTTCATCGGCAGCAGGTGGTAGTGCAGCTCCCGCGCCTCGTCCCACCGGCCGGCGGCGGTGAGATCGTAGAGCCGCGCCACCTCGGCCGGCATCACGTTGGCGGTCGCACTGATGTGCCCGGCGCCGCCCAACGCCAGGATGGGAAAGCAGAGCAGCTCGATCCCCGAGTAGACCAGGAAGTCGCGACCGCACCGGTGCATCACCCGGCAGACGTGCTCGAGGTCCTTGTTGGACTCCTTCACCCCGACGATGTTGCGGCAGTCCTGGGCCAGGCGCGCGATCGTGTCCACCTCGAGGGTGACCGCGGTACGGCCCGGGATGTTGTAGAGCACGATCGGCAGGTCGACCGCGTCGGCGACGCGCCGGAAGAACCGGTAGAGCCCCTCCTGCCCGGGCCGCGTGTAGTACGGGGTCACGACCAGAGCCGCGGCCGCGCCGGCGCGCTGCGCGAAGAGCGTGAGCCGCAGGGTCTCCTCGAGGTTGACCGAGCCCGTGCCCGCCAGCACCGGGACGCGGCCGCGCGCGGCGCGCACCGCGAGCGCGATGAGGTGCTCGCGCTCGTCGGTGGACAGGGCGGCCGGTTCGCCGGTGGTGCCCGCGACCCCGATCCCGTGACTGCCGCAGGCGATCTGCCACTCGATCAGCTCGACGAAGGCCGCCTCGTCGATCCGGCCGTCCCGAAACGGCGTCACGAGCGGGGCGATCGATCCGCGCAGCATGCAGGCTCCTCCCGGGTTGTGCCGGTCACCGTCGTAGCCATCGTAGGCCATCGGCGGCCGGAGCGGAAGGCGGGCCCCTCCGGCCGCCCTAAGGACGAAACGCGGCGATGCCGGCGGCGGCGAAGCGCGCGCGCAGCACGTCCTTCGGCAGGACGATCTGGATGGTCGTACCCTCGCCGATCAGCCCGCGGTCGTTGTGCGCGGCTACCGCGCAGATCACCTGGTTCCCCTGGACCGTGACCAGACGGGCGCGCACGGTCACCCGGGCCCCGGATGGCGTCGGCGAATGGTGGGTGACGCTGACCGCGTGGCCCACCGCCTCTTCCTCCGGCTCGAGGTAGGGGAGGATGACGTGGCGCGAGGCCAGCTCCATGTGTTTCACCATGCTCCAGGTGGAGTAGACCGGGTGGACGAGGCCGAGGTCGTCGAAGCGCGCCAGCATCTCGTCGGTGACGGTGACCGTTACCTCGGCCTCGGCGCCCGCAGCGAGCCCGGCGCGCATCCGCGGTCAGGCCTCCCGGCCCCGCGGTCCGGCCGCGGACCGGGCCGCGGTGCGCCGCCGGCGCGTGCGCGGTGCCGGGCGGCGCGCGGCCGGCGCACGGGCGCGCGCCGCCTGCAGCACCGCCATCACCTGCAACGGCCCGATCCCCGCCGCCACGACATGGAGGTTTCGCCGACGGCGCTAATTTCCCCCGGGCGCCGCCGGCTCCGGCCGCCGCGCCCGGGAGGCGGCCCGCCGGCCGGCGGCCGCGCGCCAGAGCGTCATCCCGCCACAGACCGCCAGCCCGGCCAGCGAGGGCTCCAGGCCGGGCAGGAAGAGCAGAGCCGCGCCCACAAGCAGCGAGAGCCGCTCCAGCCAGTGGAGCGGCCCCCGGAGGTACCCCATGACCGCGGCGGAGAGGAACACGACACCCGCGAGCGCGGTGGCGATGTGCACCGCCGCGTCGGCCGGGTCGCCGCGGAGCAGCAGCGTCGGGATGAACACGAACCCGAACGGCACCAGGTACCCGGAGAGCGTGAGCATCATCCCCTTGAGGCCGGTCTCCAGCCAGTTGGACCCGGCGATCGCCGACGCCGTGAACAGGGCCATGCCCTCCGGCGGGGTGATCGTCGCGAGCACCGAGTAGTAGAAGATGAACATGTGGGCGTGCAGCGTCGGGATGCCCACCGACTCCAGCGCCGGGGCCACGGTGGCCGCCGCGATCAGGTACGCGGCGGTCGTGGGCAGCGCCAGGCCGAGCACCAGCGTCGCTGCCACGACGAAGAGCAGCACGATGAACACCGACCCGCCCGCTGCCTCCACCGCGAGCGACGAGAACTTCAGGCCGATCCCCGTGAACACGATCATCGAGTAGATCAGCGCGGAGCAGGCCGTGCCCATCGCGGCCTCCAGCGTCCGTGTCCCGCCGTCCGCGAGGCATCCCGCGATCGTCCGCAGCCCCATGCGGGTCTGGCGGTTGAGGTAGGAGACGGCGACGGTCAGCACCGCCACCAGGGCGGCCGCTCGTGGCGGGTTCATGCCGCTGACCACGAGCGCGACCAGCACGCCCAGCGGGATCAGCATGTGGCCGCGCGTCCGGAGCGCCTGGCCGACCGGCATGAACGCGTCGCGGATCTCCTCGGCGGACACCCCCCGCAGCCCCATGCGGCTGGCGCCGAAGTAGACCGAGGCGCCCACCCCCAGGTAGTACAGCACGGCCGGCACCAGGGCCGCGACGACGATCTGAGCGTAGGGAATGCGCGTAAGCTCCGCCATGATGAAAGCCGCGGCGCCCATGACCGGCGGCATGAGCTGCCCGCCGGCGGAGCTGGCCAGCTCCACGGCCCCGGCCATGGCTGGCGGGAAGCCGTAGCGCTTCATCATGGGAATGGTGACCGAGCCCGTCACGGCCACGTTCGCCGGCGCCGACCCGGACACGCTCCCGAACGCCATGCTGCCGACCACCGAGACCTGCGCCGGCCCGCCGCGCACGTGGCCGGCGGTGCGCATGGCAACGCTGTTGAGCAAGTCGGCGAGCCCGGACTTGAGCATCACCTGGCCCAACACGATGAACACGAGGATGTAGGTCGCCGCCACGCCCACCGGCAGGCTCCACATCCCGTCCGCGGTCAGGTAGAGATAGCCCAGGACATCGCGGAGGCCGAACCCCGCGTGTCCCCATTCCCCGGGGATGGCGCGCCCGCCGACCGCGTAGCCGATCATCAGCAGCACCAGGATCGGGAGCGTCCAGCCGATCACGCGGCGCGTGGCCTCGAGGATCAGTACGAGCGCCACCACCGCCAGGTAGACCTGCATCCCCTGGGCGATGCCCGCCTGGTAGGCGACCGTCTCGTGGTGGACGATGATGTAGCCCACGGAGACGACCGTCAGCCCGAGGGCCGCCAGCTCGGCCGCGCGGAGCCGCCCGGCTCGCGCCAGCGAGTCCAGGAAGATCAGCGACAGGGCGCACAATACGAACAGCGGCCGGTCGACGAACAGATCGACCCCACCGCGCCAGGCACCGACCATGAAGACGCCCGCGAAGACCAGGGCAGCCCCACGGTACGCGCGCGCGAGCGCCTCTGCCATTGCCCGCCCGTCCCCGACCGGCGCCGGACCCTACCGCGGCAGGTCCGCGGGCGGATTCATGGAGGCCGGAATCCGCACCCCGGCCTCGCGATAGTACCGCAGCGCGCCCGGGTGGAGCGGGTATCCGGTCTGGAGCACCGTGCCCGCCGCCATCCCCTCGGCTTCCTTGTAGATCCGCACGATCGTGCCGAAGTTCTCATAGACCGCCCTGGTGATCTGGTAGACCAGCGTCGCGTCCAGGTCGTGCCGCGCGGCCATCACCGCCCAGGGCGCCAGCAGCCGCGCCCGGCCCGCGCCGCGGTACGAGGCGCTGAAGTCGGCCTCCAGCACCGGGACGGTCGGCATGCGCTCGCGCACCAGCTCGACCTCCTCGTCCGAGAGCGATAGCACGCGGACGGGATCGCGGAGCGAGACCTCGTAGTACGCCGGGGCGATGCCGCCCGCGACCACCACGTCCACCTCGCCGCTAGAAAGCGCGCTCGCCGCGTCGCCGTGCGGGTAGTGGTAGATGCGGCTCGGCCGGATGCGCAGGACCTCGAGCAGCCGCGTCCCAAGCTGCTCCGCCAGCGACCCCCGCGTGAGCACGTTGATCCGCCGGTTGTGGAGGTCGGCGAACCGCGTGATCCCGGAGCTCTGCTTGACAATGAAGTGGACATATTGCGGGGGGACCGTCGGGTACATCTGGAGCGGGAACTTGCGCGCCTCGGCGAACGGGCCGCGGCGCCCGAGCACCTGATGGCCGTCCACGGTGACGATCACGGCGATGTCGCCCAGGCCGGCGGCGAGTCGGACCGCGTTCGCGCCGAGCCCCGGCGTCGCCTGCACGGTCCCGGAGACGGCCCCACGCATCGTGTCCGTCAAGACCTGGTTGAGGCCGGCGGCCTGCAGGTACGGCCCGCCGCCGATGACGCCGCCGAGGATCGTGAGCCGCACCTGGGCGGGTGCGACGGATGTCCCGACCAGGGTGATCCCGACGGCGAGCAGCACGACGCTGCCCCACACGACACTCCTCCGCAGTGTCCTCACGCCAACCCCCTCCTCTCGTCGAGCACAGACGTGGACTCCCGCACGCGCAACTCCGTCGGCAGGACCACCGTCCCCGCCGGCCGGCCGGCCAGCAGGCCCCCCAGCGCCTCCACGGCCGCGCGGCCGAGCGCGTAAGCGGGGACGGCGACCGTGGTCAGAGCGGGCACGACGTACGACGCGACCGGAATGTCGTCGAACCCGACCACCGAGACATCCTCCGGGACCCGGCGGCCCTGCTCGTGCAGGGCGCGCACGACCGCGATGGCCACGAGGTCGTTGGGTGCCAGCAGCGCGGTCGGCGCCGGCTCGCGCGCGAGCAGCCGCGCCACGAGCGCCGGGACGCCGGCCGGGGTGAAGCCGGCCTCCAGCACCACCTCGTGCGCCGCGGGTACGCCGGCCTCGCGCAGGGCGCGCCGGTAGCCGGCCACACGGTCGGCCGCGGTGGTCGAGACGGCCGGACCCGCCAGGCAGGCGATGCGGCGGTGGCCGAGCTCGAGCAGGTGGCGGGTGGCCAGGGCGCCGGCCGCGACGTTGTCCACGCGCACGCACGGCAGGCGGGCCGGGCCGCGTCCGATCATCACCACCGGGAGCGCCCCGCCGGTAATCGCGCTCTCCGCGCGGCCGAAGGAGCCGCCGGCCACGACCAGCCCGTCCACCCGGCGCTCCATCAGCGCCCGCAGGTACCAGCGGAGCTTGGCGGGGTCCCGGTCGGTGTTGCAGAGGATGACGGTACGGCGGGCCGGACCCGCGGCGTCCTCGATACCGCGCAGGACGCCGGCGTAGTACGGGTTGGAGACATCGGGCACGAGCACGCCGATCGCCGCCGTCTCGCGCGTGAGCAGACTGCGCGCCAGCAGGTTGGGAATGTAGCCCAGCCGGCGCGCCGCGGCGAGCACGCGCCGGCGCCCGCGCTCGCTGACCGGGTGGCGGCTCGCGCTGAGCACGCGCGAGGCGGTGGCCGGCGAGACGCCGGCGCGGCGCGCCACGTCGCGGATCGTGGCGCTGCGGCGCCGGCGTGGCGCCGCCCTCAGGCGAGCGCCCACGCTTCCTCCATGACGCGCTTCGCGTTGGCCACGATCAGCTCGGAGCGCTCCCCGGCCACCAGCGGCCGCACCTCCGCGCTCACCACCGGCCGGCGCTCGGGGCCGAGGAACCCGACGTCCACCAGGAGCCGGAAGAAGGCGCGCACGTCGTCCACCGAGACCTCGCTGTTGGGGAAGTCGAACCGCGGCTGGAGGTCGCCATAGGCGGGGTGCCGGCGATCCTTGATGTAGCAGTTGCCGACGTGCACAGCGACCAGATAGGGCAGCAGCGCCGGGATCACGACCGCGGGGTCCTCGCGCAGGAGCGGGAAGTGCGAGCCGTCCACCAGCAGACCAAACCCCGGGACGGCCTCGCGCACCGCGCGGACCACCTCGAGCGCGTCCTGGTAGGGACCGATCAGCGACTCTTTGTCGATTGCGCGGTCGAAGATCTTCAGCGTCAGCCCGACGTCGCCGTAGTCGCGCGCGAAGGCCGCGATCTCGACCAGCGAGTCCACGAGCAGCCGCTTGGCCTCGGCGCGGCGTTCGGGGCCCGGGTCTTTGCCGGCCGCAAGCCTCACCCAGCGCGCGCCCAGGTGGCAGGCCTCCCGGATGCAGTTCTTGACCTGGTTGATCGCCCGGCGGCGCGCCTCTGGATCGAGCGCGTTCAGGCTCAGCTTCTGGCTGAACATCGCCGGCTGCGTCGCGTAGCACACCTCGAGGTGGCTCTGCGCCAGAATCGCCCGGGCCTCGTCCCGCACGACCGGGTCCTTCATCCAGCCCACCTCGATGGCCGCGAAGAAGGTGTCCTCCGCCAGCGCGCGCAGGCTCTCCAGGATCGGGCCGGTGCCGCCCTCGACGGGGTAGGCCTTGAAGTGCACGATCCCCGGCCGCATGTACCGCTTCATGAGCGCGTCCATGACCGCCTCCTCGGCGTCGCGATGCCTCCGTCGCGCCCTACGGCGTCACCACCACCTTGATGGCGTCGTCGATCCGCTTCTCGAACGTCTCGATCGCGCGCGGCAGGTCGTCCAGCGCAAAGCGGTGGGTGATGAACGGCCGGCCCGAGATCTTGCCCTGCGCCATCAGCGCCAGGCCGCGCTTCGTCGCGCCGTGGCCCTCGCCGCGAATGCCGTACAGGTAGAGGTTGTTCCGCACCAGGTGCGCCGCGTCGAGCGCCACCAAGTCATTCGAGAAGGCGGCCAGGCAGATGCGGCCGCCGCGCTTGGCGCAGTGGACAGCCTGGTTGACCGCCTCCGGGGCGCCCGAGCACTCCATGACCAGATCGACGCCCAGGCCGCGTGGGGTGAGCGTCCGAACCGCCTCGACGAGCGGCTGGTCACGCACGTTGACGACGTGGTCGGCGCCGAGCTCGCGTCCCAGCCGCAGCCGTGCCTCCCGCGTGCCGGCCAGGATCACCTCGGCGCCCAGCGCCTTGCCGCACGCCACGGTCATCAGCCCGATCGGGCCCGGCCCGATCACCAGCAGCGACTCACCGGCGATCAGGCCGCCGAGCACATCGAGGCCGTAGATCGACGTGCCGGCCGTGACGACCAGCGTCGCTTCGTCGAACGGGATGTGGTCGGGCAGTGGGAAGACCGTGTTGACGTGGTTGACGGCGTACTCGGCGAACCCGCCGTCGGTGGTGAAGCCGTTCGCGCGGTGGCCCTTGGCGCGGTACGAGTAGTTGAGGCACGAGGTGTAGGCGCCGTGCCGGCACCGCTCGCAGCGGCCGCAGCCCGCGTGGATCTCCACCACCACGCGGTCGCCGACGTCGAACTCGTCGACGGCGGGCCCCAGCGCCGCGACGGTGCCCACGTACTCGTGACCGATCACGTGCTCGCCGTTGAACGGGCTGCCCCCCTCAATCATGGCCGGCAGGCCCTTGCGCAGGATCTCGAGGTCGGTGCCGCAGATGGCGACCGCCTCGATCTTGACGAGCACCTCGGCCGGGCCCGGCCGCGGGACGGGCTTCCGCACCGGCCGCAAGTCGCCGGGCCCGAAGAGCGCCCAGGCGCGCATCGTCTCCGGGATGCGCATGCGGGCCGTGGACTCCACCGCCATACCGATCCCCCCTTCCCGCCGCGCTCAGGCGCGCGCGCGGGAGAGATCGAGAAACGCCGCCGCCATCGCGTCGGCGAACGCCGCGTCGTTGATGGCGGCGTCGATCTCGGCATAGCCGACCCGGTCCCGCCGGAGGCCGTCGCGGACCGCGGCGCGCAGGGCCTCGTTCCCCGCCGGATCCCACAGCGGCCCGCCCTCCCGGCCGATCTCCGACCAGCCGCGCAGCGGGTAGAGGAGCGCGGCGGGCCCGGCGGCCTCGTTGAGCCGCTCCACCAGTACGCGACCGACACGCGCCAGCTCGTCCGGCGCGGCGCGGACGTTGGTGTTGTACGGGTTATGGTAGTGCGTCGGCCGCCCGACATACTGCGGGGGGACGGCCTCGGGCGGGCCGAAGACGAAGTAGTCGAGCCCGCCCGGCGCCACCACAAGCGGCAGGCCGCGCCGGGCCGCAGCGGCCAGCCGCCGCACGCCCACCGGCGCGTAGATGTCGTCGCCGAACAACTCGCCCAGCAGCTCGTGCGGCGTCAGGTCGATCACACCCGCAAAGACCCCGCGCTCGACCAGGGTCTCCATCGCCGACCCGCCGGCCCCGGACGCGTGGAACGGCACGACCTCCACCCCGCGGCCGCCCAGCGTTTCCATGATTCGCACCGCGGCCGCGTGGGTATTCCCGAGCGTGGTCAGGGCGACCGCGGGCCGCGCGTCCTCCGCGAGCCCGCTCGTAGCGGCGCCGGCCTCGATCGCACCGGCCAGCATCCCGGCCGCTCGCGCCAGGACGCCGCGCGTAATGCGGTTGGGCCCTCCGAGCAGGTCGCCGACCGCGAAGACCATCGCGATGTCGCTCGCGCCGATATAGGGCCGGATGTTCCCTGACGCCACGGTGGAGACCATGACCTTGGGGACGCCGACCGGCACGGCGCGCAGGGCCAGACAGGCAATCGCGGTGCCCTGGTTGCCGCCGAGCCCCAGCGCGCCGGCGAGCGCGCCGGCGTCGGCCCACCTGCGCAGCACCCTGCCGGCGCCGCGCCCCATCGCCGCCATGGCCATGTCGCGGCGCAGCAGCGGCAGCTCCGCTATCGAGCTTCCGCCCGCGCTGGCGACCTGGTCGCGCGTGACGTCCTCTTCGCCGAGCGCGCACTGCGGCGGCGCGCCGGTCCCGACGTCCACCAGTCGCGGGACGAACCCGCGGCCGGCGAACCACGCGCGCAGGAAGTCAGCCTCGGCGCCCTTCGTGTCCAGCGTGGCCACGAGGGCGACGACCTGGGGGGGGCTCACGATCCCCTCCACTGTCGGGCGAGCACCGCGGTCCGCGCCGCGTCCTCCAGGTACTGCGTCAGGTAAAACGCCTGGTGGAGGTCCGCTCCCACGGTGAGACTGCCGTGCCCGGCCAGGATCGCGGCCCGCACGCGCGGGTCGGCGAACCGCTCCTCGACCAGCCGCACCAGCTCCGCCGACCCGGACGGCGCCGGAGGCACGACCACCAGGCCGTCGCCCAGGAACGCTCGGGAGGCACCGGTGAGATAGGGCGGCAGACTGCCGTCGGCCGCGAACACGAGCGTGTAGGGCGGGTGCAGGTGGATCACCGCGCCGACGTCCGGCCGCCGGCGGTAGATGGCCAGATGGAAGTGCATCTCCTTGGAGGGGCGCGCACCGGCGTCCTCGCCGCCGGCGGCCACGACCGCACCGTCGAGCGTGACCACAAGCGTGTCCGCCTCGGTCAGGTCGCCCAGCGAGCGCCCGGTGGCCTTGATGAGCACGCGGTCGCCACTGGGGAGCCGCGCGCTCATGTTGCCGCTCACCCCCGGGGTCAGGCCGAACGCGTAGGCGCGATGCGACAGCTCGACCAGCGTCCGCCGCAGCCGCGCCACGACCGCCCCGGGGCTTGTGGCCATCGCTACACGCTGTAGGCGCGCTCGACGTAGTCCTGTTCGCGGAGCTCCACCGGGAAGGCGCGCACCTCGGCAACGAAGTCGGCCAGGTGGCGCGACATCCGCCGGAAGATCTCCTCGCCCTTCGCGGGGCTCGACCGGAACGGGTTACCGATGACCGCGGTGTCGGAGTACTCGTGGTGCTCCATCGGCACCCAGATGTTCTCGGACTCCTGGAACTTCACCGTCCCGGTGCCGTCGATCTTCGAGAACGCCGGCCCCATCCACCGCGGGGCATGGGCGCGGTCGGCCACGGCCACCGCCATGTCCACCAGTCGCTCGTTGACCGCCATCAGGCACGAGGTCTCCAGCTCGCTCGAGTGCCACCCCGGGGTCTCCTCGGGCGGGTTCTCGAAGACGCCGTGGAGCACGTTCACCTCGCGCTCGGTCGGCGTCTTGTAGAACGCGAAGAACGCGCCGGTCCGATAGCGGAGGTAGCGCAGGATCTCGTCGATCGGCTTCGTGTTCGACCCGTGGTGGCTCACGAAGATGATCTTCGTGAACCCATGGTAGATCAGGCTCCGCGCCACGTCGTGCATGACGCGGCGGTAAGTCTCGGCCTGCAGGGTGATCGTCCCGGCGCCCTCGAGCAGCCGGCCCATGTGGTGGGGCGAGTAGCCGAACGGCATGAGCGGCGTGTGCAGGCAGTCGGCCAGCTCGGCGGCCTGTACGACGGCCGTCATGGTGATGTAGCTGTCGGTGCCGAGCGGAATGTGGGCGCCGTGCTTCTCGGTGGACCCCAGCGGCACCAGGATCACGTCCTGGCCCGGCTCGCGCAGGCGCGCGGCGACCTCGGCGAAGGACATCGCGAGCAGGTTGCGCTTGCGTCCGGACGCGGGCGCGTCGTGGGCGTAGAAGCTCTCGTGCGCGGTGGCCATCGATCACCTCGTGCGGCGGTCGGGATGGAAAACGGTTTCCATTTCCCATCATCGCACGCCCCGGCGGCGCCTGTCAACGAGACGCCGGGCGCCGTCACGCTCCCCTTGGCAGGGTCGGCCCCGCGCCGGAGAGAAGATGCCCGTCGTGGCCGCAGGCGTCCGCGGGTTTCTCTTCGACATGGACGGGGTGCTCTACCGGGGCGCGCGGCCGCTGCCCGGCAGCCGGACGCTGCTAGCGGCGCTGGCCCGCCGCGGGGTGCCGTTCGCGCTCGTCACCAACAACAGCACCCGCACACCCCGGCAGTACGTCCGCCACCTGGCGCGGATGGGCATGCGCGTGCCCGAGGACCGGATCGTGACCTCCGCCGCCCTCACCGCCGCCTACCTCCGCGCCCGGCTGCGCCCCGGCGCCCGGGTTCTGCTCATCGGTGAACCCGCGTTCCGTCGGACCCTCGAACGGGCGGGCTTTCGCGTGGGCTGGGAGCGACCGGCCGCCGTGGTGGTGGGGCTCGACCGCCGGCTGACCTACCGGAAACTGGCCGCGGCGGCGACCGCGCTGCTCGACGGGGCAGCGTTCGTCGCGGCCAACCCGGACCCGCTGCTGCCGACCGCGCGCGGCGTGATCCCGGGAACCGGTGCCGCCGTGGCCGCGCTCCAGTACGCCACGGGTCGCCGGCCGCTGGTGATGGGCAAGCCAGGCCCGCGCCTGCTGCGCGAGGGGATGCGACGCATCGGCACGCGGCCGAAGGAGACCGTGATGGTGGGCGACCAGATCGCCACCGACATCGTGGCCGCCCGCGCGGCGGGCGTGCGCGCGATTCTGGTGGAGAGCGGGCTCGCCGCCGCGCGGGGGGGGCCGCGGCGGCCGGCGCCCGACCTGGTAGTCCGCGATCTGCGCGCGCTGTGGCGCTGGGCCAGGCCCCGTCTCTAGGCCGGGCCGTGCACGCGCAGGGGCTCGATCAGCAGGCTGACGCGCCGCTGCGGGCCGTCACCGCCCTGATAGGTGTACGGCCGGCCGCGGTAGCGCACCGAGAGTCGGTCGATGTCGCGCGCGCCGCGCTCGCGGTCGAAGCGCACCACCTTTCCCTGAACCTGCACCCAGCGGTACGCGTTGCGCGGGTCCACGACCGTGAGCGCCAGGTACGGGTGGGCCTCGAGGTTGCGCAGCTTCACGCGGCCCTGCGAGGTATTGACGAGGATGTGGCCGTCCTCGACCAGGAACCACACCGGCGTGGCCTGCGGCCGGCCGCGGGGCGACACCGTGGCCAGCACGCCGACGTGCGGCTCCGAGAGCAGGGCGAGCGCGCCGGGACTCAACACGACAGCCATACGAGCCCTCCTCGATGAGTCGTCCGTCTCCCACAACGCCGGCCGCGGCCGACCTGTTTCCGGCCCGCGCGCTGCGCGCGAGCCTCCTGCCCGCGGCGGCGATCGGCCTGTTTCCCGTAGCGGCGTTGGCCGCCGCCCTGGCCGCGCCCGAGGTCGCCGTCCTGCGGCACCGCGCCCCGGTGCCGCTGGCGGCCAACCACCTGCTCACCCTCGGGTGGGCTACCACCGTCGCGATCGGCGTGTTGGGCCAGCTGCTCCCGGCCGCGGCAGGTGTGCGCCGCGAGGCCGCGGGCCGGCCCGCACTGCGGCTGGCCGTCCATCTGGTGGGCCTGACCGCGATGATCGTCGGGTTCCTGACCGGCCACTACGAGGCGGTGGCCGCGGGCGGTCTGCTCGTCACCGCCGGCATCGTCGTCTTCCTGGTCGACGCCGCGGCGGTGCTGCGCCGGCGCACACGCACGCTGCCCGTCCTGCCCTTCGCGGCCGGGGCGCTGGCCTGCCTCGCCGCAACCGTCGCCTGGGGCGTGGTCCTGGCGGAGAACCGCCGGCACCTGTTCTCGCTCGCGCTGCTGGGTCCGATGGGCCTGGCGATTCATGTGGCGCTGGGGATGATCGGCTGGTTCGGCCTGCTCGTGGTCGGGATGTCCTACTACCTGGTGCCGCGCTTCGCCGGGCTCCGTGAACCGGCCGGGCTGCACCCGGGGGCGGTCGGCGGGGGCCTCGCGGCGAGCGTCGCGCTGACGGTCGCCGGGGTCGCGGTCTGGCCCACGCTCGCCCGCGCGGGGATGCTGCTCGCCGGGGGGAGCGGGTTGCTGTACGCGACCGATCTCACCCGCATGGTCCGGGCCTGGCCGCCGCGGCCGCGGGACCTCACCCGGGTCCACTGGATGGTCATGATCGCCAAGACCGTGGTGCTCTCGGCGGGCGCGGCGGCATGGGCGCTCGGCCTGCTGCCCGGTCTTGGCGTACGCTGGGGCGTGGCCGCGGTGGTGCTGTTTCTCCTTGGGTGGGTGACCTTGGCCATCACCGGTCAAGCGCTCAAGGTAACGCCGTTCCTGATGTGGTATTACCGCTACCACCGCGGCCTGACCGCGTACGAGATTCCCAGACTGGAGGCGCCCTACTGGCCGCGCGGCGGCGGAGTGGTCCTCGCGGTCCTGGCCGCCGGACCGCCGCTGATTGCGGCCGGCGTGCTGCTCGCGCACCGGGCCCTCGCCGGGCTGGGCGGCGCGCTGTTCGCCCTCGGCGCCGCGGGCATCGCGGCGCTGCTCGCGTACTCGTGGCTGCCGGCGGCCTGGACGGGCAGGAACCTCAGGCCGCCCACCGAACCCGGCTGACCGTGCAGCAGACCCACCGGTCGCGCGCCGCGCCAGGCGCCGGGCCTGCCGCCGTGCGCGCGGCGGTGCTCGGCCTGGGCATGCACGTCCCCGCGCGCGTGCTCACCAACGCCGATCTCGAGCGCATGGTGCACACCACCGACGAGTGGATCGTCGCCCGCACCGGGATCCGCGCCCGCCGCATCGTCGAGGACGGTCAGGCGTCGTCGGACCTCGCGGTCCCGGCTGCGCAGGCGGCGCTCGCGGACGCCGGCGTCGCGGCCGAGGACCTCGACCTCATCATCTGCGCGACCACGACCCCGGACATGCTGTTCCCGGCGACCGCGTGCCTGGTCGGCGACCGCCTCGGTGCCCGGCGCGCGGGCGCGTTCGATCTGCTGGCCGCGTGCTCGAGCTTCGTCTACGGCGTGATCTCGGCCGCGCAGGCGATCGAGGCCGGGCTGGCACGCCGGGTGCTGGTCGTGGGTGCCGAGGTGCTCACCCGGCTGGTGGACTGGACCGACCGCACGACATGCGTGCTCATCGGCGACGGCGCCGGCGCCGCGGTCCTCGGACCGTCACGGCGCGGCGGCGGCCTGCTCGCGAGCGTGGTGGGGGCCGACGGGTCCGCCGGCGACATCCTCCAACTACCCGCGCCCGGCAGCCGCATTCCGGCCAGCCCCGAGATGATCGCGCGGGGCCAGCACCGCGCGCGCATGGACGGGCAAGCGGTCTTCCGGCTGGCCGTGCGCATCGTGCCAGAGGCCATCGCGCGAGTCGCCTCGGCCGCCGGGCTACGCATCGAGGAGATCGACTGGATCGTCCCCCACCAGGCCAACCAGCGTATCATCGAGGCCGTAGCCCGGGCGTCGAACCTACCGCTCGCGCGCTTCATCAGCACCATCGAACACTACGGCAACACATCGTCCGCCTCGATCCCCATCTCGCTATGCGAGGCGCGCCGCGACGGCCGCCTGCGCCCGGGGGACCGCGTGGTGCTGGTCGCCTTCGGCGGCGGCTTCACGTGGTCGGCGTGCGCGCTCACCTGGGGGGCCTGAGCGTCGAGCCGTCCGGCGGTACGGGTCCTTCGACCGACATCGGGCCCGCACCCGATACCACCGCACACCGGCGGCCTGGCATGCTGGGGCTGCTGTTCCCGCGGCGGGCGCCGCCCGCGCCGGCCGCGATGAGGGGGGAGAGCGGATGAAGGTCCATCGCACGGGGTCGCTGATCGCCCTGGCCGTCGGTGTTGCGCTGACGGGCGTCGCCGCCGGACGGCTGTCCGGCTCAGCGCCGGCGCGCGCGGCGGCGAGTGCGCCCGCAGCCTGGGAGGAGACGGATCGCGCGCACGAGGCCTCGGTCAGGGCGTTTCCCGCGAAGACGGCGGGCCAGGGCGCGGAGCCGCTGCGGCCCCGCGTCGTGGGCGGGGTGAAGGTCTTCGAGATCACCGCCACCGAGATCGAGTGGGAGGTGGCGCCGGGGGTCCGGCGCCGCGCGATGGCGTACAACGGGCAGGTGCCGGGCCCGACCATCCGCGTGACCGAGGGCGACCGGGTGCGCGTGGTGCTCACGAACCGGTTGCGCGAGCCCACGACCATCCACTTCCACGGCGTCGTCCTGCCCAACGCCATGGACGGCGTTCCCTACGTCACACAACCCTCGGTCAAGCCGGGCGAGCGGTTCACCTATGAGTTCGCGGCGCGGCCGGCCGGCTCGCACATGTACCACTCGCACTTTGGCAGCGAGCAGGTGAGCCTCGGGCTCCTGGGCGCGTTCGTCGTGGAGCCGCGCGACGCCGCGCGCGAGCCAAAGGTGGACCTCGACGTCGTCATGATCCTCAACGACGGGCTCCACGGGTACACGATCAACGGGAAGGGCTTCCCCGCGACGCACCCCATCGTGGTCAGACAAGGCCAGCGCATCCGCATGCGCTGGATGAACGAGGGCCAGCTCATCCACCCGATGCACCTGCATGGCATGCCCATGACCGTGATCGCGCGCGACGGCTACCCGCAGCCGCAGCCGTGGAAGGCCGACACGATCAACGTGGCGCCCGGCGAGCGGTGGGACGTCATCGTCGAGGCGACCGAGCCGGGCACCTGGGCGCTCCACTGCCACATCCTGTCGCACGCCGAATCCAAGCACGGCATGCACGGGATGGTGACGGCGGTCATCGTTCAGAAGTAGGCCCGCGGATGGCCTCCGGGGCGGCCTCCGGCCGCCGCCCCGGGAGCCGGCCGCCGCCTGCGGCGCCGGCCAGGTAGATCACGGCAGCCCCGACGAACGGCGCGCGCGGATCGAGACCGTACAGCGCGCCCGCCCACAGCGGTCCCAGCGTGCGGCCCAGGCTGTCGAAGGCCGTCTGCACGCCCAAGGAGGTGCCGTAGCCCAGACGCGTGGTCCGCGAGTTGAGGGCAACCAGCGACGGCCGCAGCAGCGCCTGCGCCACGGCGCCGAGGCCCAGGGCCGCCACGATTCCCGGCACAGAGGCCGCCAGCGCGATCCCCACGAAGCCCAGCGCGCTGCCCACGAAGCCCACCTCGATCGCCCGCGCCTCCCCCCACCGTCGGGTCGCCGGACCGACGAGCAGGACCTGCGTCAGCACCGACCCCAGCCCGACCGCGGTGAACAGAAGGCCGACGGTGGCCGGGTCGGCGCCTACCCGGTCGATGGCGTAGTAGCCCAGCATTGAGAACAGGCTCGACCCGCCCGCGGTGGCGGCCAGCGACATCAGGTACAGCGGCCGCTGCGGGCTGCGCAGCGAGGCCGGGATGCCGCCGAGGCCCAGGCGCGCCGCCCGCTTTTGCCTGGCATCCACGGCGGGCTCGCGGACCCAGCGCGCGACGAGGGGCAGGGCCAGACCCGAGGCCGCGGCGGCCGCGTAGAACGGGACCTCGGGGCCGAGCAGCGCGGCCAGCCCGCCGATCGCCGGGCCCACGACGAAGCCCAGCCCGAAGGCCGCGCCCATCAACCCCATGACCGCGCCGCGGTCTTCGGGCCGCGTGAGATCCGCGGCGATCGCCTGACCCGACGGCAGCACCGAGCTGGAGAGCAGGCCGCCCACGACACGCGCGGCCAGCAGCGCGGCATAGGTCGGGGCCAGCGCCATGCCGACGAACGTGATGCCGTATCCAGCCAGGCCTGCCACCAGCACGGGCTTGCGGCCGATGCGGTCTGCGAGCACGCCCCAGACCGGCGCGGCGATAAACTGGGCCCCAGCCCAGCCGGTGACCAGCAGGCCCATCTCGACCGCGCTCGCCCCGAACGCGCGGGCGTAGAAGGGCAGGATCGGCATCACGATCCCAAACCCGATCATCGCGATGAAGACCGTGCCGAACAGGATGCGGATCTGCGGCCGGAGGTCGGCGGCCGGGGCCGGGGCGGGCATGGGCGGGGTATTCCGCAGAGGGCCCCGGTCCCCTGGCCGACGCGCCGCAGGAACCGGGCGGTGAGCGCCGAACCCCCACGGGCCAGTCCATGCCACGGGGCCGGATCGCGACCACGCCTTCGTTCCACTGCACGCCGCCGCGGGTGTGGCCGATGACACGATCGCCGGGAGCCCGCAGGGGGGGTCGGTAGCACGCAGGAGGATTCTTCG
Source organism: Armatimonadota bacterium (assembly GCA_031081715.1). Classification (GTDB taxonomy): domain Bacteria; phylum Sysuimicrobiota; class Sysuimicrobiia; order Sysuimicrobiales; family Humicultoraceae; genus Fervidifonticultor_A; species Fervidifonticultor_A tertius. The sequence goes on along the minus strand of JAVHMA010000004.1, from coordinate 9,902 downwards.
GCCGGGGTGCCAATAGTTGTCGTGCGTTGAGGCGGTACTGAACAGCCGTCAGGCGGCGTCCACAGACGGCGAGTACAGAGGAGAAGAAGGTGGGTAGGGCATGCCGATTGGTACTGTAAAGTGGTTCAGCGCGGAGAAGGGGTACGGCTTCATCACTCCCGACGAAGGCGGCAAGGATGTCTTCGTCCACTACTCAGCGATTCAGGCCGAGGGCTACCGAAGTCTGAACGAGGGCCAGAAGGTCGAGTACGAGGTCGTGCAGGGCCAGAAGGGTCCGCAGGCCGCGAACGTGAAGGTCATGAGCTAGGCACGCCACACAACGCCTCTGGGGGAGGCCACGACGAGGCGGCCTCCCCGTCCCGCCCGGTCACCCCCGCGCAGGCAGGTCCGCCGCTCAGTCGAGTTCGTGCGACTGCGGGTGCTCCCGAAGGCGCTGGACGACGACCTCGAGCATCCGGACGGCCAGGTCGGGGTTCTCCTTCAACACGGCGCGGAAGTCCCACCGGACGAGCTGGAGGCAGCGCGTGCGCTCCTTCGCGGTCACGGTGGCGCTGCGCGGCCGCTCCTCCATGAGGGCCATCTCGCCGAAGAACTCTCCCGCCCCGAGGTCGCGGACGTGATGGCCGTCGTGGCTCACCTCGACGACGCCGTCGGTGATGAGGAAGAACCCGACGCCGGGATCGCCCTGACGCACGATGACCGCGCCCTTCTCGTAGGTCCGCTCCCGCATCGACCGCGCGATGGACTCCAGCGACCGCGCCGGCAGGTCCTTGAAGATCGGCACGTTCACCAACTGCTGAACGAGTGGGACCGGTTCCGCCATGAGCGTCCTCTCCGCCTGGGATGCTGGGGGGTTCGGCGGCTGCCGCCCCGCCCCCTCCCCGCACACCGCGGGCACCGCGGCGAGCTACGAGACCAAGACGGCGGCCGGCTGCGGCGCCTCGTCGTCCTCGGGAACGACCTCGATGGAGACCTCGGCGACCCCAAGCGTTCCGAGCGCGCGCCGGACCTCCTCCGCCGCCTCCAGTAGCGCCGACGCCGGGATATCTCCCATCCCCCACAGCCGCAGGACCGCGCGCGGTCGGGCCGCGCTCGCCCGACCGCCGGCGGTCCCGATGAACCTCGTCATCCTGCCCTCCTCACTAGGCCGGCGCCCGTGATCCGCCCAGCGGCCGGAGCACGCCCGTCGCCGCGTAGACGACGCGCTCGGCGATGTTGGTCACGTGGTCGCCCGCGCGCTCCAGGCGCATCGCCGCCATCACCAGGTCGATCGCCTCGGACAGACGCCGTGGCTGCTCGGCCATGTGGGTGAGCAGCACCCGGAAGACCTGCTCGTTGAGCGCGTCCACGGTCGCATCGCGGGTGGCCACGGCCTGTGCCAGCACCGGGTCGCGACGGGTAAACGCCTCGAGCGCATCGTGCAGCATGCCGCGCACCACGCCGGTCATATACGACAGATCCACCACCGACCGGGCAAGGGAGCTTCGGCCGCGAAAGGGCGCCAGCCGCGCGATCCCCTCGGCGTGATCTCCCAGGCGCTCCAGGTCGATGGCGATACCCAAGATCGAGGTCACCACGCGCAGGTCGCCGGCCATGGGCTGCTGGGTCGCGAGCAGGGCCACCACCCGCTGCTCGATGTCCAGGTGGAGCGCGTCCACCCCGGCGTCGTCGGCCACGACCGAGGCGGCCGCGGCCCGATCACCGGCCTGGAGGGCCGCGACCGCGCGCTGGAGCAGACCGCTCACCATGCCACCCATCCGGAGCACCTCGTCTTCCAGGCTCCGCAGGGCGTCGTCGAACGCGACGCGCGTGTGGCGCTCGCTGGCGCTCATCGTCACCTCACCCGAAGCGTCCCGTGATGTAGTCCTCGGTGCGCCGGTCGCGCGGGGTGGTGAACAGATCCCGCGTCAGACCAAACTCCACCAGCTCGCCGAGCCACATGAACCCCGTAAAGTCCGACACCCGCGCCGCCTGCTGCATGTTGTGCGTCACGATGACGATGGTGTAGCGTTCTTTGAGGCCGGTCATCAGGTCCTCGATCTTCGCGGTCGCCACCGGGTCGAGGGCCGAACACGGCTCGTCCATGAGCAACACCTCGGGCTCCACCGCGATGGCCCGGGCAATGCACAGCCGCTGCTGCTGCCCACCGGAGAGGCCGAGCGCGCTGTCGTGCAGCCGGTCGCGCACCTCGTCCCACAGCGCCGCGGCCCGCAGGCTCCGCTCGACGATCGCGTCCAGCTCGGCGCGGCGCGTGACCCCGAGAATCCGCGGCCCGTACGCCACGTTCTCGTAGACGGACTTCGGGAACGGGTTCGACTTCTGAAATACCATGCCGACCCGCCTGCGCAGGTCCACCACGTCCGTCGCGGGGTGGTACACGTCGATGTCAGCCAGGCGGAGGCGCCCCGCGACCTTCACCCCGTCGATCAGATCGTTGAGGCGATTGATACAGCGCAGCAGCGTGCTCTTGCCGCAGCCCGACGGCCCGATCAGCGCCGTGATGCGGTGTCGGGGAACCGCCATCGTCACGCCGAACAGGGCCTGTGTCCGCCCGTACCACATCGAGAGCTGGTGCGCCTCGACGACCGACGGCGGGGACGCCGTCGTCGGCCGCCCCTGCCCGCTCGACGGCGCCCCTACCTGCACGTTGACCAGCATCGCTCCCTCCTTAGACGGCCGAGGCGGCGTACTTGCGCCGCAGCCGGTTGCGCAGCGCGATCGCGACCAGGTTGAGGACGAGCACGATACCCAGCAGCAGCAGTGTGGTCGCGAAGACCATCGGCCGAGCCGCATCGACGTTGGGTGACTGGAACCCTACGTCATAGATGTGGAACCCCAGGTGCATGAACTTGCGCTCCAGGTGCACGTAGGGTGGGAATCCATCGACCGGCAGTGCCGGCGCTAGCTTCACGACCCCGGTGAGCATGAGCGGCGCGACCTCGCCCGCCGCCCGCGCCATCGCGAGGATGAGCCCGGTGAGGATCGACGGCAGGACCGCGGGCAGGACAACCCGGATCGTGGTCTCCAGCCGGGTGGCGCCGAGCGCGAGCGAGCCCTCGCGCAGCGACCGAGGAATCGCCGCCAGACCTTCCTCGGTGGCCACGATGACCACGGGCACCGTAAGCAGGGCCAGCGTCAGCGACGCCCACAGGATGCCACCGGTGCCGAACGTCGGCGTCGGCAGCGCCTCGGGGAAGAACGCCCGATCGATCGCGCCGCCCACGAAGTAGACGAAGAACCCCAACCCGAAGACGCCGAAGACGATCGAGGGCACGCCCGCCAGGTTGTTGACCGCGATCCGGACCGTGCTGACCAGCGGCCCCTGGTGCGCGTACTCGCGGAGGTAGAAGGCCGCGAGCACGCCGAAGGGCGTCACCGCCAGGCTCATGAGCATGACCATCATCACGGTGCCGAAGATCGCAGGAAAGACCCCGCCCTCGGTGTTGGCCTCGCGGGGGTCTCCGGCCACGAACTCCCAGACCCTGGCGGCGTACAGACCGGCCCGGCCGGCCAGCCCCACCGCGTTCGGACGGGAGACACGCACGATCTGCGCCAGCGGGATGGCCATCGTCCGGCCATCGGCGATGACCAGGGTCAGCGTACCGGTCTGCCGGGCCTTGAGCGCGTCGAGCTCTCTGACCCGGGCATCGTACCGGCTCTGCAGTCCCGCGAGCTCGGCGCGCAGCGCCTCCACCTGCGGCCCCTCACGCATCCCTCGCAGCTCCAGGCGTCGAAGCCGCAGGCGGATACGCTCCTGCTCGTAGTTGATGCGCCCGACCTCGTCCCGCTCGATGCGCCGGATCTCGCGCGCGAGCGCGAGCGCGGCCGGCAGCCGCCCGGCGAGCGCGGCCAACGCGGCCTCCTCGCCGGCGGCGACCACACGGGCGCCCTCGCGGACGTCGCGGATCGTGCCGTAGGCGTTGCCCCATTCGCGGCGTTCGACCACCACCAGGCCGGCCGGTCGGTCCACGCTGGCGATCCGCGACTCGTCGATCCACACGAAGTCGGCGCCGACGACGTCGCGGTTGCCCTGCTTCACCTTGACGCGGAACGGTCGCGGAGCGCCTGGAGAAAGCGGCCCCGGGATAGGTTCGCGTTCGACGATCTCCCCCACGACCGCCCCGCCGCCGACCAGGGTGACCCGCGCGACATCCCGCGGCCAGAAGAACCCCAGCCCGTGGACCAGCACCAGGCCCACGAGCCCGAACACCATCAACAGCGCGAACGCGAGCGCGGCCCCGGTGAGCCAGACGAACGGATCGCCGCTGCGCCAGAAGCCCTTCATAGTGTCTGGTACCGCCTCCGCAGGCGCAGCCGCACGATCTCGGCCGCGGTGTTGACCACGAAGGTAAGCGCGAATAGCAGGAGCGCCGCGAGGAACAGCACGCGGTAGAGGGTCTGTCCCACCGGTGCCTCTGGGAGCTCGACCGCGACGTTCGCGGAGAGCGCGCGAAACCCGTTGAAGATCGACCAGTCCATGACGGGCGTGTTGCCGGTCGCCATCAGCACGATCATGGTCTCGCCGACCGCGCGGCCGAACCCGATCATCACCGCGGAAAAGATCCCAGGGCTGGCCGTCGGCAGGACTACCCGGAGCGCGGTCTGCCACCGGGTGGCGCCAAGCGCCAGCGACCCGGCCGCGAGCGAGGGCGGCACGCTCGAGAGCGCGTCCTCGGAGATCGTAAAGATGATCGGGATCACCGCGAAGCCCATCGCGAACCCGACCACCAGCGAGTTGCGCTGGTCGTAGGTGATCCCCAGCGTGCGCAGCAGCCAGGCGTGGTAGTCGCCACCCAGCAGGGCAGCCTCCACGGCCGACCCGGCGCGCAGCGCGAGCCAGCCGCCCAGGCACACCACCGGCAGGAGCAGCGCCACCTCCGTGCCGGGCCGCAGCCGGCGCCGGACCCGCGCCGGCACCCACCGCCACAGAAGCAGCGCCGCGAGGACGCAGAGCGGAATGAAGACAGGCATGAGAAAGACGCCGGGCACGACGCGCGCGAGCATCGGCGCGAGCCACAGCCCGGCCAGGAAGCCGAGCACCACGCTGGGCAGGGCCGCCATGATCTCGACGACGGGCTTGACGATCCCGCGCAGGGTCGGGTGCATGAACTGCGAGGCGTACAGCGCCCCCAGAATCGCCAGGGGCACGGCGACGAGCAGCGCGTAGAACGTTCCCTTCAAGGTGCCGAAGACCAGGGGCGTGAGGCTGAGCTTCTCCTCGAAGTCGTCGGTCCCGCCGGTGGACTGCCAGACGTAGGCGGGCTCCCGATAGCCCTCATAGAGTACCTTGCCGAACAGCGTCCGCAGGGTCACCTGCGGGTGCGGGTTGTGCAGATCCCAATCTTGCAGCTGACCGTGCGGACCGGCGATGAGGAAGCCGTCGGCCTTCGGGGCATAGGTCATCGCCCCCGCGCCCTCGATCCCGGCTCGGAGTACCAGAAGCGTGCGCCCGGTCGTGGCGTAGTTGACGTGGACGCCGCCGCTGGCGTCCACCGACAGGAACCCTTTGTCGCGCCGGGAGGGCGCGAACGCCACGACGGGTCCCGTGTGCGGCGCGTAGACGTGGGCACGGAGCAGCCCGGCCGGTTCCACGTCCGGGAGGATCAACCACGTGCTCACGCCGCCCGCGGCGTCGCCCACGAGGAGCGTACGGTCGCCGAGCAGCAGCCCAAGCGCGCTGATCGAGACGGAAGACCCGCCGGCCGCCACAATGCCGCGCTGGACCGGCGCCGAGGGATCGGCGAGCGCAACGCTGACCACCTCGCCCGCCGACGTGCCCGCGTACGCGTAGTCGCCCCGACCATCCATCACGACCTGCGTAACCTCGCCGTCCACGCGCAGCGCCGCGGTCGCCCGCACCGCCTCGCGCCGGGACGGACCGGCGAGCGGCCGGCTCTCCCGGACCCCGGCGACCGTGAGCTCGCGGGGTCCGGTCACCGCGACGACCAGCGGACCCCGCGGCGTGACCGCGTACGCGAGGTGGCGCAGCGAGCGACCGACTGACGCGTCGATGGGCGTCCCGGCCACCAGTTCGGCCTCGTTGACGCGCCGCCCGTCCTGGAAACGGACGTTGAACCGGACCTCGACCGGGATCACGCGACCGTCGGAGAGCCCCACCCCGAACGGGCCGCGGCCCAGCGCCGAGGTCGCCACGATCCGGGCCGCGCCCAGCCCGTCGAGCGAGACCGCGCGGAGTACCGCGCCGTCCACGGCGCGCACGACCGAGACGCCCCTGGCCGTAACCAGGTAGACGAGCTCCCGATACTCGTCCACGCCGACCGCGAGCGGCGGCATCGAGAGCGGCACGCGCACTTTCGCACGCGGGCCTGCAAACGGCGGCTGGACCAGCGGGACGACCTCTGCGGCGATGACGAACAGGATGGCCAGGATGGAGGTGATGACGAGAACGCCGCCGAGCGCCACCACGCGCCGGGCCACGCGGTCGAGCCGCCGCCGGCGCCCGAGCGATGCGCGCGAGCGGTCGGCCAGGCGGACCCCGCCGAGCGGCCCGCCTGGCTCGAGCACCCCTTCTCGAACGTCCCCCACCGCTCCGGCCGCCGCCTACTCGACCTTCTTCAAGTCCTCGACGGCGATCGGCGCGGGGATCGGGAAGTAGCCGTCCTTGATCACGACTTCCTGCCCCTGTCGGGAGAACACGTACCGGACGAACTCGCGCACGAGAGGGTCGCCCCGCCCGGCCGGGTTGCGGTTGACGTAGACGAGCAGGAACCGCGCGATCGGGTAGCTCCCGTCGTACGCGTTGGGCGCCGTCGCCTCCATGCATGCGCCACCCGCGCGCTCCGCGATCGGAACCGCGCGGACGCCCGCGGTCGCGTAGCCGATGCCGCTGTAGCCGATGGCGAACCGGTCGGCGGTGACGCCCTGCACGACCGCCGCCGAGCCGGGTTGCTCCTTCACCTCGTCCTTGTAGTCGCCGTTGCGCAGCACGTGCTCCTTGAAGAACCCGTACGTGCCCGACGCGGAGTTGCGGCCGAACAGGCTGAGGGGCCGGCTGGCCCACTCGCCCGTCAACCCGAGCTGGCCCCACGTGCGGATGTCTTCACGGTACCCGGCCCGGCGCGTCTTCGAGAAGATGGCATCCACCTGCTCCATGGACAGGCAACGGAGCGGGTTGTCCTTGTTCACGAACACCGCGAGGGCGTCCACCGCCACACGGATCTCGGTCGGCTTGTATCCGTACTTGCGCTCGAACTGGTCGATCTCGCTCCCCCGCATCGGCCGCGACATCGGGCCGAGCTGGGCGGTGCCGGCGATGAGCGCGGGCGGCGCGGTGCTGGAACCCTTGCCCTCGACCTGGATACGGACGTTGGGGTAAAACCGCTGGAACCCCTCGGCCCACAGCGTCATCAGGTTGTTCAGCGTGTCGGAGCCCACGCTGCTCAGGTTGCCGCTGATCCCGCTGACCGCGCGGTAGTTGACCAGGCGCGAATCGAGCCTCACCTGGCCGAGGACCGGCGCCGCGAGCACCGCGACGAGCGCGGCGGCGACCGCCGGCATCAGAGCACGTTGGATGCGCATGGATTCCCCCTTGAGCGGTTCGGTTGTCGGTGCAGCCCGGGCGCTTCGAACTCGCAGCCGCGGACTGCACCCTCACCGTACCGGCCCGAGGTCAAGCCGAGGTGAAGCGCAGGCGATGGCTATGTCAAGGGCAAGACAAATCTGCGGCGCGCCGCGGCCTGAGGCTAGACGCCGGCGGGCGCCTCGGCGGGCGTCACCTGGAGCGGCACGCGCTCGCCGCCGCGCAGCGCCTCGATCGCCACGGCGACGCCGATGCGCTCTGGCCCCAGCGCCCGCTGCAGGTCGTCGGCCGAGCCGATCGGCGTGCCGTCCAGCGCGACGATGACGTCGCCGGCGCGCAGCCCCGCGCGCTCGGCCGGGCTGCCGGGCACCACCTCCATGACCCTGACCGCGCGGTCGGCGGCGAGCCGGTGACGCACCACGGCCTCGCGCCCCAGGGGCGCGGCCTCGGCGGTGATGCCCAGCCACGCCCGACGGACCCGGCCGTCGCGGATGAGCTGCGCGGCGACCCACCTGGCGGTGTCGACCGGGATGGCGAAACACAGGCCCTGCGAAAAGGCGATGATCGCGGTGTTCAGCCCGATCACCGTGCCCCGCGAGTCCACGAGCGGGCCGCCGGAGTTACCGGGGTTGAGCGCGGCGTCGGTCTGGATGACGTTGTCGATCAGGCGGCCCGTCTGCGCGCGCAGCGTCCGCCCGAGCGCGCTGATCACCCCGGCGGTCACCGTGGCCTGGAAGCCCAGCGGATTGCCGATAGCGATCACGAGCTGCCCCACGCGCAGCCGGCTCGAGTCGCCTAGGGTCGCGGCCAACAGCCCGGCGGCGGCCACGCGGACGACCGCCAGGTCGGTGTGGGGATCGGCGCCGACGAGCTGCGCGGGCAGGCGCCGGCCGTCGGGCAGCACCACCTCGATCTGCGCGGCCCCGCCGACGACGTGGCTGTTGGTCAGCACGTAGCCGTCGGGCGCGATCACGACGCCGCTCCCGCCGCCGCGCGCCTCGCCACGCCGACCCCGGTGCACGCCGCCCGTCATGACGCTCACGACAGCCGGGCCCACCTGCTCGACCGCGTGCACCACCGCCCGGGAGTACGCGTCGAGCGCCTCGGTCTCGGTGGGCGCGCCCACGATCGCCGCCACCCTACCCGCGCTCCCCGATCACGACCGCGAGCTCCCGGGCCGCGCCGGCACGCAGGATGCGCAGCGGCATGCGGGTTCCGATGCGCTCCGCCTGGAGCGCGCGGAGCAGGTCATGCACGTCGTGGACGCGGTCGCTGCCCAACCCGAGCACGACGTCGCCGAGCATCACACCGGCCTGATCGGCCGGGCTGCCGGGCTCAACCGACAGCACCAGTAGGCCGGCGTCCTGACCGTACGCCTGGCGCGCGGCCGGCGGCAGCCGAACCGGCTGCGCGCCCACGCCGAGGTAGCCGCGCCGGATGCGGCCGTGGGCCAGCAGCGCTTCCGCCACGCGGCCGAGCGTGGATGCCGGCACGGCCAGCATGGCGCGCCGCAGCAGCCCGGACGTCGTCATCCCGAGCGCACCGCCCGAGGCGTCCACCAGCAGGCCGCCGGAGAACCCCGGATGCGGCCGGCCGTCGATCTCCACGTAGCGGTCAAGCACCCCGCCGCCCGGTGTCTCCCACCGGTCGGCCGCGGCGCTGACCACGGCCAGGGTCGCGCGGATCGTCCGGCCCGGACGGCCAAGGCCGAGCACCAGGCGGCCCGCGCGCGCGGACGCGGCGTCGCCCCAGCGCGGCGAGGCCAGACCCGTGGCCTCGGCGCGTAGCAACGCGACGTCGGTGCTCGGGTCACGACCCACCACCACCGCCGGCACCGCGGCGCCGTCGGGCAGGCCGACGCGTACGCCCTCGTCGCGCTCGACCGCGTGGTCGGCGGCCACGATCAGCCCGTCGCTGGCCCAGATCACCCCGGACGCCGCGAGGGACCGCCGCGCTTCCACGCGCACCACCGACGCCCCGCCGGTCTCGACCAGGGCTTCCAGCGAGCGGGACAGATCCGCAAGCAGCTCCATCGGCACGTCACCTCCGGAGCCAGGATGCCATCGGGGGCCGGAGGCGGACATCGCCCGTTTGGGGAGGATGCGCGCACGCGCGGCCAGACGCGCGCCTCGCCGCCTACAAGATGAGCAGACCCAGACGCGCGGCTCGGGCCACGGCCTCGGTGCGGCTGTGGGCGCCCAGCTTGCCCAGGATGGCGTCGACGTGGAAGTTGACCGTGTGCTCGCTGATCGAGAGACGCCGGGCGATCTCCCGGTTGGCGAGGCCCTCGGCCAGGAGCTGCAGGACCTGATGCTCGCGCTGGGTGAGGTCCTCGACCAGGGGGTCCGGCTCGCGGCGGGCC
>JAVHMA010000035.1 GCA_031081715.1 Armatimonadota bacterium | reverse complement strand
GTCGAGACGAAGACCGCGAGCGCGCGCACGCTCCAGCCCACCCGCGTGATCGTCATGGACGCGGGGGCGCTACACGCGGCCTGCGAGGAGGACCATCACCTCGGCTACCATGTGTACCGCACGCTCGCGCGCGTCATCGCCGGTCGGCTGAAGGCGACCCGCATGCAGCTGCTCGACATGTACGCCGTCGGTGAAGGGCTGTGAACCCGACGCCGCCGCTGGGGACTCACGCGGCGATACCGAAGCCGGCGCTGGATCAGGTGCTGGGGGCACTGCGGGACGCCGGGTACACCCTGGTGGGTCCCAAGGTCGCCGACGGCGCCATCGTCTACGGCGAGATCACCGGGATCGCGGACCTGCCTGTCGGGTGGACGGCGGAGCAGGAGGCCGGCCGCTACCGGCTGCGGCCCGGCGTGCCCGGCCGTCTCTTCGGATTCGCGGTGGGGCCGCACGCGCCCAAGCGCTACCTGTACCCGTCCACGGCCACGTTGTTCCGGACCCGGCGGACAGCCGAAGGGTTCGAGGTCCTCCCCGGTGAGGAGGCGGCGCCGCGCTACGCGCTGGTCGGGGTGCGCGCCTGCGACCTGGCCGCGATCGCGATCCAGGACCGGGTGTTCCTGGACGGCCCGGCCCCCGACCCCCACTACCGGGCGCGGCGCGAGGCGGCGTTCCTGCTCGCGGTCAACTGCCTGGAACCGGGGGGCACCTGCTTTTGCGCCTCCACGCGCACCGGGCCGCGCTGCACCACAGGGTTCGACCTGGCCCTGACCGAGCTGGACGAGGTGTTGCTCGTCGAGGTCGGCTCTGAGGCGGGCGCTGCGATGCTGGCCGCAGCCGACTGGCGGCCAGCCAGCGCCTTCGAGCTGACCCGCGCCCGCCGCGCGCTCGCCGAGGCCGAGGGGCGCATGGGCCGCACGATGGATGTGCGGGACCTACCCGACCTGCTCTACGAGCGCCTCGACCACCCGAGGTGGGAGGCGGTCGCCGCGCGCTGCCTGTCATGCGCGAACTGCACGATGGTGTGTCCCACGTGCTTCTGCGCGGACGTCGTGGATACCAGCGACCTGACCGGAGGGGAGGCCGCGCGTGTCCGCGTGTGGGACTCCTGCTTCAATCACGAGTTCTCGTACGTCTTCGGCGGCCACCTGCGGCCGAACATCCGCGCGCGCTACCGGCAATGGCTGACGCACAAGCTCGCGACGTGGATCGACCAGTACGGCGTGCTGGGGTGCGTCGGCTGCGGTCGCTGCATCACCTGGTGCCCGGCCGCGATCGACCTGACCGAGGAACTCGCGGCGATCCGTGGAGGAGAGCCCACGTGAGCATGACTGCCGTCGGGCCGGTGCCCCCGGCGCCGCACCCGCTGCAGCCCCACGCGGCGCGCCTCGTCACCGTAACGCCCGAGGCGCCCGGGATCGCCACCTACGTGTTCGAGCTCGCCGACCCCGCGCTGCGGGCGCGCTACGCGTTCGCCCCGGGCCAGTTCAACATGCTCTTCCTGCCAGGGATCGGCGAGTGCGCGATCTCGCTCAGCTCGGACGCCGGCGAGCCCGGCCGGCTCGCGCACACCGTCCGCGCGGTCGGGAGCGTGACGCGCGCGATCGCGCGCCTGCGGCCCGGTGACGCGATCGGCCTGCGCGGGCCCTACGGCAGCCCCTGGCCCGTGGACCGCCTCCGGGGCCGCGACCTGATCCTGGTCGCCGGCGGCATCGGGCTCGCGCCCCTGCGCCCGGTGGTCTACCACTTGATCCGCCACCGTCCGGCGTTCGGCCGCGTCCAGCTCCTCATCGGCGCCCGCGTGCCGGCCGACCTGCTCTTCGTCAGCGAGTACCAGGCCTGGCGCGCGGCGGAGATCGAGGTCATCGAGACCGTGGACCGGGCCGACGAGACCTGGACCGGCCGCGTCGGCGTCGTCCCGGTGCTCTTCTATCAGCTCCGGCCCGACCCGAGGCGTACGGCGGTTCTGACCTGCGGCCCCGAGATCATGATGCGGTTCGTCGTCTACGAGGCGCTGGCGCGCCGCATCCCCAGGGATGCGATCTACCTCTCGCTCGAGCGCAACATGAAGTGCGCGGTGGCGGTCTGCGGCCGGTGCCAGTACGGGCCGTTCTTCCTCTGCAAGGACGGGCCGGTGCTGAGCTACGACCGCGTCGAGCCGTTCTTCAGCGTGGAGGAGTACTGATGGCCCGTCCGCGCCTGGCGGTCTACAAGTTCAGCTCGTGCGACGGCTGCCAGCTCTCGCTGCTCGACTGCGAGGACGAGTTGCTGGCCCTGGCCGGCGCCGTGGAGATCGCGTACTTCCTGGAGGCCAGCCGCCAGGCGCTGCCCGGGCCCTACGACGTGGTGCTGGTCGAGGGCTCGGTGACCACCGAGGAGGAGGTCGAGCGCCTCAAGGAGGTGCGTCGGCAGGCGAAGCTGCTGGTGGCCATCGGCGCCTGCGCGACCGCCGGTGGCATCCAGGCGCTGCGCAACTGGGCAGACGCCGACGCTTTCAGGCGCGCGGTCTACCCCACGCCGGGTTACATCCGCACGCTGGACCGCGTTCGGCCGCTTGGCGACGTCGTCCTGGTGGACGCCGAGCTGCGCGGGTGCCCGATCAGCAAGCGCCAGCTCCTCGACTTCCTCGCTGCGGTCCTGATCGGCCGCACACCGCGCATGCCAGCGCACAGCGTGTGCACCGAGTGCAAGCGGCGGGGAGCCGTCTGCGTCATGGTCGCCTCCGGCGTGCCATGCCTGGGCCCCGTCACGCAGGCGGGATGCGGGGCGATCTGCCCGGCCTACGCGCGCGGCTGCTACGGGTGCTTCGGCCCGATGGAGAGGCCCAACACCGGCGCGCTCGGCGACCGCTTCGTCGCGCTGGGGCAGTCCCGCGACGAGGTGGCGCGCGCGTTCCGCGGCATCAACGCGTACGCGCTGCCGTTCGCGGCGGCGGGCGACCGGTTTGCGCGGTCCGATATCGAGGAGGGCTGATCGTGGTCCAGCGGCGCATTGAGGTCGGCGCGCTCGCCCGCGTGGAAGGCGAGGGCGGCCTGCGGGTCGTCGTGGAGGGCGGCCGGGTCGCCGAGGTGTTCCTCGATATCTTCGAGCCTCCGCGGTTCTTCGAGGCGTTCCTCCGGGGCCGCACCGCGCAGGACGCGGTGGACCTAACCGCGCGCATCTGCGGCATCTGCCCGGTGGCCTATCAGATGAGCGCCGCGCACGCCCTCGAGAAGGCCTTCGGCGTCTCGCCGCCACCGGGCGTCCGCGCGCTCCGGAGGCTGTTCTACTGCGGCGAGTGGATCGAGAGCCACGTCCTCCACATGTTCCTGCTCCACGCGCCCGACTTCCTCGGATACGATTCCGCAATCGCCATGGCCCAGGTCCCGGCGCTCCGGCCGCTGGTCGAGCGGGCGCTGCGGATGAAGCAGGTCGGGAACCGGCTCGTTGCACTCATCGGGGGCCGCGAGGTCCACCCGGTCTCGGCCTGCGTCGGCGGCTTCTTCCGCGCACCAGGCCGGGCCGAGCTGGCCGCGCTCGCGCCGGACCTGGCCTGGGGCCTGGAGGCCGCGGTGGAGGCGCTGCGTTGGGCCGGGAGCCTGAGCTACCCGGCGTTCGAGACCGACTACGAGTTCGTCGCGCTGCGCCACCCCGGCGAGTATCCCATGAACGAGGGACGCATCGTTTCCTCGGGCGGTCTGGACGCGGCCGTCGAGGACTACGACGCGCACTTCACCGAAGAGCAGGTCGCGCACTCCAACGCGCTGCACTCGCGGTTCCGGCGCGACGGCCAGAGCTACCTGGTCGGGCCGCTCGCCCGCCTGAACCTCAACGCCGACCGGCTGTCGCCCGCGGCGCGGGCCGCCGCCGGCGAGCTCGGCTTGCGGCTGCCGCTGCGCAACCCCTTCATGAGCCTGCTGGCGCGCGGACTGGAAACCGTGCACGCGTTCGAGGAGGCGCTCGCGCTCGTGGAGGCCTACGAGCCGCCCGACCCGCCGCGAGTGCCGGTGGTGCCCCGCGCGGGCGCCGGCGCCCACGCGACCGAGGCGCCGCGCGGGATGCTCTACCATCGGTACGAGGTGGACGAGGCCGGCCGCATCGCCACGGTCAGAATCGTGCCGCCGACCGCCCAGAACCTGCGCCGCATCGAGGACGACCTGCGGCGGTTCGTCCCGATGGTGCTGGAGGCGCCGCACGACGAGGCGACCCTGCGCTGCGAGCAGCTTGTGCGCAGCTACGACCCATGCATCTCGTGTGCCACGCACTTCCTCCGGCTCCAGGTCGAGCGGAGGCCCGGGACATGAGCATCGGCGTTGCCCGGGTGCTGGTGGTCGGGGTGGGCAACGCCGCGCGGGGGGATGACGCGGCCGGCCTCCTCGTCGCGCAGCACGTGCGGCCGCTGCTGGCGCCGCTGGAGGCCGCCGGACGCGTCGTTGTGGCCACCCTCGACGGTGAGCTGCTGCCGCTGCTCGACCTCTGGCGAGGGGCCCAGGCGGTCGTCGTCGCGGACGCCGTGACCACCGGTGCGCCACCGGGGGAGGTCACCCGCTTCGACCTGACCGCGGGGCCGCTGCCCGCGTCGCTGCGCTTCGCGTCCACGCACGCGTTCTCGGTCGCCGGCGCGGTCGAGCTGGGCCGGGCCCTAGGTCGGCTGCCCGACCGCGTCATCCTCTACGGCATCGAGGGACGCTCGTTCGACTACGGCGCGACCGTGTCCGCGGTGGTGGCCGGCGCCGCGGCGGCTGCCGCCGCGGTTGTCGCGGCCGAGGTCGCCGCCCTCCTCACCCCGCGCAGGGCCGCCTAGCGCCAAATCGGGTGTGCGTCCGATGGCCGCCCCCGGCGGCCGGGTCTATGCTGGCTGGGGGTGAGACCCGTGACGGAGCCGCAGGTGCAGGCCGTTGCCGCCCCGGCGATCGTCCGGCTTCGGGACTCCGCCGACCTCGCGCAGTACGAGATCGACCCCGGGCTGGGCGCCTTCGCCGGCTACAGCCGCCGCCGCGCCGAGGTCGTCCGCCAGGCCCTGGGCAGCGGGCTGCGGGTGCCGGGCGGCGAGGCGTTCGTCGCCGTCGCCGGGGGCGTGATCGTGGCCTACCTGCTGTTGGTGCCCGCGGGGCCCGACCAGCCCTGGGGCCGCCTGAACGACCCGCGGATCTTGGAGATCGGCATCGAGGTGGCGCGCGGGCATCGCGGCCGCGGCCTGGCGCAGGCGCTGTTCCGGGAGGCGTTCTCGCGGCCCGAGGTAGAGAGCCGCATCTACGTCGCCACGGCCTACGTCTGGTGCTGGGACGTTGAGGCATCGGGCATCTCCGCGCACGTCTACGCGGACCGCCTGCTCCGATTGTTCGAGCGGTTCGGGTTCCGGCGCGAGTGGACCAACGAGCCGAACATCACCATGGAGCCGGCCAACTTCCTGGCGGTCCGGGTCGGGCGGGAGGTCCCGGCGGCGCTGTTGCGCCGGTTCCGCAGCGCCCAGCGCGGCGAGCGGGCGGCATGACCATGCGGGCGATGCGCGTCCGTGACTGCATGACGACACCGGTCCACGTGATCGGGCCGGAGGCGCCCGTCTGGGAGGCGGTGGCGCTGATGCGCCGGTGTGGGATTCGCCGCCTGCCGGTCGTGGACGACGACGAGCTCGTCGGGATCGTTACCTGGACGGACGCGATGCGCGTCCAGCCGCCGGTGGCGCCGGGCCAGGCACCCGCGCCGGTGCGGCCGGTCGGGCTGCTGGTCCGCCACCTGATGACCGCGGCGCCGCGCGTGGTCGCGCCGGACGACGACCTCGCGCATGCGGCGCGCCTGATGCGCACCTACAAGATCGGCGGGCTGCCGGTGGTGGACGGCGGCCGGCTCGTGGGGATCCTTACCGAGAGCGACCTCTTCAAGGTGTTCGTGGACGCGCTCGCCCGGGCCCAAGCCGCGGGGGCGCCCGGGCCCGACGCGGAGGAGGGAAGGATCATGCGGATGCTCGTGGCCGTGGACCTGTCGCCGGCCTCGGACGCGGTGGTGGACTACGCCGTGCGCCTCGCCGCGCAGACCGGGGCTGCGCTCACCGCCTTTCACGCCTACACGGCGGCGGATGTCGCCGAGGCCCAGCAGCGCGGGGTCTACGCCGACCAGTTCGTCGAGAGCCTGCGGAGCGACATCGCCTACCTGCTGAAGCGCGCCGGGGCGGATACGCGGGGGGTCACGATCGCGATCGCGATGGGACAGCCGGTCGACGAGATCCTCCGCGCGGCCGCAGACGCCGGTGCCGACCTGATCGTGATGGGCACGCATGGCCGCTCGGGCCTGGACCGCCTGCTCGTCGGTAGCGTGGCCGAGGGCGTTCTGCGGCGGGCGCCGTGCCCGGTGGTGGTGCTGCCGTACGCGGTGGCCGCGGGCGGCCGGGCCGCCGGTGTCCGGCCCACCGCCGCAGCGAGCGCATGAGCGCATAGGGGAGGGGAGGCAGATGGCGACGACAAACGCGGCCCGGCCCCGCGGCCTGCGGCTGCTCGCCCGCGACATCATGACCACGCCGGTCATCACCGCCAGGCCCGAGACCACAGTCAAGGACCTGGCGGCCATCATGACCACGCACCGGATCAGCGGCGTCCCGATCGTCAACGAGGAACTCGAGCTCGTCGGGATCGTGACCGAGGGCGACCTGCTCTACAAGGAAGTCCTGCCCCGGCCCGCGGAGCCGTCGCGCCTGGTCCGGCGCCTGCCGCTGCGCGGCGTCTTGCGGGCGGAGGAGCAGGCCCGCAAGGCCGAGGCCGCGCGCGCCTTCGAGATCATGACCTCGCCGGTGCTGACGGTCGCCGAGACCGCGACCGTGCACGAGATCGCGCAGGTGATGGTGGCGCACGGCATCAACCGGGTCGTCGTGATGCGCGCCGGCCGGGTCGCCGGCATCGTCAGCCGGGCGGACGTGCTCAAGGCGTTCCGCCGGCCCGACGCCGAACTCGCGGAGCTGATCCGGCAGAGCTTCCAGCACGATCTCTGGATCGACCTCTCCGACGTGACGGTCGAGGTGCGCGACGGCGTCGTCTTCCTGGACGGCACCGTGGAGCGCCGCTCCGAGCGCGAGCTCGCGGAGAAGTGGGCCGCGATGGCCGACGGCGTGGTGGAGGTGCGCAACCGCCTGTCCTACCGCGTCGACGACGCGCACGTGCGGCCGATCCTGCCGGTGCGGTAGCATGGTCGGCTCGGCGCCGCCCGGCGTGCTGGTGAGGTGGGACGGTGACGAGCCGGTAGCGGAGGCACTGCGGGTCGTCGTCGCCGTCGAACGGTGCAAGGGGTGCGGGCTGTGCGTGGCGGTCTGCCCGCCGGCCGTGCTGGCCCTGGGGCCGTTGAACGCGCGAGGGTACCCGGCCGCGATCCTGGTCGACAACGACCGGTGCACGTCGTGCACCGCGTGCGCGCTCGTCTGCCCCGAGTGCGCCATCGACGTCTACCGGCCGCCGCGCGCCGCGAGGAGGGCGGCTGCGTGAGCCGCGTGCTCATGAAGGGCAACGAGGCGATGGCCGAGGCCGCGATCCGCGCCGGTTGCCGCGCCTACTTCGGGTACCCCATCACCCCGCAGAGCGAGCTACCCGAGTACATGGCCCGCCACCTGCCCGCCGCCGGCGGGGTGTTCCTTCAGGCCGAGAGCGAGGTCGCCGCCATCAACATGGTCTACGGCGCCGCCGGTGCCGGCGCGCGCGTGATGACCTCCACCAGCAGCCCGGGCTTCAGCCTGATGACCGAGGGCCTGTCCTACCTCGTCGGCGCGCGGCTGCCGTGCGTGGTGGTTACGGTGATGCGCGGCGGGCCCGGGCTCGGCAACATCGCGCCCTCGCAGGCCGATTACTTCCAGGTGACCCGCGGTCTGGGCCACGGCGACGTGCACGCGATCGTGCTCGCGCCGTCCACGGTGCAGGAGGCCGTCGAGCTGGTCGGCCTGGCGTTTGCGCTCGCTGAGCGCTACCGGCTGCCGGTGATCGTGGCCGCGGACGGCCTGCTGGGCCAGATGATGGAGCCGGTCGAGCTGCCACCGGCCCTCCCGGTGCCGCAGGCGCCGCCGTGGGCCACGACCGGCGCCGCGACGGGCCGGCGCGTGATCAGTTCGATCCACCTGGACCCCGAGGCCCTCGAGCGCCACGTGCTGGAGCTCGTCGCGACCTACGACCTGATCGCCGCGCGCGAACCCCGGTGGGAGGCGGATGGCGTCGAGGGCGCGGATGTCGCGGTCGTGGCCTACGGGACCACGGCGCGGATCGCGCGGTCGGCGGTCGCCCGCGCGCGGGCGAGGGGCCTCGCGGTCGGGCTGCTGCGGCCGATTACCCTCTGGCCCTTCCCGATCGCCGCGTTCGCGTCCGCGCCCCGCCGGTGGCTGGTCGCGGAGATGAGCAGCGGGCAGATGGTGGACGACGTGCGGCTGGCGGTGGAAGGGCGGGCGCCGGTGCTGCGCTACACGCGCGTGGGCGGCGTGGTGCCCACGCCTGTCGAGCTGGCCGAGGCGATCGTGCGCGCCGCCCGGCCGGCCGCGGTGCCGGCATGATCCGCGTCGCGGGCCGGCCCCGCACCCTGCTCGACGTGCCGACGCACTACTGCCCGGGCTGCACCCACGGTATCATCCACCGACTGGTGGCCGAGACCATCGACGCGCTGGCAATCCGCGAGCGGACGATCGGCGTCGCCTCGGTTGGGTGCTCGGTGTTCATCTACGACTACCTCGACGTGGACTTTCAGCAGGCCGCGCATGGCCGCGCGCCGGCGGTCGCCACCGGTATCAAGCGCGTGCTCCCGGACCGGGTGGTGTTCACCTACCAGGGCGACGGCGACCTGGCGTCGATCGGGGCGGCCGAGATCCTGCACGCCGCGGCGCGCGGCGAGCGTATCACCGTGATCTACGTGAACAACGCGCTCTACGGGATGACCGGCGGCCAGATGGCGCCCACCACGCTGCCCGGCATGCGCACGACCACTTCGCCCGAGGGCCGCGACGTGCGCCGTCACGGTGCGCCGCTGCGCATGGCGGAGCTGCTGGCCTCCCTGGACGGCGTGGCCTACGCCGCGCGCGAGGCGGTCAGTAGCCCGGCCCGCATCCACCGCGCGCGGCGGGCCGTGGAGGCGGCGTTTCGGGCGCAGCTCGACGACCGGGGCCTGGGGATCGTCGAGCTCCTCTCGACCTGCCCGGTGAACTGGGGGTTGGAGCCCACTGATGCGCTCGCCTGGTGCGAGGCGCACATGGTGCCGGTCTTTCCGCTGGGCGTCTTCAAGGACGTCAGGCGCGCGCGGGAGCCCGTCGATGCCCGCGCATGAGATCGTGATCGCGGGCTTCGGCGGCCAGGGCGTGCTGTTCCTCGGCGAGGTGCTGGCGCACGCCGCGGTGCGGGAAGGCCGGCACGTGACCTGGCTGCCGGCCTACGGCCCGGAACAGCGGGGCGGCACCGCCCATTGCACGGTCGTCATCGACGATGAGCCCATCGCGTCACCGGTCGTGGCGGACCCGACCGTGTTGATCGCGCTCAACCGTCCCTCGCTTGACCGCTTCGAACGCGCGGTGCGCCCCGGGGGCCTCATCGTCCTGGACGCCACGCTGGTGGACCGTCTGCCGGCGCGCGCCGACGTGCACAGCGTCGCGGTGCCGGCGACCGCCATCGCGGCCGAGCTCGGCGCGCCGCGCGCCGCGAACATCGTGCTCCTCGGGGCCCTGCTCGCGGTGGCACCGATCCTCTCCGAGGCGGCGATCCGTGCCGGACTCGAGGACAAGGTGCGCGATCCGGCCCGGCGCGCCGCCAACCTGACCGCGCTGGCGCGCGGCGCCGCGGCGGTGCGGGTCCCGGCGGTGCCGACGTAGGGTGGAGGGGACTGGCCGCAGGGGCCCCTCGCCCGGCCGAGCCGATGTCCGCCCGGCCCCGCTGCGCGTGGTGCTCGCCGAGGATCACGCCATCGTGCGCGAAGGCATCCGCCGGCTGCTGGCGGCCGAGCCGGACATCGTGGTTGTCGGCGAGGCCGCCGACGGCCACGCCGCCGTCGATCTGACCGAGACCCTCCGGCCCGACGTGGTCTGCATGGACATCAGCATGCCCGGGCTGTCCGGGCTGGAGGCCACGCGGCAGATCAAGGCACGCCTGCCCGAGGTAGGGATTGTCGTGCTCACGATGCACGAGGACGAGGCGTACTTCTACGAGCTGGTCAAGGCCGGCGCCTCGGGGTACGTGCTCAAGCGCGCGAGCGCCCGCGACCTGGTAGACGCCGTGCGCGCGGTCGCGGGAGGGCACACCTTCCTCCACCCCCTGATTGCCCAGCGGCTCGTCAGCGAGCACGAGCGCACCGGCGGCCGCGACGACGACCGCCGCCGCTACGACGGGCTGACCGAACGCGAGCGGCAGGTCGTGCGGCTCATCGCCAACGGGAAGACCAACCGCGAGATCGCCGAGGCGCTCCACATCAGCGTGAAGACCGTCGAGACGCACCGCACCCACATCATGGAGAAACTGGACCTGCACGACCGGGCGCATCTGGTCCGCTACGCGGTCCGCAAGGGGCTCATCGACCTCTAGGGCGGTCCTCCGATGCCGAGCCTGCGGCGCCACCACCTGGCTGTGCTGACCGCGGGCACGCTCGCCTTCCTGGCGGTGGGCGTGCTGCTCGTGCGTGCCGGCCAGGACGCGGCCGCCTACGCCGCCTACACGCTGGCGTACGCGTGCGGGGGGTACGCCGCGACCCGCGCCGCCTGGGGAGCCCTGCGCGCCGGCCGCATCGACGTGAACCTGCTCATGCTGCTGGCGGCCGCGGGCGCGGCGGCGCTCGGCGCCTGGGACGAGGGCGCGGTGCTGCTGTTCCTGTTCTCGCTCAGCAACACCCTCGAGTACTACGCGATGGCGCGTACCCGGCGGGCGATCGAGGCGCTCATGGCGCTGCGGCCGGAGCGGGCCCTCGCGCGGCGCGCCGCCGGCGAGGTCACGGTGGCCGTCGAGGACGTCGCGGTGGGCGAGACGATCGTGGTGCGGCCGGGCGAGCGCATCCCGCTGGACGGCCGCGTGACGGCCGGCGTCTCGGACGTGGACCAGGCGCCCATCACGGGCGAGTCGGTGCCGGTCACGCGGACGCCGGGCGACGTCGTCTTCGCCGGCACGATCAACGGTGGCGGGCTGCTCGAGATCGAGGTGACCCGGCCGGCGGGCGAGACCACGCTCGCGCGGATCATCCGCATGGTCGCCGAGGCGCAGAGCCAGCGCGCGCCCACGCAGCGTCTCATCGACCGGGTGGGCCAGCCCTACGCGCTCGGGGTCATCGCCGCCAGCGGCGCGCTCGCCGCCGGGCTGCCGCTGCTGGCTGGCTGGCCGCTGCCCGACGCGCTCTACCGCGCCATCACGCTGCTGGTGGTCGCCTCGCCGTGCGCGCTCGTGATTTCCACGCCGGCTTCGCTCCTGTCGGCTATCGCCAACGCCGCGCGCGCTGGCGTGCTGTTCAAGGGCGGCGCCGCGCTCGAGGCGCTGGCCGGGGTCCGAACGGTCGTGTTCGACAAGACGGGCACGCTTACGCGCGGGGTGCTCGTCGCGACCGATGTGGTGCCCACGGACGGCGGGTCGCCACAGACCCTGCTGGCGCTGGCGGCGGCCGCGGAGCTGCGGTCCGAGCACCACCTGGCGGAAGGGATCGTGGCCGCGGCGCAGGCGTGGGGCCTGGCGGTGGAGCCGCCTGCCACGTTCCAGGCCGTGCCCGGGCAGGGCGTGATCGCGCAGGTTGCCGGAGCGGAGGTCCGGGTCGGCGTCCCGGAGCTGGTGACGGACGCCGGCGCCGCGCTCCCGGAGCCCGCGCGGCGCACGTTGGAGCGTCTGGAGGCCGCCGGCCGTACTGCCGTCGTGGTGGCCGCGTCCGGGCGCGTCCTGGGGGTGATCGGGCTGGCCGACGTGGTGCGCCCCGAGGCCGCGGAGGCCGTGGCGGCGCTGCGGCGTCTCGGGGTCGCGCGGGTGGGTCTGGTCACGGGCGACAACGAGCGCACGGCCGCTGCGGTCGCGGCCGCGCTGGCGATCACGCACGTCGAGGCCCGGCTGCAACCCGAGGAGAAGGTCGCGGCGATCCGGCGCCTGCGCGCGGCGGACGGCGCGGTCGCCATGGTGGGCGACGGGGTCAACGACGCGCCGGCGCTGGCGGCCGCCGACGTGGGCGTCGCAATGGGGGGCGGCGGCACCGACGCGGCGCTGGAGACCGCAGACGTGGTGCTGATGCGCGACGACCTGCGGCGGCTGGTCTACGCGCTCGCGCTCGCGCGCCGCGCGCGCGCCGTGGTGGTCCAGAACCTGGCCTTTGCCGCCGCGGTCATCGCCGCGCTGGTGGTCGCGACGCTGGCGGCGGGCCTGCGCCTGTCGGCGGGCGTGGTCGGGCACGAGATGAGCACGGTCATCGTGGTCGCCAACGGCTTGCGGCTCCTTCGGTGGCGGCCGCCCGAGGCGCCGGCCGTCGCCCCACCGGAGGAGAAGCCCGCGCCCGCCCTGAAGTAAGCGCCGATGGACGAGCGCCCCGAGGCCGCGCCCGAGCCCACGGGCGAGCTCCTGCGGCGGCTGGCGGCCGACCTGGGGGCGCTCGTGCGGCTGTACGGCCGCGCGGTGCGCGAGCACCTCCAGGGCATGGCGCGCGATGTCGCGACGGCCGTGCTCATGATCGGCGCGGCGCTTATCCTGGGCATCTTCGCGCTCGGGCTCGCCGTGGCGCTGGTCGTGCTCGTGGTGGCGATCTGGCTGCCCGCCTGGCTGGCGACGCTTCTGGTGCTCGCAGCGCTCGTTATCGCGATGGCCGTGCTGGTCTTCGTTGGGGTGCGCCGCGTTCGCCGGCGCCGTCAGGCCTGGGCGGCGAAGGTGGCCGAGGAGATCCGGTGGCTGCGGAGCCTGTTTCCGAGCGAGAACTAGCCGCGCTGCACGCGCGCCTGGGCCGCGACCTGGCCGAGCTGCGCGCTCGCTGGCGTCGGTGGGGCGGTTGTGTCCGGCGTTCGCCCGACGAGGTCGTCGGAACCGCCGTGGACCTGGCCCGCGCGTTGCGCGCCCTCCAGTCGCTGGCCTCGAGCGTGCGCATCCGCTAGCCCGCCCCGCGCGACGCCGCGGCCCGCCGGCCGCCGCCATGGCGACCCCGGGGGCCGCCCCCTATAATGGGAGCGAGGAGGGACCACCATGCCCAACGTGGGACCGATGGAGCTGCTCATCATTCTGCTCATCCTGCTGCTGCTCTTCGGCGCGAATCGGCTCGCCGGCCTGGGCGCGGCCGCCGGCAAGACGATCAAGGAGTTCCGCAAGGCCATGCGCGACGTCGAGGACGACGTGAACGATACCAAGCCGTCCAAACCCAGCGCGTAGGCCGGGCGGGGAGCCGCCATGGAAGACCGGCCGATGACCATCGTCGAGCACCTGGAGGAGCTGCGCCGCCGGCTCCTCCTGGCGTTCGCGGCGCTCGGTGCCGGTACAGCGGTGGGCTTCATCTTCGTCGACCGCGTGCTGGACTACCTGATCCACATGATCGGGGTCGAGCGCGTGGTGTTCTTCGCGCCCGCCGAGGCGGTCTTCACCCGCATCAAGGTCGCGCTGTTCATCGGCGTGTTCATCGGCCTGCCGGTTATCCTCTACCAGCTCTGGGCGTTCGTGGCGGTCGGACTCACCCAGACCGAGCGCCGGGCCGTCACGCTCCTGCTGCCGCCGTCCATGGTGCTTTTCGTGCTCGGCGCGGCCTTCGGGCTGTTCGTCATCATGCCCATCGGCCTGCGCGTGCTGCTTAGCTACCAGACCGAGACGCTCCAGCCGATGCTCGCCATCGGCCCCACGCTCTCGTTCGTCATCGCCTTCATCCTGGCGTTCGGGTTCGTCTTCCAAATCCCCATGGTCGTGCTCTTCCTGGCCCGCGTGGGCCTGGTGACGCCGGCGTCGCTGGCCGCCACGCGGCGCTACGCCATCGTGGCGATCGTTGTGCTGGCCGCGGTGCTGACGCCCGGTACCGACGTCGTCTCCCAGCTCCTGATGGCGGTCCCCACGTACGCGCTCTACGAGGCGAGTATCTGGATCGCGCGCCTGGTCGCGCCCAAGCCCCACGCCGGCGCCGAGCCGGCCCTGGAGTAGCGGGTGGCCCGCCGCGCGCCCAGGAACCCGTGGTGGGTCCTGCTGGTGGTCATCCTCGCCGGAGGCTTGCTGGGCAGCGTGATCGCCGAGGCCGTGGTCGGCTATCCGCTGCTCGGGTTCCTCGCCCGCGAGGTGCGCGCCGGGGTGGACCCGGCGGTCACCCTGGACCTGCGGATCGTCAGCGTCACCTTCGGGACGATCGTCCGGCTGAACCTGGCGATGGTGCTCGGCGTGGTCATCGCGGTGTGGATCTACCGCTTGTTGTAAGCCCCGGCGCGGCGCTGCTATACTCAGCACGATGTGGGGATTCCGGCACCCGTAGGCGACGCGGTGCCGCAGCTGGTGCTGGCTTCTGCCTCCCCCCGACGCGCCGAGCTGCTGCGCCAGGTCGGCCTGGACTTCACGGTCTGGCCGTCCGGCGCGGAGGACGAGACGCGGGGGGTCGTCCCGGAACGCCCGACCGGAGGCGGTCCGGGGTGGACCCTCGACGAGGTGCGCGCGCGAGCCCGGCAGGCCGCCCTGGAGAAGGCGCGGGCCGTGGCCGCATCACGGCCGGACGCAATCGTCGTCGCCGCGGACACCATGGTCGTCGCAGACGGGGTCGTGCTCGGCAAGCCACAGACTCCCGCGGAGGCGGTAGCGATGCTCCGGCTGCTATCGGGCCGCTCGCACCACGTGGCCACCGGGCTCGCCGTGGTCTGGGCCAGCCGCGCCGTGGCCCTGGCCGAGGCGGTGACCACCCTCGTGCAGTTCCGGCCGCTGGCCGATGGGGAGATCCACCGCTACGTGGCGACCGGCGAGCCGATGGACAAGGCGGGAGGCTACGGCATCCAGGGCCGTGCGGCGCTCTTCGTGGAGAGGGTGGACGGGGATTACTTTGCGGTGGTGGGCCTCCCACTGGCCCGGCTCGCGCGCTTGCTCGATCGCGTTGGCATGCCGGCGATCTAGCGCCGGCCTCCGGCGCGCCGGGGCGGCCCTCCCACCGGGCGGCCGGGGCGGGGTGCGTATGTCGGTCAAGGGACTCCCCCTCGAGGACCGCCCCAGGGAGCGGCTGCTGCACCACGGCGCGGCCGCGCTGTCGTCGGCGGAGCTGCTGGCCGTGCTGCTACGCACGGGGACGCGTCACGCCGGCGCCGCGGAGCTGGCAGGCCGGCTGCTGGCCGCTTTCGGGTCGCTGGAGGCGCTCAGCCGGGCGCATCCGGGCGAGCTGGCGCGTCACCCCGGGGTGGGGCCGGCCCAGGCGGGCGCGGTGGTGGCCGCGTTCGAGCTCGGCCGTCGGGTGCACAGCGCGCCGCCCGCCCGCCGACCGCTGGTGCGGGCGCCCGCAGACGTGGCCGCGCTGCTCGGGCCGCGCCTGCGGCACCTCGACCGGGAGCACTTTTGTGCGGTGCTGTTGAATACCCGGCACGAGGTGGTCGAGGTGGCCTCGGTGGCCGTGGGCGGTCTGGACGCGGCGCCGATCCACCCGCGTGAGGTCTTTAAGGAAGCGGTCCGGCGCAGCGCGGCCGCGGTCATCCTCGTCCACAACCACCCGTCGGGCGTCCCGGAGCCCTCGGGCGACGACCTGCGCATCACGGTCCGGCTCGCCGAGGCCGGCCGGGTGGTCGGGATCGCGGTCCTCGACCACGTGATCATAGGAGATGGGCGGTTCGTGAGCCTGCGAGAGCGCGGCGCGCTGGCGCCGTAGGGCTGCGGCGAGGAGGCCGACGATGATCTTCGACGCACTGCTGGCGGTGTTGAGCCGCGACATGGGCGTGGACCTGGGGACGGCCAACACGCTGGTGTACGTGCGCCGCCAGGGGATTGTGCTGCGCGAGCCGTCGGTCGTCGCCAAGCGGATCGACGACGGCCACGTCCTGGCTGTCGGCGAGGAAGCCAAGCGGATGATCGGCCGCACGCCCGGCACCATCGTCGCGACGCGCCCGCTCCGCGACGGCGTCATCGCCGACTTCGACACGACCGCGGCGATGCTCACCTACTTCATCCGGCGCGCGGCCAACGGTCGGATGTGGATTCGCCCCCGTGTGGTGGTCGGGATCCCCTCGGGGTGCACCGAGGTCGAGAAGCGGGCCGTGATCGATGCCACGCTCCAGGCGGGCGCGCGCGACGCGTACCTCATCGAGGAGCCGATGGCCGCGGCGATCGGCGCTGGCCTGCCGGTCTCCGACCCGGTGGGCAGCATGGTGGTGGACATCGGCGGCGGGACGACCGAGGTGGCGGTGATCGCGCTCGGCGGCATCGTCACCAGCCGCTCGATCCGCATCGCGGGCGACGAGCTCGACGAGGCGATCATCCAGTACGCCCGGCGGGCCTACAACTTGCTCATCGGCGAGCGCTCGGCCGAGGAGATCAAGATCGCCATTGGGTCCGCCTTCCCCGGGCGCGAGGAGACCGCGGTGGACGTGCGGGGCCGCGACCTGGTCTCGGGCCTGCCGCGCACGGTGCGAATGACCAGCGCCGAGATCCGCGAGGCGGTGGCCGAGCCGGTGCAAGCGATCGTGGACGCGGTCAAGCAGACGCTCGAGCGCACGCCGCCCGAGCTGGCGGCCGACATCGTGGACCGGGGCATCATCCTGGTAGGCGGCGGCGCGCTCCTGCGCGGCATGGACCGGTTGCTCGCGGAGGAGACCGGCATGCCGGTCTCGCTGACCGACGACCCGCTCGCCGCGGTGGTCAACGGGACGGGCCGCGTGCTGGACGAGATCGAGTCGCTCCGCAAGGTGCTCGTGGCGTCGAAGCGAGGGTGACGCGGTCGCGCCCGGACGGCGCGGCCGGCGGAGGCGTCGGTGAGGAAGCGGCTGATACTCGTGGGGGTCGTGGTCGCGGCGGCGCTCGCGCTGCTCACGTCCCAGGTACGCCTGCCCGAGCGCCGTGCCGTGGGGCCGCTCGGTGGGGCCGTGCTCGCGGCCCTGGGGCCGGCGCAGACCCTGCTCGCGCGCCTGGGCGACTCCGTGGCGCGCATGTGGCGGCTGTACACCGAGATCGGCCAGCTCCGCACGGAGAACCGGCGACTGCGCGAGGAGGTCGAGCGACTGTCCGAGGAGGTCACCCGGCTGCGGGAGCAGGCCCAGGCAACGCAGCGGCTGGAGCGGCTGCTCGCGTTCCGCCGCCAGCTCCCCGGCCGCGCGATCGGCGCGCGGATCATCAGCCGCGAGCTCTCACAGTGGTTCTCGGTCGTGGTGATCGACCGAGGTGCCCGGGACGGGGTCAGTCGCAACGCGCCCGTCGTCGCGGCCGACGGTCTGGTCGGCCGCGTCATCGCGGTGACGCCGACCACGGCGCAGGTTATGCTCATCACCGACGCGCGCAGCGCGGTGGGCGTCGTGCTCCAGCAGTCGCGCGAGGCCGGGGTGGTCGACGGCGCCGGGGAGCGACTGCTGCGGCTCAAGTACGTCTCGCGCGCCCGCGAGATCGCGCTGGGCGAGCTGGCGATCTCCTCCGGCCTGGGCGGGGTGTTTCCCCGCGGCCTGCCGGTCGGCGTGGTGACGAGCGTGGTCCGCGAGCAGGGTGCCGTCTACCAGGAGGCGCGTGTGCGACCCGCGGTGGACCTGGACCATCTGGAGGAAGTGCTGGTCGTGATCGAGGCGCGGCCCGACCGCTGAGATGCTGGCGCGGACGGCCCTGCTGCTGGGGCTCCTGATCACCGGGACCGTCGTCGACGGCGCGTGGCTGGCCCGGCTACCGCTGCGCGCGTCGCCCGACCTGTCCATTCTGGTCGTGCTCGCGGCCGCGCTGCGCTACGGGCTCCTGCCCGGCGCGTTGCTCGGCGCAGCCGCCGGCTACCTGCGCGACCTGGTGGGCGGCAGCCCGCTCGGGCTGTATATGCTGTCCTACCTGCTGGTCGGTGCCGCGGCCGGGGCCGTCGCACCCGCGGTGGACCTTCAGCAGCGCGCCGTCGCCCCGGCGGCCGCGTTTGCGGGCGTCGCCGCGCTCGCCCTGGTGACCGCCGGGCTGGTGACGCTCACCGGCGTGGCGGCCGTGCACTGGGTCCGGCTCACCGGCGAGGTGCTGCTCACCGGCGCCCTCACCGCCGTCCTCGCCGGGCTGGCCGACCGGGCGGTGCGCGCGGTCGATCATCTCACCCGGCGCCGCTACGCCGGCCGCGTGATCTCCCACGGGGTGCTGCGGTGACGCCGAGTCCCTGGGCCTTGCGGGTCGGCCACCTCGGCATCGTGGTCATCCTGGCGTTCTCATTGCTCGCCGGTCGGCTCTGGCAGCTCCAGGCCATCGAGGGCAGCCGCTACCTCGAGCTCTCCGAGCAGAACCGTATCCGCGACTATGTGGTCCCGGCGCCTCGCGGCGTGATCTTCGACCGCCGGGGGCAGCCGCTCGTCACCAACCGGGCGTCGTTCACGGTGGCGCTCCTCCCGATGGAGGTGCGCGACCCGCCACGCGTCGCCGCGGCGCTCGCCCGCGTCCTCGACGTGGACGCGGCCGAGATCTTGGCCCGGCTGGCCGAGGGCCGTAAGCGGCCGTTCGAGCCCGTCCGCCTGCGCCGCGACGCGGACCGGCGCGTGGTGGTTGCGATCGAAGAGAACCGGCTGGACCTCCCTGGCGTGGTGATCCAGGCCGAGCCCGTGCGTGAGTACCTGCACGGTGCGCTCGCCGCGCACGCGCTGGGCTACCTGGGCGAGATTACCGAGGCCGAGTTGCGCACGCGGCCGGGCTACCGGCCCGGTGACCTGATCGGCAAGACGGGCGTCGAGCGCACGTACGACGACCTGTTGCGCGGCGAGGCCGGCCGCCTGCGGGTCGAGGTTGACGCCGCCGGCCGGCCCGGCCGCGTACTCGGTCGGCAGACGGCCCGGCCTGGCCACTCGCTCGTGCTCAACCTGGACGCGGTGCTGCAGCGCGTGGCCGAGGAGCAGCTCCGCGGTCAGGTGGGCGCGGTCGTCGCCATGGATCCTCGCACCGGCGAGGTGCTTGCGCTCGCCAGCTCGCCGACGTACGACCCCGCCGTCTTCGCGGGCGGGATCAGCCCGGCGAACTGGCGGCGGCTGACCTCCGACCGCGGGTTGCCGCTGCTCAACCGCGCCGCCGAGGGCGTCTACGAGCCCGGCTCGGTCTTCAAGGTCGTCACGGGCACGGCCGCGCTGGCCGAGGGTGTGGCGCGGCGCGAAAGTACCTACGCGTGCACGGGTGCCCTCGTCCTCGGCCGGTGGGTATTCCGCGACCTGGCCGCCTACGGCACCGTGTCGTTCGTGCGCGGCGTGCAGGTGTCGTGCAACGTGATGTTCTGGACGCTGGGGCGCGCGGTGGGCCCCGAGCGTCTGACCCGCTACGCGACCGCCCTCGGCCTGGGCGCGCCGACCGACATCGACCTGCCCGCGGAGGCCGCGGGATTCATCCCAAGCGTCGAGTGGAAGCCGCGCGCCCACGGCGAACCCTGGTATCCCGGCGACACCCTCAACATGAGTATCGGCCAGGGGTGGGTGCTGACTACGCCGCTCCAGATCGCCCGGATGCTGAGCGCGATCGCCAACGGCGGCACCCTCGTGCAGCCCGTGCTGGCGCGTCGCGTGGTCAGTCCCGACGGCCGGGAGGTGCGCGCGATCGCGGGGCGCCGCACACCGGTGCCCGAGCGGCTGCCCGCGGCAGCCCTGGAGACCCTGCGGGAGGGGCTGCGGCTGGTCGTGGACGCCGGTACGGGCCGTGCCGCGGCGGTGGACGGGCTCGCGATCGCGGGCAAGACCGGGAGCGCCGAGAACCCGCGCGGCCGGCCGCACGCCTGGTTCGCCGGCTATGCGCCGGCCGACCGGCCCTCGCTCGTGGTGGTGGCGTTCGTCGAGCACGGCTACCGGGGCGGTATCGCCGCTGCGCCGATCGCGCGGGCGGTCTTCGAGGCCGCGCGGCCGGCTCTGCTCGCCGAGACCGGAGGCCGGCCGTGACGGCGCGCTGGACGCGCGAGGTGGACTGGGTACTGCTCGGGGCCACGGGGCTCATCACGGCCTACGGCGTGGTAGTCCTGCTCTCCGCCACGCACGGCGCGGCGGAGCCGGCTGCGGTGCTGCGCACCCGGTTGCTGCACATCACCCTCGGCCTGGTCGCGCTCGTGACCGCGGCGTCCGTCGACTACCGTCGGCTGGCGACCGCCGCCGGGCCCATCTACGTCGCCACCGTGGCGCTGCTCGTCGCCGTGCTGGTGGTGGGCGACGCGCGGTTGGGGGCGCAGCGGTGGATTGTGCTCGGGCCTTTCGGCGGGTTCCAGCCCTCCGAGGTCGCCAAGCTCGCGCTGATCGTGACGCTTGCGCGCCACCTCGACCTGGCCCGGAGCCTGCCCCGCATGCGCGCCCTGTTCCCGTTCTTCGCGCACGCGGCCGTTCCCGCCCTGCTCGTCCTGCGCCAGCCCGACATGGGCACGGCGCTGGTGCTGGTGGCGATCCTGGCGGCCATGCTCTACGTCGGCGGTGCGCGGCCTGCCGACCTGGCCGGGCTGGCGGCGGCGGCCGCGGTGGTAGCGCCGTTCTTCTGGCAACTGCTGCACGACTACCAGCGCCGCCGCCTGACCGCGTTCCTCGACCCGGCGGCCGACCCGCTGGGCGCGGGCTACGCCCTGATCCAGGCGAAGATCGCGATCGGCTCGGGCCAGCTCTTCGGCAAGGGGCTGTTCGCCGGCACGCAGAACGTGCTGCGCTTCATCCCCGAGCAGCACACCGACTTCATCTTCACGGTGGTGGGAGAGGAGCTGGGTCTGGCGGGCACGCTGGCGCTGCTGGCACTGTTCCTGGTCTGGATCTGGCGGGCGCTCCGGATCGCCGCCGGGGCGCGCGACCGGCTGGGCGCGCTCATGGCCGCCGGCGTCGCCGCCATGATGTTGTTCCACGTCGTCGTCAACGTCGGCATGACGATCGGCCTGATGCCGGTGACGGGGATCCCCCTGCCGCTGGTCAGCTACGGCGGGTCGTCGCTGCTCGTGACGCTGGCCGCGACCGGCCTCCTGGTGGGGATCCGGCTGCGGCGATCGGGGTTCTGATCCGGGGGCGACCCGGACGAGGTGAGGAGTCGATCGATGGCCAGGGAGATCATCGCTAACATCGACGCGGCCGAGACCCGCGTCGCGGTGATGGAGGACGGGGTGCTCACGAACCTCTTCATTGAGCGCTCGGAGCCCGTCGCCGGCAACATCTACAAGGCGAAGGTGAACAACGTGCTGCCCGGCATGGAGGCGGCGTTCGTGGACATCGGGCTCGAGCGCAACGCCTTCCTCCACGTGGCCGATATCCGCGCGCAGCCGCTCGAGGGTGAGGAGATGGTGGAGTGGGTGGACCGCGGCGCCATCGCCGAACGGCTGCGCACGGGCCAGGAGATCCTGGTGCAGGTCACCAAGGAGCCCATGGGGACGAAGGGCGCGCGCGTGACCACTTACATCGCGCTGCCCGCCCACTACCTGGTGCTGATGCCGACGGTCAACTACGTCGGCGTCAGCCGGCGCATCGCCAGCGAGGGGGAGCGGAAGCGCCTGCGGCAGATCGCCGACCGCATCCGGCCCGAGGGCATGGGGGTCATCGTCCGCACCGCGGCCGAGGGGGTGGACGAGAAGACGCTCGCCGACGACGTGGCGTTTCTCCGCCAGATGTGGCACCGGGTGCTTGAGCGCGCGCGCGCGGCGCGGGCCCCGGCGCTCGTCTACCAGGACCTGCGTCTGATCCGGCGTATCGTCCGCGACCTGTTCACCGAGGATGTGGACCGGTTCGTGGTGGACTCTCCCGAGGAGTTCGGCCGTATCGGCGACCTGCTGGGGTCGTTCGCCCCTGAACTGCGCGAGCGGCTCGTGCTTCACCGCGACGAGGAGCCGATCTTCGAGCGCTACGGCGTCGAACGCGAGATCGACCGAGCGCTGCGGCGCCGCGTCTGGCTCAAGTCGGGC
The DNA here is from genome assembly GCA_031081715.1 of Armatimonadota bacterium. Classification (GTDB taxonomy): domain Bacteria; phylum Sysuimicrobiota; class Sysuimicrobiia; order Sysuimicrobiales; family Humicultoraceae; genus Fervidifonticultor_A; species Fervidifonticultor_A tertius. The sequence goes on along the minus strand of JAVHMA010000035.1, from coordinate 8,278 downwards.
GGCTACCTGGTCATCGACCGCGCCGAGGCGCTCACGGTCATCGACGTCAACACGGGCAAGTACGTCGGTAAGACAGACTTGGCCAGCACGATCCTTCGGACCAACCTGGAAGCAGTGGGCGAGATCGTGCGGCAGATCACCCTGCGCGACATCGGCGGCATCATTCTGGTGGACTTCATCGACATGGAGCAGGAGGAGCACCGCCGGCGCGTGATGGACGCGCTGGAGGCCGCGGTGCAGCGCGACCGCGCCAAGCTGCACGTCATCGACCTGACCGGGCTCGGCCTGGTGGAGATCACGCGCAAGCGGGTCCACCAGGACCTCGAGGAGATCATGCGCATCCCGTGCCCCTACTGCGAGGGGCGCGGCCGGGTGCTCTCGCCTGAGACGATGGCCGCGCGGGTCCGCCGCGAGCTGCGCAAGCTGGCGCGCGAGGCCAAGGGCGGCGCGGTGCTGGTGGAGGTGCACCCGCAGGTGGCCGGCCTGCTCTTCCGCGACGGCGCCGGTTGGCTGCGCGCGCTCGAGGAGCGCTCCGGCAAGGCCCTGCGCGTAAAGGGCCGAGAGGGGCTGCACCTGGAGCGCGTCAACGTGGTGGAGGCCCCGACCGCCCGCGAGCTCGAGACCGCGGGCGCCCCGTCCAAGCGGATGCAGTACTGGATGGACCGGGAGCCGGGCGAGATGATCTCGCTCGCCGAGCCCGACCCGTACTACGAGATGGCGCTCGCGATGGCCGAGGCCCCCCCGCCGCGCGAGGGATTCGTGCGGCGCGTGCTCCAGCGGCTCCGGCCGCGCAACGGCGGCCGCGCCGAGCCGCCTCGCGCCCCGCGCGTGAATTGACGCCCCGGCGCGCCGCGTGCTAGAATCTCCAAGGTTTGACGGAGGTGCGGTTGTGTACGCGGTGATCGAGACCGGCGGCAAGCAACTTGCGGTGCGCGAAGGCGACGTGGTGCGCGTCGAGAAGCTCGAGGCGGCCCCAGGCGACGTCGTCACGCTCGACCGGGTCCTGCTGGTCGGCAACGGTCGGCCGCGCATGGGCGCACCCACCGTGGACGGCGCGACCGTGCAGGCCCGGGTCGTGCGCACCGGCCGCGGCCGGAAGATCGCGGTCATGAAGTTCAAGGCGAAAGCACACTCGCGGCGCAAGACCGGTCACCGGCAGGCGTTCACCGAGCTTCGGATCGAGCGCATCACGGTGCCGGCCGGCTAGGGCCGGGCGGGAGACGGACGATGGCATCGAAGAAGGGCGTCGGCAGCAGCCGCAACGGCCGCGACTCGCACAGCAAGCGGCTGGGCGTGAAGCGGTTCGGCGGCGAGGTCGTGACCGCGGGCACCGTGCTCATCCGGCAGCGCGGCACGAAGGTGGCCGCGGGGCGCAACGTTGGCCAGGGCCGCGATCACACGCTGTTCGCCCTCGTCGACGGCCGCGTGGCGTTCGAGCGCCGCGGCCGCGACGGACGCCAGGTCAGCGTGCACCCGCTGCCGGCCTAGGGCCGGCAGCCGGAGGGCGGCGGGCCCGGGTCGGTCGACCCGGGCCGTTTGCTTCCCGGTCCATGCTCATCGACCGCGCGAAAATCTACGTGAAGGGCGGCGACGGTGGCCGCGGGTGCGTGAGCTTCCGGCGCGAGAAGTTCGTGCCCAAGGGCGGACCCGACGGCGGGGACGGCGGCCGGGGCGGCAGCGTGATCCTCGAGGCCGCGGCGGGGCTCGCCACGCTGGTGGACTTCAAGTACCGGCAGCACCTGCGCGCGGGCCGCGGCGGTCACGGCGAGGGCGCGCGGCGCACGGGCCGCAGCGGCGCCGACCTGGTCGTGCCCGTGCCGGCCGGGACCGTGGTGCGCGACGCCGCGACCGGCCGCCTGCTGGCCGACCTGGTCGAACCCGGGCAGCGCGTGGTGGTGGCGCGGGGCGGCCGCGGCGGCCGTGGGAACGCCCGCTTCGCCACGCCCACGCACCGCGCGCCGCGGCGGGCCGAGCCCGGCGAGCCCGGCGAGGAGCGCTGGCTGGAGGTCGAGTTGCGGCTGCTCGCCGACGCCGGTCTGGTGGGATTGCCCAACGCCGGCAAGTCCACGTTGCTTCGGCGCGTCTCGAGCGCGCGGCCGCGTGTGGGCGCCTACCCGTTCACCACCACCGACCCGGTCCTCGGCGCGGTGGAGCTCCCCGATGGCCGGGGTTTCGTGCTGGCCGACCTGCCCGGGTTGATCGAGGGGGCCTCGCAGGGCGCGGGACTGGGCCACGACTTCCTCAGGCACATCGCGCGCACGCGTGTTCTGATCCACGTCGTGGACGTGGCCGCCGGCCCCGACGTCGTGGAGCGCTACCGCATCGTGCGGCGTGAGCTACAGCGCTACGACCCGAAGCTCGCCGGGCGGCCGGCGCTCGTGGCGCTCAACAAGGTGGACCTGCCCGAGGGCCGCGCGCGAGTCGAGGTCGCCCGCGCGGCGCTGGCGGCTGAGGGAGTTCAGGCTCTTCCGGTCTCGGGGGCGACGGGCGAGGGGACGGATGCGCTGCTGGCAGCCATCGCCGACCGCCTCGAGGCCGCGCGCGCCGGGGAGGAGACCCTTCCGAGTGTCAAGAAGTGAGCCGCCGTGACCAGGCTCGGAGTCATGGGCGGCACGTTCGATCCCATCCACTACGGTCACCTGGTCACCGCCGAGGAGGCGCTCACCCAGTTCCGCCTCGACCACGTCGTGTTCGTGCCCAACCGCCTCTCGCCGCTGAAGGACCCGGCGGACGTGACCGACCCGGAGCACCGCTACCTGATGACGTTCCTGGCGACCGTCGCCAACCCCCGGTTCGGCGTCTCGCGCGTCGAGATCGACCGCCCGGGCGCGTCCTACACCATCGACACCATGCGCGACCTGGCGGCCCGCCACCCGGGCGCGACGCTGTTCTACATCACGGGCGCCGACGCGATCCTCCAGATTTTGCGCGGGGAGTGGGACCAGTCGGCCGAGCTGCTGGCCCTCTGCCAGTTCATCGCCGCGACGCGGCCCGGGTTCGCGCTCAGCGAGGAGACCCTGCGCCGCACCGGCGGCGGCCGCGCGCCGCTGGAGAACGTGCACCTGATGACCATTCCGGCGATGGCCATCTCGTCCACGGACATCCGCGCACGGGTCCGTGCCGGCCGCCCCATCACCTACCTGGTGCCCGAGGCCGTGGAAGCCTACATCGCCAAGCACGGGCTCTACCGGCGCGTGCCCGCCCCTGAGGCGGCGGGTGGCTAGGCGCGCGACGCGCCGCGCGGCCGAGCCCCCGGCCTCGCTCGCCCGCGCCCTGCGTGCCGCCGAGGCGGCGGAGGCGAAGCGCGCCGAGAACGTCGTGATCCTGGACTTGCGCGCGCAGACGCTGGTCACCGACTACTTCGTCATCTGTACCGGCGGAAGCCGCGTGCAGCTCCGCGCGATCCGCGACGCCGTCGCCGAGGCCCTGGTGGATGCCCCGCGGCGCGGCCTGCCGGAGGGCGACGAGGCCGCCGGCTGGGTCCTGCTCGACTACGGCGACGTGGTCGTGCACGTGTTCGCCCCAGAGGCGCGCGGGTTCTACCGGCTCGAGCGGCTGTGGGCCGACGCGCCGGTCGTGGCACGGTGAGCCGATGCAGCTCATGGTGCGCCCCGCGGTTGCCGAGGACGGCGCGCTCCTGGCGCAATGGTTGGAGGACGCCTACGGCGCCGGGTACTCGCCCACGCTGGACCGCGACGGCCCGCCGCAGCCCAACGACCTGTGGTGGGTGCAGTCCGAGAAGGACGTGGCGGTGGTCGAGGTGAACCGGCGGCCCGCGGGCCTGGTGGTGGTGGACCGGCACGCCGGCCGCTGGCTGATCGAGGAGCTGCTGATGCCCGGCGCGGGCGAGGCCGCCGGGCGCGCGCAGGACGCGCTCGTCGAGCGCCTGGGCGCGCACCTGACCGCGGCGTTCCGGCGCGGTCGGCAGAGCGCGTTGCTGCTGCGCGCGGCCGAGACGAACGCCTTCGCGCTGACGGTCGGCCGGCGGCTGGGCGCGGCGTTCGCCAACGCGCTCGTCGTCTACCGCCACCAGGGGCCGCGGCGGCCGTCGGCGCGGCCGCCCGAGGGCTATCAGGTGCGCCGCGCCGAGCCCGCGGACGCGCGCGCGGTCGGCCGCCTGGCACGGGAGGTGTTGCCCGGCGGCGAACACGCGGGCAACGTCGAGCGTCTGCTGGGGATGCGGGAGGGCCGCGCGTTCGTGGCGCTGCGCAACGGCGTGCTCGTCGGGTTCGCCGCGGTGGAACTGCGGCCGGGTCGCGGGGACTGGGTCGTGGGGGTGCGCGAGGGCCACCGGCGCCGCGGGGTGGGCCGCGCCCTGGCGCACGCGGCGATCGGTCTGCTCGCCGGCCGCCCGGCGCCGCCGTACGCGGCCGCCTGGGCGCTCGACCCCACCGCGGGCGCCTTCCTGCGGGCGCTGTGCTTCGGCGTCGAGCGCACATTCCTCTATCTCGAGCGTGACCTCTAGTGGCGGCCGTGCGCGATGCATCGTCGTGCTTTGTGTGCGGGCGCGATAACCCCATCGGGCTCCACGTGGCGTTCCGAACCGAGGACGGGCGCGTGGTCGGCGAGTTCACACCGTCCGCGCTCCACGTGGGGTTTGCCGGCATCGTGCATGGCGGCATCCTGGCCGCGGTGCTCGACGACGCCATGGCCGCGCTCGGCTACATGCGCGGCGAGCCTACGGTGACCGCGCGCCTGGCGGTCCGCTACCGCCGCCCGGCGCGGCCCGGCGAGCCGCTGCGCGTGGAGGCAAGCGAGACGGGCCGGCGCGGGGCGCTTCAGCAGGCGCGCGCGGTGCTGCGCGCCGCCGACGGCGCGGTGGTCGCCGAGGCCGAGGGCACGCTCGCGGCGCGCGTCCCGGCGGAGGGGTGAGGTGATGCCGGTCGCCGAGGGCGAGAAGCTGGTCGCCACCAACCGCCGCGCCCGCCACGAGTACCACATCGAGGAAGCGTTCGAGGCGGGCCTGGTGCTGACGGGCACCGAGGTCAAGGCGCTGCGCGCGGGGCGCGCCTCGCTGGCCGAGGCCTACGCGCGCGTCGAGGGTGGCGAGGTGTGGCTGCACCACCTGCACATCCCTCCCTACGAGGCCGGGAACATCTTCAACCATGACCCGCTGCGCAGGCGCAAGCTGCTGCTCCACCGGCGGCAGATCGAACGCCTGGCGGGCCGGGCCGCGCAGAAGGGGTACACGCTCGTGCCGCTGCGGCTGTACTTCACGCGGGGCCGCGCGAAGGTGGAGATTGCGCTCGCGCGCGGCAAGAAGCTCTACGACAAGCGCGCGGCAATCGGCGAGCGCGAGGCCGGCCGCCAGGCCCGGCGCGCGGTGAAGCACGACGTCACACGGCAGCGGCCCCAGCGATGACGGCGGAGGACGCGCCGGTGGTCGGGATCATCATGGGCAGCGTCTCGGACCGTCCGGTCATGGACGCGGCGGCCGAGGTGCTGGCCGAGCTGGGGATCCCGCACGAGGTGCGGGTGGTCTCCGCGCACCGCACGCCCGACTGGATGTTCGAGTACGCGGCCTCCGCCGAGGCCCGGGGGATCAAGGTCATCATCGCGGGCGCCGGCGGTGCCGCGCACCTGCCGGGCATGACCGCCGCCAAAACCGTGCTGCCGGTCGTCGGGGTCCCCGTGCCCACCGAGCACCTGGGCGGGCTGGACTCGCTGCTGTCAATCGTGCAGATGCCCGGCGGCGTGCCGGTGGCGACCGTGGCCGTCGGTCGCGCCGGCGCGGTCAACGCGGCGCTGCTCGCGGCGCGCATCCTCGGGCTGGGCGACGCGCGCATCCGCGAGGCCCTCCGGCGGCGCGCGCAGGCGCAGGCGGACGCGGTCCGAGCGGCGGACCGGAGATTGACCGGGGAGCCGTGATGGCCGCGCGCCAGGCGCCGGCTCCCGCGCTCGGGCCCGGCGCCACCATCGGCGTTCTGGGTGCCGGGCAACTCGGCCTGATGCTGGCGCTCGACGCGCGGCGCATGGGCTACCGCGTAGGCGTGCTGGATCCCTCCCCGCTGGCGCCCGCGGTGGCGGTCGCCGACTTCCACGTGGCGGCGCGGTTCGACGACGCGGCTGCCTCCGCCGCGCTCGCCTCGCGCGCCGACGTCGTGACGTTCGAGCTCGAGCACGTGGCGCTGGAAGCCGCGCGCGCGGCTGGGGCGCTCGCGCCCGCGCGGCCGTCGGTGGAGGCGCTCGCGATCTGCCAGGACCGCGTGCGCGAGAAGACGTTCCTGCGCGAGCACGGCGTGCCGACCGCGCCCTGGCTGGCGGCGTCGTCGGCGGCCGAGCTGGAGCGCGCGGTGGCCACGCTCGGGATGCCCTGCCTGGTCAAGGTGCCCTTCTCGGGGTACGACGGCCGCGGGCAGGTGCGCGTGGCCGGTTCGGCCGACCTGGAGGCGGCGGCCGCGCTCGGGTTCGAGCGCGGGCCGCTCGTGGTCGAGCGCCTCGTCCCCTTTGCGAGCGAACTCGCCGTCCTGGTGGCGCGCGGCGTGCGCGGGGAGCGGCGGGCCTATCCGGTGGCGCGCACCGTGCACGACCACGGCATCCTGGTGGAGGTCTCGGTGCCCGCGCCGGTCCCCGACGCGGTGGCGGATCGGGCCATCGCCCTCGCCGAGTCGGTCGCCGCGGCGCTCGGGCTGGTCGGGGTGCTCGCCGTGGAGATGTTCGTGCTCGAGCGCGGCGAGGTGCTTGTCAACGAGCTGGCCCCGCGGCCGCACAACTCCGGGCACTACACGATCGACGCCTGTGCCACCTCGCAGTTCGCCCAGCACGTGCGCGCGATTTGCGGATTGCCGCTGGGTGACGCCACGCTGCTCGCCCCCGCCGCGATGGTGAACCTGCTCGGGGACCGCCGGGGTCCGGTGCGCCTCGCCGGGATCGAAGACGCCCTAGCCGTCCCGGGCACTTCCCTGCACCACTACGGCAAGGCCGAGGCCTGGCCGCGCCGCAAGCTCGGGCATCTGACCGCGCTCGGTGCGACCGCGGCCGAGGCGCTCGAGCGCGCCCGGCGCGCGGCCCGCGCCCTGCGCTGGGAGTCGCTGCCGCTTCATGCCGGCGCCCCTGGTCCGGGTTGATCCGACCCAGCCCGAGGCCGCGGCGATCGGCGAAGCCGCGGCCGTGCTGTCGTCCGGGGGCCTGGTCGCATTCCCCACCGAGACCGTCTACGGGCTCGGCGCCGACGCGCTCGATGCGCGGGCCGTGGCGCGCCTCTTCGAAGTCAAGGGCCGGCCCGCCGACAACCCGATCATCGTGCACGTGGCGTCGCCCACCGACGTAGACGCACTTGCGACGCACGTCGGCGCGACCGCGCGGGTGTTGATCGACCGGTTCTGGCCCGGGCCGCTGACCCTGGTGCTGCCCGCGGCGCCGGTGGTTCCCGAGGTCACCCGTGGCGGATTGCCCACGGTGGCGGTGCGGATGCCCGCGCACGCGGTGGCGCTCGCGCTGATCGCGGCCGCGCGCCGGCCCGTCGCCGCGCCGAGCGCGAACCGTTCGGGCCGGCCGAGCCCCACGACCGCGCAGCACGTGCTCGCCGACCTCGGCGAGCGCATCGACCTCGTGCTGGACGCTGGGCCAGCGCCCGTGGGGGTCGAGTCCACGGTGGTCGACGTGAGCGGCACGACACCCGTCCTCCTGCGGCCGGGCGGTCTTCCCCTCGAGGCGCTGCAGGCTGCGGTCGGTGCGGTCGCGCTGCCGGCGCCCGGCGCGGCGGCGACGGCGCGGTCACCCGGCACACGCTACCGGCACTACGCGCCGCGCGCGCGCGTGGTGCTGGTCGAGGGGCGGCCCGACGCGGGCGAGCGCGTGGCCGCGGCGGTCCGACGGCTGTGGGATGAGGGACTGCGCGTGGGAGCGATGGTCACCTCCGAGGGCGCGGCCGGCGTGCCTGCCGGCGCCGTCGTCCGGGTGATGGGGCCCCGGGCGGCGCCGGAGGTGATTGCCGCGAACCTCTTCGCGCAGCTCCGCGAGCTCGACGAGGCCGGCCTGGACGCCATCGTCGTCGAGGGCGTCGCCGAGCGCGGCCTGGGCCGGGCGGTGATGGACCGGCTCCGGCGCGCGGCGGCCGGGGCGGGGTAGGAGGGCATCCGCGCACTCATGGTATAATGAATGGTGCTGCGACATCCGTGGGGGCGAACGGTCTCGACTGGGTGGGAAGCAGCGGGGCTGCGAGCCGAGGTGGCCAGGTCCTCGCTAATCAACTGGCAGGCGCATAAACGCCAACAACCAGTACGCTCTCGCCGCTTAGATAGCGACGACGCTCTCCCGGTAGGGCCGGCGGCCCGGG
>JAVHMA010000034.1 GCA_031081715.1 Armatimonadota bacterium | reverse complement strand
GCAGGCACCATGGAGTGGGGCAGGATCTGGCGCACGCTCTTCTGCGGGTGGGACGGGGACGTGGACCTGGCCGCCCTCGCGCAGGAGCTGGCGCGGGGCGCCGAGGCCGCGACGGACGAGCGCGACGCCGCGGCCTGGGTCTGCGGACGCATCCAGGGCGCGTACTAGGTCGCGATCGGTGCAGGCCACGATCGCGGTCCTCTCCGGCGACGGCATCGGGCCAGAGGTGACCGCGCAGGCGGTGAAGGTCCTGGCCGCGGTCGCCCGGGCGCGCGGTCACGCGTTCTCCTTTCAGGAGCTCCCGATCGGTGGCGGCGCCATCGACGCCGGTCTGCCGGCGCTGCCGGCCGCGACCCTGGAGGCCTGCCGGCGTGCCGACGCGGTGCTGCTCGGAGCGGTGGGGGGGACGCAGTGGGACGGCTTGCCGCCGCCGCGGCGCCCCGAGGCTGGCCTGCTCGGGCTGCGACGCGAGCTGCGGCTGTTCGCCAACCTGCGGCCCCTCCGCGCCTACCCCGAGCTGGCCGGCGCCTCGCCGCTGCGGCCCGACGTCCTGGCCGGGACCGACCTGCTCATCGTGCGCGAGCTGACCGGCGGCCTGTACTTCGGCGAGCCGCGGGGCCGCCACGTCCGCGACGGCCGGCGGGCGGCGGTAGACACGCTCCCGTACACCGAGGACGAGGTGGCGCGCATCGCGCGCGTCGCCTTCCGCGCCGCGCGGGAGCGCCGGCGACTGGTCACCTCGGTGGACAAGGCGAACGTGCTGCACTCCTCGCAGCTCTGGCGCGAGGTGGTGGTCGAGGTGGCGCGGGAGTTCCCCGACGTCCGCCTCGAGCACATGCTCGTGGACACCGCGGCCATGCAGCTCGTGCGCCAGCCCGCGGCGTTCGACGTGGTGGTGACCGAGAACATGTTCGGCGACATCCTCAGCGACGAGGCCGCGGGACTCGTCGGGTCCCTGGGGTTTCTGCCATCGGCGAGCCTGGGGGAGAGCGGGCCCTCGCTCTACGAACCGGTCCACGGCACCGCGCCAGACATCGCCGGACACGGCATCGCCAACCCGGTGGGCGCGATCCTCAGCGCCGCGATGCTGTTGCGCTTCGCGCTGGGCCTGCCGGAGGAAGCGGGGGCGGTGGAGCGCGCCGTCGCCGAGGTTATCGCCTCGGGCGCCCGCACCGCGGACGTGGCCGGGGGCGGCGCGGCCGTCGGCACAGGGGAGTTCGGCGACCGCGTGGCTGCGCGGGTCGGATAGGACCCGGCAGGCGCCGCCCCCGGCCCGCACCGAATACTCGCCCGACGGCTCGTCATCCGGCGGAGGGTTGGCCCTGCTGCGTCGCAGCCTGTTCCTCCTGGTCTCGTTCCTTCTGGTGGCCGCCTGTCAGCGCGGCGGGAGCCGGCCGGACGCCGCGTCGTTCGCGCGGCGGCTCCCCGACGGGGCGCGGGTGCACGAGCTTGCCTTCGCCGACCTCGCGGGTGACGGGGTCGACGACGCGCTCATCGCGGCCACCGCCACCGTCGCCGGCGAGGCCCAGCTTGTCGCCTTCGTCTTCGTCGGCGAGCGCGGCGGGCGCTACACGCCGTCGCTGCGCCGCCGTCTCCGCGGTGACGAGTGGCTGCCGGTGCAGGTCGGCCGTCCCGGCGACGGCCCACCCGCCGCGGTCTTCGCCGCGCGGGGCGGGTCGACGGCGGCGCTGTCGTACATCGTGGTGCAGCAGCGGGGGCGCGCGCCGCAGGTGACGCTGGAGAACGCCGGGCTGCTGGTCGGCCGCGTGCGCTTCGTGCCCGAGGGGCTGCTCGAGTCGCACGGCGACACCGACCGGCTGTTCCGGTGGACGGATGCTGGCTGGCAGCCCGAGGACCTGGGCTACCAGTACGTACCGCCGCTGCCGGCCGGCACCGAGAAGATCGAGTACTGGGTGGACGCGGTGCGCGGGCCAATGACCCACGCGCCGCGGACCCTGCAGCTGCGGGTCGGCCAGCACCTGTTTCTGCTGCGCGCCGACCGCGGTCCGCCCGGCCGCGTCACACTGGTGGGCGCGCCGGCCACCTACGCGATGGGGCAGGACGGCCTGATCGCGCTGCGGCAGCCCGGGCAGTTCGAGATCCACATCGAGGGACCAGCATACTCAGGGCGGACGCTGGCGATCGCGGTGCGGGTGGTGCGCTGACGCGCGTTGACACCGCCCACCCCCCTCCCTAGAATGACCATGGCGGGAGTGCAGCACCCTTCGCGGGGGCGTGGTGTAGCCTGGTTTAACACACCTGCCTGTCACGCAGGAGATCGCGGGTTCAAATCCCGTCGCTCCCGCCACTCGCGTTTCTCGAATTCGGTGGTCGGATGGGCCATAACAAGGGCGACGCCAGGACCGGCGGCGCCCATGTTCTTGCCCGGCGAACCCAGACCCGGCCGCGGCGGGAGTGCCGGGCGTGACGGCGAATCTGTGCATCTTTGAACCCGCATGATCGAGACCGTCCTGGTCTTCCACCCGGACTGGGCCCGCCATGCCGCCGACCTCCTGCGGCGGCGCGAGCCGGCGCTCGCGGTGCGCGCGGTCTCGACCGCTCCCGAGCTCGAGGCGCAGATCGCCGACGCGGACGCGCTGCTGACCTCCCAGAACCTGCCGCTCGACCCGCTGGCGCGCGCGGTCCGGCTGCGCTGGGTGCAGCTGGCCGCGGCGGGCGCCGACCGGATCGTGCGCGCCCCGCACCTGCCGCGCCGCGTCCGCATCACCCGGCTGGTGGGCACGTTCGGCCCGCGCATGGCGGAGTACGCGTTCGCGTACGCGCTCGCGCTGGTCCAGGACGTCCCGCGCGTGCTGCGCCAGCAAGCGGAGCGCCGCTGGGAGCCGTTCGGGCCGCGGTGGCTGCTGGGCCGCACGCTGCTGCTGGTGGGGGTGGGCGAGATCGGCCGGGCTGCCGGTCGGCTGGGCCGCGCCTTCGGTATGCGCGTGCTCGGCGTGGCCCGGCGCGCGCGCCGGCAGCCGGGGGTGGACGCCGTCCTGCCGGTCGAGCGATTGCGCGAGGCGCTGGCCGAGGCGGACCTGGTGATCGTGACGGTGCCGGCGACGCCCGCCTCCCGCGGGCTGTTCGGCCCCGATGAGTTCGCCGCGATGCGCGACGACGCCGTCTTCGTGAACATGGGCCGCGGCGCGGTGGTGCAGGAGCCCGCGCTCGTCGACGGCCTCCGCCGGGGGCGGCCGCGATGGGCGGTGCTCGACGTCTTCGAGCAGGAACCCCTGCCCGTGGACAGCCCGCTGTGGGGCCTGCCGAACGTCATCGTGACCCCGCATCTCGCCGGGCCCACACTGCCCGAGGAAGCGGTGGACGCGTTCTGCGAGAACCTCGCGCGCCTGCGCGCGGGCCGACGCCTGCGGCACGTGGTGCACCGCGCGCGCGGGTACTGACCAACCGGGAGGCCACGCAGGGACAGGCTCGCCAGATTCGCCACGCCACCATCTGAGGAGGAGACGCGGCGATGAAAGCGACGGCAGCGCGCACCGCGCACGACGAGCTCACGCAGCGCATTCGCAACCGGCTGGACCGCATGAGCGACGGGCAGCGGCGGGTCGCGGACTACGTCCTGGCGCACTACGACCAAGCGGCGTTCCACACCGCCGCGCGGCTCGGGCAGACGGTGGGTGTCAGCGAGTCCACGGTCGTGCGGTTCGCCTCGGCGCTGGGCTACCGCGGCTACCCCGGGCTCCAGCGCGTCCTCAGGGAGATGGTCCGCAGCCGGCTCGCCCCCGACGGCCGGGCGCAGCCTGCGCCGGCCTCGGGCAGCGCCGACGAGGTGCTGACCGCGATCATGCAGGCGGACGCGGAGAACATCCGCCTGACGCTCCGCGACGTGGACCGTAAGGCCTTCCGGACCGCCGTGGCGCTCCTGCTCGGGGCGCGGCGCATCCTGGTGGTCGGTTTCCGTGGCGCGACCTCGCTCGCCCTGTTCATGGGGTTCAACCTCGATTGGATCCTGGGGAACGTCAAGGTCGTCGGGCACGCCGGGCAGGACCTGTGGGAGAGCCTGGTGCACCTGGGCAAGGACGACGTCGTGGTCGGGATTTGCTTCCCGCGCCACACGCGCTCCACGATCCAGGCGCTGGCCGCAGCGCGCGAGCGCGGGTGCCGGGTGATCGCGCTCACCGACGGCGTGGTCTCGCCCCTGACCCGGTACGCCGACGTCTTGCTGACCGCGCGAGGGGCCGTGCCGGCCCTCACCGACTCGTACGTCGCGCCGCTCAGCGTCATCAACGCGCTCCTGGCCGCCACCAGCGCCGCCGATCGCGCCCGCGCGACGCGCACGCGGCGCAAGCTCGAGGAGCTGCAGGCGCAATACGGGGTGTACTACTCCGTCTGACGCCGGCTTGCCACGGCCCTCACAGGACTCCGGGGGAGTCGGCGCGAACGGTTCCGGGCACATACGGGACGAGACCCGTTTCGGAGGCGACCGCCATGATACGCGTCCCGACCGTGCTCACGCTCGTCGCCGTGGGGTTCGCCCTCGCCACGCATCACGTCGCCGCCCAGTCCCTCACCATCCTGCCAGGCCGGTCGATCGGCCCTATCGAGCTCGGCATGCCGCTCGACCGGGCGAGGGGCATCATGGAGACCTGGGGCACGGTGGAGGAGGTGGAGACCCCGACACTCCACGGATTCTGCAATCCCGACCGCGGGGTCGGGGTGTGTGCCTTCGACCGCGTCTCCCGCATGGGACTCGACACGCCGGGGGCCGTGGCGCTTGTCCTCACCGACGATAGCCGCTTCACCACCGATGCGGGCGGGCACAAGGTTGGCGAGCCGCTGCTCGGCTTCCTGCGCACCTACGGGCTGTACAGCGGCGGGCAGGGCTCGGAGGTCCGGTGGGAGGCCCGCGGCCTGTCGGTGGACGTGGGGCCTGGCGAGCGCGGCATCGCCGTGCGCCTGATCAGCGTCTTCGCGCCGCGGCCTGTCTCCGCCCAGGCGCCGTAGGCGGCCCGCGGACCGAGCCTCGCCGGCGCTGCGTCAGGTCGGCCGCGCCGGCCGGCCGAAGAACCGCCTCAGCGTGTCGCCCACCCGGAACGCCCGCATGTAGGGCGCCAGGTACTCGACCGCGAACGGCCGCGGCTCGCGCACGAACCGGGGAAGGGCGTTGCGCGTCGTCGTGTTGTCCACCGCCAGCAGGTCGAGCAGGGCGGGCGTGACGGGCGGGGCCGGCAGGACGACGCTCAGCAGCCACACCACCGGCCGCAGGACCGGTACCGGCGTGGGGATCATCAGGCGCCGCGCACCGACCGCCGCCAGCGTGCGCCGCTCGATCTCGGCCAGCGTGAGCACCTCGGGCCCGCCGAGCTCCAGCTCCTCGCCCACGGTGGAGACGTCGTCCAGCGCCCCGACCACGGCGGTCACCACATCCTCGACCCAGACCGGCTGGAACTTCGCTCGCCCGTCCCCGATGATGGGGAAGACCAGCGGCGTCAGCGGCGCCAGCCGCGCGAACGTGTTGGCGAACTCGTCGTCGGGTCCCCAGATGGTGGACGGGCGATGGGCGGTCCAGGCGAGCCCGGACGCCGCGACGTACTCCTGCGCGCGACCCTTCGACGCCAGGAATCGATACGGGAGTCGAGCATCGGCACCCAGCTGGCAGATGTTGACGAAGCGCCGGACACCGGCGCTCCGTGCCGCGTCCACCACATGCACCGTGCCCTGGTAGTTGACGGCCTCGTACGTGCGCGTGCCCCGCTCGATAGCGATGGCCGCCGTGTGGATGACGGTCTCGACGCCGCGCATCGCGGCCCCGAGCGTCGGGGGCTGCGTGACGTCGCCCTCGGCCCACTCGACCGACAGGCCAGCCAGCCGGCCCTCGGCCTCCGCCCAGGCCCGGTTCCGCACCATCGCCCGTACCGGGACGCCGCGCGCCGTCAGGCGCCTCACGATCCGGCTGCCGAGTGCCCCCGACGCGCCGGTGACCAGGATCATACAGGCGGATTTGGCCGCCTGCGGGCCGGACCCTGCTGGTCCGCTCCGCCTGGACCTGCGAGCGCGGCTGGACCTGCGAGGGGCCGCCGAGGAACGGCCGCGCGCCGTCCCGAAGTGAGCCTGCGCCGCGTCGCCGCGGGCGCGCGGCGGCGTGGACGCACGGCTGAGCGGGAGGTGACGCGGTGCCCACGGTGGGAGACCGCGCCCCGGAGTTTTCGGCAGAGACTGACGCCGGGACGCGGGTGTCGCTACGGGACTTTCGAGGCAAGAAGGTCGTGCTCTACTTCTACCCCAAGGACGACACGCCGGGCTGCACGAAGGAGGCCTGCGCCTTCCGCGACAACCACCGCCGCGTGCTGGCCCGCGGCGCCGTGGTGCTGGGCGTGAGCGCCGACGACGTGGCCTCGCACCGGCGCTTCAAAGAGAAGTACGACCTGCCGTTCCCGCTGCTGGCCGACCCGGAACGGACAATCATCTCCGCCTACGATGTCTGGAAGGAGAAGACCCTCTACGGCAAGACGGTCATGGGCGTCGAGCGCACCACGTTCATCATCGACGAGCACGGCGTGATCACACACGTCTTCCCCAAGGTCAAGGTGGACGGGCACGTGGAGGAGGTGCTCGCGGCGCTGGGGGAGGGCCCGGCCGAGGCCTAGCCGGCCCCCCGTCGGGCCGTCGGGCTCCCGGCCAGCTACGGCCGCCGACGTGCGCCCGCTTCCGCCGCCTCTGCTGCCTGGCGCAGCGCCCAGCGCACGGCGTTCAGGTCGCGCTGGGCCGCCACCGCCAGGTGTTTCGCCGCGTCGCCCTCGGCGTTGGCGAGCGCGCGGGCGGCCTCCAGCAGCGGGACGCCGCGCTGCTCCAGCGCCGGGTCATGGTCGAACCGGCCCGCGCGCGTCTGCGCGGCCGGCAGCAGCGCGCGGCCCATGGCCATGATCGCGGCGTTGAGCGCGCGCACCGCCCGGCGCCCCGGACGCCGGCGCACCGCGGCGGCGCGCCGCTCCAGCGCCTCGGTCGCCCGCACCAGGCGCCGCGCCTCGGCGACCACCGGCGCCAGCGCGACGTGGCGGTCCGTCGCGCGGGGGAGCGAGCGCAGCGCGGCCAGCCACTCCCGGGCCGCAGCGCGGTAGTCGAGTGGCAGGACCGGCTCGGTCGCCAGGGCGTGCACGATCCCGAGGTAGACCCGGCAGTCGCGCACCAGGCGCGCCGGGTCGATCTTGTCCGGCAAGTCGTCGGTGGTGTGCCACCACCAGCCCAGCCCGCCCGTGGCGCCGCTGCGAATGGTGAAGTCGGCGCTGGCGTCGGGCGAGTCGGCCGGCTGCTCCGAGAGACTCATCAGCATCGAGGGGATGCCCACGCCCAGGAACGAGTGATCGCCCGCGCGGCCGACCCGGCTCCCCTCGAACCGGACGCCCGCGACCTGGCGTATGACCCGGTTGGCGAGCGCCCGCGTCTCCGGGGTCGCCCACGCATGGGGGTTGATGACCGAACCGCGCGCGCCCACCGAGTCCACGTTCACGTTGACGACGCACCGGTCGTGGAGTTCCTGCCAGGCGTGGTCCGCGTACCACGTGGAGCCCGAGTACCGGCCGTGCGAGTGGCCGGACCAGAACGCGAAGCGCACGCCGCGGTAGCGCCGGACGCCGGCCAGGACGCGCGCCACCTCCATCATGGTGGCGTTCGCGGTGCCGTTGTCCATCGCCCCGCGGTGCCAGGAGTCCACGTGCCCGGTGAAGAGCACGAAGGTGTCCTCGACGCTCCCCGGCAGGTCCGCGATGAGGATCGGGGTGCGCCGCCAGCCGGTCTCGACCTCCGCGGTCAGGCGCAGCCGCGCCCCGCCCGCGCGCGCCGCCTCCCTCAGCCGCGCCGCCGCCTCGCCCGCCACCGAGACCACCGGCAGCCGCGGCAGGCGCTCGAGGTCGGTCGGCTTCGGGTTGCCCCACACGGGCGAGACGATCATCTCGTGCACCAGCCGGTCGCGGTTCAGGCAGACGAGGCCGACGGCGCCCGCGGCGCCGGCGGCGTGAATGCGGTCCGGCGACGCCAGGCCGTCGACCACGGCGATGCGGCCCGCGACGCCGGCCGCGGCGAGTTCGGCCGGCGTGCCCGCGCCCGCGAAGACCGCGTCGGTCTCCAGACCTTCCGGGCCTGTGGATGCCGCGAACGAGTGGGTCACGCAGGGCACCGCCCCGCCCCCCGCGCCGGCGACTACCGTCAGCGCCGCCGGTCCCGGCAGGCTGATGAAGGCGTCGTGTGTAAACAGCCGCGTGGCGCAGCCCGCGCGCCGCATCTGCCTCTGGATGTACCGGAACGCCTCGTGCTCCGCCGGCGAGCCAGACAGGCGGACCCATCGCGCGAGCGCGTGGGTGTCCGCCATGAGCCGGCGTGGGCTCACCTGCGCGTCGAGGTCCGGTACGGTCGTGCGCGTGCGTGCCATGATCCGCCTCCCTCTTCCGGGTTATCCGAGCATCCACCGCCCGCCGTCGGCGCTCAGCGTCTGGCCCGTGACGTAGCCCGCGGCCTCCGACGCGAAGAACAGCACCGCCCAGGCGACGTCGGCCGGCTCGCCCAGGCGCTTGATCGCAAGGTTCGCGAAGAACGCGCGCTGTCCGTCCTCGCCCAGCGCATCCCACTGCCGACGGGAGGCCGGGTTCGAGAGCACGAACCCCGGCGCCACGGAGTTCGCCGTGATGCCGAAGGCGCCGAGCTCCCGCGCGATCTGTCGGGTGAACCCGATGAGCCCGGCCTTCGCGCTCGCGTACGCCTGGATACCGGTCTGGCTGTAGCTGCGGCCGGCGCCGGACGAGATGGTGATGATGCGGCCCCAGCCGCGCCTCTTCATGCCCGGGACCACCGCGCGTACCAGGTGGAACGCGCCGTCCTGGTTGACCGCGACCACGCGGCGCCAGTCCTCGTCGCTGACCGACTCGATAGGCTGGTGCACCTGCCCGGCGACCCCCCCGGCCGCGTGGACCAGGATGTCTACCGTGCCGTCGCGCGCGCCGACCTCGGCCACCAGGGCCGCCACGGCGGCCGCGTCGGTCACGTCACAAGTGCGGCCCTCGGCCGTCGCGCCCGTGGCACGGCACCGTCGGACGGTCTCCGCCATCGGCTCGGCGAGGATGTCGCACGCCCACAGCCGTGCCCCGCGGTGGGCGAACGCCTCACAGATGGCGGCTCCGATGCCGTGCGCCGCGCCGCTGACCAGGACGGTCTTCCCGACAAAAGAGAGGTCAGACATTCGCCGCCCCGGCGCCGTAGAGCGCGTCGTTGCGCGCGGCCAGCGCGCGCACGTTGGCCCAACCCTGCGCCCGTCGGCCGGCCTCGACCTCGCCGATCATTGCGCCCAGCGCCTCGACCAGCGGGATCGGCCGGCCGTGGCGCGCGGCGCGCGCCCGCAGCCCGGCCACCATCGCCTCGACCTCAGTTTTGCGCTTGCGGACGGCCAGGTCACGCCAGACGCCGCTCCGTGCCTTCAGCGACCGCCGGTTGAAGGCGACGAGCGCATCCAGGCTGGCCTCCAGCCGCGCGGGGTCACGATGCGGCGGAAAGCGAAACGCGTCCGGCTCGAAACCGTCGAACGCCTCGGGCCGCACGCCCTCGGCCTCGGCGACCGCGAGCACCTCGGCGGCGACGTTCGCCAGCACCGGCCGCGCGAGCGGGTCCGCGAGCACGTCGGCGATGGGCGCGTCGCTGAGCGCCGTGACCTTGAGCATCGCGCCGTAGG
The DNA here is from genome assembly GCA_031081715.1 of Armatimonadota bacterium. Lineage (GTDB taxonomy): Bacteria > Sysuimicrobiota > Sysuimicrobiia > Sysuimicrobiales > Humicultoraceae > Fervidifonticultor_A > Fervidifonticultor_A tertius. The sequence continues at coordinate 21,347 of JAVHMA010000034.1, read as the reverse complement.
CGTGCTTGCCCCACAGGTAGCCCCAGATGTTGGTCGTGGCCCGCGTGGTCGGGAGGAAGGCGGTCCGCAGCGCCTCGACCAGGCGCCGCACCCGATCGCTGTCTGTCCCGTCGAGCTCACCCAGGTAGAGCGCCCCGCCGCCGCCGTAGAGGATGCGACCGGGCTCCAGGTAGTCCGCCCCGAAGTTGACGAACGCGCCGATCGTGCGGCGGGCGCCGACAATCGCGGCGATGCGTTCCTCGTTGAAGCCGTTCTGCATCGAGACCACGGCGCCGTCCGGCGCCAGGTGCGGCGCCACCTGCGCGGCCGCCTGGTCGGTGTGCATGGTCTTGACCGCCAGGAACACGGTGCGCAGCGGGCCCCGGACCTGGTCGGGCCGCAGCGCCCGCGCCGTGACCGCGAACGTCTCCGCGCCTTCGATCGCGAGACCCTGCGCGTTGATGGCGTCCACGTGGGCCGCCACCGTGTCCACGAAGGTGATCTGGTGTCCCGCGCGTGCCAGGTAGGCGCCCAGCGTACCGCCGATGGCACCCGCGCCGACGATCGTGATCTCCATACGCACTGCCCCTCCTAGAGCAGGATCAGCCCGCGGCCATCCTCCACGGTGAGCTGCACCCCCAGCGGCGCGGACTGCGCCGCGAGCGCGCCCAAAATGCGCGCCGCGTCGTCGCCCGCGGCGAGCGCGGGGTCTCCGACACCGTTGAGGAGGACCGGCACGAGCTCGACGCCGGTGACGCGCCCGGCCTCTGCGCGCACGAGCGCCACCGCGGAGTCCAGGTTGAGCGGCGAGCGCAGGCTCCGCCAGCTGTAGGCCGGGTCGGGACGCCGCAGCACCGGCTGTGCGCCCACGCGCAGGGTGTGAAACAGGAAGTTGCCCAGGCTGTAGAACACCGGCCGGCCGTCGATCACCTCGATACCGTGCAGGACGTGCGGGTGGTGACCGACCACCACGTCGGCGCCCGCGGCGACCAGCGCCCGGGCCAGCGGCCGCTGGTAGGTCGCCAGCGCGTCCTGGAACTGGGCGACCCAGCCGTTCGGCACGCCCCAGTGGATGCCCACCACGCAGAGGTCTGCCTCGCGCCGTGCGCTCGCCACCGCCACCGCCGCCGCCTCGACGTCCTCCGGCCACGCGCGCGTCTCCACGAACGGGGCGATGCCCGGCGTCTCGTCGAGCCCGGCCGCGTCGGCCACGTAGCTCGTGGTGACCCGGATGGGCGCGATGCCTGGGCGGTCGGGCGCGGCGCCGGACCCGACGGGCAGCGTGGTCGCCAGCCCGAGGAACGCCACGCGCAGCCCGCCCGCGGCGAGCACCGCCGGCGCCAGCGCCTCGGCCAGCGTGCGGCCGCCCCCGACCGCGGCGACGCCCGCCCTGCGGAGCGCGTCGAGGGTGTCGAACATCCCCTCCAGGCTCTGGTCGGCCATGTGGTTGTTGGCGACGGTGACCACGTCGATGCCGATCGCGCGCAGCTCGCCCGCCAGCGCCGGGTCGCTACGGAAGGTTACGACCTTGTCCGCCGGTGCCTGCCGGTCGGTCAGCGGGCACTCAAGGTTCGCGAAGGCGAGGTCGGCGTCCACGAACAGCCGCCACACGTCACGGCTGCCCGGCGCGGCCTCGCCGGTCACCGGGCGGTTGAGCATCAGGTCGCCGGTCAGCGCAATCGTCACACCCATCGGAGTACCGTCACCTCACGGCCGGACGCTAGCGCTCCGCGAGTGTCGGGTCGATCGCGTCGCGGAGCCCATCGCCGAACCAGTTGTAGCAGAGCACGGTCACGAAGATGAGCACGCCGGGGAAAACCGCCAGCCCTGGGGTCGTGCGCAGGTAGCTGCGCGCCGCGGTGAGCATGTTGCCCCACGACGCCGCCGGGGGCTGCACGCCCAGGCCCAGGAATGAGAGCGACGACTCAAGTAGGATCGCGTAGGCCACGCCGAGCGTAGCCGCGACCGTGATCGAGGGGATCGACTGCGGGATGACGTGTCGGGCTACGATGCGCGCGCCGCTGCAGCCGATGGCGCGGGCCGCCAGCACGAACTCGAGCTCGCGGGTGCGCAGCACCTCGGCGCGCACGACGCGCGCGACCGTCATCCACCCTGTCAGCGCCATGACCGCCACGAGGTTGGCGATGGTGGCCCCGAGCAGCGCCAGCGCAAGCAGGGCCACGAAGAACAGCGGCACCGCGAGCATCCCGTCGGTGAGCCGCATGAGCAGCACGTCGGTCAGGCCCCCCGCATACCCCGCCAGGCCGCCCACGACGACGCCGATCACCATCGAGGCGGCCATCGTGGCCACCCCGACCGCCAGGGAGATCCGGCCGCCGTGGAGGAGCCGCGAGAGGACGTCGCGGCCGAACTCGTCGGTCCCCAGCCAGTGGGTGCGGCTCGGCGGCTCGAGCCGCCTCGCCAGCACCACCAGGTCCGGGTCGTGCGGCGACAGCCAGGGTGCGAGCGCCACCAGCGCGTGAACCAGTGCCAGCACAACCAACGCGGCCACCGCCAGGCGGTTGCGGCGCAGCCGCAGCCAGGCGCGCGCGGCCGGGCCGCGGGCCTGGCGGGGAACCGCCAGCACCGCGCGGGGGCCGCTCATTCGTAGCGGATCCTCGGGTCCACGTAAACGTAGACCAGGTCCACCAGCAGGTTGCTCGCGGCGACCACCGCCGAGATGACGAGCGTAATGCCCATGATCATCGGGTAGTCGCGCTCGAACGCGGCGCGGACCGCCAGGCTGCCCATCCCCGGCCAGGCGAAGACGGTTTCGGTGATGGCCGCCCCGCCCACCAGCCGTGGGAGCTGGAGGCCCACCACGGTGATGATCGTGAGCAGCGCGTTACGGAAAGCGTGCCGGTAGAGCACGGCGCGCTCCCGCAGCCCCTTCGACCGGGCGGTTCGCACGTAGTCCTGGCGCAGGACCGCCATCGTGGACGAGCGCGTGTAGCGGGCGAAGATCGCCATGTTGGCCGTGCCCAGCACCAGAGCGGGCAGCACGAGGTGGCGGCCCAGGTCGGCCAGGTCGCGGGGCCCGCCGATCGTGTACATGCCACCGGGCGGCAGCCATCCGAGCACGATCGAGAACAGCACGATCAGCATCAGACCGTACCAGAACACCGGGATCGACACCCCGAAGAAGCACAGAAACGTGACCGCATGGTCGAAGGCGGTGTACGGCCGCGCGGCGGTCGCCACGCCCGCGGGGATCGCGACGACCAGCGAGAGGAGGAGGGCCGCGGCAGAGAGGACCAGGGTGTTGGGCAGCATCTGGCCGATGATCTCGCGCACCGGCAGCCCGGCCGTGTACGAGACGCCCAGGTTGCCGCCTGCGACCTGGCGCAGCCACCGCGCGTACTGGACGTGCAGCGGCTGGTCGAGCCCGAGGATGGTGCGCATCCGCGCGATCTCGTCGGCGCCGAGGTTGCGGTCGAGCAGGATCGACGGGCCGCCCGGCGCCCGAAGGATGAGCGCGAACACGACGACGCTGACCACCAGCAGCAGCGCCGCGGTCTGGAGGAGCCGTCGCGAGAGGTAGCGGGCCATCGGCGGCGAGGGAGCGGGCACCCGCTCCCTCGCGTCCTTCCGCCGGCCTCCGCCGGGCTCCTACCGGCCGATCGTCACGCCGGTCATGTGGGTGAGCGCGTCGCGGTAGCCCATGGGCACCCAGTTCTGCACGCGGCGACTGAGCGCCTGGATCTCGGCCGGGTAGACCAGGAAGATCACCGGCGCGTCCCAGGCCATGAACCGCTGCGCCTGCTGGTAGATGCGCGCGCGCGCCTGCGGGTCGGCGGTTGCACGACCCTGCTCCAGCAGCCGGTCGAGCTCGGGGTTCTCGTACCCGAACTCGTTCAGCGTGCCCGTGCTGTGGTAGTACCCCATGATGTCGGCCTCGGGTGGGGTGATGTACCACAGCGTCCAGGTTTGCAGCGGGTTGGGCCGCGACCGGATCCGCGAGAGTAGCGCGTTGAACTCGCTGATGCGCACCTCGGCGTCCACGCCCACGTCACGCCAGTACTGGCGTACGACCACCGCGGTCTGCTCGCGCACCGGGTTGCCGCGGTCCACGTCGAGCGTGATGCGCAGCGGCTGGCCGCCCTTGCGCCGGATGCCGTCGGGCCCGCGCTGCCAACCCGCCTCCTCGAGCAACTTCTGGGCTAGCGCCGGATCGTAGGGGAACTGATGGACCCGGTCGGTGTACGCCCACTGGACGAGCGGGTTGATGGGTCCGGTCGCCAGGCGGCCGCGGCCCAGATAGATCTTGTCCAGGATCGCCTTGCGGTCCACGGCGTGCGTGAGGGCCTGCCGGACCTTGCGGTCGGTGAAGGGCTCGACCTTGTTGTTGAACGCGACGAACGTGTAGTTGACCTGCGCCGCGTTGATGATCTGGACGTTGGGCATGCGCTGCACCAGCGGGACCTGCGGCGGTTCGATGATCATGAGGTCGAGCTGGCCGGTCTGGAGCTGCGCGAGCTGCTGCTCGAGGTCGGCGACCACCCGGAAGACGATGGCGTCCAGCCTCGGCCGGCCGCCGAAGTAGCGGTCGTAGGCCACCAGGCGCACGTGCGAGCCCAACACCGACTCGCCGAACCGGAACGGGCCGGTCCCGATGGGATTGCGCAGGAACTCCACCGGGTTGCGCAGCTGCTCGGCGGTGTAGGTGCCCAGGATGTGCTCGGGCAGGATGTTGGTCAGGTAGCCGAGCATCACCGGCAGCGTCACGAACGGCACCCGGGTGACGATGCGGACGGTGTGGTCGTCCACGATGTCCACACGGCTGATCTCGGCGATGTTGCCGCGCTGGAAGAACGCCACCTGCGGGTTCAGCCACAGCCGCTCGATGGTGAACTTGACGTCGCGCGCGGTGAACGGCCGGCCGTCGTGCCACGTGACGTTGCGCCGGAGCGCAAACGTCCAGGTGAGCCGGTCGTCCGAGAGCGTCCAGCGTTCGGCCAGGTCGCCCACGGGCTGCCAATTCCTGGGGTCGTACTTGACCAGCGTGCTGTAGAGGACCTTGTTCACCAGGATGTTGGGCAGGCCGCCCACAATCGGCCACATCCTGGCGTTGTCGATGATGGGCAGCGTGAACGTGCCGCCGCCGCCCTGCGCGGCGACCGGCGCCGGTCCCGCGATGCCCGCCAGCAGCGCGCCGGCGAGCACGATCGCGGCCGCGCGCAGCCCCGGGCGCGTGCGCCCTCCGTCCATGGCCGTCACCTCCCCAGGCGTTGACCTTCCACCGTCATCGATGAGCGGGTGCCGGTAGGGCCGCCTCGAGCGCGCGGGTGGCCGCGTCGAGCCCCCAGAGCACCCTGTTGCGTTGCCGAGTCAGGCGCACGCGCAGCAGCCGGGCCGCGTGCGCGTCCGGGTTCAGCCCGGCCAGCTCGACCGCGTCCTGCAGCGCCGGTAGCGGTCGCTGCGGGACGGCCGGGTCGTGGTCGAACGGCGAGCCCGCGGTGTAGGCCGCCTGCACCAGCAGCCGGACCGCCTCGCGCTGCGCGCGGGCCAGTGCCGCGGCGGGTGCTGCCTGCCGGGCGACCTCGGCGTCGAACGCCTCGGCCGCGCGCCGCAGCCGCGCCAGCGCCGCGTCCACGGGCGCCAGGTCGAACCGGCCGGCGGCGGCCGACGCGAGGGCGGCGATCGTCTCCCGCAGTTCGTCCACCGCCGCCGCCACCGCGAGCGGCGGCACCGGGGCCGCCGCGAACCGGTACGCGGCGAGCAGGTAGATCTCGGTGTCGCGCCGCAACACCGCGGGGTCCACCTTGTCGATCGTGTCGGCCTCGGTGTGCCACCACCAGCCGAAGCCCGACCCGCCAACCGCGGCGCGTTGGCCCTTCGGCCGCATCGAGGAGCCCATCAGCAACGAAGGCACGCCCGCGCCCCAGAACGACTGGTCGCCCGCGCGCACCGGCCGCTCCCAACCCACGCGCTGGCCGGTCAACTCCTCGATGAGCGCCACGGCGAACCCCGACGCTTCGGCGCTCGCCGTCACCGGATCGTACTCGGTGGCGCCGACGACGCCCGGCGAGTCGCAGTTGATGTGCAGCACGCAGTGCTCGTAGAGGTCCTGCCAGTGGTGGTCGGCGTACCAGGTCGAGCCCGCGTAGCGGCCGGTGGAGTGCCCGGGCCAGAACGCGAACCGCACGCCGCGGCGCAGGCGGTCGCGGCACCTGTGCAGGAGGCGCGCGGCTTCCATGGTGACCGCGTTGCCCGTCGCGTTGTCGGTCGCGCCCAGGTACCAGGAGTCCACGTGCCCCGAGAACAGCACGAACTCCGGGGTCGCGCCCGCCACCTCGGCCACCGGCAGCGTGACGCGCCGCCAATCGGTCTCGGCCCGGCTCCACAGCCGCAGCCGCACCGGCCCTCGGCCCAGCGCCGCGCGGAGCGCCTCGCCGCTTCCGCGGGTGATGGAGAGGATCGGGATACGCGGGATGGCGCCGGCGCTCTCGGGCGTCGGTGCGCCCCACACCGGGGTCACGATGCCCTCGTGGATGGCGTCCTCGTCGCTCGGCCAGGTGTGCAGATAGGCGATCGCGCCGCGCTCCTGCGCCGCCTGCATGTTGCGTCGGCTCCCCGCCTCGGAGAGCACGATGCGGCCGGCGATCGCCGCGGGGTCCAGGCGCCGGTGCGTGTCGGTGTCGCGGAACAGGTCGTGGCCGCCCGGCACGTAGACGACCTCGCCGGCCAGGCCCTCCGGCGGCGTGTCGGCCGAGAACGCGCGCGTCTTCGCCGGAATGGCCGGCGGCAGGCCGTCCCCCGCCACGACCTCGACGCGGCCCTCGAGCGGGTAGCTCAGGTAGGCGTCGAACTCGTGGACGGTGACCGCCAGGCCGTCCGCCTGCAGCCCCTCCGCGATGTAGGTCATGGCGCGGCGTTCGCCCTCGGTGCCCGACGTGCGGTCGAACCCGCAGAGGAACTCCAGGTCGCGCCACATGCGGTCGCCGCGGATGGCGGCGAGGAGCTCGCGCTCAGCGTCGGAGGGCATCGGCCGCGGTCTTGGGCGGGAAGGGGTAGGCGACCTTCGAGTGGGTGAGGCCGGCGCCGACCAGCAGTTCCGCGGCCCGCACCGAGACCCGCAGCGCGTTGACGACCGGCACGGGCAGCATTGCCGCCAGCCGGTCGCCGAACGTGTGGCTGAGGCTCGCGCACGCGAGCACGAGCACGTCGGCGCCGTCGTCGAGCACCCGGCGCGCCACCGCCAGCACCGCCTCGAGCGTCTCCGGACGGCCCTCGCGCAGCGCCATCACCGGGCAGTTCACCGCCCGCACCGCGACGCAGCGTCCGGCCAGGCCGTAGTGGTGGATCAGTGCGCGCGTCGGCCGCACGGTGCTCTCCACCGGCGAGAGCACGCCGAAGGTCGTCCCCAGCATGGCCGCTGTGTGGAACGATGCCTGCGCCGGGCCGATCACCGGAATGCGCACCAGCTCGCGGGCGGCCTCGACCCCCGGGTCACCCACGCAGCCCGTGATAACCGCGTCGTACCCGCGGCGCTCGGCCTCGACCGCCATCTCGACGGTCCACGGCGCGAGCAGCGCTTCCTCGTAGAGCGACTCGATGGTCTCGGGCCGGCCGACCGATGGGGTGAAGTCGCGGATGATCTCGACCGCGACACCCGCACTCGCGGCGTCCTGCAGGTAGCGGCGGCGCTCCTCGCCGCCGAGGTAGCACAGGCGCATGAGCGACCTCCTGGTGCAGATGCGGGAGAAGTTTCGCGCCGCCGCATCCGCCTCCTGCCGCGCCCGCAGAAACTAGGCCCGGCGGTGGCGGAATCCGGTTGTGGAGGTCGAGTTCGCCGTGAAGAATTCGCGATCAGAGGGCCCGGATGCTGCTGAATGCGCAAACAGGGTCGGAGGCACCGGCGCAATTGACGCGCGGCGCACGCGGTTGCTACACTCTGCTTGCCCCGCCGGGGTAGCTCAGATGGTAGAGCGGCGGCCTGAAGAGCCGCGCGTCGGCGGTTCGATTCCGTCCCCCGGCACCACCTCGTGGCCGATACGTTGAGTCGGAGCAAACGCCGCGAAGGCGCGCGCGGCGTGCTTGGTCGTCTGCGCCGTCATGCTGTGGCTCGACTCCCGCAAGAGGGCGTCGATGCCGGCGGCGCGGTCCCACCACCTCCACGCTTTCCGGTGAGATGTGCCCGCGCGACGATCACGCGATACTCTCGCAGCACATTTCAACCCGGCGTCTGGAGGCCGCACGGCACGTGACGGAGTGATAGACTTCCGGTGGACCGACCCGCGGGCTGCCGGGTTGAGGATGGGACCAAGCCGACTCCGGAAGACCCGCTGAAGGAGCGAGAGGGTTGGGATCATCATGAGTCGCGCGTACGACGTCGTGGTCGTCGGCGGCGGTATCGTCGGCGCCTCCGTCGCGTATCACTGCACGCGCGAGGGACTGCGCACGCTGCTGTTGGACCGCGCCGATGTTGGCCGCGCGACGAGCGCGGGTGCCGGGATTCTCTCTCCCGAGACGAACCCCCGCGACGAGCGGGCGTGGTTCGACTTCGAGGTCGCGGCGGCGCGCTACTACGACGTCCTGGTCGAGCAGCTCGCGGCGGCCGGCGTCTCCAAGACGGGTTACGCGCGGTGCGGGCTGCTGCATGTCGCGGTGTCCGAGGACGAGGAGCCGCTCGTTGAGAAGGTCGTCGCCCTGGTCCTCGAGCGCCGGCGGGCCCTCGGGTGGCCCGCGGACGATCTGCGCGAGGTGTCCCCGGACGAGGCCCGGCGAAGGTTCCCGCCGTTGGCCGCGGTGCAGCGCGCGCTGTACTCGCGTCGCGCCGCGCGCGTGGATGGGCGCCTCTTCTCGGAGGCGCTGTGGCGCGCGGCCGAGGCCCGCGGCCTTGCGACCCTCCGGGCTGGCGTCGAGCGCATCGTCGTGGAGAGGGGCCGCGTGGCCGGCGTGATGGCCGACGGGGCGACCTATGAGGCCGCGCACGTGGTCATCGCTGGGGGCGCGTGGAGCCCCCGGCTCGCGGCGGACCTCGGCGTCGAGGTGCCGATCGAGCCGCAGCGCGGGCAGATCATCCACCTGACGCTGCCCGGCGCCCGGACCGACGACTGGACCATCGTGACCGCCTTCACCCGGCACTACATCGTCCCGTGGCCCGGCGGGCGGATCGTCGTCGGTGCCACGCGGGAGACCGGGGCCGGCTTCGAGCCTCGTCTGACGGCGGCAGGAGTGCGCGAGGTGCTCACCGAGGCGCTGCGGGTCGCCCCGGGACTGGGGTCTGCGGGCATCCACGAGATGCGAGTCGGGCTGCGGCCGGTTTCGCGCGACCTGCGCCCGGTGATCGACCGTGTCCCGACCGCTGACGGGGCGTTTGTGGCGACCGGCCACGGTGGCTCTGGGCTGCTCGGGGGACCGTACAGCGGCAAGCTCGTCTGCGACCTGCTGTTGGGAAGGCTCGCCGACGGCGTTCTCGATCCCTTCCGGCTCGACCGGTTTCTGCACCCGCGGTGATCGGCATGCGCGTGGCTATGGGCGGCGCCTGACGGATGGAGCAGTTGATCCTCATCAACCTGATCATCTTCGGCCTGTCGTTTCTCTCCGGGATGCTGGGTCTGGGGGTGGCCTTCGTGGCGACTCCGGTCCTGGGGTTGTTCGGGTTCGAGCTCAAGCACGCGATCATGCCCTGGGCGCTGCTCCTGAATGGCCTCACCGCGATCTCGGCCGCGGTGACCTACCTGCGGCGGGGCATGGTGGACCTGAGGACAGGGATGCCGTTGCTCGTACTCACCACGCTGGCTGCACCCCTCGGTGTGTACCTCTTGCGGTTCGCGAGCACGACGACGGTCTGGTGGATCTTCGTAGCGGTGCTGGTCTTTTTGGCCGCCCGGATGCTTGTCAAACGGCCGGGAGACGGCGCAGTGGATGTCACGGACATTTCCGGATCCACGCGGATCCTTGGATTCATCGCTGGCACGGCGATCGGTGTCTTTGCCGGGTTCCTCGGGGTTGGGCCCGGGTTCCTCCTGATGCCCACCCTCGTGCTGCTGGGGTACACGGCGCGCATCGCGGCGGCGACGAACGCGCTGGTCGTGACGCTTCCCTCGTTCTCCGCGTTCGCCGCGCACTGGGCCACGGCGCAGCTGGACCCGGCGCTCCTCGGGACCACCGCGGTGACTTCGATCGCCGGCGCGCAACTCGGCGCTGCCTTCATGGCCAGCCGGGTCCGGTCCAGGACCCTGGAGGTGGTCTTCGCCGTGCTGCTGGCGGTCCTCGCGATCCAGCGTGCCTACATCCTCCTGCGATGAGCCTGCCGGGGTCGCGGTCGGCGGCCGGGCCGGGCTGATGCCACGTGGGTGATCTGTGCTCGTTACTGTGCGCCCGTGAAGGGGTTCGCGCGCCGAGCGCGCGAAGTGATCGGTGTGCCGAAGGCGCGAGTCCTGTTTCTCTGCACCCACAACTCCGCGCGCTCGCAGATGGCCGAAGGGCTCCTGCGGGCCGCGGCGGGCGACCGCTTCGAGGTCCACAGCGCCGGCACCGTCGCGACCACCGTCCGTCCCGAGGCCGCGCAGGTGATGGCCGAGATCGGCGTGGACATCGCCGGGCACGAGAGCAAGACCCTCGACCGTTTCCGGACGCAGGCGTTCGACTGGGTGATCACGGTTTGCGACGACGCGGCGGAGGCGTGTCCGGTGTTCCCGGGGCCGGCCCGGCGGCTTCACTGGTCGCTGCCCGACCCGGGCGCCGTGGTGGGCGACGAGGAGCGGCGCCTGGCCGCCTTCAGGAAGGTCCGGGACCGGCTGCGTGCGCTGATCGGCGAGTTCGTGCGCGGCCGGGCTGGCGATCCCCGGGTGCCGTGATGCGGCGCGGATGCGCCCCGGGCTACCGCGCCACCCCGCGCTCGGCCAGCACGATCTCGTGGGTGATCTCCGCGCTCTTGCGCAGCATCGCCGTTACCGGACAGTAGCGCTCCAGCGACAGCGAGACCGCCCTCTCCACCTGCTCGCGCGTCACCCCACCGCCCACCTCGTAGCGCAGGTGGATCTTCGTGAACACTCGGGGGTGTTCGGCGGCCCGTTCGGCCTCGACGTCGATGGTCATCGACTCGAGCGGCGCGCGCATCTTGTTGAGGATGCTCACGACGTCCATGCCAGTGCACCCGGCCAGGGCCGCGAGCACGGTCTCCATCGGGCTGGGACCGCCGGGCGACTCCCCGGCCGGGGAGTCCATCACCACGCGCAGCCCCTGCTCGGTCGTTGCGTCGAACCGCATGGGCGCGACCCACGTCGCGCGCATTTTCATCGGCACCCTCCCTCGCGTCGACTCCCCCTACAGGGCTTCCCGGGGCAGGAGCGCTTCACCCGCCACCACGTCCCAGACGCCGCGGTAGGTGAGCCGCACGTAGGGCAGCCCGTCGAACCCCAGGAAGAGCAGCGAGTAGCCAATGTCGTGGTGCCGGTAGCCCCGCGGCCGCAGGAGCGCGGTGAGGGTCTCCACCGCGGCCGCGACCTCGGCCATCGACCGGTCGGACATCAGCCCCCCCACATTCAATGGAAACGCAAATCGCACCGTGCCCCCTTCCGCGAGCGCGATCCCGCCGCCCATCTCGAGCACGCGCGCGGCGGCGGCCGCCATGTCCGCGCTCCGGCGGCCGAGCACGTACAGCCCGGCGCCGGCGTTGTAGCTCGACGCGAGCCCGCCCAGGTCGTCCGCGAACCCCGACAGCAGTGTCCGGCACCGCCACTCGCCGGCCGGGTCGAGTAGCACCAGGCGGAGTACCCCGGGCGGCAGCCCGTCGCCGGCGCGGGCGGCGTCGAGAGCCACGTCGCGCCGCGTCGCGATGACCGCGTTCTCCATGTGCATCGCCGGGACCGGCGAGGGCAGCCCATCGAGCGCAAAGACCTCGGGCCCGGGCCGCCAGCCGCCGGGCGCGTACGGCCGCAGCCACTCGCCCCAGGGCAGCCGGGGGATCTCGACCGCGAGGCGCCCGTCGCGGGCGACGATGACGCCACCGGCGATCACAGTCTCAGGCCGCGGGCGCTCCAGGCTCTCCAACAGCAGGATGTCGGCGCGCCGGCCCGGCGCGATGCCGCCGTGCTCCTCGTCCAGGCCGTAGTAGGTCGCGGGGTTGAGCGTCGCCATCTGGTAGGCGGCCACGGGGTCGATGCCGTGGGCCATCGCGACACCCAGCACGTGATCGAGATAGCCGTGATCGCGGATGAAGGGCGCCGACGGTCCGTCGGGTGTGAGCATCAGCCGGCCGGAGAACGCGCGCGCGGCGCTGGCCAGGGGCGCGAGCGCGGGCAGGTCCGGTCGCAGCGAGCCGTGGCGCAGCATCACGTACAGCCCGGCGCGCAGCCGGTCGAGCGCCTGCGCCGCCGTGATGGCCTCGTGGTCCGCGGAAACGCCCGCCGCCGCGAGTACCTGCACGCGGTCGCCGGACGCGCCCGGCGCGTGACCCTCGACGCGGCGGCCCGCCGCGAGCCCGGCGTGCATGCGCCGCAGCAGCGTCTCGTCCCCGGCGTAGACGCGTGCCCACCGGGTGACCTCGCCAACGGTGCGCACCTCCTCGCGGGCGACCAGCGCGGTCAGCCGCTCGTCCGTGATCCGCGCCTCGGAGGGGCTGTGCGACTGCCCGTGAAGCCGAAGGAACCAGAAGAAGCGTAGCGGCAACGCCGCCAGCGCATCCATGGCCGCGGCGTCGCGGCCGGGCTCGGCCAGCACGAGCAGCGGCAGGGTGTCGGCCACCACTGCGGTCGTGCCAAGCGGGAGGACCGCGCGCGCGAACTCGTCGGGCGTGAACATCGCCTGCGGGTGCGCGTGTGGATCGACGTAGCCGGGGACGAGCACCCGGCCGCGCGCGTCCAGCACGGTCGTGCGGAGCCCCGGCGCCGGGGCGCGGGCGCCCACGTAGGCGACCCGGCCGCCGGCGACCGCCACCGTCGCCGGGAGGAGTTCGCCCGAGTAGACGTTGAGCACCGAGGCGCCGGTGATGAGCAGGTCCGCGGGCTCGTCCCCCCGAGAGACGGCGACCAGGCGCCGCGCCTCGTCGAGGGTGCGGAAGGTGCGTTTCACGGCGCCCATTCTAGCACGCGGCAGGAACGCCGGCCGCTCGACGCCAAAGCCCATCGTGACCAGGAGGTGGGAGATGATGCAGCCGACGTGGAAGGCCGCGGTGGCGGAGCTGATCGGCACCTTCGCCCTCGTCTTCATGGGTGCCGGCTCGATCCTCGCGGACGCCATGACCGGTGGGCGCGTCGGGATCACGGGGATCGCGCTGGCGCACGGCCTGGCCATCGCCACCATGGTCTCGGCGACCGGCCACGTCTCCGGCGGTCACCTGAACCCGGCGGTGACCGCGGCGTTCGTGGCCACCGGCCGCATGCCCGCGGGGACCGGCGCGACCTACGCCCTCGCGCAGCTCGCGGGCGCCTCGCTCGCGGCGTTCTTCCTGACCGCGGCGTTCCCTGAGACCGTCCGCACCGCCGCCGCGCTCGGCACGCCCGCGCTGGCCGCCGGCCTCTCGCCGGGCACCGGCATCATCGTCGAGGCCATCCTGACGTTCTTCCTCGTGTTCGCCGTGTTCGGGACCGCGGTGGACGCGCGCGGACCGCGCGCGGCGGGCGGGCTGTTCATCGGCCTGGTCATCACCATGGACATCCTGGCCGGCGGCGCGCTGACCGGGGCCGCGATGAACCCGGCCCGGGCCTTCGGGCCGGCGCTGTTCGCCGGGGCGTGGGCGAATCAGGCCGTGTACTGGGTCGGCCCGCTGCTGGGCGGTGTGCTGGCCGGCTGGATCTACACCGGCGTCCTCGGTCCGGCCGGGGACGTGGAGGGGAGGTGAGCGGGGTGGAGGTGCGCTACCATGGGCACTCGATGTTCAGCCTGATCGCGGACGGGACGACGATCGTCATCGACCCGTTCAACGACGACATCGGCCACCCGCGGCCCGCGGTCGCCCCCGACGCCGTCGTGGTCAGCCACGAGCACTTCGACCACAACAACGTCGCCCTGTGCGGCGGGTCGCCGAAGATCATCCGGGGGCTTTCGGACGGGGGCGCGCGCCACGCGGCGCTGGACGTCCGGCTCGGGCCTGTGCGCATCACCGGTGTGCCCTGCTATCACGACGATCAGCAAGGCGCCGCCCGGGGCAAGAACACCATCACGATCTTCGAGGCCGAGGGGCTGCGGGTGGTCCACCTGGGCGATCTCGGCCACGTCCTCGACGACGCGCAGGTCCGCGCGATCGGCCGGGTGGACGTCCTGCTCGTGCCGGTGGGCGGCCACTACACCATCGGCCCGGCGGAGGCGGCCCGCGTGATCGAGCAACTTTCGCCGCGGGTGGTCGTCCCGATGCACTTCAAGACCGAGGCCAACGCGTCGTGGCCCATCGGCACGCTGGACGACTTCCTTCGGGGCCGGCCGGGCGTCCGCCGCGTCGGCGCGACGTTCGCTGTGACTCCCGCGACCCTGCCTGCCCGGCAGGAGATCTGGGCGCCCGTCTAGCCCCCCGCGGCCCGGCGGCGGCAGATCGGGCAGTCGCCTGATGGCCCGCGCGCAGGATTCCGGCTACCGTGGGGAAGAGGTGCCCGGCCGGGCCGGGGCAGGGAGGGGAGGCGCGTGAAGGTCGGCGTGCCGCGCGAGATCGCGCCGGGCGAGCGCCGCGTGGCGCTGGTGCCGGCCGCCATTGACCGGCTGATCAAGGCCGGGCTCGAGGTGCAGGTCGAGGCCGGCGCGGGCGAGGCGGCGTTCCACACGACGCGGGAGTACGCGGACGTCGGGGCCCGCATCCTCCCCGACCCCGCCGTGCTCTACGGCCAGTCCGACGTGATCCTGAAGGTCCGCCGGCTGCAGGTGACACCCGACGGCGCGCACGAGGCGGACCTGCTGCCTTCGGGCGCCACGGTGGTCAGCCTGTTCGTGCCCGACGACGATCCCGACCTGGTCGCTCGCGCGGCGGCGCGCGGCCTCAGTTACTACAGCATGGACCTCATTCCGCGCATCAGCCGCGCGCAGCCGATGGATGCCCGCTCGGCGATGAGTACGCTGGCCGGGTACAAGGCGGTGCTGCTCGCGGCGGACCAGTACGGCTGGCTCTTCCCCATGCTCTCCACCGCCGCGGGGACCATCCCGCCCGCCAAGGTGCTCGTGCTCGGGGTGGGCGTGGCGGGGCTCCAGGCGATCGCCACGGCCCGCCGGCTGGGCGCCGTGGTCTCTGCGTTCGACGTGCGCCCACAGGTTCGGCAGGAGGTCGAGAGCCTGGGCGCGCGCTTCCTGACGATCGACGTCCAGAGCGAGCAGGACGCGAGCGGGTACGCGCGCGGCCTGAGCGAGGAGCAGGAGCGTCGCCAGCGCGAGCAGATGACCGCGTTCGTGCGGGATGCCGACATCGTCATCACCACCGCCCTCGTCCCGGGCCGCCGCGCGCCGGTCCTCATTACCGCGGACATGGTGGCCCAGATGAAGCCCCGGTCGGTCATCGTGGACCTGGCCGGTGAGCAGGGCGGCAACTGCGAGTGGACGGAGCCGGGCAAGACCGTGGAGCGACTCGGGGTCACCATCATGGGGCCGGTGAACATCCCGTCCATGATGCCCACGCTGGCGAGCCGGCTCTACGCGCGCACGATCTCGAGTTTTCTGCTCAACATGGTCCGCGATGGCGCGCTGGCGCCGAACCCCAACGACCCGATCGTGGCGGAGAGCTGCGTCGTGCGCGCCGGCGAGGTCGTCCGGGCGACCGCGGCCGCGGCGCTCACGCGGGGGATCCGGTGACCGATGGCTGAGCTGCTGTTCGCCCTGAACATCTTCATCCTGGCCACCTTCGTGGGGCTCGAGGTCATCTCGAAGGTGCCGCGGCTGCTCCACACGCCGCTGATGTCGGGCTCCAACGCCATCTCCGGCATTTCGGTGATCGGCGCGATCCTCATCGCGGGCGAGGCGGGGGACCCGCTGCGCACGATCCTCGGCGTGCTGGCGGTGACGCTGGCCATGGTCAACGTGGTGGGCGGGTTCATGGTCACCGATCGGATGCTCGAGATGTTCAGGCAGGGGCCTGGCCGCGACGGGAAGCGTCCGCCCGCATGAGGCTCGTCCTCATCGAGCTGGCCTACCTGGCCGCGGGCGCGGCGTTCATCGTCGCGCTCAAGTGGCTGAGCTCGCCCCGCACCGCCCGCCGGGGCAACCTGGTCGGCGCGACGGGGATGCTGGTCGCAATCGTCGCCACCCTCGTCCACCAGGAGATCGTGCGGTACGAGTACATCCTCGCCGGCCTGGTGGTGGGCTCGGCGATCGGCGCCGTGGCGGCCCGGCGGGCACCGATGACCGCGATGCCCCAGATGGTGGCGCTGTTCAACGGTGTCGGCGGCGGCGCCTCGATGCTGGTGGCCTGGGCCGAGTACGGCGCGCTGCGGCCCGGACAGGCCGGCGGCGACGTGCTCGTCAGCGTCATGTTCACGACCGTCGTCGGCGCCGTGACCCTGTCGGGCTCGGTGATGGCGTTCGCGAAGCTCCAGGAGCTGGTGCCGGGCCGGCCGATCACCTACCCGCTCCAGCAGGCGGGCAACCTGGCGCTGCTGCTGGCGAGCGTGCTGCTCGCCGCGTTCGTGGTGGCCCGCACGGCGGCGGTGGGGCCGCAACCGGCGCCCTTCTACCTGATGCTCGGGCTGGCCCTCGTGCTGGGCACGACGTTCATCCTGCCGATCGGCGGCGCGGACATGCCGGTGCTGATCGCCCTGCTGAACGCCTTCTCCGGCCTGGCGGCCGCCGGCGCCGGGTTCGTGCTGCACAACCACGTCCTCATCGTGAGCGGTGCGCTGGTCGGGTCCTCCGGCGTGCTCCTCACGCAGATCATGTGCTGGGCGATGAACCGCTCGGTGGGCAACGTGCTCTTCGGCGCCTTCGGCGCCACCGCACAGGCCACCGGCGCGGCCGCCGGTCGCGTCGCGCAGCCCATCCAGGCGGACGAGGCCGCGATCCTGCTCGCCTACGCGCGGCGCGTGGTCATCGTGCCGGGCTACGGCCTGGCCGTCTCGCGCGCGCAGAACGAGGTGCGCGACCTGATGACCGCGTTGGAAGCGCGCGGCGTGCAGGTCTCGTTCGCGATTCACCCGGTCGCCGGCCGGATGCCGGGCCACATGAACGTCCTGCTCGCCGAGGCCGACATTCCCTACGACCGGCTCGTGGACATGGAGGACATCAACCCCGAGCTCGAGCGCACGGACGTGGCGCTGGTGCTGGGCGCCAACGACGTCGTCAACCCGGCCGCGCGGAGCGACCCCACGAGCCCGCTGTACGGGATGCCGATCATCGACGCGGACCGGGCGGCCCACGTCATTGTCATCAAGCGGAGCCTGAGCCCGGGCTTCGCGGGGGTTGACAACGACCTGTTCTACATGGCGAAGACGCGGATGTTCTTCGCGGACGGCCGCGACGCGCTCGTCCGCATCCTGCACGAGCTCAAGAACGTCTAGCCCCGGCCCGCCAGGTACTCCAGCAGCGTCCGGACCCCGAACCCGGTGCCACCGCGCGGCAGGACGGGCGAGGTGCCCTCCTCGCCGTCGAGGAACGCCACCGGCGCGATGTCGACGTGCGCCCACGGCACCTTGCCGGCGAACTCACCGATGAACGCCGCGCCCTTCTGCGCCCCGCCGTGGCGCGAGGCGGCGTTCTTGATGTCGGCGATGTCGCTGCGCATGGCGCGGCGGTACTCCTCGTAGAGGGGGAAGGGGACGAGGCGCTCGCCCGCCCGCGCGCCGGCCCCGATCAGCCGGTCCACCAGGCCCTGGTCGCTGCCCATGACCGCCGCGGCGTAGGGACCGAGCGCGACCGAGGCGGCGCCCGTCAGCGTGGCCAGGTCGATGATCTCGTCGGGCCCCCCGGCCGCCAGGTGCGCGACCGCGTCGGCCAGGATGAGCCGACCCTCGGCGTCGGTGTTCGTGATCTCGATCGTCGTGCCGTTGACCGCGGTCACCACGTCGCCGGGACGCATGGCGCGGCTGCCCACGGCGTTCTCGACCGCGGCGATCGCGGCGGTGACGCGCACCGCCGGCTGGAGCAGCGGCAGCGCGCGCATGGTCGCGAGGACCGCGGCTGCTCCGGACATGTCCTCCTTCATGGTGGCCATGCCCTCGGGCGTCTTCAGGTCGACCCCGCCGGTGTCGAACGTCACGCCCTTCCCGGCCAGCGCGATCGTGCGTCTCGGCCGCGCGGGCGCGTAGTCCATCAGGATCAGGCGCGGGGTGTGCGCGCTCGCGCCGCCGACCGCCAGGATCACCTCGAGCCCGCGCTTCTTGAGGTCTTGCGGGCCCCACACCTGGACCTTGAGCTTCGTCCCCCGGGCCGCGCGGCGCGCCTCGCCGGCAAGCGCGTCGGGCGTGAGGACGTTAGGCGGCTCGTTCACCAGGTCGCGCGCGTAGTTCACCGCCTCGGCCACCACCTGGCCGCGCCGCCGGCCCGCCTCGAGCGCCGTGGCCTCGGCGCGGTTCGCCGCGAGCAGGTCGACATCCACGCCGTGGCTCTTCTCCTTGCGGTACTTGGTGAACGCGTACGTGCCGAGGATCGCGCCCTCGGCGCGGGCGGCGGCGATCGCCGCTGGCTCCCAGTCGCGGTGCTGCAGCGGCGCCAGGGCGAGCCGGCTGAGACGCCGGTCCTGTGCCGCGCGGGCGACCGAGGCGGCAGCCAGGCGGAGGCGGTCGATGGTGAACGCGTCCCGGTCCCCCAGGCCCACGATCGCGACGCGCGCGGCGGGCAGCTTGCCGAGCGTGTGGAGCACGAACACCTTGCCCAGCTCGGCGGTGAACTTCTCGTCGTGCAGGGCCCTGGCGAGTGCGCCGCCGAGCGCCTGGTCCAGCTTCGCGGCCAGGCCCTCGAGGCGGCCGGGGGCGGCGAACACCCCGACGGCGAGCACGTCGCAGCGGTGCACCATCGGATCGGCGACGGTCACACGGACGGTCACGGTGCGTCCTCCTGGGTGGTGGGTGGCATCGATCTTAGCGCCGCGGTCGGAGCGCCTCGCGCGAGAGCGCGATCTCTTCGCCGGCCCCCGCGGCCCGGGCGGTGCGGTAGAGCAACTCCAGGGTCACGACATCCTCGAGCGCGATGCCCTGCGACTCGAACAGCGTGATCTCCTCGCCGCGCGTGCGTCCTGGCGCGCGGCCGGCGACAACCGCGCCGAGCTCGACGACACGCTCCCAGATGGCCGAATCCTCGCGCGCAGCCGCGATGAGGTCCCCACACTCGACCCGCGCCTGATCGAGCGCATCGGTGACGATGCGGTCGGCGCGGCGCACGGCCTCGGTGTCGATCTCCTGGCGGGAGGGGGCGTTGGAGCCGACCGCGTTCACGTGTATGCCTGCCGCGAGCCAGCGCCCGGCCAAAACTGGCGTGCGCGCGTTCGTCGCCACGGCCACGATCGCCACACCGTCGACGGCGTCCTCCGGGCGGTCCACCGCGACCACCTCGGTGCCGAGCGCGGTGATCATCTCCTCGGCGAACGCCTCGCGCCGCTGCGGGGTGCGGCTGTACACCTTGACCAGCGCCACCGGGCGCACGCGGCAGATCGCCTCGACCTGCGTCCGCGCCTGCCAGCCGGCGCCAATCAGGCCGAGCGACCCGGCCTCGGGCGCGGCCAGGTAGCGGGTGGCCACGCCGCTCGCCGCGCCGGTGCGGATCTGGCCCAGGCGGTCGGCCTCGGCAACGAGGACGATCTCGCCGTCCTCCAGCCGGTGGAGCACCGCCAGGAAGCGCGCGCCGTGCGGGGTCACGCCGTAGCTCTTCAGGCCCATCACGCCGAGGTCGGGCACCGCCGCGTGCATGACGTGCAGCGTGCCGGCCGCGGTGACCGTGCGCGTGCGAGGTGTGTTGACCGCGCGGCCCTCGCCGAGCGCGCGAAACCCGCTCTCCACCGCCGCGATGACGTCGTCCATTCGCAGCAGGCGCGCGACGTCATCTTCGCGGAGCCACAGCGCCATTCGCTCTCGAATCCGCCTTCTCAGGGAAACTGGGGACGTTCAATGCCCGTACATGTTCCGCGCCTTCCGGAGGGCTTCCTCCAGCCGCAACGCAGGACGTCGCCTGCGACCGGGGGAAGAGAGTACCCCAAGGCCGGCCGCGCGGCCGGTTTTGGAGCCTCCATGATCGAACATATGTTCGCATATCTCGACGGACGCCGCCCCGACCTGGTGACGCTCAGGCGCGACCTGCACGCGCACCCGGAGATGGCGTTCCAGGAGCAACGGACCGCTGGGATCGTGGCCATGCGGCTCCAGGCAGCGGGACTTGAGGTACGAACGGGCGTGGCCCGGACCGGGGTGGTGGGGGTGTTACGGGGAGGCCGGCCCGGACCCACGGTGCTGCTGCGCGCGGACATGGATGCCCTGCCTATCGAGGAGATGAACGAGGTCCCCTACCGCAGCCGGGTCCCGGGCGTCATGCACGCCTGCGGCCACGACGGCCACACGGCCGTGGCGCTGGTCGTGATCGAGGGGCTGGCCGCGCTCCGGGCGGACCTGGCGGGCACGGTCGTGGTGGCGTTCCAGCCCGCTGAGGAGATCGCCTCGGGCGCCCGGCCGATGCTGGAGGAAGGTGTCATGGACGCGCCGCGCGTGGAGGCGGTCCTCGGCCTGCACCTGTGGAACGACCTCCCGACCGGCACCGTGGGGGTGCGCGCCGGTCCGGCCTTCGCCTCCATGGACGAGATCGTGCTCACCGTCGAGGGCCGCGGCGGCCACGGGGCGATCCCGCATCAGGCCGCCGACCCGATCGTGGCCGCGGCCCAGGTCGTCGGCGCGCTGCAGACGGTCGTCAGCCGCGAGGTCGCGCCCCTGCACGCCGCGGTCGTCACGATCGGCGCCATTCACGCCGGCACGGCGTTCAACATCATCCCCGACCGCGTGGAGATGCGCGGCACGGTGCGCGCGTTCTCCGAGGAGGTGCGTGCGCACACGCTCCGCCGGGTGGAGGAGATCGCCACCGGCGTGGCGGGCGCGATGCGCACACGCGCGACCCTGGTCGTGCGAGAGGGGTGCCCGACGGTCGTCAACGACGCGACCGTGGCCGAGCGGGTCCGGCGGGTGGCCGAGCGGGTGGTGGGGCCGGCATCGGTGGTCGAGATGGCGCCCACCACGGGCAGCGACGACGTGGCTTACTTCCTCCAGCGCGCGCCGGGCTGCTACTTCGTCGTCGGGTCGCAGAACCGCGCCCGGGGTCTAGATGGCGCCCACCACAACCCGCGCTTCGACTTCGACGAGGAGGCGCTGGTCATCGGCGCCAAGACGCTCGGCGGCGCGGCGCTCGCGCTGCTCGGCTAGGGGCCGGCGCTCAAGCCGCCGCGGCCGCCAGCAGCGCGTCGAGGAAGGCGGCCAGCGCCCGCGGCGCGGGCCGCCCCGCGGCGAGAAACGCCTGCCAGGAGGCCACGACCCCGCGCG